>CAYVVZ010000013.1:0-89405 GCA_964455365.1 uncultured Anaerolineaceae bacterium | reverse complement strand
TGGATGTTTTTGTGGTGATGCCCAACCACTTTCATGGGATTGTTATTTTGCAAACTACGCGGCAATTTTCCCGCCCGATTTCAAATTCCATTTCTACAATTGTTGGATCATTTAAGGCTTCGGTCACACGCACAATCAAACGTCTACCGAACGCGCCTGAATTTCCCATTTGGCAGCGAAATTACCATGACCACATCATTCGCAATCACCGCGAATACGAGGTTCTTGCCACCTATGTAGAGAATAATCCGGCATTGTGGGAACAAGATCGGTTTTTTTGGTAGAAGCTGATTTCGGGAGAATTTGTAGGGGCGATCCGGCGGATGATGCACCGTTGTGTTTCCCCTTACAGCATCGGAAGGAAAAGGCGGTAGATTGCCCCACCGCCTTTGTTTTCCCCCTCCGACCTGCTGCGCAGGCCACCTCCCCCAATGCATTAGGGGAGGAAAATCCTGTTTGCAAACTTCATAAAAGTCCCCTCCCTGGATGCTTCGGGGAGGGGATTTAAGGGTGGGGTTGTCGTTTATTCCGGCAGGACGAAAACGCCTGTGGACAATGCCGGGACGATGAAAGTTCCGGTTTCGCTGTAGAAGGTGGCGGTTTGCATGGCAATGTCCGCGCTGGTACGCAGCACCGGATGCAGTTCGTAGCCCATGCCGACTAGCTCATCCACCGGGTATGCCAGCAGTTCATTCGTACCATTGAAGACCACCACGATTCCCGCGTAATTCGGATCGAGGTTCTCGCCGACGGTATCACTGATGCTCATCACAATCACACCCGGTACAGCATCCGCGCCCGTGTTGTGGAACATCAAGCGTTCCTGTACCTGCTCTGCGGTTTCCAGGCGGAACAGCGGCGTGCTGTAGCGGATTTGGAGCATCTCGCGGAAGAGATTCGCGCTCAATTGAATATCTTCCGGCGATGGTACCAGATCAGGATTTGCCAGAATCGGCTGCATGGTAGGCCACTGTTCGCTGTTCACGCCACGCGGCGGCAGACCCACACCGAAGTTATTGGTCTGGTACGTCCAGTCAATGCGGTTGAACCAATCCCCGCTGTTGTAGCTGTCCCGATCCATGGACTTACTGCGGAGCAGATCGCTGCCTGCATGGAAGAAGGGGATACCCTGGCTGTACATGACGAAGCTCAGGCTGAGGTTTTGCATCAGCATCACGTCGGAAGCGTCATAGCCTTCCGGCAGGCGATAGACGATATTATCGAAGAGCGTTTCGTTGTCGTGCTTGCTGACGTAAACGATATTCTCCTGCGGATCAAGCGTATAGCCTGCGGGCTGCCCGTTGTAATCCACATCGTAGCCTGTGATTTCTTCGCCACTGGAGCCGATGAAGCTGTAATCACGCAGATTACCCGCCAGCCCCACACGCACCAGATCCGCAAAGCGCAGCGCCCGTTCGTAGTTTTCGTTCACCGGATTGATGCCGTTGGGGAAGACATAGAGGCCGTTACCGATACCTTGTTCATCGCGTCCGCCGAAGGGACTGCCACCGCGCACTGCATCACGCAGGCGATCATTGAACGTACCAATGCCCGTCCCGGCGGTGTTGAACTGTGTTGCATGGAAACCGCGTGCATTATCCGCTACTTCGCCGAAGTTCCAGCCTTCGCCATAGAGGTAGATTGCGCTGCCATCCACACCATCTTCTGCGAGGGTCAGGCTGTCCAGGGCTTCACGCACCGCCAGCATATCCGCCAGCATGTGATGTCCCATCAGGTCAAAGCGGAAGCCATCAATCTTGTAATGAACCGCATTCAGCACAACCGTATCCACCATCAAGCGGCGCATCATGTTGTGTTCGGTGGCAGTATTCTGGCAGCAGGTGGAAGTCGTCACACGCCCGGCTGCATCTAAGCGATGGTAATAACCCGGAACCACCTTATCCAGCACAGAACGATTGCTCTGTCCGCTGGCGTTGGTGTGGTTGAAGACGACATCCTGCACCACGCGCAGCCCTGCATTGTTGATCGCCTGCACCATCTGGCGATATTCCACAATGCGAGTCGTGCCGTCCGCGTCGGTGGCGTAACTGCCTTCCGGTGTCATGAAGTGGAAGGGATCATAGCCCCAGTTGAAGGGATCAAGATCACGGATCTGATCCAGTTCAGCCTGCGGGATTTCGCTGTCCGGGGGCAAGCCTTCAAAAGAAGCGAAATCTGGCTGGAACCAGCGATCCCGGTTTTCATTGATTGTCGCAATATCGAAGCTCGGCAGCAGGTGCAGATGCGTCAAACCCGCTTCGGCAAGTCCGCTGAGGTGCTGCATGCCGTTGCTATCTGCCACTGTGAAGGCCAGATAGGTTCCGCGCAGGTCTTCTGGTACGCTCTCATCAAAGGCGCTGAAGTCGCGGATGTGCAGTTCGTAAACGGTGATGTCTTCAAAGGCATCGCCATAATCCGGTTTTTCCAGCGTATCCCAACCTTCAGGCATCAAGGCCGGATCACTGAGATCCACGATCAAACTGCGCTGGCTGTTCTGAGACAAACCCACGCTGTACGGGTCAGTGACTTCATTTTCGACAATGGCCTGTTCCGTTGGTACGAAAACAGTCACGGTGAAGGTGTAGTACTTCAAGTACCAATCTTCCTCACCTGTGACCGACCATGTGCCGCCTTCGGCATCTTTGGTCATTTCGACGACTGTAGCTTCTGCGCCCGGTGTTTCATCATCATAGAGATTCAGCGCGACATTCTGCGCCGTCGGTGCCCACAGAGTCAGCGTCGGCACGCCATCCGCGAAGGTCAAACCCAGGTCGCCTTCGTAGGTGAAGAGATCATCCAGCACGCCCGGAATTTGCAGCCCCGCCAGATCAACCATATTTTCGCCCTCGAAGGCGGCGATGGCAAATTGTCCGGTGAGGATTTGCGGAACCTGTTCCAACGCTTCTTCGCTGAGGGTGAACGCGGTGTACTCTGCCAGATGCGGGAACTTCTCGCGCACATCGTCCGGCAATCCGGCTGCATTCACGCTCAAATCAAAGGTTTCAAAGTCGCCACTCATTCCGAAGACATCCAGCGTCATGCTGGCATCCGGGCTGTAGAGCAGGCGATAGTCGCGGCCTTCTTCGGCTTCCACATTCCAGGCGAAGGTATCGCCCAGTACCCAATGCGCGGTACGTTCGCGCAGATTTGCGCCACTCAATGATGCGCCCCCTACATTGATAACCATCGTTGTGATGTTGGAGTCGTAAGTGAAGGTGACGGTTTCCCCATCTTCCGGCACAGTGAAAGCGATGTTCGCGCCATCGGCTTCACCACCAACGCCGTAGTTCTCATCCCAGGTACGCCCGATAGCGGCTTTCGCTTCGTATTCGCCAGCCGGGATTGCATCCGTGCTGAAGGTATAAATGCCGTCGCCATCCACATCTTGCAGCCAGGACAGCATACATTCCGGCATCCATTCGCCCTCGCAGCCGATCTCATCCTGGTAGCTGCCCGGTGCGGTCACAATCTGCTGGCGCACCGTATCCATGATCCAGTTGGTTTCATGGCTGTAGACCCAGGTCACGGCCTGATCTTCAGGATTATTCAGGATGATATTGGGGCCGCCAGGGTCAGCAAAGCCGCCGTAGTTCTCATCCCAACTTCCATTGATGGCAACTTTGTATTCATACTCCCCTGCGGGAAGATCAAACGTACCTTCCCAGATGTTGTATTGTTCTACATAGGTCAGCAGGGTTGCTTCACAATCCGGTGCCCATTCGCCGGGACAGCCCAATTCCGGCTGAATCGTCCCCGGAATGTTGACCAGTTCCGGCACAATCACTTCGGCAGATTCTTCGGCTTCTTCTTCCTCAACCTGTTCCACTGCCGCTTCCCCGTTGACGCTATCGGTGATGACCCCGGTAGCGTGATCGTAGGTGAAGGCAACTTCGGTATCTTCTTCGAGAACGAGCGCAATATTGGGGCCGCCGGCTTCTGCGCCTGCGCCATAATTGCGATCCCACCCGCCATCCAGCGCAACCTTGTATTCATATTCGCCTGCCGGGATGCTGAAAACGCCTTCCCACAGGCCGCTGTTCTCGTTGAAGGTCAGGGCAGTTGTTTCACAGTCGGGCTGCCATTCGCCGCTGCAACCGACTTCATCCTGGAAACTGCCAGGAACAACCACCAGTTCCGGCTCCGGGAAGCCATCCGGGTTTTCCTGGGCAATCACACCCAGCGCCCCCAGGCTGGCTAGTAAAACAACCAACAAAAGTGTTAACCAGTGCAAACGAGTCTTTCTCATCAACTGGATTCTCCATAAGTAGACATCAAATAGAATGTGCTATCTGCACGAAGGGAACTGTAACGAACTTAGGAGAGGTTGTCTATGGATTGCACAGTGGATCATTGGGCAGATTAGCCGAAGTGTGGACGGGAAGGCTCTGCGATTGGATACAGTGGCTAAAACGCGGTGTGCCAGAGCGCTAGCCCTGGCACAACCATCAAGGAGGGAGACATGCATCCGGCTGCGAAATGCTCAAGGGGGGGAGATTACATTTCGCTGCCGGTGGGCAATCGACACTACCAATACACACACACACCTGTCGAATGCCGCTCAGAACATTCATTTCTTTCTGAAAGTTCTGAACGATCTACACTATACGGCATCTACCCTGTCTTGTAAAGGCAAATCGCTCCTTTCTCACAGCGCATTCACCGTTGATTCACCTACGGACTTCTCCCTGGTATGAAGTCGCAGAAACGCTATGATTGCCCCACTAACGAAATGAGAAAGCAGGAAACCTATGCAGCAGCGAGTCCTTTTACTGGGGATTTTACTTCTCATCAGCAGCCTGATTGCAGCCTGTGGGGAGGCAGCAGAACCCTTGCCGGAACCATCGGTTGGCTATGAATTAGGCGAAATACTCTTACAGACGAGCTTTGATGATGCTGGCGGATTCAATACTATTGGTGTGGATACGCTGTCGTTTGGGGCGCTGCAATTTGGTCCGTCCGGCGGGGAATTTCAGGCGATTGCACCCGGCGGCGGCTACATCTGGACGCTGAACAACCAGACGCATAGCAATGTCGTGATGGAACTCACCACCGAAGTCCTCACACCAGAAGACCCGCGTGCGATTTACGGCATCATGTGCCGGGCGCACCCCACTGATAACGGCATCGGCTATTATTTCTTGTTCCGGGGGGATGGCTACTTTGGCATACGGCGCGGCACGGGGGAACAATTGCTGCCGCTGGTGAACTGGACGCAGCACCCAGCCATCCGCACCGCACGCAATGAGGTCAACCACCTGCGCATCATCTGTGTGGAAGATTACCTGGCGCTGTATATCAATGACCAGTTCGCGGGGGAAGCACGCTATGATTGGCTGCGGGAAGGGCGCACCGGATTTGCACTCAACGGCGCACAGGATACCATCATCGGTGTGGCCTATGACGACCTCACCATCTGGGAAGCGACCCTGACGGACACGCCGTAGGACTTGTAGGAGCGAATTCCCTGCGATAATGGGCGCGACGTTTTGCCCGTCACAAACTCCAACAGGTTTTGGTGTCATCACCCTGACGGATGGGGCGCAACCTTGTGTTGTGTTCCCCATTTCCGCGTATACTTAGGCTATCTTTTCGTCACCAAAAACAAACGATCTTTAACAAGTGTTCTGAAGTTTGTATGCGAACGAATGTTTCATTCTTCTTCGAATGGATGAATTGTATGATGTGATCGAAGCATGTAGTCCGGGGCCTTACCTTGAGCTGTTTGCAAGGTTCGGGCGCGAAAATTGGACACAGTGGGGCGATGAGATTGTGGACGACCTCGAACCCAAACTTCGTCGCCAGAAACCAACCCAACCAACACAGATTAAACTAGACCTATAGCAGAACATCATGCCCCTCGAAAACCACAACATCATTGACGAGTGGACGGAAGAAGACCTACAGATACTGCCGAGTGTCGAGACGGACGAATACGAGTTTAAGTCCAGCTTGATTCGGGAGATGCCCAATTACCGCAACGAGTTGCAATCCAAGCTTGTGAAGACTGCTTCCGCGTTCTGGAACACAGGCGGCGGAATTTTGATTGTGGGCGTGGATGATAGCGGCAAAATTGACGGTGGCATCCCGGCGATGATGGGCAAACAAAAATTGCGCGATTGGGTGGATGCGGCGCTGCGCGGCGTGACTCCACCAGGGCCATACAGCGTGCGCACGATTCGCCCGGATATTGCAGAGTCTGCCATTGCGCCAGAGCATGTGGTGCTGGTGGTCGCCTTTGGCGAAAGCTATGATTTGCCACACATGGCACCCGATTACCGCTACTACATCCGCACCGGGGCACATTCCAACCCGGCGAACAATTATCTCGTGGAAGCCATCCGCGCCAGACGCGGTTTGCGCCGTCCCATGCTGCGTGCGCTGCTGCGCGAGAATCCACAGCGCCCTGGCGTTGTCGAACTGGCGGTGCTGGCAATCAATGACCTTCCCGCGCTCAATGTCGAAATTGATTTCGCACCTGTTCCAACGCTGATTCAAGAGCAGTTCCCGGATCGCCTGCCGCTGAAAGTCTCCGTGATTGACCGCGCCAATCCATTTCGTATGGATATTGCCACACAACAGCGCCTGACCTACTGGCTGGGCGAAGCACCTTTTCATGTGATCTTGAATTACGAGGGCATCCATAAGGCTCCCTACAGCGAAACGCAGGAACTGGATCACCATCGCAACTTGAACGGCGGGCATCTGTGGCTGAGTGATGGCAATGCGCCGGATAAAACGCTGAAGAAAATCAACAAGCAACTCAGCCGCTTGAATCGCCTGGTTGAGAATTACCTGGGGGATGGCTTCAGCGATTCGGAAGGGGAATGATTTTGGGGCTAGTGCAATCACAGGCCAGACGCTGATCGTTCGTCATGCGCAGCCTGCCCACGCGACAGTATAATGGCTTCAGTTTGTGAATAGACACTGGAGTACAGAACCATGTCGCGCATTGTTTTGATCTTGAGTTGGCTGCTGCTGGGCAGTATCTTGTTTGTATCTGCCCAGGATGAAGCCTTTGAAGAACCTGTTGAGAGTGGGCGCATCTTCGCATTGAGCAGTTCAGGTGGCCTGGCACTGGGCGAACTGCCGGAATTTCCTCTGCCTGCTGGCACCATTGATGTAGATTGGAACCCGGTTGATCCTTCACGGTGGGCGCGGGTGGATGCCTTCGGCCTGCTGCGCTTTGTTGACCCCAACAGCGACCAGCGTTTTGAAGGAACCTACACATTCTCTCCCTTTTATGATGGTTACACCGTAGATGAAGAAAACCCCGCCGAGAACAAACTCTTTGTGCGTCAGGTGGAATGGTCACCGGATGGGGAAATGCTGGCCTTCCGCATCCAGAATGAAGCACAACCGGATGCCAGCCAGGGAGTCTGGTTCTGGCAGCCCTTGCGCGAACTGGCAACCGATCCTTCTTACCAGCTTATGGGGCATTGCCCGCCGTTTTGCTCCATGTTCGGTGTGCCGGAAGATAGCGCGGGTTGGCGTTCGCTGAACATCGAATGGTCAAGTGATAACCAATCCATTCTGGTGACGACGAATCTGCTCAGTGAAGGTCGTCGTGCGCTGGATGTTCGCCGTGCCGAACGCGATCCACAGCGCCAGCAACTTGAAACGCCGCCGAACTTCCTGCGCTATGAGTATGGGCATTGGGCGCAGGATGGCGAGAATATTGTTGTCAGTGGTCGTAACCCCCAGAATGAAGTCGTCTTTGGCATCATTGACCGCACAGGGCAAGCCGTTGAGATGACCCCGGCGGCAGATATTGGCCTGGCCTGGGTGCAGGATGCCGTCCAAACGCCAGATGGTGAAGTATTGATGTTAGGTTCTGCGATTGCTGCTGGCGCACCGTTACAAATTCTTAACGCGGAAGGTGAAGCGCTCACGGCTCCCATTGGTGAGGTTGCGCCGAACGTGGTGCGCTGGAGTCCTGATGCGCGTGCGGTGCTGCTGCAAACGGACACGGCTACCTATGTCGCGCTGGTCGATGGCGCGATCTACGAATTGACCGGGGTCACGGAAAACAGCCCCAATATGGATTGGGTACTTGGTGGCCTCCCCAGTACACTACGCCAGATTCCGCTGCCGCAACCTGTTGCCACCGCAGAAGACATCGAACCGACCCGCACATCACAACCGCCTACGGATGCTGCGCCAGAAGAATATGCTATAGGGCAGATCCTCGTACTGACGAGCGGCACACTGGATATTTACACCGAACCCGCAGGGGATGCTGAAATCACCGGGGTGATGCTGCCGGGCGATGAACTCATCATCACGGCAGGGCCTGTTGAAGATGGCGAGACGATCTGGTATCGCGTGCAAACGTTGAACTACACCGGCTGGATTCGGAACCTGCAAAATCTGGCAGTGGCGGATTCATGAAGTGCTTCGCTTGACAGACCCCTCCTTGAAAACGAACTAGCCAGCCATCCGCAGGGGTTCGATCCTGTCAAACCTCTGCGGATGCCCATAAGCACTAAAAAGGTTACAATCTTCTAACCTTCAGATCCTTAATACAAACATCAGAAAGACAGGATTAACATAAAGATGTGATCGCAGAACGGTCACAATGAATTGCTAAGGATATAGGTATGACGGGTGCAGGAATGTTCGTCTCGGGTCAACTTGATCGTGAACCCTGGTCTGTCCCAAGTAGGTAAAATGATGCTGCGTTCCCCAAACCTGTACAACATTTCCGCCGGAGACGAGGTTAACTACTCGCGCTCTGGACTGCATGACAACGAATATAACCTGGGTACATTCGTGCATGCCTATATCTCAATTCATCTGGCGAAGTTGATCGCTACCAGGCGTACCGAAAGCTGTGAACTATGGAAGCAGCACGCCAAAGAGCGCATCAACCCAAATTTGTGAGCAGCAGCACAACGTGCTGATGAGCAAACCAACTCCTTGCATAGTGTGTTTCCTCCTCCCTGTGTAGGTTGGTGTGGCTGAGGGCGTATGAGCAGCGCCCTCGGCAGCATCAATCCAACATCCATAAAACCCTTTGGCAACCTATCTACACCTGCCCAATACGAATGATCGCCTGTGTCCCTGGTTGAAAAAGATTCTTGTAGCGCATTGGTAGAGGTTCAATGAAGCCCCTGGCATGGTTTGGCCTTATCCTGATGCGTGAAATACCCAAGACCCAGGGTGATCGCACCAAAATGATTTGAACTACGAAGTCACGAAGGACACGAAGAAAACCGTAGGGTCACGACCTGTCGTGCCCGAAATAACCGAAAAGAGAAATCGTGTTTTCGCTTGATTCAGTGCATTTGTGATCTGTTGCGTTCGTCGTTTTGCGCGTTTTCTGTTTCTAACGATCCAAAGAAAATTGGATGCGATTGCCCTGACCCAAGGTCGCCCCGGAGCGCTGAGTGGTGTAGATTAATAGACATTGCGTTGCTCTTGTCTTCGCAGTCGCAATGGAGTGTCACTTTCAAGCTTGTAGAAGGGGGACTGAGGTGGGCAAAATCATTGTTGCAGGCAGCATCAACATGGATGTCGTTGTGCAGACGGCGCGTCATCCTAAACCAGGTGAGACTATCTTCGGGCATGATTTGCACTATATTCCCGGTGGCAAGGGGAGCAATCAAGCGGTTGCTGCTTCGCGGTTGGCGGATGATGTCTACCTCATCGGCAAGCTGGGGCGCGACCCATTTGGTGATGCCCTGACTCAGTTCCTGAGCGGCGAAAATCTGGCATTGGATTACCTGAGCTATTCCGAAGAGCAACCCAGTGGGATTGCCCTGATTACGGTGGACGATGCCTCGGAAAATACGATTGTCGTGGTTAGCGGCAGCAACTTCCAACTTTCCGCTGAAGACGTACAAGCTGTACCTCTTGCCGCGAATGATGTCGTTGTCAGCGTCTTTGAGATTCCACAGGAAACGATCAAAGCGCTTTTCACAAAGGCGAGAGCCGTCGGCGCGAAGACCGTCCTCAATCCGGCTCCGGCTGCCGCTTTCACCGATGGACTACTGCCGCTGGTTGATTACCTGATCGTCAACGAGACAGAACTGGCCTACTTTGCAGGGCGGGAGGTTGCCAGTGATGATCCGTCTGAATTACAGGCGCAGGCGACCATTCTGCGCCATGCGCCAGAACAGCACATCATCATCACATTGGGGTCACAGGGTGTGCTTTGCGTTCACGGTGATGAAGTCATCCGGGTCGCAGGGAAACAAGTGAAGGCTGTTGATACAACTGGCGCAGGCGATTGTTTTACCGGGGCATTGGCAGTCGGGCTATCTGAACAAATGCAGTTGGATCGGGCGATTCACTTCGCCAATACCGCCGCATCCCTCAGTGTGCAGGCATTAGGTGCTTCTACCTCCATGCCCAAACGTGCTGCTGTCAATGCTGCTTTGATCCCTTAAGTTTGCAGGTATCTGTCTGACAAGCTGATTGTACGTTTTAGTGACATCGACCGTGAAAAGTGTCGTAGACATCGTGCCGTTGCAATGTTGTTTCTCGTAGGGGCGTGTCCACGACGCGCCCGCTGGCCTAAAAGCGGGTTCGACATGATCGAACCCCTTGTTTTTTTGCGGCACGCTGTCCGCAAACAGTTTCTATTCCAAAGGCTGTTGGCTGCTAGGGTGTGTTTGTAAATAAAAGTGTGACGATCAGAACGAGGTGTATTTCACCACTCCCCACCCCCTCCCGATTCTCAAGAAGGGGGCTAAGTCTCCCCTCACACAGTGGGGGGAGATTGAGAAGGGGAGATACAATGAGCAAAATGGCAAACTTTTGCTAACGTCAGTCACAAGGACATATCGCACCATGTGGCTGGATTCTTCGTTATCCCTTGATTGCCCCGGCGACCAGACCGCGTGTGATATAGCGTTCCAGCAAGAGGCCAATAATCACAACGGGTGCAACAGCGGTTAAGGTCAGCGCAGAAATGAACCACCACTGAATCCCGCGTGTGTTATTCTGCCCTGCGATCAGTACAGGCATGGTAATCGCCTCGAAGTTCGTCAGCATCAGCGCATATAAATATTCATTCCAGGAGAAGACGAACGAGAAGATCGCCACGGCTACCAGCCCCGGGGCGCTCAACGGAAGGACAATGCGCAAGAAAGCGACAAGCCGCGTTGCTCCGTCGATCATCGCGCTCTCTTCCAGCTCAACGGGTAGACCATTGAAGAAGTCCCGCATGATCCACACAGCAAAGGGTAGATTGAACATGGTATAGGCGATAATCAGGCCGACGTGCGTGTCGATCAAATCCAGCCAGGAATACAGCAGCAAGAACGGCACAACGAACAGTGCAGGCGGCAAAAAGCGATTGGAGATGATCCAGAAGGCGATGTTGTCATTGTCCCAGCCCAATGCGCTCCAGTAATACTTGAAGCGCGAGAGAGCATAGCCTGCCATCGAACCAATAATCAGCGCCAGAACGGTACTGCCAGTAGCGGCAATCAGGCTGTTGCGGAAGTGGCGCACAACCTCATCGCGGTCGCGGGTGAAGAGATCATTCCAGTGCTGCGTCGTTGGTGTGAAATCCCCCGGTGTGACGAAAGGCTCTTCTTCGCCGTCTTCGTTCGTCACCGGGATGAAGGGTATTTCTAACCTTGGGAAGTAGTTTGGTCCCCGGCTGACTGCAATCTGTGTTTTGAAAGAAGTCGTCAGCAGCCAGTAGAACGGGAACAACACGATGAAACACCACAAAAGCACCATCGCGTATAAAACCAGAGACTGCCAGAGTGTTCGTTTCTTATTCATTGTCAGTCTCCTATCTCGGGGTTATCCGGCGCATCCCGGCGAGGAATACGGTTGCGAAAATAATGACCGTGATGAGCAGGGCAAAGGAGATGGACGCTGCATAAGCGTAATTGCCGAAGCTCAAGGCGGTTTCAAAGATATACATCGTCAGCGATTCGGTTGAATTACCGGGGCCGCCACCCGTTGTCACCATGATGACATCAATGATTTTGAAGATTTCCAGGCCACGAATCAGGATCACCGTTGCAGAAATCGGCAGCAAAATCGGGAAGGTGATGCTGCGCAGGATGCGCCAGGCGCTGGCACCATCGACGCGGGCAGCTTCGTAGATTTCGTCCGGGATTGTTTGCATCCCTGCCAGCAGCAGCAGGGTCATGAATGGAATCCACTGCCAGCTATCAATCAGCACCATCGTCAGCGGAGCTACAGCACCATCCGTCAACCAGGGAATGCGAATGACGGTATCTTCAAAGAACCCGCCGGGGATACTCTGGACGAAGCTCGTCAAGGTACGCTGAAACTGTGCCAGAGGCGAAATGGATGAGTCGAACATCATACGCCCGGTATAGGCAGCCGCCACCGGGGTCATCATCATAGGCATCAGGAAAATCACACGAACCAGGTTTCGCCCAAAGAAATCTTGATTTAAGAGTAGTGCCAGCCCGAAACCCGCCAGATATTGAATAATCACCCCCGCAAAAACGTAGAATAAGGTATTGCGGATGGTGGCATGTAAGCGTTGGTCGCTCAACATGCGCTCGTAATTTTGCAACGTCAGGTCAAAACCTAAACCCAGGAACCCCTCTTGTTCGATCACTTCGCCGGAGGCTTCCGCGCTTGCTTCTGCTGCTCGTGTATTGCCACGCTGGAAATCCGTGAAGCTCATCCCTAACGACCAGAGCAGCGGAAAAATGGATAGTGCCAACAGCACCACAACCGCAGGGGAAAGGAACACCCGTTTCATGACTGCGTTCTGATCTTGCTTGGCGACTGCTTCTTTCACTTTCTCCTGCATGTCCCCACTCCTAAGAAACTTTCATGGCAGGGTTGGGGTATACCCAGGGCATACCCCAACAAACGGTTACCAATGATTATTCGCCGAAGCCGACCGACGCACGATACTGCTCAAGCTGGGTCTCACGACCGAGGCGGTCAGTGATGCCATCCCACTGTGCAGCCACGTTGTCCAGTGCTTCCTGTGCGGAAATTTCACCCACCAGTGCGCGAGCAATTTCAGCATCCAGCACGCTCAAGTATTCGGCGCTGCCACGGATACGGATGTCCAGCACGTAGTTCGGGTGGTTGATGCCTTCGAGGATGGCGCTCAGGTAATCCACAGCCCCTTCTTCATCGAAGCCAGCATTGACCCACAACGAAACATCTTCGGTATCCAACTGGCTGTAGCGGGACGGGTTAATGCCCGTATCCGGGATGGTTGCCAGTTCACGGACGAGTTCAGGACGTGCCATGAAGGCAGCGAAGTCCAGAGCAGCTTCTTTGACATCGCTATCAGCAGCAACGCCAATGATCCAGCCACCAAAGGCGATGAACGGTGCGCGGTTCACACCATCTTCCGGGGTGACCCATTCACCTGCCAGAGAGTCCCAGTATTCGCTAGCACCTGGCAGCGGAGCAAAACCGGTATCACCAACGATGACGGATGCTTCAGGATTGTAGGAGATCGGACCAACATCACCCCAGTCAATGTTGAAGACGCTGACACCAGCCGGGAACTGCACACGAGTGTCTGCTACATCCCAGTTGATCATTTCTTCAGGTCCCAGGTCGCGCAGTGCGATGTAATCTTCCAGTGCGCGGACGAAGCCCGGATTGTTGACTTCCGGTGTCATGTCTTCGCAGCTGAAGAAGAAGCAGGGGTTGCCGGGAGCTTTTGCGTAGCCAGCAGCGTGCGACAGGTACACCCAGTAGCTCTGAGCATTACGACGCTGTGCTTCTGCAACACCATAAATCGGGAAAATTTCACCAGCGGTTTCAACTTCGCGCCCATTGAAGAAGGTAGCGATGTCGAAATACTGATCCCAGGTCTGCGGTTCATCCAGCGGATAGCCGTATTCTGCTTCGAATTCAGCAGCATATTCGCTGTCCGGGTTCACCAGATCTTTGCGGTAGTACATCATGTGGCTGTCGCCATCATAGGGCAGTGCGTACACAGTGTCACCCCAGGCCGTGATGCGGTCAGCATACAGCGGAACGATGTCATCCGGTTCCAGAGTATCCAGCAATTCCTGCGAGATCGGTTCCAGGAAACCCGGAGCCATGAAGTCACCAGCCCAGTCAGCCGGGAAGATCATCACATCGTAGTCGATGGAGCCAGTTTCAAAAGAAGCGATCATCTTTTCGTACAATTCGCCGAATGCGAACTGCTGCAACTGAACATCACCGCCCGTCATTTCTTCCCATTCCGGGGCGTAATCTTCAACCGGACCACCGATGGAGCGACCCGTCTGGGTGACGACAACAACGGTCTGACCTTCAAATTCGCCCTGTGCCTGCACCATGCTGAAGGACATGATTGCCAGAGCAACGATCAAAACAAGCAAGAACAACTTACGCATTGAGAACCTCCTAAAGTTTTTTTGAAACCATACAGTACGAGCTTGGGTGTTTCTTGGTTTGTTTGCTGCGATAGTATCCTCCTCAGTTGCGTAAATAACTTTTTTGAACACCGGAGCCTGATGGACACCAGTGGCGTTCACAAATAGGAAGTGATTACTGCTGGTCGTTCTGTGCGCCACACGAGTCGCGGATAACCAGGGTGGTATCCAGGTTGTACGTCGCGTAGGGCAGCGACATATCGCCCAGGCGACGGATCAACACTTCAACCGACAGCCTGCCGAGTTCATAGGTGGGTTGAGAAACCACCGTGACGGGTGTCGCAAACTCTTCGACCCAGGGAAGATCATCAAAGCCAACCAGGGCAACATCTTGTGGGATGTGCAGCTTCAGTTCTCGAATGGCGCGTAACGCCCCAATCGTCAACAGGTTGGTCGCGGTGAAAAGCGCCTCTGGTGGGGCAGGGCTTGTGAGCAGTGCGAGGGTGTGGTGATAGCCGTCTTCGATCTGGTGGCCTTCTCCTTTGACCAACGAAGCGTCAGGAGAAATGCCGTACTCTTCGAGCGCCGAAATATAGCCTTCATAGCGCTCGTACCCGGTCTTCAAATCCGGGTGGACGATGGCGATACGCTGATACCCTTGCTGGCATACGTGGGCAACAAGGCGGTATGCACCATCCTGGTTGTTGGAACGTACAACATCTGCTTCGTAGCCCTCAATGATGCGATCTAAGATCACTATGGGGATGTTGTACTCGCGCAGCGTCTCGAAAGCCTGGGTATCTTCGTCTCGTGTGGGGACGACAATTAAACCCGCAACAGACTCCGCCCGCATGACATCCACATATTTGCTGAGGCGCTCCGGGTCTTCACCCGCGCTGCACAGCAAGACATTCATATCATTGATATATGCTGTTTCTTCCACGCCTTTGATGACGGAGACGAAGTGCGGGTTCTGGATGTCTGAGACAATTAAGCCGATGACATCATGCGACTCTTTGCGCAGCCGTCGGGCAATGCGGCTTGGCTTATACCCAAGCGCTTGCACCGCTTGCAGAACGCGATCCCGCATAACCGGATCAACATTTTCTTTGCCGTTGAGTACCCGCGAGACAGTGGCCTGGGATACCTCGGCGTATTTTGCGACATCACCAATCGTAATTTTTGCCATGATGCTTTGTAAAAAGGTGTGAATAATTTGTCTTCTCTAGAAATCGGTTTCCCAGTACGAGAAAACGATTTCTCAAAAAATACCGCAATTCTGGATACTTGTCAAGTAAGTTGCTTTGTGCCTTTGTGCAATGTGTACTACATCTGCACGCGCATCAAATGCACTTCAAAACGCGCCCGGTCGCTGCGATGCACTGCGCGATAATATTCCAACGGTGTACCATCTTCCAGGTAACTCACACTATCAACCAGGATCAGCGGCGCACCTGGACTAATCTCCAACAACTGCGATTCTTCCCTGGTTGCGGATACTGCTTCAATCATGCGTTTGCCCTCTGCAATGTGTAAATCACACTCTTGCCGCAAGAAGACATACAACGATTGCTCACGAAAATCCGCATACAGCACAGGCTCGCACAGAGCGAAAGGTAAATAGGTCGTCACCAGTTGCAGCGGCACATCGTTCACGTAGCGAACCCGCCGCATAACAATGACATCATCCCCGACGTTGAGCTTTAGATTGCGAGCAACTTTGGCATCTGCCTCAATGTGTTCCTGACGCAGCACTCGTGAGATTGTTCGATGGCCTTGTTCCGCCATATCTTCATAGAACCCGGTCAAGCGTCCCGCCAGCCCTTCATTGATCTTCGGCTCGGCGACGAAAGTCCCTTTGCCCATGATGCGGATAATCAGACCATCCCGATCTAGTTGTTCCAGAGCATGACGGATGACAGTACGGCTGACACCGAACAACTCACAGAGCTTCGGCTCCCCCGGAAGTTGATCTCCCGGCTCCCATGTCGTCGTGATGAGGCGTTCCAGCACTTCGTAAACCTGCGTATGAAACGGAACCGGCTTGCTGGCATCTACCTTATATTCTTCTGCTAAATCCTGCGGTGAAAGTGCCATGCCCTGTAGTGTCCTGTCATGACTTGTAATTACAGGTTGGGCGGATTATACTGTGCGCATTGCGTAGATGTCAAATATTGCTTTTCTTGAAGGGAACAAAAATGCCGAATTATGTGATTGCACATGACCTGGGGACAACGGGTAATAAGGCCACGTTGTATGACCGGGAAGGCCGCCTGGTCGGCAGTGCTTTTTATGCCTATGAAACAGAATTTGCGCATACTGGCTGGGCAGAGCAAAACCCCGAAGATTGGTGGCAAGCGGTTTGTTTATCTACCAAACAATTATTACAAGAGACGCACGTCAGCAAAAATGATATTGCCTGCATTACCTTCAGTGGTCAGATGATGGGCGCAGTTCCCCTTGACGAGCAAGCACGCCCCATCCGCAATGCCATCATCTGGGCAGATCAGCGTTCATTGCAGCAAGAAGCCTGGATTGGTGAACGGGTTTCATTTGAAGATGTTTATCAGATCACCGGGCATCGCCTCAGCGCGTCCTATTCGCTGGCGAAAATCCTCTGGATGCGCGATAACCAGCCAGACATTTACAACAAAACCTATAAGTTCGTTCACGCGAAAGATTCGATTGTCGCCCGCTTGACTGGAAACTTTGCTACCGACCCTTCAGATGCTTCCAGCATGAATCTTTATGACCTGGATAGTGGGCAGTGGTCAAGCAAAATCCTGGACGCAGTTGATCTACCAGCAAGCAAATTGCCGGAACTGCATCAGTCAGTGGATGTGGTGGGTGAGGTATTGCCAGATATTGCGGAAGAAGTCGGTGTAGCCGCCGGAACGCCCGTTGTGATTGGTGGTGGCGATGGTGCTTGTGCGGCGGCTGGTGCTGGCGTTGTCAAAGAAGGTTCGGCCTATAACTACGTTGGCTCCTCTTCGTGGATTGCCCTCTCCACGCCCAAACCAATCTATGACCCGGAGTACCGCACCTTCACCTTCGGGCATGTGATCCCGAATATGGTTATGCCGACGGGAACCATGCAGGCTGCTGGTGCTTCCTACCAATGGACGCGGGATCAACTGGCTTTGCTGGAAAAAGAAGCGGCGGCACGGCTCGGCATCAGCTCCTATGAACTGATCAACCTACAAATTGAAAATGTTGCTCCTGGTTCAGAGGGGTTGTTTTTCCTGCCGTATCTCCTGGGGGAACGCAGTCCCCGCTGGAACCCCTATGCACGCGGGGCATTCATCGGGCTGACGATTCGCCACAGCCGGGCGCACATGTTCCGTGCGGTGCTGGAAGGTGTGACGATGAACCTGCGCGTGATCCTGGATGCTTTTCGTAACCAGGGCACAAACATTGATGCGATGCGCGTAATCGGTGGCGGCGCACGAGGCCGCGTCTGGAATCAGATCATGGCGGATTTGTACGGGATGCCCGTGCATCGGCTTGCCATCCTGGAAGAAGCAACCTCAATGGGTGCGGCGCTGGTTGGCGGCGTTGGTGTAGGGTTGTATCCGAATTTTGACATGATCGAGACCATGAATGAAATCGCGGAGACGATCCAACCCAACCCGGAAAATTCTGCAATCTATGAAAAAACCTATCCGATTTTCAATCAATTGTATGAAGCGCTTGTCCCGGCGTATGAAGCAATCGCCCAATTATCATAATCAGGCACAGATAAAGGCTACTTGATGACAGCCAACGCAATCCAACAACAGAGTAATCCCACGCTGTATTTCATCGGCGTGACGACGACTCAATCGTCCATTATGAAGGTCTTCCCAAAGTGGTCAGATATTCTTGGCCTGGGAGCGCAAATCGTGGGCTACGATGCCGAAATCCACGCGCCGGATGAAGTGTACCGCCGCATTGTCGAACATATCAAAAGCGATCCGCTTTCAAAGGGCGCATTGGTCACAACCCACAAGATTGATCTTCTCCATGCCAGCCGTGACTTGTTCGACGAACTGGATCACTACGCCGAAATTTGCGACGAGATTTCTTGCATCTCCAAACGGGATGGTTCGCTCTACGGTCACGCCAAAGACCCAATTACATCCGGCCTGGCGCTGGAAAATTTCGTGCCGCAAGACCATTGGCGCAAATCACAAGCGGATGTCCTCTGCCTGGGAGCCGGTGGCGCAGCGATTGCCATCAGCGTCTACCTGGCAGAGCAATCCAAAGTTGGGGAAGTTCCGCGTAAATTCATCGTCGTGGATATTTCGCAAGAACGCCTGGATGCCATCCGTCGCATTCATGAACCGCTGGAAACTTCTATGCAATTTGACTACCGCCTGACGCAAAACGCCGCCGAAAATGATGCAATCATGGCGGAGTTACCCGCTGGTTCGCTGGTGATTAATGCAACCGGGTTGGGCAAAGATCGCCCCGGCTCACCGCTGACAGATGCAGGACTCTTCCCGCAAGATGGCCTGGTGTGGGAATTAAATTATCGTGGTGAACGCGATTTCATGCAGCAGGCCGCAAACCAGGCAGACGAACGCAATCTCGCCATCGAAGATGGATGGGTCTATTTCTTGCATGGCTGGACACAGGTCATTGCCGAAGTCTTCCAGATTGACCTGACCCCGGATTTGTTTGCTCAACTGGATGAAGCCGCTTCAGCACTTCGTCCGGCATAACAGAGGATTTTGCCCTATGGCACAATTTGACCGCTTGACCGTTTACAATACTGTCCTTGCTGATGGTATGGTTCCGCTGTTCTATCACAGCGATTTTGAAGTAGCGAAGCAGGTAGTGGCAGCCCTGGCAAATGGTGGCAGCCACATTGTCGAGTTTACCAATCGCGGCGACTACGCCATTGAAGTATTTTCTGCACTGACAAAGTACTGCACCATCAACCATCCCGGAATGATTATCGGTGTCGGTTCGGTAGAAGATGCCGCAACTGCTGCACTGTACGCAGCACATGGGGCAAATTTCGTCGTCGGCCCCACCTTCAGTGCGGAGGTCGCTCGTTTCTGCAATAAGCGCAAACTGGCTTATATGCCTGGCTGCGGGACGCTCAATGACATCGCAACCGCAGAAGAATATGGCGCAGAAATCGTGAAGGCTTTTCCCGGCAGCGCTGTCGGTGGCGCAGGTTTTGTGAAGGATGTCCTCGGCCCCCGTCCCTGGACGCGCATCATGCCCACTGGTGGGGTCACGCCAGATGAAGACAACCTGCGCGATTGGTTCGGCGCGGGGGTGGCCTGCGTGGGCATGGGCAGTAAATTGGTGCGCAAAGACTGGATCGCAGCCGGGGACTATCACCGAATTGAAGAATTGACGGCTAGCACACTGGCACTCATTGAACGCATTCGCACAGAATAACATCACGAAAGAGGGACTTATGCTAGAACTCTGGATTGAGGGGACACCGGATGAAGTGATTGAAGTGGCGAACAGCGGCCTCGCGGCAGCCATTGCGACCAATCCAAGCATCATGGAAAGCTGGACGGCAGACGGGCAGCCGATGGAAGATCTGGTCGCCTATGTTTGCGAACGGGTCGAAGTTCCCGTGTATGTGCAGCTACATGGCCCAACAGTGGAAGATTACCTGCGCGAGATGGACTCACTGCGCAGCATCTCAGATAAAATTCATCCCAAGCTAGTTGCCACCCATGAAGGGATCGCTGCCACCAAACGCATCGCCGCGCAGGGTTTGAAGCCGCTGGTGACGACCATTTCCACGTTGAACCAGGCATTTCTATCAGCAGCCGCGAATGCTGCTTATGTTGCTCCCTACGTTGGGCGCATCGAAGATTCCGGTGTCGATGCCTACCAACTCATCAGTGACATTGCTTCTATGTATCAGCGGCACGGTGCAACCACGCAAATTGCTGCCGCCAGCATCCGCACCCCGGCACAATGCGAGGCAGTGCTGCGGGCAGGTGCGCCGATTGCCGTCATGCAATATGGGGTTTTCCAGCAATTGCTCGCCAGCGATATGACACAGAATTGGATTGATCGTTTCGAGGCCAATTGGCAGAACATCCCCAACGGCTTGGCAGTGAAAGGATGACAAAATGACAACGATCATGCAACCCTTCAAATCTGAGGTTGATCTGCAAACGGGTATTTTCTCGCCACAGCGCAGCTTGCTTCAGCGGCATCTGAGCCAGATGAAGCACATGTATGCCGATCAAGCAGCCGTGGAAAAAATCCTGGCAGAAGAAGGGGATCGCCTGATTTACGAAGTCTACGGCACAGAAATACCGGAAGAAGAAGGCCATATTCCGCACTGCACGACGATCATTTACCCTGGGCGCATTGGCGATGAATACCACATGACCAAGGGACATTATCATGCGCGGCGTGACCAGGGCGAAGTGTACCTGGGAACAGCGGGGCAGGGCTATCTCGTCATGCAAACCGAGGAAGGCCACACCAGCGAATTAGCGATGGTTCCCGGCACGGCTGCCTACGTCCCGCCCTATTGGGCGCATCGCACGGTGAATACCGGGGATGAGCCGTTCATCTTCTTCGCAGCCTGGGCAGGTGAAGCGGGGCATGACTACGGCACGATTGAGCAGGTTGGTTTCCGCAAGCTCATCGTCCAACGCGGCGGACAAACGGAAATTATCGACAATCCGAAGTATGCATAGCCATTTACCCAACTCACCGATTGAAAACGAAACATCATGAATAAAATAGGCATTTACTACGCATATTGGACGCATGAATGGGATGCAGATTTTCATCCATTCATCGACAAAGTTGCTGACCAGGGTTTTGACGTGCTGGAAGTCAACGCTGGAACCGTCGGCAGGATGACCAGCGAAGAACGCCGTGCCTTGAAAGCCCATGCCGATGATCGCGGAATCGCCTTAAGTTACTGCATTGGCCTGCCGCACGAGTACGACATCGCGGCAGAAGATTCCAGCGTTCGGGCGAATGGCATCGCCTATTTACAGCAGATGGCGCAGGCTATTGGGGAAATGGGGGGCGGTAACATGGGCGGGATCATCTATAGTTCCTGGCCTGGGAGCCTGCCCAAAGGGGTGACAGATCGCCGTCCCTACCTGGAGCGCAGCGTCACCAGCATGAAAGAAGCGATCAAAGCGGCAGAAGATAACAACGTCTACTTCAACATGGAAGTCGTCAACCGCTTCGAGCAGTACCTGATGAACACCGCAGCAGAGGCGGTAACATACTGCACCCTGGTTGATTCGCCGAACGCAAAAGTGATGCTTGATACCTTCCATATGAACATCGAAGAAGACTTCATCGGCGATGCCATCATCCAGACCGGGGAGTACCTGGGTCATTTCCATATTGGCGAAAATAACCGGATGCCACCGGGATATGGTCACATCCCCTGGACGGAAATCGCCTTCGCCTTGCGCCAGATTCACTATACGGGCTATGTGGTCATGGAACCCTTCGTGCAACCCGGTGGGCAAGTTGGCGAAGATATTAAGATTTACCGTGATTTGAGCGTTGGTATGGATATGGATGAAGAAGCACGCAAGGCGCTGTTGTTCATGCGCGGCGTGCTGAAGTGAGGCAGCGCAATGGAAAAGAAAAAGGTTCTTATTACTACGCGCTCATTCCGCAAAACTCCTGGAGCGCATCAGGATAGCTTGCGCGAAGCTGGCTGCGAAATCGTCAACAGTCCCTATGATCGTCCATTAGAGGCGGCGGAACTGGCGGAACTGCTCCCTGGAATTGATGCGGCGATTCTCGGTGTGGATGATGCCAGCGCAGAAGCGATTGCCGGGGCAGACCGCCTGAAGGTGATTTCACGCTATGGGGTTGGTGTAGATAAAGTGGATCTAGCAGCCGCCACTGCAAAGGGCATCGTCGTCACCAACACGCCTGGCGGCAATACGAACGCCGTAGCAGAACTGACGCTGGCCTTCATGCTGGCGCTGGCACGAAACATTCCCTGCCAGGATCGGCAGATTCGCGCTGAGGATTGGTCACTGCTGAAGGGTGTGGAGTTAGCAGATCGCACCCTTGGCTTGCTCGGAATAGGGCGCATTGGGCAGCGGGTCGCAGAATTGGCACATGTTTTCGGTATGAAGATTCTCTTCTATGATCCCTTTCCGCCGTCTGAAGAGTTCGTGCGGCGCGTTGGCGTTGAGTCCTGCACGATGGATCGAATCTTTGCGGAGAGTGATTTTGTCAGCTTACATCTTCCGCTGCTGCCAGAAACGCGCAATCTCGTAAATGCGGAGCGCATCGCCAGCATGAAACCGGGCGCGTTCCTCATCAACACTGCACGCGGTGGCTTAGTAGATGAAGCGGCTCTCTACGAGGCGCTGGAAAGTGGCAAGTTGGGCGGCGCTGCCTTTGATGCTTTTGAAGCAGAGCCGTCCGTCGGCAATCCATTGATCGCCCTGGATAATTTCATCTCGACCCCGCATGTTGGTTCTTCCACGGCACAGACGACGCTGCGCATGGGATTGATGGCTTCGCAGAATGCATTGGCAGTCTTGCGCGGGGAACGCCCGCAGTTTGTTGTGAATCCTGAAGTCTATTCGCAGCAGGAAGAGCAGTGACCATGAAAATGAAAACCATACCAGCCGTCGATTTTGAGTTTTCTGCTGTTGGCTTTGGCTGTTGGGCAGCCGGGGGCAGCGCCATCTGGAATGGCACGGAAGACGACGAAACCATCCGCACCATTCAACGGGCAATTGACCTGGGGATTACCTTCTTCGATGTTGCGCCTGTCTATGGCTTCGGACATGCAGAAACCATGCTGGGACGCGCTCTCGGCAGTCGGCGGCAAGATGTCATCATCGCTAGCAAGTGCGGCCTGCGTTGGGACGATGCTGGAAATATTGTCAATGATCTGCGACCAGAGCGCATCGAACAGGAAATCGAAGACAGCCTGCGCCGCTTGCAAACGGATTACATCGACATCTACCAGATTCATTGGCCTGATCCGCAAACGCCGATTGCGGATACCATGCAGACGCTGAACAAGCTGCAAACAGCGGGGAAAATCCGGCATATTGGCGTATCCAATTTTTCTATCGCGCTGGCGGATGAAGCACGCCAGCATAGCAAACTGGTCTCCCACCAGGGATTGTATAATCTCTTGGAGCGCAACCCGTCGCAGTATCATGGTATCCCGCTGGAATACCGCACGGAAACTGAAATCCTGCCGGATTGCAAAGAGAATGGCATGGCTTTCTTCCCGTACAGCCCGCTGTTCCAGGGCTTATTGACGGACAATTTCAGGGCGCAGCAGCAGTTTGATGAAAACGATGTGCGCTCTGCTAATCCCAAACTGAACGGCGAAACATTCCAGACCTTTTACCATATCCGCGAGAAATTGCTGGCCTTCGCTGCGAAGATCCATAAGCCTCTGAGTCAGATTGCCATCAATTGGTTGATTGCCCAGCCGCAGGTAACATCGGTTATTTGTGGGGCGCAGACCGTCGCGCACATTGAGGAGAACGCTGCGGCGGCATCCTGGGAACTCACGCCGGAGATGCTCGCGGAGATCGAACAGATCTTGCAACCGCATCATGGCTTGATCCATACCTGATAAGATGAAAGGAGTGATTGCCATGTTGGGCGATCATATCAGCGGATTTCAGCATCTCGGTTTGCCTGTCAGCAATATGCAGCGCTCGAAGGATTTTTATGCACAATTCGGTTTTCATGAAACCATGTTCCGGGAGATTCCATCCGATGATGGAACCGTCTTGATTTCTATGCTGGAACTAAACGGATTTGTGCTGGAATTGTTCCAGCTTGCGGGTGCGGCACTGGAAGAAATCAAATCACGTTCCCATGGGCATATCGACCATTTTGCGCTGGATGTGGACGACATCCATGCGGTCTTTCGGGCTGTGCAGGATGCAGGATTGCGCCCGTTAGAAGATGCCCCTGTTTTTTTGCCGTTCTGGGAGAAAGGCGTGTACTACTTCAATATTCAGGGGCCGGATGGCGAAAAGATTGAATTCAATCAGCGGGTGAAGTAGCGGAGGTTGTCATGCTTCAGACCGTGACCGGGGAAATCAATCCCGCTTCGTTGGGCATCATTGACGGGCATACCCATGTCTGGATTGATGAGGTAGGAGCCATTGACCCGCAGCCCTTGATCCTCAATGACAGAACAGGCATTGAGCGCGAGTTGATCGCATTCCGTGAAGCCGGGGGCAGCGCGATGGTCGATTGCCAGCCTGCCCAGGCTTGTGGACGCAATGGCGCAATGCTGCGGCAAATCAGCCTCGCAACTGGCGTGCCCATCATTGCCAGCACCGGGTTTCATCTGCGGCGTTACTATCCACCGAATGCACCGATTTTTGAGCAGGATGCAGCCACCGCGCAGCAAACTTTTGTCGATGAACTCACTCAGGGATTGGTCGAAGCCCCAGATGTGCGAGCAGGATTCATCAAAATTGCCTGCGAAAAAACCCTGCAAGACTCCCCCAGAGCATTGATCGAAGCAGCGGTACAGGCCAGCAATGCAACGGGTGCAGCAATACAGGTACATACCGAGCGCGGCAGTGATGTAGAAGAAATCGCTCAGTTTATGCTTGGCTGTGGGCAGAAGCCAGAGAAATTGATCCTCTGCCATGTGGATAAACGCCCTGAACTAGCGCTGCATCAACGCCTGGTAGAGCGCGGAATCCGCCTGGAATATGATACATTTGTGCGACCCAAATATGATCCCGATCAAAATGCATGGCCTCTGCTGCATCAGATGATTGATCTGGGCTATTCAGATCGTCTTGTGTTGGCTACTGATCTGGCGGTTGCTGCAATGTGGCAGAACCTGGGCGGGGGCGTGGGAGCCGTTGCGCTGATCCAGCAGATCAAAGCACGGTTGGAGACATGGCAACTTGCACCAGCGGTCATTGAGCAGTTGCTGCATCAGAATATCGTGGATTGTTTGGATCGCTGATGGCTAGCCGTGAATCCGCGAAATCGGTATAGTTTGGATCGCTGAAAACGACGAATTTATAGAAGCAGCGCCGATTCATGGTTGCTGCTCATTTTTGGAGAATTGCTATGGTTACGTATGTTTTACCAGAAGTACAAACCCCTCAACCACTGAATGAGAATGAAGCTGTGCTGATCGCCAGCGGAGATTTACGGCTGGCTGCAAACCAAACGTGCTGGCCTGCCCAGGAAGACATGGAACAACGCATTGTTGCGGCGTTTGCAAGCAAAGGAATTACCGTCAAACGTGGACACCAGTACGATCCTGACGAAGGACATGGCTTCATTTCTTCGCAGCGCATGGGGATGGATGTCTTTCGCAGCATTCACCCGGATGCCCGTTTGATCGTTGCTGAAGCCGTCTGGCAGTACAGCCATCATGTTCTCGCGGGATTGCGCGATCATCGCGGCCCCATTCTCACGGTTGCCAATTGGAGCGGGGAATGGCCTGGGCTGGTGGGTCTGCTCAATTTGAATGGCAGCCTGACCAAAATGGGCGTGAAATTCAGCACCATCTGGAGCGAAAACTTCGACGATGAATTCTTCCTCAATGGGATTCAGCAGTGGATTGACACCGGGACAATCGAACATGATGCCAGCCATGTGAAGCCGCTTGATGCTGTAACGCTGCCATCCGCAGAAACCGAGCTAGGTATGGCACTCGCTCAACAGCTTCGGCAGCAGAAAGCCATCCTCGGCGTATTCGATGAAGGTTGTATGGGGATGTACAACGCCATCATTGACGACGAACTTCTGAATCCGACGGGCATCTACAAAGAACGTCTGAGTCAATCCGCACTTGTCGCAGCGATGCGCACTGTCACAGATGATGAAGCGCAGCAATGCCGCGATTGGTTAGATGAGCGCGGAATGGCCTTCCATACCGGAACTGATGAAGCAACAGAATTAACAAATGGTCAGATCCTTGAGCAGTTGAAGATGTATATTGCTGCGGTGCGCATCGCTCATGAATTTGGCTGCGCGGCTGTTGGCATCCAGTATCAGCAGGGTCTGAAGGACATGTCCCCGGCTTCAGACCTGGCAGAAGGTTTGCTGAATAATGTCGAGCGTCCCCCGGTCTATCATGCCGAGACGGGCGAAGAACTGTTCCCTGGACGGGCGCTGCCGCACTTCAATGAAGTGGATGAAGGCTGTGCAGTGGATGCTGTTGTGACGAACCGCATCTGGAATGCGATGGGCTTAGACCCCGCGACGACCCTGCATGATATTCGCTGGGGGCAGCATTATGTGGGCGATGGCATTGATGATTTTGTCTGGGTTTTCTTGATTTCCGGTGCTGCGCCTGCGTCACATTTCATTGATGGGTATGCCGGGGCTTCCAGCGAACGTCAGCCACCGATGTATTTCCGGCTGGGTGGTGGCACACTGAAGGGAATCAGTAAACCGGGGGAAATCGTCTGGAGCCGTGTGTATGTGATGGAGAATGCATTGCACGCAGATATAGGCCGTGCCCATGTTGTTGAGCTACCCGCCGAAGAAACCGAACGCCGCTGGCAGGCCACAACCCCACAATGGCCTATTATGCACGCGGTACTTCAGGGCATCTCGCGGGATCAGATGATGGCGCGGCACAAAGCGAATCATCTGAACGTTGCTTATGCACCCTCCGCAGAACTGGCAGACAAAGCGCTCGCCGCAAAAGCCGCTATGTTCCATGAAATGGGCATTTCTGTACATCTCTGTGGGATAACTGAACTTCTATGACTCTATGACTTGCAGAAGTAGATCACGTTGTCCTGGGGCATAATGCAAAAGAGCCAACTTTTCTTGAGGTTGACTCTTTGGTACACGTTTGGGCGCGGAGGGGCTTGAACCCCCGACCTCACGGATGTGAACCGTGCGCTCTAGCCAGCTGAGCTACGCACCCTGTTGTAAGCAAGGAGTATAGCCCCCGGAACCGCAAAAAGCAAGGTTCACATGGCGGGTGGGCATTTCAGATTGCTGCTACTTCAAACCTGTGGTGGCAATACCCGTTGTGATGTACCGTTGCAAGAACCCGAATACCAGCGTAATTGGCAGTAGGGTAAGTACCGTCATTGCCAGAATGAGATTCCACTGCGTCTGCAAATCTCCCTGGAATTGGTTTAGCCCGACCTGAAGCGTGTAATTTTCGCTGCTGGCGAGGACGATCAAAGGCCAGAGGAAGTCATTCCAGCGCCACATGACAGAGAAAATCGCCAGCACTGCCAGCGCCGGAGCCGCCAGCGGGATCACCACGCGAGCGTAAATGCGCCATTCGCTTGCGCCATCAATTCGCGCCGCATCCAGCAGCTCATCCGGGATGGTCAGCATATACTGCCGTAGCAGGAAAACTCCTGTGGGTGTTGCCGCGCCGGGAATGATTACACCGAGCAGGTTATCAAACCAGCCAATTTGATTGATGAGCAAGAAGGCCGGAACGAGGATCACGGAAAGCGGTACCATCAATGTGCTAATCATCACCATGAAGATGGTATTGCGCCCCCGGTAACGATATTTGCTGAGTGAAAATGCCGCCATGCTGTTGACTATCAGGGTTAATATGGTGGCGGCAGTGGTGACAACCAGACTGTTACGCAAATATGTCCAGAAGTCGAAGCTGCCAACGCCTTCGGTGTAATTATCCAGCGAGAAAGACACCTGTTCGGCTGGCTTCACATCATATTCCCGGCGGTTGACGGTGATGATTTCGCCGTCCGGGTTGGCGGGGTCAATCATCTGGTATTCAATGCCGACGCGCCCAACCTGCGCCAACTGCTGCATGCCGTCTTCAAATTCGATATTGAACAGGGGCAGTGGCTCATCGTAGCCGGGAACCTCTATCATCTCCTGCTCGTAGGGCAGCATCCGGGGCGGGAAGCGCACCAGATCCGCAGGGGATTTGAACGACGACATCACCAGCCAGATTACCGGGCCGAACATCAAAATTGTGCCGAAGAAGAGATACAGATACGTCAAAATGTCGGAGATTGCCAGACGACCCTGCCCCCGCGTGCGGGTGAAAAAATCCATGATCGTATTCATAAGGCTAAAGCTCTCCTCTGCGGCGCTGCAATACAAGCTGGAATACAGTGAAAACAATCAAGACACTCGCCATCACCATCGAAGCCGCTGCCGCAATGCCATAGCGTTTGGAGGGGCTGGCGAAGCCGTTGTCGTAGATGAACTGTACGATGAACAGCGTTGCCGTACCGGGGCCGCCGCGTGTGAAAGCGAAAATAATATCGAAGATTTGCACCGCCCGAATCGTGGAAAGCACAATCACTACCAGCATCGTTGGCATCAGCAAGGGCAGCGTAATTCCGGTGAAATTCTGCCAGCCATTCGCGCCATCAATTGCAGATGCTTCGTATAAATCATGCGGGATGGATTGCAAACCCGCCAGCAAAATCAGCGTATAGAAACCCATATTCGCCCAGACGCTGATGATAACCACCCAGAAACGCGCCCAACCCACATTCGTCAGGAAAGAAATTGTATCCAGCCCCAGATTCACCAACAGCGCATTGACGATGCCGTTCTCTTGCAGAATCCAACGCCAGATGAGCGCAACCACAATAGGCGAGAGCAGCACCGGGTAGAAGAACACGCTGCGGAAAAAACCGCGATAGCGAATGTTGCGGTTCAAAACCAGGGCAGTGACCAGTGAAATCAGGATCATCAAAGCGACCTGGGTCAGCACAAACCAGAACGTGTTTCCCAGTGCGCGAATGAAATTGTCTTCACGGCAGGTGCGGTAATCGAGCAGGTCGTCGCACTCGAAAAGCTGCTCCAGGTTCTCCGTGCCGACGTAGGGGCGGTCTTCCAGGAAGAGGTTATTGCCACCCGTGAAGGTATAGCCGAAGTTGAGGATCATCGGCAGCAAAATAAAAATGCCGAAGATTAACAGGTTGGGCAGCACAAAAACGTAGGCCATCCCCTTGATGCCGACTGCATGCTGCAAACGATTGAAGAATCCGTCCAACAAAGCGACGAATAGATTATACGCATTTTCCAGCAGCCGACTCATCGGTCAGGCTCCCTACCCCAGACGGTACGAACAATAAGTAACATAAGGATGATACCAGTTTCTGAATGTTTGAGATTGATTGTGGATATAGAGCATAAGGGCGTAGCGCACTACGCCCCTACACAAATCATGTCCGCAGATTTTGGAAAATTGTTCCAAAATCCCCCAAAGGAATCTTATTCTTCAGCAGCCGCGACTGCGTCGTCAATATCCTGCTGCAAACCAGCCAGCGCTTCATCCAGCGACAATTCGCCGATGAGGTACTGGGTGATGCGGTTGGCGGAACTGCGATAGTAGGCGAACGCGAAGGGATGCACGTTCAGCGCCACGGCCTGGTCCTGCAACTTCGGTACTTCACCTGCGAAGGTGCTGAGTGCAGCCAGCACTGCTTCATCGTCGGTGTTGTATTCCACACCAGCGGAAGCAACCGCAGCGTTTGCCGGGATGCTCAGGGTTTCAGCGGAGAATTGTGCATAGACTTCCGGCGAAGCGAGGTAGGCCATCACCATCGCAACTTCTTCGGGGTGTTCGGTTTGTTCAAAGGCAGCGATGCCACTACCACCTGCAACGCCCGTGCTGCCACCCATTCCCGTCGGGTTCGGAACCGCTTCCCAGTCGAAGGTGTCGCCGATGTCATTGGAGAAGCGACCAATGTTCCAGCTACCAGTCATGTACACAGCCAACTGACCGTTGATGAAGAAGTCAGCCGCACCCGCATAGGAACCACCAGCACCGAGCCAGACTTCTGCCGGGGTGATGCCATCGTCGTGCCAGGTCTTCAGCAGTTCCGCCATTGCGCGATACCCTTCGGTATCCACGGTGAACATGCCTTCATCGTTGATGAGGGTCGCGCCCATGCTCATGGCGGGGCCTGCGAAGCGATGACCGGTGCGGTCAATGGAGATGCCGTACACGGTGAAGTCCCCATCGCTCAGTTCTTCGGAAACCATTGCGGCAGCAGCCGTCCAGTCTTCCCAGGAAGCTTCTTCCATGGTGTCGCTGGGGAGTTCTACGCCAGCCTGTTCGAACAGGGTACGGTTGACGAAGGGACCCGTGACCGTGAACAGATCCGGGAAACCACCGATTGCATCGCTGCTGCGATCATTGCGCAGGGCAGCCATCACTGGGGCGGAGAAATTTTCATCGAAGTTAGCCTGTGCTTCTTCGCTGAGGAAGGGGCGCATATCCAGGTAGAAACCAGCGAAACCGCCGAAGTTGGTGATGCGTGCCATATCCGGTGCTTCCCCTGCTTCGACCTGAATCGGGAGCTGTTCATCAATGGTCTGGTAGGGAACGATATCGACGTTCACGGTGATGCCTTCGTTCTGTGCTTCGAATTCATCGAGCAGGGTGCGGAAGACTTCACATTCGGAACCATCCTGGTAACAGCGGAAGGTGAGTTCAACGCCATCTTGTGCGGCAACTGTGCTGCCGAACATGACGAGGCTGAGAGCGAGAACAACAAACAACTTAAATCGTGTAATCATACTTTTCCCCTCTGTCTCATAAAGTGACAATAACTACAACACACCGTAGGCTATTTCGATACTACTTCGGCAGCAGTATACGGAGTTCCCAATGGTTCTGGTGAATTCGCTTCTGCATCACAAGTGTGTGCATCGCAAAAGAACACACCAGAGCAAGCGAGTATAGGTGCTGCGACTGTAAATTGGGATGAACGGATACCACAACCAGACAACAAATAGCCCAATGCTGCGCACACTTTTACCTATCCGCAGGAAGATTGTCAAGTCAATCAGCAAACCCTAAGCTTATCCCAACGAAAAGCTGTCCGTAATTTGATGCACTTTCCACAAAGACATCGCATCAAATTCCATCGTGGCGAAAGCACCTCAACGCAGAAGCGCAAAGAACGGGAGAAAACCATGAAATAGGAAAGTATTCTGCAAATCGCGCAGATATTTCGGGCGATCCGCCGGATCGCCCCTACGGTTTTCTTCGTGTCCTTCGTGACTTCGTGGTTCAAATCATTTTGGTGCGATCACCCTGTGAGACCCTCCAGTTACCTACTGAAACGCCATCAATATGCTGCAAATGCTTATCCAAAACTGACGCTGAAGTACTTATCCCTGGCGCGGCGGTGCGCAGGATTCGCGCTCGATGAACTGTGCTTTGAAGACCATCTGCATCTTCTCGATGTAGGGCATGGTGATTTGGTCAACCAGCATTTTCACCGCCCATTGTCCCTCTTCGTAGCGGTAATACGAAACAGAGGTCAGCGGCGGATCATATTCACGAGCGAAGGGCGTATCATCGAACGAAATCACGGATACGTCATCCGGGATATGCAGGCCACGCGCTTCAATCACGGGCAATCCCTGCGCTGCATAGGTATCGTTCACAAAGAGAACCGCCGTCGGCGCAGCATCCATCGCCAGCACGCGCTCCATACCTGCCGCACCATCCCCAAGCTGTATCCATTCCGGCAGCAATTCCACGCCAGATTCGTGCAGCGCACAGCGATACCCCGCCAGCCGATTATGCACGAAGTCGTACTGTTCCATGCCACCGACGAAGGCAATTGCCCGATGCCCCAGTTCCAGCAGGTAACGGATTGCGTCGTAGGCGTGCTGTGCTTCGCTGCGTTCAATGCCGGAAGCGGCGTATTTCTTCGCTTCTCGTCCCAGCACCACACAGGGAATCCCCTGGCGCTGGATCTCTTCCAGCAAGGGTTCATGCTGCTGTGCGCCAAAAACCAGCACCCCATCGGGGCGTAAGTTGGGATCAGTGAAATACAGGTAGGAAACGTGATGATCTGTCAGATGATGATCGTTCACCGTCAAGCGTAGCTGGATGTTGTAGCGTTCTGCCCCGGCCTGGATGCCCTGCAAAATCTCAGAGAAGACATGGCTGTTATGAAATGTCGGTGGATGCAGCACCACGATTGAATGGGAAGGGCTGCTGCGGCGATGAAGTGGGTAGTCTTCTGCCAGGTCAGTTGCTGCGCCGAATGCGTCTCGTTCTTCCAGCATTTGTACCGCGCTCAAGACGACCTGGCGCATATGTTCGGATACGCCGGGCTTGTTGTTCAGCACAAGCGACACGGTACTTTTCGATACACCGGCAGCTTCTGCAATTTCGCGCACGGAAGGCATGAGATTTTTAAATCACTTTCCTGAGCCAAATGACTAGACAAATATAGCAAGGTGCGGTTAAATGGTCAAGAAATCGAACGAACGAACGGACGAACGATGGGCAGAGTATTTGCTCATCGGTTGTGCATGAGGCGTTCAACCATCTCGTTTCGTGCTGGATGGCAGTGGCAAAATTAGAGAACAAGAACAAAAAACCAGAATTTACAATCCTTTCCCCGGAGGCACCGTATGCCTATTAATCAAGATGATTTTCGCAATACCATGCGGCATTTCCCCGCAGGTGTCACCATTGTGACAGTCAAGGCTGGAGACGATGTTCACGGCCTGACGGTATCCGCCTTTGTTTCTATATCACCAACCCCGCCGCTGATCTCTGTCATCATCGACCAGAAGGGGCAGTCGCATGAACTGTTCGAGAAGAGCAATGCGGTATTTGCGGTGAACATCCTCAAGGAAGATCAGCAGGAAATATCGAATCGATTCGCGTGGTCAAAAGAAGATCGCTTTGCAGAAGGCAATTGGACGACTGCCGTCACGGGTGCGCCTGTGTTGCAAGATGCGCTGGCGTGGCTGGATTGCACAGTGTACAGCCGTCACACCGCCGGGACGCACACCATCTACATTGGCGAAGTGCAGGCGACCCACGTCAGCGAGCCAGATGGTACGCCGCTGGTTTACTGGAATCGTGGCTATCGCAGCATCGCGGAATAGCCGTACAACGAGAAGAACCGAAATTATTCTTTGAAACGGAGAGAGACAAACCATGATTCAAGTACGTTCATCTCACCTCACAGGCGCGGAAGTGGCCTGGTTCGCTCCCCTTTGCAGCGATGATTACGAATTCCTCGGCGTGCCTGACCCGGCGCTTCGCAGTGATTTCGCCCATACCTCAGAGATTTTGCTGACTGCTGACAAACTCGGCTTCCGCAATATCCTGTGTCCGTCGTCCTATCAAGTCGGGCAGGATACGTTGACCTTTGCTTCGGCGGTGGCTCCGCAGACGCAGAACATCAATCTGCTGACGGCGGTGCGCTGCGGCGAATTGTGGCCTCCGATGCTGGCACGCACCATCGCCACGCTGGATCACATCCTGGAAGGCCGCCTGATTATCAACATCATTTCCTCGAACATGCCCGGTGAAGACCTGGATTCGCCCGGTCGTTACCAGCGCTCACGGGAAGTGGTGGAAATCCTCAAACAAGCCTGGACGCAGGATCACATCGACTTTGAAGGGCAGTTTTACAGCATCAAGCTGGATACAACCGATCCGGTGAAGCCCTACCAGACCGGAGGCCCCCTGCTGTATTTCGGCGGATATTCGCCGCATGGGAAAGACCTCTGCGCGGAACACTGCGACGTATACCTGATGTGGCCTGACACAATGGAGAATTTGCGCGGTCACATGGAAGACCTCAGCGAACGGGCAGCCGGATATAACCGTGTGATTGATTACGGCCTGCGCGTGCATATGATTGTGCGGGAGACGGAAGAAGAAGCCCGTGAAGCGGCAAGTCGTCTGGTTTCCAGGCTGGATGATGACAAGGGCGCGGAGATTCGCAGCCGTGCGCAGGATGCAAAATCGCTAGGTGTAGCCTTGCAAGCCGAGGCGCGGGAACGCTCCGACGAAGAAGGCTTCGTAGAAGACAATTTATGGACAGGTATAGGCCGTGCGCGTTCCGGCTGTGGTGCGGCACTGGTCGGGAATCCGCAGCAAATTCTGGATAAGATTCAGCAGTACATGGATATGGGCATCCGTGCCTTCATCTTCTCCGGCTATCCGCATCTGGATGAAGCGAAGAAATTCGCAGAACTGGTGCTGCCACATCTGGAAACTGTCTCGATGCCAGAAGCACAGGGACGCATCCCGGCATCCGCACCCAATACGCCGCTGGCAGGTGGCGAACGGCGCTGGTAATTCGGTTTTCAACCACGATGTTTTGTAGGGGCGTATCCATGACGCGCCCGGGGCGTAATGCAATGCGCCCATACAGTGGCATGTTGTAGGGACACGGCAATGCCGTGTCCGCTGGCGACCCAGCGGGTCGCCCCTACAATCTCGGTGTTTCATTGTGAAACAGTCATACAAAGGCAAAGGTAATTTGAAAACATACACCATTCCCCATACCGATATTGTTGTTTCGCGGCTGGCCTATGGTACGTGGCACTTAGGCGGATCATGGGACAGCACACCGCTTTCGCAAGACCTGAAAGACCGCGCCGCCCGCCTGATTCATACAGCCGTTGATGAAGGCATCACCATGATTGATCTCGCGGATATTTACACGCGGGGAAAATCTGATGAAGCGGTGGGCTATGTGTTGCAGCAAACACCCGGCCTGCGTGAAAAGCTGGTGCTGCAAGAAAAAGCCGGAATCATCCTCAGCGATGATCCCAACCCCGGTGACATCGGACGCTATGATTTCAGCTACGAACATCTCATCCATACCGTTGAACGCAGCCTGAAACGCCTTAACACGGATTACGTGGATGTGCTGCTGCTGCATCGCCCTGACCCGCTGGTGCAGCCGGAAGAAGTCGCCCGCGCCTTCGATGAATTGCAGAGCAGCGGTAAAGTCCGCGCCTTCGGCGTTAGCAACCACACCCCGGCACAGATTGATCTGCTGAAGCGCTATGTGGATCAGCCCATTGTGGCGAATCAGCTTGAGGTAAATCTGCTGCACAATAACCTGATTAACGACGGCATTGTGATGAATACGAACATGGCAACCTACAGCGCCACCCATGGCACGCTGGAATACTGCCGCCTGCATGATATTCAGATTCAGGCGTGGTCACCTGTTGCCGGGGGCAAGCTCTTCGTGCCAGGGGATGATGACCCGCAGAATGTGCATGATGCGGCGAAGTTGATTGCCGAACTTGCGGAGCAGCACAACACCACAAAAGAAGCGATTGCGCTGGCGTGGCTGCTGCGGCATCCGGCAGGGATTTTGCCGATCATCGGCACATTGAAGCCGGAGCGCATCAGCGTCAGCGTGAAGGCCGACGACGTAGAACTGAGCCGCATGGAATGGTATCGCTTGCTGGCAGCCGCCAACGGCGCAGGCGTACCGTAATCCCGCGTAGGGGCGCAGTATTGACAGTTGAAAATGTAATACCCCAACCACATGTGGACGTGCTGTTGTACGTCCCTACAAATATCGTACCTGTAGGAACACCCAACGGGGTGTCCGCAACGAGCCAGACCAAGATTCGGTTGGGTCATTCTTTATTCAATGGTCAATGTTGCGCCCGTTTTACCGAACCCCTCCCTAAATCCCTCCCCAATGCGCAGTGGGAGGGGACGGAAGGGAGGATCCACAAAACCAACAGAAAAACCATTCGCACCGAGTATAGGAAACCATGACGACTTACCGAGAACAACGCAGCAAATCCCTTTCTCTCAGTCCAAAGTTTGACTACCTGCCAGATACAGATCGCTACCTGACACGCGGCGATACGCCAAAGTACAAAATCAACGTCATCGGCACAGGGATGATCGGGCAGGAACACATCGCTGTAACACACATGGAAGGCCGCGCCACCGTACACGGAATCTATGACCCGAATCCAGGGAGTGTGGAAGCCGCCAGGCTGGTACATGCCCGCTTTGAGCCGATCCGCGATTTGGTGGTATACGACACACTGGAAGCCGCCTGCAACGATCCCGAAGTGGACGCGCTGATTATTGCCACACCGAACTACACGCACCTGGATGTACTGCGCGTGGCGGCAAAATCCGGCAAGCATATTCTGCTGGAAAAGCCCATCGCCACCACCCTGCATGATGCAGTGGAGATCACGCGCATCGCAGAAGATTATGGCGCGGTCATGCAGCTTGGGCTGCAATATCGCTATAAGGCCATCGCTGTCGAATCCATTTATGAAATTTTCAAGCGCAACGCCATTGGGGATGTGCTGACTGTGAGCATGGTCGAACACCGCATTCCCTTCCTGGATAAAGTGAATCAATGGAATAAATTCGCCAGGTATTCCGGTGATACCCTGGTGGAGAAATGCTGCCATTACTTCGACCTGCTGAACCTCTTCGCGCAGTCGCGCCCGAAGACGGTCTATGCATCCGGCGGCATGGCGGTGAACTTCCGTGAATTTGAATACAACGGCGAAAAATCCGACATTCTGGATCATGCCTTTGTGGTCATCGAATACGAAAATGGGGTGCGTGCTGCGCTCAATCTGGTGATGTTCGCGCCGATGTTCTACGAAGAATTGATCGTCACTGGCGATGCGGGGCGCTTGCGTGCCTGGGAGCAGCAAGACTATCTTTCCGATATGGAACTCAAGAGCAACGTTGAAGTCTACTGCGGGGAAGATCGCACCTCACGCACGACGCAGCCGGGATACCCCAGTTGGATCGAGAAAAGCGGTCATGGTGGCGCGACCTATACTGAACACGTCAAGCTGATTGATAACATCGAAGGCAAGCCCACCAATACCGCCACCGCACAGGAAGGTTTGTGGTCGGTGATTGTGGCGCTGGCGGGACAAGAATCGATCAAGCAGGGGCAGGTTGTCAATGTGAATGAATATCTCGCCAGCAACGGCGTAGATATTTAGACTACCCTACAAGGCTTGTCCGGTATTGATGCCAACTCAAACGCATGGTTTTTAGGCTAGATTTCCACCCGTAGGGACAACACCTGTGTTGTCCGCCTGCTTGTTTCGGACGAGGCAGGCCTCGTCCCTACAACAGGCTCAGTCAAGATACGAAAAGACCTACAATGACCCTGATAATATTCCCGGACAAGCCTTACAGCCTACAGAATATCCACAAAAAAGACCTCAGCATACAACGCTGCTGAGGTCTTTCTATCAATTGCATTTTCGATCATGGTTCAGTTTGCTTACTTGCCGCTGAATTTGCGGTCAGCCAATTCTTCAGCGTCACTCACACCATTCTTTCGGGCGATGCGCTCGTACATCTGACGGCGAAGTTCTGCTTTCGCATCAGCTTCTGGCGCGGAGGTTACAGGGCTGCTCGGTACATTTGCAGGGGTATGGACTGGTTGCAATGGTGCCTGACGTTTTCTGAAAAACATTGTGTGTCCCCTTTTTCATTTCCGTCACGTACACCATACGCTTCTATCTTGCATTTTGACTATAGACCATTTGTTGCATACCTGCTCCTTAATGTGCCATGTAACAATAGTACGACTGAGAAATTGATGGGGTCACGAAGAATCTATATAAATCAGAAAAGCTTAAAAAGAACCATGCTGCACAGCACGATCAGACAAAATTTCTTTACAGAAACTTAATGTACTGTTTACAACATTGTGATTTTTGTCGCAAAAGGATATTCAATCCGCTGTAGGCGGGTTCCACGAATCGAAGTGGAAGGTGAACTCCCGCGCCGGGATGGAACTGAGCTGCGACAGAAATTCCGCGAAGTTGGCATCGTCGAAGGCTTCCACCCGCCGCGACATATCCAGGCGATCCGGGTTCACCCAGATTTCCGTGGAAAAACCGTATCGGAAGGCGTGCATGTACTGCGCCGTATCTTCAAAGAATGCCCGTGTGCTGCAATTCCCCTGCCCATCACAGGCTTCGATGCTGCGCAGATCGCCGAAGACCAGCCGTTCCATGCTGGCGGGGGTGTCAGTTTCTGTATCGAGATAGTAGAAATTCTTCGAAGTGTCGTGTACTTCCCAGGCTTGCGTCTCCGGGTTGAAGACTTCCAGCACGGTATGCTGTGTGAAATAGCCGGGGACTTCACCATAGAGGAAGACAATCCGGCTTTCGATGCCCAACTGCACCAGCGTGGTCAGCATCACGGTAGACATGCCGTTGCAATACATCTCCGGCGCGTCCCCTTCTCCACGCGAATAAGCAACCATCATCTGTGCTGCGTCGCTGTAATCCGGTTCGTAGACTTGTAATTCTGCACCGATGTCTGTGTTCTCATGAATCCAGTTGCGCAGATAATCCAACATGGCGAAGGTTGAATCAAATTCCTGCGCGGCGATCATCTGCGCCAGTTCAGATTGTTCTTCCGTTGGATAGGGCGTTGGCGAGAAGCGGCGGACGCGCTGCAAGGTTTGCACCTCGCTCCATTCGCTTCCCATCGACTCGAAGCCGCCTTCTGCATTGGTGTTCACGACAGCCACCTGCCAGGAGAATTCGCCGGTATCGCGGCTGTAGCTGTCAATCATGCTCGTGGCATCGTGTGAGGTGGATTGCGTCCAGATTTCCTGGAATGGCTCGTCTCCGTACCACAGGCGCAGCACATACACCTGCCCCTCGTCCAGCCCGTTCCAATCCCAGGAAAGCGTGATGTCTGAATCAACGAAGGTCTGCTCCGGGGCAGCGAGGTGCAACCGGGGGGCGCTCAATGTTTCGGCGGAAGTGAGTTCGCTGCTGGCATCGGCTGCGGTACAGGCCGCCAGCCAGACCACCGCACAAATCAAGAAAACTGTTCGCATGGGGTGATTCTCGCACTACGGTCACGGATCAAGCGTATGATAGCAAGAATCCGCCACAAAAAAAGAACAGGGCAGCCGCAGCCGCCCCAATGGTGCTTCACCCCCAGCGCACAACGATAGAACTCCATGTGTACCCTGTACCTGCGCCCGTCAGCAGCAGCAAGTCCCCGTCTTTGATCTTGCCCTGCTGCAATCCTAACTGGATCGCCAGCACCTGATCCACACTCTGGATATGCCCGTAATGATCCAGGTAGACAGCTTGATCTTGCGAGAGGCCAATTTCTTCCAGGATCTGGTTGAAGAACGAGCGCTTCATGTGCGTGATGCCGAGGAAGTTCACATCCTCGAATGTATGCCCACTTTTTTCCAGCGCTTCTTGCATCACCCGCTTGAAGTTCGGCAGCGACGTTTCGCCCAGGCGTTGTGCCATATACTGCGCATTGCGCACATCCAGCATGCCCACCACTTCGCCGTTGATCTCACTGCCGTCTTCGCCGATGGCTTCTGGCTCGGTGGTCAGCATCACAGTTTCGCTGAGGGAGCCATCCGTCAATGCAGATGCGCCCAGAACCAGATTCTTGTCATGATCGCGCTTGAGGATCATCGCGCCGCCACCTGCACCGAAGTTGAACATGAACCGCGCCCGCTGGTTGCCAGGGTGGATCAAATCGTTTTCTTTGCTGGCAGCCGCCAACAGCACAGTATCCAGCGCCGGATCAGCAATCATCATGCTGCGGGCGATGTTCATAGCAATGGGTGCGCCTGCGCAGAGGGCGTACATCTCATAGCCGAAGGCATTCACCGCGCCGATGTTCTCCTGAATTTTTCCGGCGCTGTTCCAGACGATATGATCTTTGTACTGGCTGCCGTGCGAGATCACCATCTTGATCTCTGCCGGGTCAATGCCTGCATCAGCGATGGCGGCTCTCGCGGCTTCGCTTGCCATGTGGCTGATGCTGTCTTCTTCGTCTGCGACGTGGCGCTGAACGATTCCCATTTTCTCTTGCAGCACATGCAGCGGGATGCCACTGGGTTCTACCAGGGCTTCTGCGGTTTCGACCTTCTGGGGAAAATACGTGCCAATTCCTGCAATACCAATGTTTATGTCTGCCATGTGTCCCTTCTCGCATGAAGTTATCAGTGGTCAGTTTCTTTGTTCCGGTTAGGGGCATCTGAAACATCAGAGCCGAGAACTGAGAACGTAGAACTGAAGATTTTCCACCCATTATACCCGTGCCATCCACCGCTTGCCCGGTGCTTTTTTCGCCTGCTTGCTAGCCATGCTCCTATCTCCTACAATGCGGCACGTTGCCAGAAGACGAGGGCGCAGCATGTACTATCCCACAACGGAAATCTTTGGGCGAGCGTGGGCAACGTTCACCGTGTTGCTGATGCTGGGGATTGTGTTGGGCATGGCCTGGGTGCTGCTGCGTGCCAGACCAGGAACCCGCAGCGCTACCCTGGATGCTTGTTTGGCGGCACTGGTTGGCGGGGTCATTGTCGGGCGTTTGGGGCATGTGCTGCTGAACTGGGCGTACTTCCGCGATCATGCCGACGAGATCACCCGCATTGACTGGCAGGGTGGCCTGAGCGTGCATGGTGTGGTACTCGGCGCGTTGTTGGGTTTGTGGGTTGTGTCCCGCTGGCGCAAGCTGGATTTTGCCCATCTGCTGGATTCGGCGGCGCTGGTGATTCCGCTGCTGGCGCTGATGGGCTGGTGGGGGTGTGCTGCCAATGCCTGTGCGTATGGTGCGCCTGTAGAACATATGGCAGACTATCCCCGGCTGCTGACCTGGGTGCAGCCCGATATTTATGGGATCGTGGAACCGCGTTTTGCGACGCAGCGCCTGGGCATGCTAGCCAGCGTTGTATTACTGGGCATTACGCTGGTCTTGTTCTGGCGCGGTTGGTTCGCACGAATACGCTTTCCATTGATGTTGCTGCTGGCGATGATGGCCTATGCTGCGCTCGATATATCCCAAAGAAGTTACGGAACATATCCCAAATCATTGTCGCCTGACGGCTGGCTTGCACTACTGTTGAGCGCCCTTATGATTGCGATTCTGGTACGAAACGGCCTGCTTCAAACAAAAACTTAACTTTCCTGATCTTTTGGAGTTTGAATGTGGAGAGGATTGTAAATTTCCAGAAATCTTCATCGTTTGTTTTTGGTTTGCGTGCTATGCTTCCCGCATGGGAATTGGACAACACACACGCAATAGTGAGCAAACGATGATCTACAGATGTCAGTGGTTGTGGCCTGAACGTATTCTTTATTTGCAATTATCCGGGAATTTCGGCATGGAAGCCTATCAAGTGATCCAGGCCACGCTCATCAAGGAGTTCGAATCTTCCCCGCAATCCGTGCATCTTATTCTGGATGTGCGCCCCTACCAGGGAGATTTGCGCAAATTATTCTGGCAAATCAAAGGCGTGATCCCGTCTTCACCAAGTATGACAGGCTGGGTGATGGTGCTGAGTACCGCCCCGGTTTCGACCCTCATCGGTGGTGCAATGCCACGGCAGGATATGCCCCGCTGGAAGCAAATTGATGATCTTTCTGCTGCGATTCGTTTCCTGGCAACCCACGATGAAACGCTGGATTCCGAAGAAATCCTGACCATTATCGCAGCCCAGTCCTGAGTACCCGCCTCGTCTCATGGCATGGACGGGGCTTCCCGCAAGGTGCGCAGTTCATCCCGCATGCGGCTGACTTCTACAATGCTGTTGACGGCTTGCATCCCATGCCAATCAACCGTTTGCATGTATTCAATGCTCAGGAACCCCGTGTAATTCGCATCGTGCAGCGCACCGATGAACTCCGCCAGGTCAATTATGCCCTTCTCAAAGGGAGTCTGCAATTTGTTGCGCCGCGCTTGCCGAATCTGAACATGGCGGGTATGTGGCAGCAAATCCTGGAATTTCTTCAGTTTGATTCCCTGGCAAGCCATGTGTGCTATATCGAGCGTAATTTGCAACCCCTCGACTTCCTCCACCAGCCGCAGCGCTCGCTCCGGTGTGGCTGCCATCGAATCCAGGTGCGGCTCGATGCTCAGTGGAATCTGTGCTTCTTGCGCCGCTTGCTGCATCTCCCGCAGCGCGGATGCTGTTCGCTCCCACGCTTCTTCATCATCGTCAGGATGCACTAGCCCCGGCGACACCGTAATGCCAGCGGCTCGAATCGCTTGTGCGAAGGGCAGCATGGCTTTGAACAGCATGATGTCCGTGCTGCGTTTCTTCTCATCATTGACCGAGATTCGCGGCAGCATCAGGTACATATCAGCCAATTGCAGGTTGAACATCTCCAGATCACCGCGCAGTTCTCGTAATACGACGTGCCGGGTCTGTGGGTTCGCCGCACGCGCTGGATTCAGGTGAGGGCCTGTGCCAAGGTCAACATGGCGGAACCCCAACCGGGCGATGGTTCCCAGGGCTTCCGGCAGCGTCAGATCATTGAATGCCCAGCTATGGCAGGTGATTTCCATGTGGTTCCTTATCCCTCTGCGTATTCTGAATGGATCATAGGGCAAACTCCCAAACACGGCAATAGATACGCGGACTTCGCACTGTCCAGCACGGGAACTCGTCCGTACACTGTACGGCTGGTGATAAGCGAATCGGGAGCTTCTTTGTGGATCACATCGCAGTTCTTTCGGATGTTCATGGGAATTTACACGCGCTGGAAACCGTGCTGGCGGATATTCGCCAGCGGGGAATAGAAACGATTTACTGCCTGGGCGATCTCGCAGGCAAGGGGCCTCGTGGCGCAGAAGTCGTGGATCTCTGCCGCGAGACCTGTACAAAAATCGTGCGCGGTAACTGGGATACTGGCCTCTCACAGCCGCAGACCATTCCAGATATTCAATGGTATCAGCATCAGCTAGGCGCAGAACGCTGCGAATACCTGGGGAACTTACCGAATACCATTGATTTCACCCTCAGCGGAAAGCGGGTGCGTCTGTTTCATGCGTCGCACATCAGCGAGAATCACCGCATTCATCAGCGCGACCCGGAGCGCGAACGGGCGCAGATGTTCACCAACACCGATTTCACCGGGTATGATCTGGAACCGCCGTCCATTGTTGGCTATGGCGATATTCATGATGCGCACATCACAACCCTGTTCAATGATCCGAAGACGCTGTTCAACGCAGGCAGCGCTGGCAATCCGCTGGATGTGCCGCTGGCAACCTATGTCGTGATGCATGGCTACCTGGAAAGTGACAGGCGCGGCTTCAGCATTGAGATTGTGCGCCTGGATTATGACATCGAAGGCGCGATTGCCGATGCCGCGGCGCTGGGTATGCCGCAGCTAGAACCCTATGCGATTGAACTGCGCACAGGGTTGTATCGCGGGATGCAGCACCGTGAGTGACCTCGCGCTCCGATCCTATGATGAGTGTGGCCTTCAGGTTGTTTGAATCAACTGCCGGATATGCGCGGCGATTTCCGCACCTTTTTCTTCTTGTAGGAAATGCCCTGCGCCTTCAATCGTGATTTCTGGCTGATTCTGTGCGCCGGGTATCAACTTGCGGAAGAAGCGATCACCGCCTGCGGTCACGGGGTCTTTATCGCTGAACATCACCAGCGTGGGTTTTTGCCACGTTTGGAAGATGTCACGGGCTGTACGGCTGATTTCTGCTCCCGGCATTTCGGACGACGATGGCACGAGCAGGGGCATTGCGGCGACCCCGGCACGGTAGCTGGCATCCGGGAAGGGGGCATCATAGGCAGCGGCGACTTCATCGCTGATGGGCTGGTGGGAACTCATCCGCACAAGCTGTCCTGGTTCCAGTTCGCGTCCGACCTGGCGGGCGAATTCTTGCCAGCGTGTGAAGCCTTCGCCAAGATTGATGTCCCCCGTACCTAGCCCGGTATTCATAATCACCAACCGCTTGATGCGCTCGGCGTGGTGTGCAGCGTAAGGCAGGCCAAGCAAGCCACCCCAATCTTGCACAACCAGCGTAATCCCCTGCAAATCCAGCGTTTCCACAAATCCAATGAGCGCTTGATAGTGCAGGTCAAAGGTATGATCTTCGACCTCAGCAGGTTTGTCGCTGCGCCCGAAGCCGAGCATATCCGGCGCAATCAGGCGATAATCCCCGCGTAACTCGTTGGTTATATGGCGATAGAGAAATGCCCATGATGGTTCCCCGTGCAGGCAGAGAATGACTTCGCCACTCCCTTCATCGACATAATGCATCCGAGCGCCTTCAACACTCTCGACGTAGTGCGGCGAAAAATCATAGTCCGGCAGATTGGCGAACTGTTCATCGGGCGTGCGCAAAAATTCCATAACAAGTCTCTTCCTCATAACCTATTCGTTGTCGTCCACAGGCAAACAAATTGTAGAGTAAGGTTCAGCGTAGAGCGAATTGGCTTACCATGCACGACCAACAATTACGGACGAAGTGCTTGTTTTTGCAAGAATAGATAGCCTTGCTGTTCATTGATGATTGCCCAGTTGCGTGGGTCGGCTTCAAAAAGCGCCTTCATCCGAGGAATGTTCGACTTCTCATCCGCAATCAGTACAAAGCCGTTGTTTCGCACGACGGGGATGATCTTACCCAGCACAGTCATCTGTGTATCGACATCAACCATGTGCAGGGTACGATCAATGACGACGACATCAAATTCGCCGGCTGGCGTGTAGTCGTGCAGATCAGCGACGATTCCCTCGATATTCAGGTTCTCTGCTTCCGCTTCTTCTAGCATATGCGCAACGCCCGTCGCCGCAAGGTCAACCCCAACGACACGATGACCACGCCGCGCAATGAACAAGGCATCACGCCCCTGCCCACAACCAATATCCAGAACATCTGCGCGTTGCCTGTCATACTGGTCGAAGAAGTTCACAAAGGCTTGTGTGGGGTCTCCCAGCGCATGACGCTGTTGTTGATACACTTTTTCGTAGTCGGTTGGCATCGTCGATTCTCTCCTGGCAGCAGCAGTGCTAATTTTCTGGTCGCTTACGGGTAGGTTCTTAGCGCAGCAAAAAATCCTCGCAGGACTGGACAACATCCGGCAGAATCTTAAGTGAAGTGTGCATATCTCCGGGAACCATCAGGCTGTGATCCAGCCCTTCGTATACGCGCCATGTGAGCGTTTCGGTATCCGCTACAATCGCTGGCTTATACGCTTTGTCTGCTGTCCCAATGATCGCCAGGGCGGGCAATGAGCCAGTCATGGACGTGCTGTTCATCACGGGAGTCAGCAAAATGAGCTTCTGCACCTGGGGGAATTCGTGCGCCAGCGAAGCCGCCAACAACGTACCGAGTGATTTCCCCACCAGCACCACCGATTGATAGCCGCGTTTCAGCGCTTCATCCAGGGTTTGCTGGCATTCTTGCCGGATCAGTGGGATTTGCTCATGGGCGAAGTCTTGCTGCGCGACCTGGAAGCCATACGGCACTTGCAGCACATCATAGCCTAAATTGAGGCCAAGAATGCTCATCAGATGCAGAATAGTATGACTGACGAGATAGCCGCGTCCGGGCAGCAGCACCAGTAAGGTAGCGCTATCCTGGCAGTGCAAGCGGTTGTGAATGGTGACTCCGGCGCTGCTAGGGGTTTCAATATACTCAGACTTCATGTCTCAACTTCCTCATCACCACCGCTGCGGAATAATACAGCCAACTGCTCCGCACGGTCGCGTGCTTCGGGCAAATTACTGAAGATCAACGTGTGGCGTTTGACGGAGAGCATCGCAGTCAGGCGGGCATTTTGTGCAACGCGAAAATCTTTTGCCGCGACCACGGCGGCATTCAAACCCGGTATGGCGGAGGCGCGGGCGAACACTTCGCGTGCAGCGGCAGTAATGGATGTTGCTGCGGTGGCATCCACCAGCGCAACAATGGGGTATGGGCTGGTTTCTGCATATTCGCGCACCTTTTCCGCCCAGCGCAGTGCGTCGTCTTTATCCACAATATCAATTTCGCGGCAGAAGAAAATGCCATTCTCGAATGTCATATCGGTGATCGGCACCGGGATTCCTCCCAACTATCCTGCGTTCCCCTATGGATAGTATGCGCCAAAAATGCCTACTTCGCCAGAGCATAACGAAATTTGTTACGGATCGGGGGCATGCATGGGGAGATGCAGATTCGGTGTGCGGTAAAGTGCAGCCAGAACCGCACACCACTTACGTTCATCGAAGCTGGAAAAGTTGTCTGCAATGGCTACGGCGTAACATCAGTTATCCGTACAGATAGGGGTTATCCGGTGGATCAACGGCTTCGATGCTCTCCGGGATGATGACCGGAATCTGTTCGCCCTGGAAACTGCCTGCCTCTAGCGTTCCCTGGATGCGCACCCAGGTTCCCGTTTCAAATTGTGCTGCGTCCGCATATTCCACGGGCATCCCAATGGCGAAGGCATCCGCCACGCAGCAGCTCATGGTGAAGCGTGCCGCCATGAATTGATTTTCCAGCATATCTGGCTCACGGTACACGAAAGCCACAATATTCACAGGCTGCCCGTTCATCTCTGCCGGGTTCGCTGCCTCGTTGAATTCACGCAGCCAGTCCAGCACATTGCGTTCTTCTGGCGGGACGCTGTACCCGAGTTCGGCGTTGGTGCCGCCGATGGGCATAATGCTAATACCGCCGGAAATGGCATCCGCCCCCAGAGGCTGTGCCGGAACCAGGATCGCCAACAGCAGCGGAATCCCCAGTACACCGATGGCTCCCCAGGATAAGGGAATATGCGCATTCTCTCCGCCGCCGATTGCGAACAGTGGTTGATTGGTGCGCAAGCGCCACAGGCTCCACCCACCCAGCAGCAGCAAAATCGCTGCCGCGACGACCGACAACCAGGCAAAGCGCGTATTGATGTAATTGATCAGGTTGCCGCTGGCAATCAAATAGACGAAGTACACACCCATCGCCAGCAGTATCAGCGTTTTCAACCATTCACGGCGGTCTGACCGCACACCGATTTTGAGTTTTTCCGGCGAAATCATGCTGCTACCTCCAACAAGCCATCAACCGTCATTGTAGCCAGCTACCGCCACATTGCAATGCAAACCGCCAAACAACTCAGGGCAATCACATCAAAACGATTCTCACAACAAAGTTGAGCATGAACACAACATACTACCCCGAAATAACCGAAAAGAGAGCGTGTGTATTCGCTTGATTTGGCGTATTTGCCATCTGTTGCGTTCGTCGTTTTGTTCGTTTTCTGCTTCTGCCAATCCAAAGGAAATTTGAGGCGATTGCCCTGGTAAACCTGGGTGCGTCATGGACAGATACGCATTCAGCCAGGCACTCATTCCAGCGCTCTCATGCACTGTCTTGCGATACGAGTTCAGGGGTGAGAGAGGAGTCCAGCAGTGTCGTATGACAATTCTGACATTGCCATAGAATTTGCTCCTGGGGTAAACCAACCGCCTGCGCAACGGAAGCAGGCCAGTGCTGCACCCCGGCGACGACCAGCGTAGTCTGTGTGCCGCAGCTAGGGCAGGTACAGCGGCGGGATGAGGTTGGAGAAGTTGGTGTCGTTTGATTGCCCATGATGGTTTCTCGCTGCTTGTTTCTTCCACTGTACAAGAAACAAACGCAGCCCGGGCAATTGCTCAAACGAACGAAACAAAGGTAAATGAATCTGAATATCTGCGGCGCAGGTCAATCCAGGCGGAAGCGTTCTTCACCGTCGGATTCCTGAGGAGCCTGTGGCATCAGGTCTTGTTCGTCGTAATCCATGCCCCGGCTGCGGAACCAACTCACGCCCATCATCCCCAGAAAGATGACGATAATCCCCAGAAACACCAGCTCATCCCACCAGCCGAGCGTCCCATGTGCCAGAAAAATTGAGTAAAACATGACAAACCATCAGAGGGTATTTGTGCAATTTGTCACGAGTATACTGCTGAAGCGCCTTCAATGGAACTGTATTCTCGCTCATATTACAAATTATGTTTAGAACCACTTGTACGCCCTGCACAAAGTTATAGTCGCGTGACATGAATTTGTAGACAAATTCACAGAAGCGCGGTAGTTTACACAGTACCGCAAGTTTCACGGATGGATGCCCCGCCTGGGGAATAGTCGTTCATTCGTGGTAGTCCAACTTATTTCCGTATCACATGTAGGAGTGTGGTGAATGAAACGTTTTCTGTTGCTCTTAGCTGTTTTCGCTCTTCTAATTGGCTTCGCAGTGCCTGCAATCGCGCAGGATGAATGCGATGACGAAATTGGCTGCGTGGTCGTCGGCCCGGATGATCCGATTGTGATCGCTTCCATGCTGACTGTCTCCGGTCCCACCGCCTTCCTCGGTGAAGATTCCGTAGGTGGTATTGAACTGGCACTGCTGGCTCGTGACGGCATGTTGCTCGACCATGAAATTGAATGGGTAGAAGAGGACAGCCTCTGCTCCGCAGAAGGTGGTCAGGCTGCTGCCCAGCGCGTTGCTGCTGACGAAGAAGTTCTCGGCGTTGTCGGCACGAACTGCTCCAGCGCTGCTGCGGCTGCTCTGCCGATCATCAGCGAAGCTGGCCTGCTGATGATTTCCCCGTCCAACACTGGCCCGACCCTCACCGATCCTGACACCGAAGCTGGTGGTCTGTATCAGCCGGGTTACTTCCGCACCGCACACAACGACCTGTTCCAGGGTTCCGTTGCTGCTGAATTTGTCTACGACGAACTGGGTGCAATGACCCTGGCAACCATCCACGACGGCAGCCCCTATGCAGAAGGCTTGCAGGCTGTGATGGCGGATACCTTCGCTGAACTGGGTGGTACCGTGACCTTCCAGGGCGCTGTCAACGTTGGTGATACCGACATGACCGCAATCCTGACCGAAGTTGCCGCCGATAGCCCGGACGTGCTCTACTTCCCGATCTTTGAACCGGAAAGCAACTTCATCGCTTCGCAGGCCAAGCAGATTCCTGGCCTGGAAGACACCATCCTGATGACCGCAGATGGCAGCCTGGTTGCTAGCTTCCCGGAAAACACGGGTGATGCAGCCGTCGGCATGTACCTCAGCGGCCCCTTTGTTTCGCCGGAGGACGAAGATTATGCAAACTTCCTGGCAACCTGGGATGAGGAAATTGGTGGCGTTCCGCCCAGCGGTTTCCACGCACATGCTTATGACGCAACCAATATCCTGCTGAACGCTATCGAAGCAGTTGCCGTTGTGCAGGATGATGGCACGCTGGTCATCGGTCGCCAGGCACTGCGTGATGCGGTTGCAGCTACCGAAGGCTACGCAGGCCTGACGGGTACCCTGACCTGCCAGGAAGAAGCACCCTTCACCGGCGACTGCGCAACGGGTGAAGCGCTCGCAATCTTCCAGATTAGCGAAGCTGAGGTGAACGAAGATGCATGGCCTCCGGCTGTCGTGTTCACCCCGGGTATGGAAGGTATGGAAGAAGAGTCTGAATAAGTCTCTCCTCTCATAAACCATAGACTTTTTGAGCCAGGGACAGCTTGTTCCTGGCTCATTGCGTACAGGCATGTGTGAAACGCACAAGTGGGTGCGCTGCAAAATTTGTGATTTTTGGGACATTTATTGATTGCCCGATGGTCTCTCATCTGGTATTCATTAGGCCTTATCAGAGATATTGCATGGGTTGTCCATGTTCGTAGTTGGGATCGACTATGTTAGCTCGAACTTTTGAAGATTTTTCCTGGGTTGATTTCATCATCAACTTCTTGCGAGTCGCCATCATTGTCCTGGTGGTGGTTGGTTCATTTAATACCCTGGCCTCCGGGCGCTTCACGCTTGAGCAGTGGGTGACGCTGTTCATTGCCGGGTTGGCACAGGGCAGCATTTACGCGCTGATCGCATTAGGGTATACGCTGGTCTATGGCATCCTGCTCATGATTAATTTCGCGCATGGTGAAATTTTCATGGCGGGCGCGTTCACCACGGTATTTCTGGCGGAAGCATTTGGGCGTTCCGGCTTCTTGAATGCGCAGCCGCTGCTGGCAATTCCGCTGATGATCCTCTTTGCGGGGCTGGTCTCGATGACGGTGGCAATTCTGCTGGAGCGCATCGCCTACCGTCCGCTGCGTGGTAAACCGCGCCTCGTTCCGCTGATTACAGCGATTGGTGCTTCATTCTTCTTGCAATACACCTTCCGTGGTTTTTACGGCTCCGGCTTCAAATCTTACCCGACGGTGGATATTCTTCAGCCGTCTTTTGCGCTGGGTGGCATTGCGATCCCTCGCTCGCAGATTTTCGTCTTTGTGGCGGCACTGGTGCTGATGGCTGGCCTTTACTGGCTGGTGGAACGCACCAAGATGGGTAAGGCCATGCGTGCTGTTTCCGAAAATCAGGAAGTTGCGAAGCTGATGGGCATCAACATCGACCAGGTGATTATGTTCACCTTCGCCATCGGTGGTTTCCTGGCAGGTGCAGCCGGGGTGATTAACGGTCTATTCCGTCCGCAGGGCGTGAATTACTTCATGGGTTTCATCCCAGGAATTAAAGCGTTCACGGCGGCGGTTCTTGGCGGCATCGGCAACATTCCGGGCGCGATGCTTGGCGGCCTCTTCCTCGGCGTGATTGAAGCCATTGGCCCCAATCTGGTGCTGGCGGGTCTGGGCGTTCCGGGTGCGAACCAGTTGAAGGATGTGATTGCCTTCACCATGTTGGTGTTGGTGCTGATCTTCCGTCCGCAGGGCATCCTGGGCGAACGACTGACTGAGAAGAAGGCGTAGAGGAGGCGCGACATCATGGAAAAAGAAAAACGAGGCGCTACCTTCCACTGGCAAACGATGCTGCAATTTGGCCTGATCGCCGGAATCGTGCTGCTGTACGTCGGTGCAATCGGCATGTTGGCAGTCTTCCATGAACGCGAAATCGTGGACGACTTCATCACGCTTGGGCAAATTTTGCTCTACGCTCCGGCATTGATTGGCGGCTTCCTGGTTGGTAACCGCCTGCTGAAAGACGGCGCGTCCATGCCCTTCGTCATCATCGGCGGGGCTGTCGTGGGTGCGTTGGCAGCCGTGCCGACCATCATCATGATCTTCGCAGCCGAGCCGCTGGACGTGCGCAACATGTTCACGAATATTGACCGTGACTGGATGGAATTGGTCACCTTCGATAATCGCGGTGATCTGGTAATGGGCAGCCTGACGCTGTTGGGTGTGCTGGTTGGCTTTGGTCTGGCGGGCGCGATTTTGACCCTGCTGCCGAGCCGCCTCCGTAATGCGCTGCTCTTCGGTACTTCGTTCACGCTGATCTTCGGGGCATTGGGCGAGACAATGAGCAGCATCCTGGAACAGCTTCTGCCAGGAGAGTTCCTGGATACGATATTCCGCCGCAATACCCTGCTGCAAACCCCGGCACTCATCATCATCGTTGTGACGACTCTCTCCAATTTCGCCTGGTCATTCTTCGGCAAGACGGTCACAGGGAGCTACCAGAACGCTTCACCCCAGAACAAAACCCTGATGCAGCGAATCGCTTTCGCCGCATTGCTGGCGCTGCTGCTGGTCTTGCCCTGGTTGATTGGTCGCGCATTGAGCGATGTTGCCGTGACGGTTGGGTTGTTCGTGCTGATGGGCTTGGGGCTGAATATTGCGATTGGCCTCGCGGGGCTGCTTGACCTGGGGTATGTGACCAATTACGCTGTCGGCGCGTATGTGATGGCGGTCTTGACTTCGACAGGCCCCCTGGGGATTGCACAGTGGAGCTTCTGGGTGGTGATCCCGATTGCGCTGCTGGCAGCGATGCTGACGGGCTTCCTCTTCGCCGTCCCGGTGCTGAAAATGCGCGGCGATTATCTGGCAATTGCGACACTCGGCTTCGGTGAAATCATCGGCAAGCTGGCGATTTCTGACGCGCTGCGTCCGATTATCGGCGGTGCGCAGGGCGTTTTGTTCATCCCCAAGCCGATCTTCTTTGGAACGGAATTGAGAAACCCGGAACAACTGTACTACATCGTGCTGGCTGCGGCCTTGATTACGCTCTTCGTCTCCATCCGCTTGAACAACAGCCGCACAGGTCGGCAGTGGATGGCGATCCGTGAAGATGAAGATGTGGCAGCCGCGATGGGTATTGATACTGCCCGCGCAAAATTGCTGGCCTTCACCCTCAGCGCCGCAACGGGTGGCGTAGCGGGTGCGATCTTCGCTGCGAAAGTGGGTACAGTTTTCCCGAACAGCTTCATTGTGCTGGTGTCGATCAACGTTCTCAGCCTGATTATCGTTGGCGGCATGGGCAGTAATCCGGGGATTGTGCTGGGTGCGCTGGTGCTGATCGGGATGCCGGAACTTTTGCGCGAGTTCAGTGAATATCGCTGGCTGCTCTATGGTGCGCTGTTGATCTTCATGATGATTAACCGTCCTGAAGGGTTGATCCCGTCACAGGTGCGCAAACGTGAGTTGCAGGGCGAAGAACCACTCCAAATTGACGAGTCGCGTCCGGCAACGGCACGCTGAGAATAGGGTTCTCTTTTCGGGTATTACGGGCACGACATGTCGTGCCCCTACGGTGAAACATAATTTTTGTAGGGACACGGCAGTGCCGTGTCCGAAATACCAGCAAAATTGGGACACGTACACGGTACAGATAATTATGCGAGATACCTGCTATGGAACAACACGCAAATTCACAGGATAACATCCTGCAAGCCAACGGTATGATTAAGCGTTTCGGCGGTCTGACAGCCGTTGATTCGCTGGATTTCTTCATCCCACGCGGCGCAATTGCCAGCATCATCGGCCCCAATGGTGCAGGGAAGACGACGTTCTTCAACTGCATCACAGGCTTCTACTCCATTGACGAAGGACAAGTGCTGTTTAACGGGCAGCGTATCAACGGCAAATCGCCGGATCAAATCACACGCGCTGGCATCGCCCGCACCTTCCAGAATATCCGTCTCTTCAACAACATGACTGCCATTGAGAATGTGATGGTGGGGCAGGAACCGCACCTGAAATCTTCCTGGATGGGTGCAATCCTGGGCTTACCCTATACCCGCCACGAGAACAACGACTCCGAAGAACGCGCTCGTGAATTGTTGGCCTTCGTGGGTTTGCAGGGTAAGGGGGATAGCATGGCGCGGAATCTCTCTTATGGAGATCAGCGCCGCCTGGAAATTGCCCGTGCGCTCGGCAGCAAACCGCAGTTGATTCTGCTGGATGAACCCACCGCCGGGATGAACCCCCGCGAAACGGCACAGACCACCGAGTTTATCCGCAAGCTGCGGGACGAATTGGACATCACGGTGGTGTTGATTGAGCATGATATGCGCGTGGTGATGGGCATCAGCGAGCATATTACCGTGCTGGACTATGGCAAGAAGATCGCGGAAGGGCTTCCGAAAGATATTCAGAGCAACCCGCGTGTGATCGAAGCCTATCTGGGCAGCGGTGCAGCGGCAAGAGTTGATTAAATCTGGAGAGGATGTTGGGGCGTGATAGTCCAAGCCCCTACGAGAATGGGTATTTTTTCGTTTCCGAATAATTGCGAGACGAAACAATAATGCCTTTTAATAAATGAATACGGAGAAAGTGGGTGTAGGGGAGCGCCTGTGTGCGTTCCCGGCGGGCGACTACACAGGGTGATACGCATCAGGATAAGGATTTAAAGTTCTTGTTTTTGGCGTTTTCGGGCAAATGTACCTCACCCCTAAATAGCGTTGTCCGGTATTGAAACCAACGCAAACATCGGGTTCATAGGCAAGATCGCCGCCTGTAGGGACAACGCCTGCGTTGTCCGCCTGCTTGTTTCGGACGAGGCAGGCCTCGTCCCTACAATGTGATCTGTTAAAAGCCGAGAAAAGCCTCAATGACCACGACAGTAATACCGGACAAGCCTTAAATCCCTTCTCCACTTGGAGAGGGGACTTTCCTGGCCTATCCTGATAGGTTTTGCTCCCCCTCGCCGGACGGAGGGGGGCGGGGAGTGAGGTGAAAAAGGCGAGAAATCGGCCTCGTCCGCCAGAATTGAGGCTCAACCGGATGACAATGACCCAACGCATCGCCCCTACAATCTCCGTGTTTGATTGTGAACTCACACAGGCCTGTAATGAGCAGGCAAAACGACGCATCTAGCAAGGGAACAAGACGATGGCACTACTCGAAGTTAATAACGTTCATACATATTACGGCAACATCCACGCGCTGAAGGGTATTTCTTTCTTGGTGGAGCGCGGCGAAATTGTCACGCTGATCGGCTCTAACGGGGCAGGAAAAACAACGACACTGCGCACCATCGCCGGATTGATGAATCCCCGTGAAGGCGAAGTTTTCTATGATGGCGAAGAGATTGGCACGGCGCGTGCGGATACCCTGGTGCCGAAGGGCATTGCGATGGTTCCTGAAGGGCGCGGCGTATTCTCCAAATTGACTGTACGTGAAAACCTGGAACTCGGCGCGTACTATCGCAACGATGGCGGGAACATCAACCAGGATATTCATCGCATGTATGAGATTTTCCCTCGCCTGGGGGAACGTCGCAGCCAGCTAGCCGGAACGATGAGTGGTGGTGAGCAGCAGATGTTGGCAATGGCTCGTGCGATGATGGCACGCCCACGCTTGCTGCTGCTGGATGAACCGTCAATGGGGTTGGCTCCGGTGCTGGTGGATGGGGTCTTTGAGACGATTCAGCAAATTCAGGCAGAGGGTACGACGGTGCTGCTGGTGGAACAGAATGCGCACATGGCGCTGCAAATTGCGGATCGTGGCTACGTGCTGCAATCCGGCGAAATTGTGCTGTCCAATACCGCGGATGCCCTGCAAAATGACCCGGTGGTGCAGAAGACCTATCTCGGTATCGACTGAGATTTGCAAGCAACACACTTGTTCCGCTGTGATTTTTCTGGTGGACGTGCGATGCCACGTCTACCTTTATGCTATTTTCCCAATTGATCCAACAACGAGGGGCGCTGCTGGAAGCCTTCCCCGTAAGCGGCTTGTCCTTGCCCGATGACGAGGAATGCGCCGGGATCGGTTTCCATCACCATCTGCCGCAGATCATGCGCCTGTGACCGCGCTACGCTGACATATAGCACCGTGCGTTGATTGCCCGTGTACATCCCGGTGGCATGCCATCCCGTGACCCCACGCCGTAATTCCTGCAAAATGCGTTCGCTGATGGCATCTGGTTTGTCGGTAACGATCATGGCTGTGCGAATCACGCCGGGGCCTTCCAGCATGTAATTGCTTGCTAGCCCATCAAGGAACAGCGTCAGAATGGCGTAGAGCGCGGCCTGCCAGCCGAATACCAACCCCGCCAGCCCAATAACCAGCACATCGGTGTAGATATAGGCCGTATTCAGCGGAAGCCCGGTGCGGCGGTGCAGGATCAGCGCCAGTGTGGAAGTTCCGCCAAAATTACCACCCGCACGATACACCAGCCCGGAACCCAATCCACCCATCACGCCGCCGAAGATCGCATTCAGCAGCACATCATCGCTGATGCCAGTTGCCGGGAAGAATGGCGTGAGGACATCAATGCCAAAAGAAAAAACTACAATCACATAGCCTGCCCGCCAGATGGTTCGCAAGCCACCCGGCAGAAAATAGTAGCTCAATGCCTGGATGGGGATATTCAGCACCAGCACGACAATGCCAATTGATGTGCCAAGAGTCGCATTCATAATGACTGCAATGCCCGAAATGCCGCTGGGTGCGATATTGAATGGAGCCAGAAACAAAACGACTGCCAGCGAGACAACCAGTGCGCCAATGGTCAGAGAAAGATACGCGGGGAGCGTTATACGCAGAAAATGTACCACTGCTGATTCTGCTGTTGGGTTCGTCATGAATCAGTTTTCGTCCCGGAATTCTCGGTTCACCATGTAGATAATGTCGGTCATCGTCTGAAAGAGCAAGATGATGGTTGCCACGATGAAGGCCGCCAGCGTTGCCGCCGCGACAGTCAGCAAGTCATACGCCGCAGAAAACCAGGGACGCAGCGCATCGGATTCGGTCAGCGGGATCGAAAGCGTGAGCAGGACGCTCACTACGAGAATCAGCGCAATCATGGTTGCAGCCGCCGTGATGATGGCGAAGCATAGGGTGCGCAAGGAAGGAGCCATCGCTTCGATCAAGTCCCTGGCCTGGGCATCATTATAGATGCGCCCGATGAAAAACGCGCCGATGATCGCTGCTTAAGAATATGCCAGTGCCACCAATGAACGCCTGAACTTTCGGAGATATTTTCATAAGCCTCGCAAGGTATGTTGTTTGCTTTTTGGTACACGCTAGCGCAGTGCCGCAAGGTTGCGTTTCAGGGTTTGTAGTTCGCCATTGATGACATTCTGCGACAGGTAAATGTTGCTGCCCCAGGTATCAACATGGGACGCGGCATTGCCCATCGCCCAGATGTTGCGTGCTGCACCGAGCAGCGGGATAGTTTGCTTCTGCTCTTGCGGGATGGGGAAGACGCTCTCGTACCCCTCTAAGAATGTAGATTCTGCTTCATCGCCCATACGCCAATAATGCGCTTCATTCAAAAAGGTTGCGACATCATACATGCGCCACCCATAGCCGCAGAGATCAAAATCAATCACGGTCAGGGAGCCATCCGCTTTCACAATAGCGTTAGAAGGTACAACATCCGCGTGGATCATGCCGAACCAGGGGCGCTTGGTCGGGATTTGCTGCAAGCCTTCCGCAATTTTTTCTGCGATGTTACGCAGTGCGCGGACGTTCACCCGGTCACGCAGTGAGGACTTGATCGTATCGAACGGTTCCCACAGCAGGCGATTCGTCTGGTAGACAGGGCGTTTGAGCGGTCCCGCGTAGTGGTCTGCCGCCAGATGAATGCGTGCGATGGCTTCGCCGTACTGCCGGATTTGCTCTGCTGTCGGCTGCTTGGGTAGCTGTTCGCCGTCGATATGGGGCAGCAGACCCAGGAAGCGCGAACCTTCCGGGAAGGGCAGCAGCACCAGATACTCATCTCGCTGAGTCGGTAGGGTGGTGATGACAGGAGCGCCTTTGCGCAGCAGGAAATTCGTGAAGACTTGCTCCGCGAATACGTGCGACGGTTGGCTGTCATGGTGGCTGTAAATGGTGGCGATATAGCGCCCCTGGTCAGCCGAGACTTCATAGACATCGCGCATGGTCGCTTTGATGAGCTGCACGCGCACATTGGTCAGGCCATAAGCCTCACTCAGTTGATCACTCAGCGCGACAGGTTCCACAAATGATTTGAGGATGGGCAGTACAGGATGCATATCGTTCTCGCCAAACCTTTGGTAGCAATAGTGAGTATACCCGCAATTAGTTTTGGATAAAACGCTTTCTGGATGAGAATCTCGTTTACCTCACAGGGCGATTGCTTCAAAACGATTTGAACCACAAAGGCACAAAGGACACAAAGAAAACCGTAGGGACACGACATGTCGTGCCCGAAATAACCGAAAGCAGAAATTGTGTTTTCGCTTGGTTTGGCGTATTTACCATTGGTTGAGTTCGTCGTTTTGATCGGTTTCTTGTCCTGCAAATCCAAGCTACATTTGAAGCGATTGCCCTGGTTTACCTCATACAGCACTGGCTGAGGCGCTTCGCGGTGCGGTATCATGCTGCGAATATTTTCTACCATGCAGGAGCATTGCCGATGAGAGCAGCGATCTATGAAGCCTTTGCCCAACCCATCACCATCCAAACCGTGCCAGACCCAACGCCGCCGCCGCATGGGGTGGTGCTGAAGGTCGAAGCGACGGGCGTTTGCCGCAGCGATTGGCATGGCTGGATGGGGCATGATTCCGCAATTACGATGCTGCCCCATGTGCCAGGTCATGAGCTTGCCGGGACGGTGGTTGCATTGGGGAACGAGGTCAAGCGCTGGCAAATTGGCGCACGGGTGACGCTGCCCTTCGTCTGCGGCTGTGGAACCTGCCCGGAATGCGCCAGCGGCAACCATCAAGTTTGCGATAACCAATTCCAGCCGGGGTTCACGGCCTGGGGTTCCTTTGCGGAATATGTGGCGATTGCTTACGCAGATACCAACCTTATCGCGCTGCCGGATGGCATGAGCTTCACAACGGCTGCCAGCCTGGGATGCCGCTTTGCAACCTCGTTTCGGGCGCTGGTGCATCAAGGGCGGGTGCGCGGTGGGGAATGGGTCGCGGTGCATGGCTGCGGCGGCGTGGGACTCTCCGCCATCATGATCGCAAAAGCGCTCGGCGCACAGGTCATCGCGGTAGATGTCGCGGCGGATAAGCTGGAAAAAGCGGCGGAACTTGGCGCAGCAGTGACCATCAACGCGGCAGAAGTCCCCGATGTTGTCGAAGCGGTGCGAGAAGCCAGCGGCGGTGGGGTACATGTCTCGCTGGATGCGCTGGGGAATCCGCAGACCTGCTTCAATTCAGTGGCGAATTTGCGCAAGCGCGGGCGACATGTGCAGGTCGGGTTGATGGCTGCTGAACACAGCCGCGCCCCCATACCGCTGGAGCAAGTCATTGCCCATGAACTGGAATTCTACGGCAGTCACGGTATGCAAGCACACGAATATCCCGCCATGCTGGCAATGATTGAAGCAGGTACATTGCAGCCAGAACGGCTCATCGGATCGTTTATTCAGTTGGAAGAATCCCCGGAAGTGTTGATGAAGATGGACGAATTTCCAGGCCAGGGTATTACAGTGATTGACCGCCTGACCTGAGAAGCCAATTATAGTTGGCGCTGTCCGGTTTCGTTCTCGGTGCTAAATGCCTGGTTGAAGCCATTCCAGAGGAAACCCATCGTGCCAGCCAAAATCAGGCTAAAAATAGCGCTATCAATGATAATGCTCAAGAGAATGCCGAGTACAATGCCGGAAAGCGCACCAGCGAATATGATTTGCTTGCGCTGATCCATATGCTATTTGCCCCAAACTTGTACCATTTCTGCAACAGAGTAGCACATCCCTGTAATAATGTGAAATGGAAAATTGGTAACGTTTTGTAAGGAAACAGTTATCTTGCGTAATGTACAAATCGGGCTGTGCAAAAAACACAAAGGGCGCACCCGCGAGAGTGCGCCCTTTGTGCGTAAGGAGAGAGGGAGGGATTAATCACCCGCCGGAGCAGGTGCTTCATCGAGAGGTTGGAGTTCGTCTTCGTGTTCTTCCAGCCAGTGAATGGTACTCATGGCAGCCGCCACACCCTGACCAACGCTAGTGGCAACCTGTCGCCAGAGTTCATCCTGGATTTCGCCAGCCGCGAAGACACCATCTACGCTGGTGCGGTAGCGTTCGTCAGTGATGACGTAACCGCTGTCGTTCAGTGCAAGCTGGTCACCGAAGACCTTGCTGTTCGGCACATGCCCAATGAAGATGAACACCCCTTCAGTGGGTTTATAGCTGGTTTCGCCTGTTTTGTTGTTGAAGAGCGTCACGCCATTGACGATGCCGTTATCATCTGCGTGAATTTCTCGTGCTTCGCTGTTCCAGATGAAATTGATTTTCTCGTTGTTCAAGGCGCGACTTTGCAGCGCAACACCTGCACGCAGTTCTTCGCGGCGGTGGATGATGTCTACCTTGCTGGCGAAACGAGTCAGGAAGATGGCTTCTTCCAGCGCGCTGTCACCACCACCGATGACCACAATCTCGCGGCCTTTGAAGAAGAAACCGTCGCAGGTACCGCAGTAGCTCACGCCTGTTCCCGTATATTCTGCTTCACCGGGGATACTCAGCTTACGCGGATCAGCACCAACGGTGACGATGACGGAATCCGCGAGGAAGGTTTCGCCCATGGTCTTCACGGTGAAGGGGGAACCCTTGCTGAAATCAACTTCTTCTACCAGATCGAAGAGGACTTCTGCACCGAATTGTTCTGCATGTTCCTTGAAGTTATCCACCAATTCAGCACCGCTGAGATGCTTGAAACCGGGGTAATTTTCAATTTCATGCGTGAGCGCAACCTGACCACCAAGCTGATTGCCTGCGATCACAACGGGTTTGAGTTGGGCGCGTGCAGTGTATAACGCAGCACTCAACCCCGACGGCCCCGAGCCGATGATGACAACACGTTCTTTTCTCATGTTTCGTTACCTTTGTTGGTATGCTCCGGTCAGTATGTCTATCAGACCCCGTACCCCGGCAGCATCTTACGTGGGTGGTTTGTAAAATCTTCGAAGTTGCGGAATGCCTGATGGTTGCAGCGAAGGAGAGACACGGTTGCTGATGCTGCTCACTCAGAGAATTCAGGCAAATCCGGGATTTCGTCTGCGAGTTCGGCTTTCAATACATTGACGAGCGCGATGAATTCCTCGCGGCAGTCCCCCCAATATTTCATGTGTTCCTGCAATTCCGGTAGAATATCCTGTAATTCAGCACCGTGCGCGACTTGCTCTGCGAGTACTGCCATTTCTTCGCAGTGGTCATTACAATCCATTGCGATGATGCTGTCATCTGCGGGAGCCATCTCCACAAATTCGAGTAGCTGCGTCAAATTGCTGATGCGTTCTTGGGCTTTCATCATGTCTGATCCTGCTGCTCCGCTTGCTGTATACTTACCGGACGAGAACGCTTGAAATGATCTTACACGGAAATTACAGAAGTTGCTAAGAACCGCCAAAACTGCGGTCTTATGCCAGCGCATTCTACCATGAGCCAGCGCTTGCTGCATGGTTCACGGTGACAACCGGGGCATTTCCGATGATTGGCAAGTGACAATAGTTCGGCTCGCATGGTCACACGCTGAAGCATCTAACAACAAGAGCAGCGGGAAGCAGACGAAGGAACTCTGACCCGCTGCACCCAGTCCCCTTTGGTGGACTTGTCGGCTTCTAGCGGGCTGGCTTCAGCCGCCAGCGGCATGAGAAACATCGCCAAATGAAGCAGTAAGGCGAAACGAATTTCTTTGTGCCCTTCCTGTCTTTGTGGTTCAAATCGTTTTGAAGCAATTGGGAGCGCACACGGACGCTCCCCTACAAGTTTGATTGGATGGTTAGATGTAGCACGCCAAATCCGAAGTTGCCAAAATATTGAAATGCACCCGGTGACAACCAGCAACAGAACATCAACAAAAAGGACACATCATGAATCTTCTCATCCTCGGTGGAACACAATTTGTGGGACGTGCCATTGTAGAAGCCGCACTTGCGAATGGACACAACATCACGCTCCTTCATCGTGGCAGAACCAACCCGGATTTATTCCCGCAAGCCGAACACATCCTCGCAGATCGGGATGACAACATCGCAGCATTAGGAGACCGTACCTGGGATGCAGTGATTGATGTATCCGGGTATATCCCGCGCCATGTGAAAGACGCAGCAGAATATCTGGCGGATCGTGTGAAGCGTTACGTGTTCATCTCTACCATTTCGGTATATGCCGAGAGCGAGGAAACCGGGCGTGATGAAAATGCGGAGCTAATCGACCTGGAAGACAAGACCACAGAACAGGTCACAGGCGAGACGTATGGCGGGTTGAAAGTCTTGTGTGAACAAGCAGCAGAAGCAGCCATGCCCGGACGAGTGCTGACCATCCGCCCCGGTTTAATCGTAGGGCCACATGACCACACCAACCGCTTCACGTACTGGCCTGTGCGCATCCGCGAAGGTGGCAAGGTGCTGGCTCCTGGGGATGGCAGCACGCCCACGCAGTTCATTGACGCACGCGATCTTGCCGCCTGGATCATCCGACTGGTAGAGCAAGAATCCACCGGAATCTACAACGCCACCGGCCCCGATTACCGCCTGACCTTCGCCCAACTCTTCGGAACCTGCCGGGAAGTCAGTGGCGCTGATGTGGAGTTGGTCTGGGTAGATGACGCTTCTTTGCTGGAAAACGGTGTGCAGCCTTTTTCGGATTTACCCTTCTGGATTCCGCAGCCGCAAGCCGAAGCCTTCATGTCCATCAGCGTGCAGAAAGCCATCGACGCTGGCCTAACGTTCCGTCCGCTGGCAGACACGATCCGCGATACATTGGATTATGTCGATCAATTCGCGGCGGGTGAACTCCCAGGCCGTCCCGCTGGGATGTCTCGTGAACGCGAGGCTGAGATACTACAGAATCTGTGACAATCTTCGTGCTGCGTATCAATCGTAGATATGCAGCACACTTCCAAAGCTTGTTTAGATTTGCTGCTGCAACCACCAGAGAATAGCATCATCTCCGGCTTCTCGAACTTCAGCAGGAATGCCGTGCAGCGGGTTTCCGCTCAGGAGTAGCGTTTTTAAGTACGGTAATTCCGCTAGTTCGATGGGTAACTCATCTAGCTCATTGTCGCGTAGGTCAATGAAAGCTAGCTGCCTCATATCCCGAATGCGTGGGGTGATATGTGTTATTTTGTTCCCCGCAGCCGTCAGCGTTGTGATTGCAGGATTTCTGCAATGTTCTTCTGCGATGGCTTGTAAGTTTTTCCCGTTCAAATTCAGGTGCGTATTCGACAGCACTTGTGACATAGGCGCGTTACCCCCAGGACAGCCATTCCCCAATATGTAATAATCTGCAAGAAATGTTGCACGAATTGCAAACCAGGGGAGTATGACGCATTTTCCGTATTGATGCTAGTGATTTGTAGATTATGGGTGCGTTGCCTATTCATAGGCAAATGTGCAGTTCTGTGACGCTATTTTGCGCCATCTGGCGACGTTCCATTATGGATAGTGGAACAGCGTCATTCGTTGGCAACTCGCTTGTGCAGTGGGGTAGGCTGACCAAGCATCGTCTCTGGCAAGTCCTGTACGATATGCGCCCAATCATCATTGGTCGCAAAGATCAATTGAACTCGCGTGCCATGACCGGGTTCGCTCTCCAGCAGCATTGTTCCTTTATGACGGTGCATAATCTGCCGAACAATCGAGAGTCCCAACCCGGGGCTGGCGTTATGTCGCTCCTGTGCATTATCCGCACGGAAGAAATCTTGCCCGATGAGCGGAATGTCGCTGTTATCAATGCCGATGCCGCTGTCAGTCACTTCAAAGACTGCCCACTGATCCTGCTCGAAGATTCGCACGGAAATTTTGCCACCTTCCGGCGTATAGAGGATCGCATTTTCCAGGATGTTCTGCATGGCTCGCTGGATGTATTCACCGTTGCCCTGAATGGGAGTGTGGCTCTCGGCAATATCCCAGTACCACTGGTGATCGCTGTAGCTCTCCTTCGACATTTGCTGCATACGCAAGTCGTTGGTCAATGAAGACAGCAAAATCTCTAGCTGGTATTCCTCTGTCTCGGATTTTTGTAACCGCACGACGAGCAGCAGATCGCGCAGCACTCGTTCCAGCCGTTCTACTTCCAGTTCTAGCACGCGCATATGTTTCGCACGCTTCTCCGGGTGATCTTCCAGGCGCGGCAGCAAATAGAGGCTGGCCTTAATCGTCGTCAACGGCGTGCGGAAATGGTGAGACGCGGCGGTGATGAATTCGCGCATCATGTTATTGCGTGCCTGTACCAATCGAAAGCGCAGGTTCATTTGCTCGCGTTCTTCGCGCTTGGTGGTATCGCGCACGATACTCTGGAAATAGCGCAGGTGACCATCCAGGTCATGCACCGACATCACGCTCACTTCACCTACGACCTGTTCGTCGGTTGCCGTCTGGAAGATGCGCTTATAGACCGGGATTTTTTTACCCGCTTGAAGCATCTCTTTCAGGTGCGCGACCTTTGCATATTCACCGTCTTTGATGAAGCGCTCCATGCTACTACCAACGATGTCTTCCACGCTGGTTTTCAAGAAATGTGCAGCTTGTGTATTGGCGGAAACGATCTTGCCTTCTGTATTGAAGACGAATACCGCATCTTCGCTGCGCTCGAAGAGAGCTTCGTAGCGCCGTTCAATATCGCGCAAGCGGTTCTGCAAATTGCGTTCGTCCGTGACATCCGTCGCGTTGAAAACCAATAACTTGATTATGCCGTCTTCTGACTGGATTGGCTGCATCGTGCCGTCAAAAATCCGCCGCTGCTGATGCCGATCTTCATACATGAGTTCACCGCGAGAGGTTTTGCCTTCCAGTGCTTCTGCGTACATTTGCCGAATGCGCACTACCGAGACTTCTTCAAACCCCGTGAAGCCCCAGACAGGGCGATCAAGGATCGCTGTAATTGGCAGCCCCAGCATATGGCGCGATACGTCGTTGGCCTCTATGATGCGCCCGCCTGGTTCTAACAGCAGCATGAATTGGTAGAGGTTGTTGAAAACTTGCTGGAAGCGTTGTTCGCTGGTTTCCAACGCCTGATACGTGCGCAGCCGTTCGGTGACATCAACAAGGCTCAATACGTATGCTGCACCATCCTGTGACGGATACGGGTTCAGACGTGCTTCAACCGAGATTAATTCTCCATTGGGCTGGTAGATCGTCAAAATATGTGGTGTGCTATCGGCTACGCCCCAGTAGGCGGAAACTTTCGCCCTGCCATCGCTTGTCAGAAATTCCAGGAACGAAGTCCCATTGAGGCTTTCCACTGGTGTATTGAGCAAGCTACGCGCTGCCGGATTACTTTCTATGATTCTGTAATTGTCTGCACCCAGTACCAGGATCGCCTGGCTTCCGGCGTTCATCAAAGCAGAATACAGGCGTTCTGCTCGTTGTGTGCGCTGTTGCAACTGGTGGGTGATGCTGCGCGAGCCGAGAGTGATGAGGGCGGCAAATGAAACCAGCAAGCCAACATGGATGGCTAGCTGAATATGTCCTTCCGTAGCAAAAGAAGGGACGAATGCCAGGATTGCCAGGGACAAATACACGATCCCCAACAGCACCAGAATTTGACTCAGGGTGCAGATAAAGCCGGCTGCGAAGACCAGCAGCGCAAAGTAGTACAAGGTAGTTGCGCTGATTGAGCCTTCATAACCAACGTGCAGGAAGAAGATCGAACCTGCTGCAAAGAAGATGGTCAGCCAGATGGTCGCCTCATGATAGGGCGTGCGGGTGAAACCATATAGCACAAATGAAATCACGGAGATAATCAGCGCCCAGGGCTGCGGTGCGCCGAGGAAGGCGTATTCAGGCGCGAAGCCCGCAAGGGTAAATTCAAACAGTAACCACAGCGTTGGCACGAATAACAAAACCAGGCTGAGGACTGCGGATCTCTGCCGCTGTAACGGGTCTTCCAGCGCGGGATGTGGCTCGAACAGCCAACGTTGTATGCGAGAGAGAAATGTCATCATGTATATGGCTGCCAGGTTGCTCGTTGAACAAAGTGCCTACTGTATTGTCGGCCTGAGGCGTGGTCAGGCAAATCCACACCATGACTACTGAACTGATTTGTGACGCGCACCTTCTGCACATCAAACGGAACAGCAACGAACCTTGATTGTCCTCTCTAAGTATAGGGTTTTAATGGGGTTAAAAGTATTGAAATTTTGAAAGGTACTGCTCCTGCAAGAACGCATATGAGCAAGCAGAACTGTATCTGAAGCCACTGGCGTGGTTTGCCTGAACTACGTCTCACGCAAAATAACCGAGCTTCAGGCCAGGATGGTTCGTAGCGGTAGGTCGTTAAACAAACAGGGGTTCGAGCATGTCGAACCCGCTTTTAGGCCAGCGGGCGCGTCGTGGACACGCCCCTACGAAAAACACAGATTCAACGGCACGATGTTCAAGACACTTTTCACGGTCGATGTCACAAAAATGTACCTGAATGACCAGTGGCTTCACGTTCATTCTGCCACGCGCACATCGGTGGAGTGCGCCAATGCGAAAAGGCGCGGAACCTGCTCTGCGATTTTGTCACCGTCACTGCCGCACCAGTCCTTCAGCTTGCCGATGCCCCCATATTCAAAGGCCATGAGGTAGGGTTCGTTCCAGGTTCCTTCGCGGATTTGCTCTACCACCCATTCTGTCATAGGCCAATCTTCTTCTGTGAGTGGCATATGATCGCCCCGAATGCCTAAATTCCAGATGTTGATCCCCGTGATATGTAGTTCGCGCAGGTGATCTACGGGCAGTGACTGCATATACTGTTGTGGATCATCGTCCAGATACTCGCAAGCCAGCCGCGCATGCGAGACATCCAGCAAGAAACCACAGCCCGTCTCCTGCGTGATGCGCTGGAATATCGCTGCATCCACCCCCTGGCGTAGATACCCGCGCTGGATGTTCAGTTCACTGATGGGCGAGTTTTCGATAATGACGCGATCTGCACCGAATTGATCCACCAACTTTTGCACTTCCTGCATCAGGGGTTCGGTCAGGTCATCCAGCGTTATATCTTCGGGGAACACCTCTTTTGTGGGGTTGATGTGGCAGTTGACGAAGGCGGTTTCCGTCGTTTCCAGCCACTGCTCAATCTGGGCGAAGTCCCAATCGTTGGCCTGCCCCTTGCCGATGCTCAGTGGAAAATGGACATAGGACGGACGTAGTTCACGCGCCGGAGCGACAACTTCAGGCCAATCCGGGCATTTGAACAAATCAACTTCGATGCGGCCTGCGCGGAGTAATGCGGCAGCTTCTGGTGACCAATTGATGGCAAAGCGCATAGGATGCTTCCTCGTCTGATTCAGTGTCCACAGCCGCACAGCCTACCCCCGTCACGCATCCTTGCCTATAGCCAACCTCGCAAGGATTGCCAAATCGTAGGGCAAGGGTTCAGGCAGGTGGGCAATGCGGTGGGTTTCGGTTTTCGTCACCCCTGTTGACCCTCTGCGTTGAAACAGTATAATTCACGAGTGTAATCAACCGTGTCTTGAGGACTCCTGTGCCAATCCTACGCGAAGGCGAACTGGATATTATCAGCCATAGCGCAGAGCAAACCGCCCGCCTGGGTGCGCGGCTGGGGAAACTGCTGCGCCCCGGTGATGTGATTTGTCTTTCCGGGGATATGGGCGCGGGCAAGACCATCTTCTCTGGCGGTATCGGGCAGGGATGGGGCGCGGAACACCCATTGACCAGCCCGACGTACAACCTGGTGCATCAACACAGCCGCACGCAAGATTCGCAAATGCTGTATCACCTGGATTGCTATCGGCTGAAGAATGCACAGGAAGCCGAGACCATCGGCCTGGATGACATTCTGGATAGCAAGCCGATTTTGCTGGTGGAGTGGGCAGAGCGAATTGAAGAAGCGTTGCCCGAACAATATCTGTGGGTTGAACTGGGTGTGGTGGAAGAGACGCGCCGCAGCTTCAGCCTGGAAGCCAACGGCAAACGCTACCAGACCTTGCTGGAAGAATTTCGCGCTGCAATCTTTGGCATATAGAGAAAACTCTAGCGAAGCATTTTTCATCTCGAACTGTGAGAACCGAGCAAAAACCTTGTGATATTACTGGCAATTGACACGGCAACGCGCTATCTAGGTCTCGCTCTGCACAATGGGCAAGAACTCATCGCCGAACAAACCTGGCGTACAGGCAACAAACACAATACCCTGCTCGCTGCGTCCGTCCAACAAACGCTGGAAGTGTGTGATGTCTCTGCGGCTGATTTGACTGCGCTGGCGGTCTCCATTGGCCCTGGTTCATATACCGGGCTGCGCATCGGCGTATCGCTGGCGAAGGGCATGGCAGCAGCCAACAACCTGCCGCTGATTGGTGTATCAACGTTGGATACGCTCGCGGCGGGTTGCCCTTTCGAGAACACGCGCTACCGCCTGCTGGCAATTGTGCAGGCCGGGCGTGGGCGCATCATCAGTGCGGAGTACCGCGTGCGCAAAGGGCGCTGGCATGCCGCCGCAGACCCGGTGTTGACGACATGGGAAGACCTGCTCGAAGAACGTGAGGGTTCGTTCTACGTTACCGGAGAAGTCAACGACAAGGGGCGCGAAGTCATCGAAGCCGCTCATAGTGATGAACTGTCGCTGACGTTGATCCAGGCACCGTACCGCCTGCGCAGACCCGGTGTGCTGGCACAGGAAGCGCTGAGGCGCTATGAAACTGGTAGTCCTGCTGATTTCCAGGCTGCGAAATGCCTGCCGTTCTATATGCAAACTCCGGGATGAAGCGCCATGACCAAGCCCAATTCCCTCGTGCTGCGCTATATGCGTATCCCTGATCTGCCGCAGGTGATGCAAATCGACCAGGTATCTTTTACCCCCGCCTGGCCTGAGCGCTCTTATCGCTTTGAGATCAACGAATCCACTGTGAGTTACATGGTGGTGCTGGCGCGTAGTGATGGTCATGAAAGCGAAACAACCTCGCGCCGCTGGTGGGGGCTTTTCCCGCGCCGCAGCCGCAATGGAACCAGACCATCCGGCGAAATTCTAGGGTATGGTGGTCTGTGGAATATTGCGGAAGAAGCTCATGTGAGTACCATTGCCAGCCATCCGGGTTATCGTGGCAGCGGCTATGGTGAAATTGTGCTGGCGGGGATGCTGCGCCGTGCGATTCAGTTACAGGCTTCATATGTTGTGCTGGAAGTACGGGTGAGTAACGAAGTGGCACAGAAGCTCTATCTCAAATATGGTTTTGAGATCAACGACATCAAGCGAGAATATTACCAGCATAACCGCGAAGATGCGTATGATATGCGCCTGCAACTGACCAGCGCCAACATCCAGCGTGTGGAAGACCTCTACGCCACCATGCAACAGCGTGTGCCGTTTGATGATGTCTATTCTCTGGTGAAACATCCTCGTCTGAAGAAGTAGCAACTTGCTGTATAACACAAAAACCCCCGCACAGGGCGAGGGTGGGATGATCTAATTTGTGGTGGCGTTTAGCGCACGTTGTTATTGATGCGCAGCGCACGACGGAAGGGGCGTTCGACAACAGTGCGCAGCATCTTGGCGATGCGTTCATTTTCCGCACGAACCATCAATTCTTGTTCGCGGGTTTTGTGATTGCGCAGCGTGGTGAAATCATTCCCAAATTCGTTCATGTCAGCTCTCCTCTTGGGCAACTTACACAACGACAGTATACAGCTTTTCGGTGATTTGTACAGTTAAGAGAGGCGTTCATTTATACATCTTATACAGTTTTTAACATTACCCGGTAGGATGGGTTAAATGAGAAGGCTATTTTGATGAGGGGAAGATGAATTTGCCTAGCTAGAACGCTAGTTGTGGCACATGCTGGACACGGTACAATACAGCTTCAGTATCCGTATATAGGACGATCAGCTTACTGATGCCGCTTTTTGTTGAATTTCTCTTGCGAAGTGCGATTGTAATCATTGGCTTGTGGCTGGTGTATTTCACCATCATGACGACGGTTCGTGTATTTGTCTTGCCGCGTGGGGAGAATGCATGGTTGGCACGGCAGATTTTCCGCATCGTTTACAATCTGTTTTTGCGCCGCGCCCAGAAAGCACGAACCTATGCAGAGCGAGACCGCGTGCTGGCGCTGTTTGGCCCGATGGTGCTGTTGGTTCAACCCTTGGTGTATCTGGCGCTGATGGTGATTGGTTTTACGGGCGTGTATTGGGCAATTGATCCTGACCCACTGAGCCTGTACACATTGGAAGAAGCGCTCTTCCTGAGTGGTTCCTCGTTGATGACGCTGGGGTTTGCGGCGGTTGGCAGCCATGATATTCCGGTGATGTTGCTGGCCTTCACCCAGGCTGCGCTGGGGATGATCTTCGTTGCGCTCTTGATTGCCTATTTGCCCACAATTTACAGTGCATTCTCAGAACGTGAGATGCTGGTCGGGTTGCTGGAAGTTCGTGCGGGGCAGCCGCCAAGCGGTACGACGATGATTGAACGAGTCTATCGCAACAATGGAAACGCGGAACTGCTGAACGAAACCTGGTCCCGCTGGGAAGAATGGTTTGCCCGCATTGAGGAGAGTCATACGTCCCTGGTGGCGCTGGTCTTTTTCCGGTCTCCAATGCCAGACCGCCACTGGGTGACGGCTGCTGGAGCCGTGCTGGATGCGGCGGCTTTGCTGGATAGCACGGTGAATATACCGCGTAATACGAAGAGCGTACTGGCAATCCGCGCCGGATATGTCTCGCTGCGCCGCATTGCGGATTTCTTTGGGGATACCATTCCTTACAACCCAAACCCCTCACCGGATGACCCCATCAGCATCTCGCGGTTTGAGTTTGATGAAGTGTATGATGAACTGAAAGAGAGCGGCATTCCTGTGGTTGAAGACCGGGATGAGGCATGGCGTAATTTTTCTGGCTGGCGGGTGAATTATGACCGCGTATTGCTGGGGCTGGCACGCTTGACATCTGCACCCTATGCACCCTGGTCATCAGATCGTACCATGCCAGATATGCGGGACATTCCGGGAATGTCTCCCTTTGATACGTTTGACCTGCGTCCGAAGTATGAAATCGCCCCCGAACAGTGAGGAGCTTTTTTGTGTCTCAGCTTGATCTCAGTGACCGACTATTTGAACTGGTCTTCGATGCGGTGCGCGAGGCCATGATCCCATTACGCGAGGGCGAGACTCTGGTTCCTTTTGCCCTGGTGCTGACGAAGAGCGGGGTCGAACTACGGCGCTTCACAGATGAGAACATCAGCGCGGCGCTGGAACGAGCCAGGAAAACTTTTGCAAGCGCAGATGATGATCTGCTGGCTTATGCCCTGGCCTATGATGCCACCATCACCGTCGAAGAGACGGATTTTGATGCTGTGCTGGTGGAAGCCGGGGAACGGGGCAATGCCAATGGCTGGCGTTTCGCACAGCGCTATTTGCCGCGCACCCTCACTTCGCTGCATTCACCAATCGGGGAGTTGGCATACCTGGGAAAAACGGAACTGTATTTTTAGGAGCGAGACACCCTTTCCCTCCCGCTTTCGTCCTCGCATAATACGGGGCGAGTTTTCAATGGAGATGATCCATGCAATCGCAGCCCGCAAATTCACCTGAACCAAAAATCTTCTCTGTGCAGATTCGCCCGCTGGCGTATATGATCCTCGGCCTGGTTGTGACCGCGCTGCTGGCGACGGCTGTTCTGAACAGCGGACGCAGCCCATCCAGCGTGCTTGAGATCTTCGCTACCCGCTTCCTGGGGATTTTCATCGAAGCCGCGCCGTTCTTGCTGCTCGGTACGCTCACATCCGGTTTGATCGAAGCCTTCATCCGCCCCAGTGATATTGCCCGCTGGATGCCCAAGAACCGCATTCTCAGCACGATTAGTGGCGCGTTCATGGGGCTGGTTTTTCCGGTCTGCGAATGCGGGGTAGTGCCGGTGGCGCGGCGCTTGTTCACGAAAGGGCTTCCCGTCTCGGTAGGCATCAGCTTCTTGCTGGCGGCTCCCTTCATGAATCCGATTGTCTTCGCCAGCACCTACATTGCTTTTGGTTTCGGAACCATTTTCATTGCACGGTTCACCATCACTGCGGTTGTCGCTATTTCCGTTGGGCTGATCTTCGCGCTGAATGCCAAACCGCACGAGGTTTTGCTGCCTGCCAGCTTGCTCGATGATAGTGAACTGACAGGCATTCCCGAACCGCGCCCGACATTTAAACAGGGTATCGGGCAGGCGTTGACCATCGCCAGCAGCGAATTCTTTGAAATGGGGCGCTATCTCGTGATGGGTTGTTTGCTGGCGGCTGGTATGCAGACGCTGGTCAATCAACAAGATTTACTGGCAGTGGGGCAAGGCCCCATCATCAGCGTACTGGTGATGCAAGCCTTTGCCTTCTTGTTGAGCGTATGCAGCACGGTGGATAGTTTCCTGGCGCTGGCCTTCGTCAACACCTTCACCACCGGGTCAATTGTCGCCTTCCTCAGTTTTGGCCCCATGGTAGACATCAAAAGTACGATGATGTTCCTGGGTGTTTTTAAACGGCGCACAGTGTTTTACCTGATCTTGCTGCCCTTCCTGATGAATCTGCTGGCGGGTGTGTTGATCAATTTGAGTCTGGGCTTGTGGTGAGAAAACGTTCTTCGGTGTCCTTCGTGTCTTTCGGGTTCAAATTATTTGGCTCATCTGTTAACAGTGTGAAAACGGTCAAGTTACACGGAATGATGGGCATGGCAGGCCATGCCCCTACGAGAGCCTATTGTAGGGGCACGATAGATCGTGCCCGCTAACAATACCAGAACCCTGCCATCAACTCACTCTTTCTATACATGAGCCAATTATTTTGATGCGATTGCCCTCGGTGTTACGCGATTAGTCGCTCACGCAACACGGATGGGCTGGTACAATAAACAGCATATCGAATCACCACGCATCAGGATGTGCAATGATCAGCGATTACGCTCGCCATGTGAAAGAATTTGATGGCACGATTGACCCGGATTTCTGGCGACAGCCGCACGGTTTCACCATCGAACATGATCCATTGAAATTTCTCTACGTTCCCGACCACGTCGAGACGTATATCATCGCGCAGATTGCCCGCCAGGTGTATCGTTACCAGGTTGATAACATCAGCACCAGAGAATAAATCACGCATGGGGTGATGATTACGATTGAGCCGTTCCAGCCGCTGGACTCCGCAACCCAGGAAGCCTTGATTGCCGAGGGTGAACGTGTGCTACGGTTCATCGAAGACGATGCAGAATCGTACAGTGTGACGTTTGCTAGTTGATGAGTTACTACCTACCCACAGGAGCAGCGACGATGCATATCATTTACTTACACGGCTTTGCGTCCTCCCCGCAATCGACCAAGGCGAACCTCTTTCGTCCACAGTTTGAGGAGCGCGGGTTTGGCTACAGCGTGCCAGATTTGAATGTGCCGGATTTCCAGCATTTGACGCTGACCGCCATGCTGGAAAAAGTGGCGCAGACGGTGCGCGGCATCGCAGAAGACCCCATTTATTTGATTGGCAGCAGCATGGGCGGCCTGACCGCGCTGCATTTCTATGATCGCTACCGACACGCAGAAGCCAGCCGCGTACAGAAGGTCATCTTGCTCGCGCCAGCCTTCGATTTCATGGATATTCGTGGGCAGCAAATGGGGGCAAGTTGGGAAGATCAATGGCGCGAGGCGGGCAGTATGCCATTCTTCAATTATGCAACGGGTGGGGAAGTGCCTGTGCATTACGGCCTCGTGGCAGACATCAAGCAATATGATAGTTACGCCGTGCAGATGGATGTTCCGACGCTGATCTATCATGGCAAGAAAGATGATAGCGTACCCTACGACCAGAGCGTGCGCTTTGCAGAAGGTCGCCAGCATGTGACGCTGCATCTGCTGGATAGCGATCACCAATTGCTGGATCAGACAGAGGATATTTTCAAAGGCATGCTCGCCTTCATCACGGAAGATCGTGGGTAATTGTAGAACCCCCATATTCCTGTCGCTGTGCCAGATGCAACAGCATCTGTAACACTTCAACCACAAGTGTGGCTGGCTGCCCTTACGTCTTGTCCGGTATTCGCATCATGTTCATTGGTGATTTTTTTGGGGTTCTTAACAGGTCACATTGTTTGAACATTCAATTGCATAACCCAACCTATCGTAGGGGGTTCGAGCATGTCGAACCCGCTTTTAGGCCAGCGGGCGCGTCATGGACACGCCCCTACGAAATACGCGGTTGGGACATTATTTCTTCAATACCGGACAACGCTCTTTAGTGGTTCTTTGGTAGCCGCGAATTAAAATCCCCGGCGACCAGCTTTTTCTGTGCGTCACTGCGTCACCAAATGCAAGATTAACACGTAGCCCCCGCTGGTACCCTCATTCGCGCTAACCGTAATCGGCAACAAGGTGTTGTCTGGTAGATCGAACAACGGTAGGCGCAGCGACGCATCCAACTCATAACCGCGCAGTTCCTCCCCGGAAAGCATGACACTGTAGTCATTGAGCAGCGTGCTTTGCCCGTAGCAGGTTTCACTCTCCCCGGCATTGTCGCAAATGATCGCTGCCTCTTCACCGAATTGTGCGCTGGTTTCAGCGTCAAGCGATAGTACCGGGTCAAGTTGTGTCGTCAGGGCGATGGCGTATATTTCAAGTTCTGCCCCGGCGTTCAGCATCCCTGGTGTGATGCGCACCTGGTAGACATCGGAGTCCCCTTCAAGGACTGCGCCTTCAATGATGAGTGCCATATCTGCACCGAAGTTCTCCTGATTCCCCGCCACGATGCGCCGTGCATCGGTGGCTGTAATTTGGGCGCTGGATTGACTCGCGGGAATTTCCAGATCTGGTAATGTCATCGCATAGGTGGATGCTTCCGGCGTAGTGGTTTCACATGAGCCTGTGTCATCTGCATTGATTGCTGCCAGCACAGGTGTATCTTCGTTGGCATCCAGCGCCGTGACGGTATAGGTTTCGCCATCATCTGGCAGCAGAATTTCCAGCGCATTTTCAACAAAGATCGACTCATCACAGCGCAAATCCAACCAGCCAAATTCCGACTCGCTGACTGTTGCCATAAGTTGATCGGTTTCCGCAGTCCCGCTGGAGAAAATCAACACCAGGGCATATTGTCCGAACTCAGTGTACGGAACGGTCACCTGTGCCTGTTCGCTGACCTCACTGCGGACGGCGCGTTCGCTGAAGGCAATATCGGTTGTGAGCTGGGCTTGTGTCGGTTGGGCTTCTTGCGCATCACCTTCGGCATTCATCACCTGTAACGCCGGAGATGTTTCTTCATTCAGTGCAAATAAAAGTACCTGTGGCATCATCAGCGCCACATCTTCATTGGCTGGTGGTGCTGCGAGGTTGATGCTGTAGGTATGGTCGCGGGGGTCTTCCGGGAAAAAGTCGCCTTCGATGACAACGAGATAGGTTCCCGGCGCGTTATCTTCCGCACCAATTTGCACCGTGTTCTGTCCCGGATCAAAGGCAAATTCTTGTGCTGCCAACCCGGAGGCGAAGAAGGCAGTCTCTGTAGTGCTGAACTCGTAGAAGGTCGCGCCATCATTTCCGCCATTGCAGAAGGTATCCCCCTCAGCGGTGGTCACACCCACCAGCGGCGCAACATCATCACTGCGCAGTGCCGTAATGCGATACTCCGACGGCGCATCTTCAGAGATTTCCGGCAGAGTGATGGCTGCCTGTGCTGAAAACGTGGTTTCATCCAGGCATTGCACCAGCGAAAAGTCTTGCGCCCACCCGGATGCAACCAGGAGCAGGGTCAGTAAAAGCAGCAATGAGAACCGTTTCATGCAAAATCCTTATTAATACGGTGAATGATTCGCCTTCCAGTGTAACAAGGTTCGCGGCTGCTTGTAGAGATGACCTTCGTAGGGACATCGCTGCACACAAAACACCAGTTCTTCGCTTGCCCATCCCCCGCGCAGACGGCTACAATAGTTTCGCTGTACATTACAGGCTAGACAGGCTAGAGGAAATGAGGATTGCTGATGAAACGATTCTGGGGATTGTTGTTGTGTTTGCTGATGGCGCTGCCCGCACTGGCGCAGGATGATTTGATTCCGCAGGGTGTTGTCGATACAGCGCTGGATGCTGTTGAGGCAGTGCGCGAGACTCGCTCGGAGAATTACCGCTTCCAACTGCTGAACCGTACCACGTCTTCTTCGCTCAGTTGCCCGCTTGTGGAAGGCGAAACCCTGCCTTTTGAGGTCACGCCCTACCGCGTCGAAGTCATTTACCCGGATGGTGTGTACGTGGTGCATGTTTCGGCAGATGCCCGTTACGTGCAGCTTTGTGATCCGAAATTCGGTGATGAGATGACCAGCCCCGCTGACCCGGAAACGCTGGAAAATGCTTGCCGCCTGACCCCCAATGCCGCTGTTCCGGTATACGTCGCGCCGAGTGAAGCGGTGGATGGCGTTCTGACGGCAACCGCTGGCGAAGCTGTGCGCGTATTCGGGCGCTCGTCGGATAATGCCTGGTATCAGATTGCAGCGGGACAAGGCACAGGCTGGATCAAAGCGGAGAGCGTGACCCTTTCGGGTGATTGTGATGGCATCAGCGCGACGGGTTTCACCGTGCCGGATGGCAGCACAGCAGCCTGCTTTGTATCGTCGCTAGGAGCCTTCGCCAATGTGCGTTCGCAGCCCACAACCGATGCAGCCCGTGTCGCCCGTATCTTCGAGAATGCGGCCTATCAGGTGACGGCACGCAACACCGCCGGGGACTGGTTTTACATACAGCCGGGGTGGGTGGCTGGCAGTGTGGTCAACACTGTTGGCGACTGCGTGAACCTCACCGTGAGCGATAGTCTGGTGGGTGTGGGCTTTACCGAAGATTTACCGGGCGAACTGGATGAGAGCGTCGGGTTGGCGCTGGCACAGTATGCTTGCACAGCAGATTTTGCCGGATACATGGAGCCGCGCCTGCAAATTGGCAATGCCAATGCACAGGTCGAAGTTGGGAATTTGCCGAATGCGCTGCGCAGTTTCCCCAGTGTGGATGATAGTGAGGGAGAGAACCTCGGCACAATTCAGCCAGGGCGCATCATTGACCGCGTGATTGCGGGACCGGTCTGCAATCAGGGCTTCGTCTGGTGGCTGGTTGAGTTCGATGGTCAGACAGGCTGGACGGCGGAGTCAAATGAGAGCAGCAGCGATTATTACCTGGAACCCCTCAGCGGCTCGGTTGATCCGGTGACAGAAACGGACGAGGATAGCGGAGAACAAGCAGCATCTGACGAAGGGCAGGATGGCAGCCTGCGCTCGGATGAAAATACGGAACTCGCCCAGGTCTGGCAGCAAGGCGATTCACCGATTACCGATCTGGTATTCAATGCGGATGGCAGCCGTCTCTACAGCGTCAGCAGCATTCCCGGTTTTGGGGATGGTGTGCAGGGAGAGGTCGCCATCTGGAACAGCGATGGCAGCGAAGTCGGGCGCGTGACAGTAGCAACAGAAATCCTCGGCATGGGTCTGCTGCCCCAGTTGCAAGCATTTGCAATTGCCGATGCCAGCGGGGGCGTGACGTTGTTCGATATGGAGACGCTCACTGAAACAGCAGCCTATCCAATTTTATTTGATGCCTCGTTCTCGCATCAGACAGAAGTTGCTTTCGTGAGCGCGGGTGAAGTGAATTTACTGGCAACATCCGGCTGCACCGATGCAAGCTGCGCAACCAGCCAACTCAATGTCTACAGCCTGGATGCGGGCGAATTACTGTGGTCAGCCGAGGTCAACAATCTGGACATCACGGCGGTTGCCTTCTCCAATGACGAGAGTGATTTACAGGTTGCTGTTAGCAGCGAATTTGGCGTGCATTCTTTTAATGCGCTAGACGGAACACCGCGCTACGTCTATGACGGGAACGGCCTCAAAGTCTATGACATCACTTTCAACAATGATGATACGCGGCTGCTTGCAGCAGGGTGCAGCGTTTGCGAAGAGAATGGCAGTATTGCGCTGATTGATGCGCAAACCGGGGCGCTCCTCGGCGTGGCAGAAGCCCATGGTCGGGCAGCACGCACGGTGGCCTATGCAGCAGATTATGCAACGCTGGTGAGTTCGGATGGACGGTATCAGGCAATTCTGCGCGATAGTGTCAGCGGAGAAGGGTTGGGGATCATGCAGATTCTAGACAACACCATCACCGCCCTGGCTTCTGATCCGGTCACCGGGTTGGCTGTGGTCGGCACAGATAACGGCAGAATTGCCTTCCTGCGTTTTGTCGGTCAGCTTTGATGGTGCGCTACTGCACCATAGGCTTTGTAGGGGCGTGTCCACGACGCGCCCGAGGTTGTCATGTACATTTTAGTGACATTGACCGTGAAAAGTGTCGTAGACATCGTGCCGTTGAACCTTTGTTTTTTTGTAGGGGAGGATCTGTGACCCTCCCGCGGGCAGGTCTCAGACCTGCCCCATGCCTGTCAAGTTAAACGCTCTTCTGCGACCTGCGTTTCTTGCTACCCTACACCGGACGTTCAAAACGTCCGGCTACACAAGGTTGTGCGTCCACTAAAGGGACGCTTGAAAACCGTTCTGATGATTAGAATATCTTTATAACCCCTTCAGTGGGTTTGGGTCTTCTGTAGCCGGGGATTTTAATCCTCGGCTACCAGCAACGAACAAATGCCGTCAATATCTTAAGTTGACAGCTATGGGGCAGGTCTCAGACCTGCCCCTACACCCGTTCTTTTGTGGCACGATGTTGGTAAACGGTTTCCGTCCCAAAGGTAGAAAAATGTACAGTCAACTCAAACGTCAATGAATCGCCCCTACAAAATAGCACAATTGGGGCACTCAAGCCTTGCCATCCATCCCCGTAGATAGGAATACGCTGTACCCCGCTTCGGGATCATTGCGGATGACCAGGGTGCGCTTGCCCCCAACGTGGGCAACGCCTGCCATCTTATAGGCCTTTGCTGGGCGGCCTTCTGCATCCAGGCGATTCGTCCAGTAGACGTAATCTCCCTTCTGCCAGATGTACACTACTGGAATTTCATCAATCATGATTTCCAGGTGGCGGCGGGCAAAATCCCCAAAGCGTGGCGGATCAAACCAGGGAATCCACACGCCGGAGGTGTTATCCGTCTTCATGGTGACGGCGGTCTGGCCCAGCACTTCCTTCGTATCGCGGGCGGTTTCCCGGTTGATGAAACGCACCGTTTTGTCCGTTGTGTTGAAAATCGTCGTAATCTCTGTGACAGCCATCGTGTTTCTCACTGCTTTCTGACCACTATCCACCGCACGAACCGTCTGGGATGTGCCTTCACCGATCACTTGTACACCCTTGGCGACACCGCGCCCCAGGCCAGTCAGCACTTTCCAGACGCTGATGGATTGATCCTTTTCATTTTCATCACTCATATGATTGTACCTACCCTGACTACACTTGCTGAAGTGTAACATACTCTCCAATTGTGAGAGAGCGTATCACACGAATATCAGTACTTTGTATACGCAGCAGCAGTGCAATGAGTTGCAGCGAAAAGTGAGAAAACGATTTCAAGCGTTTGAGGACTGAAACTGTTCTTAATATTTATCAACCGTTGCATGGTGTTATACTGCGTAAGGAAGGAAGTTGAAAGGTTGATTGCGGTGTCCATTACCATCCAATCCTACAAAAAAGGAATCCTCCTGAAAACGTTCAGCAATGCCTGGACGGTGGACGATTTGATTGCGAGCCGCGAGGATGAACTGAGACATCTTGCCATGCACTCCGGCATAGTGGATGTCATTGCGGATATGCGCGACGTGAAACGCTTCCCCTTCAATATTGCGCAAGCAACCTATGAATTTATCCAGATGGATTGGAGCGACTTCGGCATCTGGGTCGTGATTACCCGCAACGGCCTGGTTCGACGCTTCACCATGCAAGTCATTCAGAAAACGGCGCTGTGTAACCGAGTGTACTTCGTGAACTCACTCGAAGACGCGCTGGATGTCATTTCTCGCAAGCAGGCCGAACGCCAACCCACCAACTGAGCAGTGGCACCCACTCGCCCGATGCAGGCAAGCGGATGCTGACGCGCCGAAGACTGTACAACGGCATAGGGTATGAATGGTGTTGTTGTTGCTTGTTGGGTCGGTCAGCTACCTGTTGCAGCTGGTGCGCGTCCCTCAGTGCGGATCGAGAGACGTTGCTCTAGTTGACGACCGGAACGCCGAATTTGGGCGCGGAAGTGTGCGGCTTCAATGATGCTGTACTTCTTGTTGAGGATGTCGTTGATTTCCGCTGTGCAATGGGTGCAGAACATGGAGTCTTCACGGTCGAAGAAGGCTTCGGGAAGTTCTTGTTCACAACGCGCACAAGGTTTTAAAGGTTGCATCTCAGGCAAGGCACACGCTCCTACTCTGAATGAACGGTGAACATAAGTCTAGCAAATTATGTGAATTTCGTCACGAGAGAAGAGGGAATTCGTCAGGTTCTCCTGTGCGGGTATCCCGGTATTTTGTGACAGGGTGGCTCATAAAGGGTTTATAAGCGTCTTGCCGGAGAGGTTAGAAATCTTTAACAATGTGTCAAAGAAAAGGATTTCTGAGGAAATTGAGGGTAAATTTTCGTAGTATGTTCGATGATTGTTCCCCGTCGGAATGCCCTGTCCCTACGAAATTTCACTGTAGGGACGAGTCTCAGAGGGTGTTTAAAAGGACTTGTTCATAGGTGTTGTTTGGCTGTTTGCCCGCCAGATGCTGAAGCATCCGGCTAGAAACCACCAAGCCCACCGAAGGGGGCCAAAGAGTCTGTTCAAACATATAGTGTCTCGGAAGAGATGGCAGTGGGTCAGAGTGCCTTTAGTGTACTTCCCGCTGCTCTTGCCAGCCACACGGCTTCAGCATGTGGCGAAAAGGGCATAAAAATCACTTCTTCAACACCCTCTCCGCCTCTACTATTCAACGGCACACTCGTCCGTTACGCTATACCGTCTTCCAGATAGTGCCGTCTGCGCGATCTTCCAGAATGATTCCAATTGCAGACAGTTCATCGCGGATACGGTCGGATTCGGCGTAATTTTTGTTGGCGCGTGCTTCTGCCCGCCGCGCAATCAACATCTGAATCAGGGCATTCTCGCGCTCTTCGTTGAGCTTCCCGGCTGCTTCCACCGTCGGGATCACACCCAGCACCTCACCACCCAGTTCGTTGTATAAATCGTTGATGGCTTTCAGCGTATTCAGGCCAACAGTCGCATCCCCATTCAGCAGGGTATTCACGTCACGGGTCAGTTCTTGCAGGACAGCGATGGCTTGCGGCGTGTTGAAATCATCATCCATGCGCTCCACAAATTCTGCACGCGCTTTATCCAGGCGTTCCTGGAAGCTGCTGCCATCGTCGCCTTCTGGTGCGTGGTTCATCATCTGCCGCGTCAGGCGTACTGCCCCAAACAGACGCTCCCAACCGGATTGAATCCCCTGCATGGAGTCTTCACTGTAATCCACCGGGCTGCGATATTGCGCATTGATAGCGAACATCCGCAGCACTTCCGGGCGATAATCTTGCAGGGCATCCCGAATACGGACGAAGTTCCCCAGGCTTTTGGACATCTTCACACCATCGATGGTCAGGCTGCCGACGAGCATCCAGTAGCGGGCGAAATCCGCATCGTTGGCGCATTCGCTCTGGGCGACTTCGTTCTCGTTGTGTGGGTAGATATTATCTACACCACCGCCATGAATATCGAAGGTGGGGCCTAAGTACTTCTTGGACATGGCAGAGCATTCAATGTGCCAACCGGGGAAGCCATCCCCCCAGGGGCTGGGCCAGCGCATGATGTGTTCCGTCTCTGCTGCCTTCCACAGGGCAAAATCCGCCGGGTGACGTTTTTCCCCGCGCACTTCTTCGCGGCTGCCTTCTTCCTGGTCATCCAGGCGGCGGTTACTGAGCTTGCCGTAATCTTCCTTGCTGGTGACATCGAAGTACACATTGCCATCCACGACGTAGGCATGGCCTTTGTCAATGAGTTCTTCGATCATCACAATCTGTTCGGGGATGTGTGCGCTGGCACGCGGCGAAATATCCGGGCGCTGTACATTGAGCGCGTCCATATCCTCGAAGAAATAGCGCATATAGGTCTCGACAACCTGCATGGGCTTGGCCTGTAGCTGGCGAGCCTTCTGCAAAATCTTGTCTTCACCCGTCACCTGCATATGTCCGACATCCGTGATGTTCTGGACGTAGAGTACATCATAGCCGCTGTAGCGCAGGTAGCGGCGGATCACATCAAATGATACGTAATTTTTCGCGTGTCCCAGGTGCATGTAATCCTGCACGGTAGGGCCGCAAACATACATGCTGACGCGACCTTCCTGGAGTGGTACAAACTCCTGCTTTTCGCGTCCGAGTACGTTGTGTATGCGCAGAGCCATTGGGCTGTTTGTCCCTTCTTGCTGCTTGGTCGCACAAATCAATTTATCACAATGCGTCAGTTCGATTCATTGTAGCAAACATTGGGCGACAAGCCACAACCAAGTGCAACCGCAGCCAGGGAAATCGCATCAAACGGTGTATCAACCCCGAAAATACTTGGCTAGAGGCGGATCAAATCGCACCACCTGATCCGCTCCAATACGTTGCCACCTATCCGCCCAGGGGCTGGGCTTCACCGTCATCATCGCTGGTCTCATCCGCTGGCGTGATGGAATCTGCCAGCGGTGGAACGCCTTCACCCACATACGGATCACAGGAGCTATCAACCAGCAGCACTGTACCGGGTTGCAGCAGCGGCGGTTGGTCGATGTCATTGCCGGAAGCCAGGCAGCTTGTTTCCACATCGTAGGTCGCTGCGATCACATCCAGCGTATCCCCTGGCTGTACCACATGCAGCAGGCTACCGCCGCCGATGCCCAATTCTTCCAGGTCGAATTCGCCATCCGTGCCATATGCCGGAACATCCGTCGGGATCAGCAGCACTGTTCCTAGCCCGACCACCGTGCCGGAGCGAATGCCATTTGCAGCACGCAGCGCAAAGAGAGAAATATCAAAATCTTCTGCGATGGTTTCCAGCGTATCGCCTGCCTGCACGATGTAAAGTTCCCCGTTTACGGGGTAGCTCACTGCCGGAAAAACGCCATAGACCGGAGCATTCGCCGGGATGACGATCAGCGTACCGGGCTGGATCAACTGTGGATTGGTGATGCTGTTGGCAAGCTGCAACGAAACCACCGACACATCGTATTGCTGTGCGATGACATCCAGCGTATCCCTCGGCTGGAAGACATAGGTTTCGCCAGCGCCTCCGCCCTGCCCATCACTGCCGCGAGCATCGGTCAGCGCCGGGAAAACCCCATACGGCGGCGCATCTTCCGGGATCGTGAGGCAGGTATTCACAATGAGATTCTGCGGATCAACGGTGTCATTTGCCAGTTGCAGCGATACAACAGAAATATCCAGCGCGAAGCCAATGGTTTCCAGCGAATCATTGACGCGCACGCGGTAGCCTTCGCAATCATCTTCATACGTCACAACTTCGCGGGGGAAGCGTACTGTGCCTGTGCCTTCGTCGCGGGGGTCTTCGCCATACCGCGGGCAGCTCACCGAGATCCGCAGCGTTTGCCCGATTTGCAGCGTGGTCGGCAGCGTCAAATCATTCTGGTCTGCGATGCAATTGGGGCTGGCATCGAACAATGCGCCGATGGTTTCCAGCGTATCCGAGGGGCGTACTTCGTAAACTACATCGGCTGTGATGGGCAGCGGATTGCTTTCATCGGTATCGTCCTGCGCAAAGACAGCCGTCGCGCAGCAAACGAGCAACAAAACGAGAACCAGGGACTTGCGATGCATACTTCCTCCGATCCTTACAAAAATAGTTTCTAGCCCTAAGCATAGCACAGGCTGTGAATTTGCATGGTTCGGTGGTGGGACAGTTCTGGCAAAAGGGGGATTCTTGAGGGAGTGACTCTGTGAGGTGGGCGCAGGAAGTCGCGGAGGATTAAAAATCCCTGGCTACAGAAGACCCAAACCCACTGAAGACGCTCTATACACACGGTGTAGCCGGACATTTTGAACATCAGGCGTAGGGCAGCAAGCCATCCATTTGCGAGAAGAACGCTTACCTTGACAGCTATAGGACGGCGAACTAATGCCGTCCCTACAGCCTACCCGCAAACATGATTGTTAGGCAAACGCCGAGATCACCACTGGCTGCCCACCTACATTGATGTAATAATGGGGAACCCAGCCCACACCGTAGATATTCACATGAATATCTTTCTTGAACGGTGTGATGGTATATTCCTGGATATTGTTGGCGATTTGCGCCCAACGGTTATTGGCTTCATTGAGCTTCTCTTCGTATTCCTGCTCCAGATCGTACATCTCGCGCTCAATCTGCGCGATCACGCCCTGGCTCTCACCGATGTCCAGTTCCGTCTGGCGGCGGTAGCGCTGCGCACGGCTCATACGGCTGAGGGTGTAATTGGTGCGTCCCTGCAACAGGCTGAAAATTGCTTCCCCTGTGGTGTACATCTGCTCGCGCTTGCGATCTTGAATTTCAGATTGTTCTGCGGTCAGTTCGCGTTCTTCCTTGCGCAGCTTATCTTCCAGCCGTTCCATCATGCCGCCGTACTTCTGGCTGAGTTTATCAATTTCCGCGTCACGTTTTTCGCGTGCTGCCTGATACACCTGTGCCTGGAAATTATTGAAGTCCTGGTCAGGATCGCCGTACAGCTTGAAATCCGGGTGATGTGGAATAATCAACCGTGCCGTGTTGTAGAGGAAATCCACCAGTTCTTTTTCCAGCGCTTTCAGGCGTTTGTCATCCTGCAAGCCCAGGGGCAATTCCTGGTAGATGGCCTGCCCAAAGGGTTCGCTGTTGAACTGGCGGCTATCCAGCACCGGGGCTTGATGCTCCTCCCAATGTACCAGACTGCGATCATCCAGATCCGGCACATGGAAGGCATATTCCCGTGCGACGTAGATCTGCGCGGATTTCTGCTGGTAGCGCACAGCACTCTGTGCCAGCAGCACAGGTTTATACGCCATCAACGTCTGGCTGGTGGACGTGGGTACACGCTGCCCGGTTTGCTGCTCATAACTGGCAATTGCTTGCTGGCTGCTGAGGAAGGTCGGCAGGAAGTATTCTCGCGTTCCCCCTGTGACGGGCGGCTTGCTCTGCACAAAATCACCCGGCAATCGTCCGCTGCGGGTGGGCGAAGCATTCTGCATGCCCTGTGTTCCTTGTGTCGCAAATCCCCCGGTTTGATCCAGAGATTGTGCATTGAATGCGCCTGTGCCGGGTTGTGCGCCGTAGCCCTGCTGCGGAGCGCCATAGCCACCTTGCTGCTGCCCGAATCCCGGTGGTGGGGGTGGCGGTGCGGCGAATCCACCTTGCTGCTGACCGAATCCCGGTGGTGGGGGTGGTGCGGCGAATCCACCTTGCTGCTGACCGAACCCCGGTGGGGGTGGCGGTGCGGGATAGCCTCCCCCTTGTTGTGCAGCGAATCCACCTGTTTGATTGGGCTGCGTCCATGAACCACCGCTCTGGTACGCCCCCTGTGCATTGTAGCCTTGCCCCACATACTGCTGCTGCGCCATCTGCGCGGCAAGCTGTTGTTTCTGCCCCTGCATCAACCAGCCAATTTGCTGGCGAGTCAGCGGCCCCGCGAGGTAACTCATCGCCCAGCGGGTATGTAGCAGCATCGGCGGGCCGGAGTCGTGGACGTTGCGCATCAAGAAGACACGCGGATGAAGATCTGCAATGAGCTGCTCCACATCGTTCAAATCCAAATCTTCATCTGCCGTTGCCAGTGATCGCAAGCCGGACATCACCTTTTTGCGATCATTGTCGCTGCTCAAGCGCCCGATGAACCACGTCCCCGCGTTCGATAACCCCTTGTAATCCAGATCGCCGGGATTCTGCGTTGCCAGGATCATACCAACACCGAAGGCGCGTGCCTGCTTGATGAGCCGCAGCAGCGGTTCTTTGGTCGGCGGATTCTTGGGATAGGGCGGGAACATGCCGAACACTTCGTCAATGTAGAGAATTGCCCGTAAGCTCGGTGTCCCGCTGAGGGAACGCATCCAGCTAATCATGGTTTCCAGCAGCAGTGTCGTGATGAACATGCGCTCCTGGTCGTTCAGGTGTGCGGTGTAGAAAATGCTCACCTTTGGGCGACCATTGGGCTGGTACAGCAACTGCTGCATATCCAGCGGCTGCCCCACCAACCAGGATTGGAACGACGGCGCAGCAATGATGTTGTTCATATCCATCGCCAGCTTGCCGCGTTTGCGCGAACTGATGGCCTGGTCGATGGGAAAAACGCCCAATTTATCAAAGGGTGGTTCCTGGATTTGCAGGACAATATCTTCCAGCGTCAGGTCACGCCCCTGCTGCCAGTTATGCTCAATGATATTGCTGACCAGCACATGTTCCACATCTTTCACCGGCTCGAAGCTCATGCCCACCAGGGTGAACAGCGCCGTCACCAACCCGCTGATCCGTTCGCGGATGATCTCCTCCTGGCCTGCCCAGTTCTCACGCGGGGCACGCAGCGAAGCCAGAATGCTGATCGGCAAGCCTGCATCGCTGCCGGGGGTGTAGATGTTCATCTGTGTCGCGCCCTTCAGCCAGCGCAGCCGATCCGGGACGATACCCCACTGCTGCAAGCCATCGCGCCACGTCTGCGCAATATCTGCCGCATACGTCGAAACATCCATTCCGGCGCGGCGTGCATCATCCTGGTGAATCCAGGGCTTGAAATCTTCCGGCTGCAATTCCGGGAAGGTCAGCGCCAGGTTGGTAATATCGCCTTTGGGATCAATGATGATCGCGGGGATGTTATCGAGAATCGCTTCTTCCAGCATGGTCACGCATAGACCTGTCTTACCACTGCCCGTCATACCCACGACGACAGCATGCGTGGTCAGATCACGCGAATCGTAGTAGACGACATCATCACCGATCTTGCTCGTTTGTCGGTTGAACGTCCGCCCAAGATAAAAATTTGTTGGTGCTTCGATAAATGCCATTAGTAGCTCCTGGAGGTGCCTGCGGAGAGTCATCCGATTGGATGTTCTAATTGGTGAACAGTATAGCATAGATTGTCATTTCGTGGGGCGCAGCACGGCGTAAAAATATCAGGCGATTCATTAAGAGTGCAACCCCCTACAGGCAGTCAGGTACGAAGCCATTGGAAAATGTAGGGATACGGTATTTGTTCAGTGAAAAAATAATATCCCTACAGGTTTTGTGCCAGACAAACCCCCGTTGGGTGTCCCTACAGATACGAATTTTGCAATGGCACGTCCGACACACAGAACCTATGGTGCTTCGGTGGCTTCGGCGGTGGCTTCCGCCGTCAGCGTGAGTGCTGCGCCGGGAGTCTGTTCCAGGATTGCCGCACGAGTCGCTTCAAATTCTTCTTGCGTCATGATGACTTCATCCACGCGGATGACGATGCTATTCAGGATTGCTTGCAATTCTTCTTCGGCGGGGGAACCTGGTTCTTGCAACGGGTCAACGTAGGCGAAGAAGGTGAAATTCACATTTTCCTGCCGTAAGGATGCGAACCACCCGCTGGTATCTGGCTGCTCACCAGGGCATTCTGTCGCGGTGAAGGCCGCCCCCGGTGCGCGAATGATGCCGATGTTATATTCCGCTTGCGGCTCGACGGTGACCGTACAGGATGCATCGAAGACGATGAGGCGCAGCAAGCGCAGACCATCCAGGAAGATCGCCCGCGATTCGGATTCCATCTCGAAGGGATTCATGACGCTGTTATGCCCCCATGCCAGAATCAGCCAACCAGTGCCACCCGTCACGGGGCCTGTGTAGACGGCAATCAGCGTGGTTTGCACACTGCCATCAATATCTTGGTAGGCCAGGGTGTCGTAACCAAATAACCAATCACGCGGCAGGTCAATATCAATCGGGGGCTGAACACCAATCGAGAGCAAGGGATCCAGCACAACCGGGGTTTCAATGGGTTCACCGAATTCGTCGGTAACTTCCGGGGTGACTTCTGCCGGGGTGGGGGCTGGCTCAGTCTCTTCTTGCGCCGCAACGCCAAACGCCAGCCAGATCATCAGCAAAAGTCCCAGGGGTATTGCAGGCAGTGTGCGCTTCATAGGCAAATCCTCACTTCAGCAGTATGCAGCAAATGAACTCAATTTGAAACTTCACTACGGTATTCCTGCTCTGACTATGCAGGATAAGATCAGATCCGTGAATAGCCCGGATTCACTATGGATTGCGTAAAATGCTGTAGCGATTCATGCCGCGCCCTGTGCCATCTTCACGAAAAGTTTCGACTTCTTCCATGCCACTGGCGGCAATCAACGCAGCATGTTCGGCCTCATCCACATAATGACAGTAGCGTAACGCACGCTCCCCCGCCCGCCAATCCAACAAGTAATCATGCCGCTCCACAGAGATGTCATCAGGCCAGGGAACCAATCGCTCGCGGAAGCGCTCATATTCGTAGAAGCACCATGCCGCAAAGCAAAGCAAGCCCCCTTCCGCCACTCGCGCCGCCAATTCATGCAGTAAGCTCTGGCGCGTAGTGGCTCCCGGTACATGATGAATCACCCCGAAGAGGACGACAAGATCATAGGTTGCATGGGGGAGGGGGTGTTCTAGCAAATCATGTTCGCGGAGTTGGTAGCTGGAAAAATCCGCCGCAGCAAGCGAAGTCTGCGCGAAGGCCAGCAGTTCCGGGCTGTTATCCAGGCAGTGGTAAACTACCGCGCCGGGGAAGGCTTCCGCCAGAAATAGGCCGAAACGCCCGTTGCCGCAGCCCACATCAAGCACTCGTAGCGGAGCCTTCAGATGAGGCTGCAAGCGTAACCAACCAGGCCAGGGACGGCTGCGCGTCTGGTCAAAATCTGTGGCGGTGGTGGCGTAGAATGCCCGGTTGATGTCATTCAGGCGTGCTTGCGTTTGTGAATCCATGCATGCCAGTCTACGCCATCGCACCACCATGTGAAAGGTTGGCTTACCCCAGGGCAGTCTTCAGCAGTGATTCCAGGCTTTCGATCTCCAGGCTGAGGATTTTACCCAGGCGCTGCAACTCAGGGTCATCCCATTCAGACACCAGGGTAATTCCCAGGTGCAGCGTATTGAGCCGATTGTTGATGTCATGCATCATCTTGCGCCGGGGGATCGCAGTCGTGTTGTTGCTGGCGGTGATGCTTTCGCTGACCGGACTTTTCATGAGATTTGCTTCCCTACACGCCCTTACAGAGCGCCTAAGCTTGTTTTGACAAGCATACAACAACTGTTGTTAATTGAATATCAATTGTTTAGCGATCATTACAAGCTGCATTTAGAGCAGTACCAGGGTACTTTCTCAGGATAAATCCTTGTCTAGTAGTGGACAATTGCTTACTATAGATGTGGTTATTGGCGTGTGTAAAGAGTGATGATGTATGGCTAGTTCTAACCAAAAAGAAGATCGTAGGGTACGGCGGACGCGGCGACGGCTGCGTGATGCGTTGATTCAACTGATACTGGAACATGGTTATGAAAAGATTACGATTCAGGAAATCACCGATGCGGCTGATTTGAGCCGTGCAACCTTTTACCTGCATTACAAGACAAAGGATGAATTGCTCGCCAGCAGCCTGGAAGAGATGTTTGATGAGCTGGTCGCTTCAATGGAGACATTCCTGCTGAAACCAGACTTCGATGAACACAGCGAAGCCCCTCCCAGCCTCGCGGCCTTCCAGCATGTCGCCGAATACAGCGAACTGTATAAATCGCTCCTGGGAGATCGCGGCGTGAGTTCCGTGATCTACCGCACGATTGATTACATCGCACGCTTGCTGCAACGCCAATTCGAGCGTTTACTGGGCGAAGAAAACAATAATCCCAACAACATCCAGTATGAGATCGTTGCACAATCCATGGCGGGGTCGCTGTTCGCGCTGGTGTCCTGGTGGCTGGAAAAAAACATGCCGCATTCCCCGCTGGAGATGGCGCGGATGTACCACCGCATGAGTACCCCGGTGCTGCGTGCCGCCTTCGGTGCAGAGTTCAAACAGGCTGCGAAGAAGTAGGTCGCGCAGAATTGTGGGAGTAACTCGGCAATTGGTTGAGCAGAGATTTTTGTGGCTCTTATGACGCGCCCGGTGTACATTTTTCTATCTTTGTGACGGAAATGGTTTACGGACATTGTGCCGCAAAAGAAGGGGTGTAGGGGCAGGTCACAGAGGTGTCAAGCCCTGCGCCTGACGTTCAAAACGTCAGGCTACACCCGGTTGAGCGTCCGCTAAAGGGACGCTTAGACAACCCTCCGACATTATATACCGTCTTAATAACCCCTTTCGTGGGTTTGGGTCTTTTGTAGCCGGGGATTTTAAGGCTTGTCCGGGAGTATTAGCAGGGTCATTGTAGGTCTTTTCGTATCTTGACTGAGCCTGTTGTAGGGACGAGGCCTGCCTCGTCCGAAACAAGCAGGCGGACAACACAGGTATTGTCCCTACTTGTACATTTTTCTATCTTTGTGACGGAAGTGGTTTACGGACATCGTGCCGCAAAAGAAGGGGTGTAGGGGCAGATCACAGACCCTCCCCTACAAAAAACCGCAGACTCAACGGAACGATGTCTACGACACTTTTTACGGTCGATGTCACTAAAATGTACACTACTGGTGGAAAGCTAG
>CAYVVZ010000012.1:0-94803 GCA_964455365.1 uncultured Anaerolineaceae bacterium | reverse complement strand
ATATCTCATCCACACCACACATCTATCTGATCTTTGCAACCCTTCGTCAGCACCACACATCCTCTTTTTGATTCTATTTTCCCCTACGCTACCCCTATTCAACAGCGATTTTCGCAACATTTCTATAACCATTCTCAGCTTCATCATGAATTTAAAGCTATAATGACAAAGTTGGTTGATTCATATTGGAGTGTAGTATGCGAACAAAGACTCTCTTTTTGTTGTTATTGGCGTTATTGATGGCGTTACCCGTTTTCGCCATTGGAGAAGAAGAAACAGCCGAACCCGGTGAAGCGAACATCGTTGAAGATGAAGGCGGCGTGCAAATCGTTACCGGGCGTATGATAGTCAGCAATCCAAACGTCATTACGGCAACCGTGCAACCCGTTATCATCCTCGAAGATCAAACGGGTTTTGTGATGCGTGACCTGGAATACGAATTTGAAGAAGAAACCCAGGTGATTGCGCAGTTCCCGGACGGGCTGGAAACATACCAGGAAGGCTACCTGGATTATCGAATTCCGCTGCCGATCCGCCCGACGGGGAATTTCCATGATGTGGACAATGACAACGTTGAAGAAACAGGCGTACAGATTTTCCAGACGGCCTACTGGGATGACACACGCGGCACGCCGTACATTGGCCCCCTGGAAGGATATGCATGGTCAGGTGCGTATAGCTCGGCTCGCACGAGCGAAAATCCTCTGGATGAAGCGGAAATCGTTGGTGGTAATTTCTTGATCTGGGCACCAGACGATGAACAATCTTTCCCCAGCGGCTTCGGCGCAGATGGCAAACTATTCACAGAAGATGATCCGATTGTGGACATTCCGGCTGGTTATACGGCTGTGAACCTCGATACCGATCCTTTCACCTTCAGTCGTGCAAACGAAGTTGTCTTTGACCTGCTGGAACCAGCAGCATTTGTTCCGGTTGATTTCTCTGACCTTTCTTACACCGAAGCCTTTGATGCCTTGATTGAGTACGCACGCGAAGCTTATGTCTTCACCGAACTGAAGGGTGTGGATTGGGATGCGCTGCACGAAGAATTCCGCCCACGTTTTGAAGAAGCCGATGCCAACAACGACAACGATGCGTATATCCTGGCGCTGCATGACTTCATCGAATCGATCCCGGATATGCACCTGCAAGTCAACACACCCTACACCAATTCCTTCGATCAAGCATTTAACGAAGAAGCTGGTGGCGGCCTGGGCTTTGCCCTGGCAGAACTGGACGACGGACGCATCATCGTCAGCTTCCTGACACCGGGTGGCCCCGCAGAAGCAGCAGGCATGGAACTTGAAGCAGGCGTGCTCGCAATTAATGGCATGGATATTCAGGATGCCATCAGCGCGGCGGAGCCATTCTCTGCCCCATTCAGCACAGCAGAATTTGAGCGCCTGCAACAGCTTCGTTATGTGAACCGCTTCCCGGTCGGCACCGAGGTGGAAGTCACCTATCGCAATCCGGGACAGGATGAAGAAACCGTTACCATGACCGCGGTTGCTGAATTCGACAGCTTCAGCGTGACTTCGGTTTATGCAGGCTTCGACTCGAACGCACTGCCACTGAATTACCAATTCCTGGATAACGGCTATGGCTACGTCAAAGTACAGAGCCTGAGCGGGAATGAGGGGTTGATCTTTGAAGTTTTCGATTACTTCATGGAGCAAGTACAGTTCAACGGCACAGAAGGCATTATCATTGACCTGCGTCAAAATGGTGGTGGTTTCTCCCACATTGGCCTGCGTATGGCTTCCTACTTCTTCAATGAAGAAGTCGAACTGTACTACAGTGAAGAATTTGTCGATGAAGTTGGCGATTTCTACACGTATCCGTATCCTGTGACGATTAACCCTGAAGAAGCGCCGGACGAACTGCGCTATGATGGCGAAGTTGTCGTGCTGGTAGGCCCGGCCTGCGCAAGCGCATGTGAATTCCTGGCCTATCAACTGACTGCCAATGACCGTGCAACCGTCGTCGGGCAGTATGCCAGTGGCGGCCTTGCTGGTGGCTGGAGTCCCCTGTATATGCCAGATGATGTGACTTTTGCACTCCCCACCAACCGCGACATCTCTGTGGAAACAGGCGAAATCATCATTGAAGGCATCGGCATTCAGCCGGATGTGCGCGTTCCGGTGAATGAAGAAACCGTCTTCAGCGATGGTGATCCCGTGCTGGAAGCCGCTGTTGCCTACCTGGACGATGCAACAACCGTCCCGACAGAAGATGCTGGCGAGATTGGCTACGAAGAAGAGGTAACAGGGACGCTCTCAGAAGGGTTCCGTGTGCGCTATACCTTCAGCATTCAGGCCGGAGAAGGCACAAATATCTTCCTCAGCAGTGAAGATTTCGATACCTACCTGCGCATCTACGACAGTACAGGCGAGTCCATCCTGGTAGAAAATGATGACCTGGGCGAAGGGGTCTTCGACTCTGGTGTAACGATCCCGGAATTGGATGGTGATCTGGATGTCATCGTGGAAGTCGGTGCGTACAACGATGAAGGCAGCGGTGAATATACCCTGACCGTTACCCCGGATGATGCTCCCTGAGCGAAGCATCCACCACAAGAAATACATGAGGGCGGCGCAAGTCGCCCTTTTTGATTCAATTTTTGATTCAAGGCGTGGGTCGCCAATCCGGGTCACGATCTTGCGCGGCGTTGGTTGTGATGCGCCGGACATTTCCGCCGTTGGCATCCATGACATAAATCTCCAGGTTGCCATCCCGGTCTGACGCGAACGCAATCTGTGAACCATCTGATGACCAATCAGGAGCCGTATCCCGATTCGGATGGTTCGTGAGATTCACTAGCCTGCTGCCATCGACATTCATCACAAAAATTTCTTCGTATTCGCCGAGTAATGCCTCAAACGCAATCTGCACCCCCGATGGTGACCAATCTGGCGAAGTATCCAGGCTTGGATACCCTGTGAGGTTGATCGGTTCGCCGCTGCCATCCGCATTCATGATGAAAATATCTTGATGGTCATTTTGCGTCCCCTCGAATGCAATTTGCAGACCATTCGGTGACCATGCCGGGAACTTTTCGTCCAGGTTCGTTTGCGTTAAACGCATGACATTCGTGCCATCAGGATTCATCGTTAGCAGTTCCCAGTTACTGCCCAGCAACGAGTAAAACAAAATGCGCGAACCATCCGGCGACCAACACGGCGCAAAATCAATCACATCCCCGCTGCGTTCTACAAGTGACAAATTCTGCTGATTCGAGCCATCTGCATTCATCACATAAATCTGCCGATTACCGCCTCCTTCAGGTTCGGATACATAGGCAATCCGCGAACCATCCGGCGACCACGAAGGAAACCAGTCCCTCCTACTCGTATTCGTGAGTTGAACGATCTCGCCCGTTTCGACATCCATGACGTAAATCTCAAAATCCCCATCTCGATCCGAAGCGAAGGCGATTTGCCCGGTTTGCTGCGGCGTAGGGGTGCTGGTCGGTGGCGGCGAAGTGGCGGTGTATGTTGGCGTTGGTGATGCAGTCGGCTGGATTGTTGCCGTCGCGGTTGGCGGTATGATCGGAATGGTCGGTTCGGTTTGCAGTTGAATGACCTCCGCACCTGGCATCGTCGCGGCAGCACCAGCCTGTGGGAGAAAGGCCAGAAACAAACTCGCCAGGACGACCAACGCAAAGATCGCACCACCTAGAAGCGTCGTCCTGGGGACGCGCCGACGAATACCGATGCTATCCAGCAGTATCTGGAAGTCATCTTCATAATGATCGGTACGAATCATCACAGCGTTGTTAAATGCCAGACTCGCCAGCCGCACCGGGAGTTCTGTTTCGCTCGGCATCCGTGCGCCATTGACCAATACAGGAATGACTAAATCGCAATGCCGCAGCGCCATATCGACTTCCAGGCGCACAAAATCTTCGACATTATCCAGTCGCCGTTCACCTGTTTCAGCATCCCGGATTTTCAACCATTCCGTTCCGATAATAATCAGCGCGACATCACTCTGGATGAGGTAGGTTTCAATTTCAGCGCGGAAGTCATGCCCTTTCATCAGGGTATCCACATCCCGAAAGACGCGCTTTTCTCCGACGACGGCGACGAGGGAATCATAGATGCGTCGGCTGATTGCTGCACTGTCCACACGGCGGTAGGAGATGAAAATCTGTACCATGCCACAGAGTCCCCGCAAGTTTGAAGGTAGATGACTCTATTGTGCCAGCCTCGACTGAGTGCGCACAACGAAGGCAGCAACGGTTCTGGGGTTACAATGCTCCTATTCGGCGGGCTGTCCGCGCAGAGCAATCAAGCAAGCCTTGTGCTACAATCTCAGCGGATTGTAGCGTAAAAAGGGGCGATGATGGCGACGAATACCCTGGTTGATGTGCCGGGTTTCCAGGTGGGGCACGCGACCAATCTCGAAGCGGGGACGGGCTGCACGGTGGTGATTTGCCCGCCTGGGACTGTTGGCAGCGTGGATGTACGGGGAGGCGCACCCGGTACGCGGGAGACGGATTTGTTGCAGCCGCACAATCACGTTTCGGAAGTGAGCGCGGTCATGCTCTCTGGCGGAAGCGCCTTCGGGCTGGCATCGGCACAAGGGGTTGTGCAATACCTGGAAGAACGCGGCATGGGCTACCAATCCGGGACGGGTTTCATCGTGCCGATTGTCCCGGCAGCGATTCTCTTTGATCTGCGCCTGGGTTCGTCCGATGTGCGGCCTGATGCGGCGATGGGCTACGCGGCCTGCGAAAATGCCAGCGCGGAAGCTGTCGGGCAGGGCAACGTTGGCGCGGGAACCGGTGCAATCTGCGGGGCAATGCAGGGACTTGAATTTGCGACCAAAGGCGGCATCGGCTCCGCAAGTGTGGATTTAGGGGATGGCCTCTATGTCGCTGCTATGATCGCCGTCAATTCTGTGGGGGATGTATTGGATGAGCAAGGCAACATCCTGGCGGGATTGCGCAGCCCCGACGGTGGCTTCGTCGGTATGATGAACGCCATGCGCGGGATGGCCCATATGGATATGGAGTCTCGTGGTGGTGCGGAAAATACAGTGATCGGTGTGGTAGCCACCAATGCCAGATTGAGCAAGGCACATGTGCAAAAAGTGGCACAAATGGCACATGATGGCATCGCCCGCAGCATCAACCCGGCGCATACCATGTTCGATGGCGATACCATTTTCGCGCTGGCATCGGGCGAAAAACCTTCAAACGCTACCGCTATCGGAGCTTTTGCCGCTGAAGCGGTGGCACAGGCCATTCGCAATGGCATCCGCGCTGCAACTTCCCTGCACGGAGTTCGCGCCTGGAATGAATGACAATCGCCTGATAAATCGGCGAATAGCCAACGTGTGACATTCTCTTAATGAAACTAGGCAAACCCTTAACCTTTGCTTACTATGATCCTGCTATTTTTAACCAGCGTTTAGCCTCAGTGAGATGGGTGGTATGGTCAAAGAAAGCATTCTCATCATCGAAGATGAACAGATGCTCGTGAACAACATGGCGGAGAAACTGCGTGCCGAAGGCTACAATGTTTCGATTGCGATGGATGGTGAAACGGGCTGGGACAAAGTACGGGCAGAGAAACCAGATTTGATCGTCCTGGATATTATGCTGCCAGGGCTGGATGGCCTGAGCCTGTGCCGGATGGTGCGCAGTGAAGCAACCATCAGCCGCATTCCCATCATTATGCTCACGGCACGCGGCACAGAAGTAGATAAGATCGTCGGGCTGGAGAGTGGTGCAGATGATTACGTCGTGAAGCCCTTCGGCCTGGGTGAATTCCTGGCGCGTGTGCGGGCTGTGCTGCGCCGCATTGATCCGCGTGCGGCATCGTTGCAGCAAGATGAACTCACATCTGAGGATTTGCGCCTGAATCTAACAGGTCGCAGAGTCTTCAAAGGCGAGACGGAGATCAAACTCAGCAATAAAGAGTTCGACTTACTGGCGGAATTGATGCGCAACAAGAATGCGGTACTCTCGCGTGATCTGATCCTCACCAAAGTTTGGGGCTATGATTACTTTGTGGATAAGCGAACTGTCGATGTGCATATCCGCTGGCTGCGCGAAAAAATTGAAGATGATCCGTCCAGCCCACGCCGCATCATCACCGTGCGCGGTGTTGGCTATCGGTTTGAGGGATAACATCACACTATGGAACTGCTTTATTTGCTCCTGGGCGCACTAGCCCTGCTGATGCTGTACATGGGTTATCGCCAGAATCGCTCCATCGCACATGGGCAGGAATTGCTACAAAATCAGGAACAAATGCTGGCAACCCTGCGCAGCGATATTCACACACGGGATGAAACGATTCTCGGTATGCAGCAGCAGCTTGCCGAAAAAGACAAATCGCTCCAGCAAGCCATTGAACAAGTCAATACAATCACAGCAGAGCGAGACAGCCTGCAACACCAGCTCGCAACACGCGAAGCAGATGCGGTATCGCTGCGCCAGGAGATTGCAGAACGCGAACGCGAATCCGCACAGAGTAAAGCCCTTTTCGCTACCATCTCCAACGTGGCCTATGATTACGTCTTCGTGCTGGATGACCAGTACACGGTCATTGCGGCAAACAAGAGCGCAGATGGCTTCTTCGGCGATAAAAGCCCACTGGGGGAAAACCTGCGTGATTTGATTTCTTCGCCGGATCTGGAAGATGTCATCCAGCGGGCGCTGACAGAAGAAGAAAGCCTGGAAGATCAATTTGTCCTGGAACGAAATTACTACCGCGTTCGTGCCCAGGTGATGAAGTATGATGCCCCGCATGTTTTCATCGGGATCGCATTGCAAGATGTGACGCAGTTGGTGCGCTTGAATCGGGCGCGGCGGGATATGGTCGCCAATATTTCACATGAACTGCGCACACCGATTCATAAAATTCGCCTGATTATTGACAGCCTCTTCCATGAGCAAACCCGCCCCAAGCGTAAAGCCAGCATCGAATCGCTGCACGCTGTCGCCAAAGAAACGGAAACGCTGCAATGGGTGGTGGAAGAATTGTTCTACCTCTCCATGATCGAATCCGGGCAGGCGATTATGAAGCTGGTCGATGAAGCCCTACTGCCGATTCAGGAAGATGCAGCGGAACGCCTGGTTGAAAACCTGGATGCGAAGTCGCTGAATGTTGTCTGTGAAATTCCGGACTCGCTGCGAGTCTTCTGTGACCGTGAACACGTCCAGCGCGTCTTCATCAACCTCATCAGCAACGCCATCAAATGGTCACCAGAAGGTGAATCAATCACAGTCGGCGCACATACCGAGGGCGAAGAGGTGATTATCCATGTCTTCGATAATGGCCCCGGTGTGCCGGAAGAATTGTGTGAGCGCATCTTTGAGCGCTTCTACCAGCTTGACCCAGCGCGGTCGGGTGGGGAAGGCAGTGGCCTGGGGTTGGCGATTTGCAAGCACATCGTAGAAGCCCATGGCGGTAAAATTTGGGCGGAAGGCAATGAGAACGGCGGTGGCGGACGTTTCTACTTCACGCTGTTGAACGCTACCAAAGGCGTAGACTCAACCGAAGAGGATGAAGACGCACTCCCGGAAGGCACTTTGCATTTCACCGGCGAAGCCACGCAATCCGCACAGGAAGATTCTACACAGAGCCACTTCGACGTAATTGACGATATTCAAGATGTAGAACGTTCGGGGTAACCAGATCAGCGCTGATTACGGTCATTCATTCGCTCGCGGATTTGATCCAGACGGCTCATCGGCGCACCATCCCCATTGCCATACCCCGAACCCTCTCCCGGCGCAGTCTGCGCATTGACCTGCGTAGACTGGCGACGGTTGCCACTGGGGAAGATCACCACGGCGAAGAGCGTCGCAATACCAAAGGCCAGCGCAAAAATGCCAATGGAACGCGAGGCTTGCGTGCCTTCCGCAAAGACCAGAAACAGCAAAATCACACACAGCGCCGTATAAAATGCCACCTGCAAGGCAACGCCGCGTGCATAGCGCATCCCATAGCGCAAGCCGATCATCACGACCCCGCCAAAGAGTACACCGAACAAGGTCGCCATAAAGACATCAAAGAAAGATAACGAGAGCGATGCGTCGGCGGTTCCATCCTGGCTGCCACCCCCCAGCGATACATACACGAGAATGAAGAACAGCCCCACCATCCAGCCCAGGGCATAGCCTGCATATTCGCGCAGCGTTTGCAACGACCAGCGCGAAACGAAGGCAAACGCCACAAGTATCATGAAAAAGACGATCCACTTGCTGAGAAAAATATCCATCACCAGGGAGACCATTGGGTTTACTTTCCGTAAAACTGTACGATTCGTGCTGTCATTATAGAGTATTTTGCAGAACGCATCGCAGGGAATTAAGTTCCAGATTGCCAGATGCTCATTAGAATTCTTGCTCTGGCGTTATGAATTTCTCAGGGTTTTCCGCTATAGTTAGCCTGACGAATCATGTTGTTTGTAATCAGAGTGAGGATGGAAACGCATGGGCATGTTTGATGATTTGTTGAGCCGCCGCAAAAAAGAAGAGGAGATGAAATCCGCGAATCGTCTCCCACCGGGGCAGTCGCTGACGGAAAAATTCCCGATCCTGACCTATGGCCCAACACCCAAATTTGAACCCGCCACCTGGGACTTGCGCGTTTTTGGCGAAGTCGAAAAAGAAATGAAGTGGACATGGGAAGAATTTCTCGCCCTTCCCACTACCAGCATCACGCGGGATATTCACTGCGTCACGCGCTGGAGCAAGTTTGATACCACCTGGGAAGGCGTGCCGTTTACGGAATTTGTGAAGCTCTTCGGCCTGAAAGACAGCGCCCGGTATGTGATTGCACACTGCGATTATGGCTACACCACCAATCTTCCGCTGGAATCCATGATGGATGATGATGTGCTGCTGGCCTACAAATACGAAGGTCACATGCTGCACGAGCCAGAATGGATTGACCACGGGGGGCCTTTGCGCACGCTGGTTCCCAAGCGTTACTTCTGGAAGAGCGCGAAATTCCTGCGGGCATTGGAATTCACCAAAGAAGATAAGCCCGGTTTCTGGGAAAAAGCAGGCTACCACAACGAAGGCGATCCCTGGAAAGAAGAACGCTACGGTCGTCGCGGATTTTTTTGATCGGTAAGGATTGTCTACCTGCCAATAATCCCCCCTTCCGTCCCCGCTGCGCAAGGGAAAAACCAAGTCCCTCTCTACGAAGTGGAGAGGGATTTAGGGCGGGAAAGCAACCCTGTGCCAGAATGTACGCGAAATTCATCAATCGCTGAAACCCAACGGCGGGATACAATCGGCGCAATCCTGCGGCAGCAAAATCGGTTGCAAGAGGTCGTAGGTTTCTTCGCGCAGTCTATCCAGCGAAATCAACACAGGCAGTTCCAGGCGGACGACAGGTGGCTGTGCGTAGGGCAGCGCTACCTGCGGCACAGCATCCACTTGCTGGGGGAAATCCAGCAGCGTTTCTGTTTCGGCAAGCAGCGCCGTTGCAATCGGCAGCGGCTGCAATTGATCGACCAGTGCAGATTCGGCAGCAAGCTGCGGCGTGATAGCACTCGGCAGCGGAACATCGGGCAGGGTGCGCGGCAGCAGGGGATCAATCCCCCACACCAGCGGATCCATCGTCACCCACGTCACATGATCCTGCACGTCATTCAGTAACTCGAAAGGATTTATAGAGTCTGTTGGGTCAGGCAGCGGATTCGGCAGCCAGTCATTCCCGGATTCGTACAGATTCAGCACCATTTGCAGCGATTGTCCTTCGCGCTGGCGTGCCGCAAACGGCATCGGATTCAAATCCAAGACGTAAAAATCACCCAACAGCGGATCCATACGCCCGACGACAGCATTCATCTGGTAGCGTGCAGCGTAGAGCAGTTGCAAGGCGCGGACGGTTTCATCGCTCTGTAAGCGCTGCGTCGTTTGTGGAGATACGAAATTCGGCACATCTGGCGAAGGCAGTAAATCTTCCGGGCGCAGATCATCATTCAGCGCGGCGGCGCGAACGGGCTGCACATAAGGCTGCGCCATCAAGCCGCTTGCATCCCTGAAGACAAAGGGGCGATTCCGCGCATAAGTGTACAGCGTGCCGATGGGGTCTTGCCGCAGTGGATCAACCTGCAAGAAGCGCCCCACCTGGGCATCATACGCCCGCAGACCTGCCAGATAGAAGCCACTTTCCGGCTCGATTATCATGCCGTTGAAAGTCTGCTGCGGCTGCGTGAGCGCGGAATCATCCGGCGGCAAGCCTCCACTCGTGGGATAGATGCGCGTGCCGAAGCTGCCAAATTCCAGCGCATGACGCGGATCACTGCTGAGGCTGCCATCTACGCCCGCAAATCGACGCGGGCTGCCCAGTTGATCCAGCAGAGGCCAGAGGATGTCATCACCCTGTACCTGCAAAAGCTGCCAATCGCCCAGGGATAGCATGGGCTGAATACCACCGTTGCCCCGGCTGCCCAGGAGCCTCTCTTGATCGTAGAAGAATTGGCGTGTTTCCTCACCAGATTGCCAGCCAACCAGACGGCTGAAGACATCATATTCCAGCCGCACATCGACGGCTTCCCCGCTTTCGCTCATGCCCTGGATGGCAGTCAGGCGATTTTCCTGGTCATAGGTCAGCAGCAAATCATTGCTCTGTTCGATAGATCCCTGACGGGACGTGATGTAACGCACCCGCGACAGGCTGCCATTCTGATCATATTCGTAGCGCACATCTGGCAGCGCACTGGTTTGTGCCTGCACGCCCCCTACGAGGATCATCGGCAGCAGCAGCGGCACAAGCCACAGGGCATGGCGGCGGCGTTTGCTGAAAGCAAGCCCACCGAAGAAGACCAATCCCAACGGCAGCAGCGGAAGCGCTCCGGTTTGCCGCGCCAGATTGCGCACTTCACCAATCAACTGGTTTTGATCGTTGTACAGGTAGAGTGTGCGCTGCCCATCGCGGATTTCTTCAATGCGATTCCCGGCGGCATCGTAACGGAAGCTGGCGGTATAAACGGCTTCGCCAATTTCATTGAGCCAGCGCTCATCAATCAGGCGGTGGGCGACATCGTAGCTGTACAGCACGCGCCAACCGTCCGTGATGCGATCTGCGCGAATCAAGTTGCCGACGGCATCGTACTGGTAATTGAATCCTTCAAGGCGGGTATTATCTGCACCGAGATGCAGAATGCTGGTGATGCGCCCTACCGCATCGTAATTGATCGCCGTGCGCACGCCATTGCTGCGGATAATCTGGCGCACGAAGCTGCGTTCATCGTAGACAATCTCTACCGTTTCGCCGCCAAAGTCAATGCGCGTTGGGCGGTCTAGCTCATCGTAGGTGTAGAGGGTCTGCCCAAATTCCCCGGCATCACGCACCAGCAGATTTCCGACCAGATCATAGACATACGAAACGCTCAGTTCGCCATTCTCCAGCCGAGTCAAGCGTCCCAACGCATCATATTCGTAGCGGATATTCCCGGCGCGGAGCAAGCGGCCTGCGGCATCATATTCGTATTGCAGCGAATCACCCTGGGAATAAGTCATCGCAGCCAGATTAGCAGCAGAATCATATTCGTAAGTGGTGCGCTGCCCATCCGGGAAGATGCGCTGCGTAGGCTGCCCCAGGGTATTGTAAGTATACCGTGCAGTGCCATCGCCCATTTCCATTTCCAGCACGTTCCCGGCAACATCCAGGCGATAGCTCACAACCTGGCGTTCCCCATTCTGGTTGGTCGGGAGAATCACTTCGGCAAGGTTACCGGAACTGTCATAGCGTAAGCCGACGCTGCTGCCCAACGGATACACGATGCGCGTCACCCGTCCCGCGTCGTCGTACTCGTACTGCACAACACTGCCCAATGGGTCACTGATCTGCACCAGGTTATCCACCGGATCATACGAATACGTCCAGGCACTGTTTTCGCCATCCACGTAGCGCACGCGGCGGTCAAGCGCGTCATAGGTCAGGTTGATGCGGATGGGTGCTTCCTGGTCAGCGCTTTCCGGCAGGGTGATTTCGCGCAGATTCCCGGCATCATCATAGAAATAGCTCATCGCCAGCACAATCTCACCCAGCGTGCGCTCAATGCGGGTGATGCTATCCAGCGAATAGAAGGTGCGCGTATCCCTGCCGAGGGGGTCTTGCACGCGGATCAACTGACCGAGGGCGTTATACTCGAAGGTGTAGCGGCTTTCGACTGGCGTGCCGACGGCGAGGGTCGCTTGCAGCAAGCGATTATTGCGGTCATAGAAGTACGTGTTGCGAACACCATCTACGCCTTCATAAGCGGTGATGTTGCCATTCGCGTCATAGGTGTAGGTTTCAGAAATTTCTGCTTCCGTCCCTGCGTGGTAGAGTACCTGCACCACCCGTCCGGCGGGGTCGCGTTCGTAGCGGGTCACATCCCCCAGCGGATTCGTCAGCGCAATCAGCCTGCCGGAGTCGTCGCGTTCCAGCAACCATTCCCCATCCAGCGCATCCACATAGCGCACCGGAACGCCGTTTGCATCCAACGTCACGCGGTAGAAAAGATCACCAGCGCCACTCACCCGCGCTTGATCCGTGCCTGTTTGCAGCCCGGTCACATAGCCATCGGGATCATAGAAGACTTCGGTATTCAGCGCGACATTTTGCTCGGTGGTCACATCACGGATGGTGGTTACGCGCCCCATGCCATCGACGTTGACTGCATACTGATGACCATCGGCAGCGATCATTCCGGTTAAGGTGTGTCCATCTGCCGCCCATAAGTAGCGCTCTTCATTACCGAGTGCATCAATGATGCGGGTGATATTGCCCAGGGCGTTATAGGTGTAGGTGGTGGTATGCCCCAGCGGGTCGGTGATGCTGGTGATCCTGCCCAGCGCGTCGTAATTGTAGAGCGTGCGCTGCTCACGCGGGCGTTCCGTCACGGCGATGATGTTGTTTGCGTCGTCGTAGGTCAGGCGCGTACTGCGAACCCCCGGACGCGCAACATTCACCAGCCGCCCCACTGTATCGTATTCGTAGGTTGTGGTTTGCCCGCTGCCATCGGTGGCTTGCAGCAGCAAATCCAGTTCGTTATAAGCGAAAAGCTGTGTTTCCCCGCGTGGATCAATGATGCTGCTGAGGTTGCCGCGCAGGTCATAATCATAGCCTGTGATGTTCCCGGCTGGGTCTTCCACGCTGATGAGTTGATTCAGCGCATCATACACATAGGTTGTCACCAATCCGCCGGAGTCAGTAGCGGTCAGCAGATTGCTGTTTTCGTCGTAGGTGTAGGCGAGCGTATCGCCATCCGGCAGGGTAACTTCGGCAATATTTCCCAGGGCATCAACCGCATAGCGCCAGGTGCGCCCCGCCGGACTGGTCACGCTGGCGAGGTTGCCAGCCGGGTCATAGCGGAATGTCGTGCGCGAACCCGTCACATCCACCGCCAGCACCTGCCCGATGAGATCATATTCCAACGCCAGGGTACGCCCGGCCTGTATTTCGGTGATGCTGGTCAGCCATCCGCCCCGGTTGTATTCCAGGCGGAACTCCTGCAAGAAATCATCCTGTGCGATGCTGTAGAAGCGCAGCCGTCCCAGGGCATCATAGCGCCGGGTGATGGCGCGGCCTGCCGGGTCAACTTCGCGCCGGACGAGGAAATCCCCTTCCAGCACCGTTTCATAATTCGTCACCAATCCCGAAGGCGAAACCACCTGCGCCAGATTTCCCAGTTCATCATAAGCGTAGCGCGTCTCATTTTGCAGATCATCCACCACTGAGCGCAGATTACCGGCTGCATCATATTCATAGGTCTGCACGGCATTGTTAGAATCAATGATCGAGATCACTTGATCGAGGCCGTTGTACTGAAGAATCGTATCCTGCCCGCGATCATCCACCAGGGTGACGCGCCCGCGTTCATCATAGGTATAGCGCAGGAAGACCCCGCCAGGGCCGTTGATGTCGCGCAGGTTGCCGCTGCTCGGCTCCCAATTCAGGGTATAGGTCTGCCCGCGTCCATCGGTCACAGCGCGTAACTGCCCGATCAGATCATAGTCAATTTGCAGGGTACGCAGGGCGCGGTTGCTCTCCGTGATGTCTGCGGCGGTTTCGTCTGCTGCTAGCTGCACCCCTTCGTAGATCACTGAGAGATAGCCAAATTCATCGTAGAAGTAGCGTGTGGCGATTTCCCCCGGCTGCACGATGAGGATCACGCGCCCCCAGTCATCGTATTCATAGCGCGTGCTGCGAAACACGCGCTCCTGTCCGACGCTTACCAGCCGATTATGCTGCAAAAGCTGGGGATGTTCGCCCTCGCTCCAGACAAAGGTTTCTAAGCCATTGCTCGGATAGGCCACACCGCGCAGCAAACTGCGTGCGCCGCGAAATTCCCATTCAAAACTGGTCGCAGCATCCCCGGCTAAAAATGGATCTTCGTACTGAAGCAGGTTGCCGCGTGAGTCATATTCATAGGTGAAGCTGGTGCGCAGCGGGGTGCGGTAGCTCGTGAGTGAACCTGTGTTTTCATCATACGTAAATTCAATATCATAACCGGGGCGCGGTGTGCTGTAGCGCACAAGCTGATTCCGTTCGTTATAGAACCAGGTTTCGCTGGAAGTTTCTTCACCCACACGCAGCGAACGAACGGTGAAGCCTTCTTCGTAGTCGAAGGTGTAGCGCCGCACCAGATCCCCTTCCGGGTTTTCGGTGAACTGGCGCACGCGGCGGCCTTCGTAGGCGATGCTTGCCGTCCGCGCATAGGGGCTGCGTACATCGTCAATCCGCGTCAGCAAGCCGGAAGCCGTATAGCTGTAGCGAGCAGTATTCACCGAGGAATTGTATTCCACGCCAGACAGTTCAGCGCCATCATAGCCATAGCGGATTTCACGCGCTGCGGTATCGCGCACACTGGTGATGATCCCCTGCGCATCCTGGTAAATTTCCAGCCGACGACCATACGGTTCTGTGAGGATGAAACCATTTTCGCCATAGGTCAGCGGTAAGGGCGAGAGGGTGATGCTGCGCTCTGGTGTCTCGCTGATGCGCTCCAACCGTCCAGCACGATCAAAATAGAAACGCACACCATCCGCGCCGCGTGTCGCAATCCAGCGTCCGATGATCCCGCCGACGCGCTCAAGCTGCCAATCTTGCAGCGTGCGTGAACGCCACAGGGTGGAGTCCGCAGCGAGGGTGAAATAATGCTGTGATCCATCCGGCAGCACCAGCCGCAGCCGACCTAGCGGCACGCCGCGCACATCCAATTCATATTGGTAGCTATGCCGCCAACCTTGCCCCAGGCGTGCATAACCCGCAGGCGATGCCAGCAAATAATCCGGTGTGGCGGCTGCATCCTGGCTGTTGTAATAGCGCTGCCAATCCAGCGCCAGCGTATGGCTCGGAATAGATACATCCTGTACAGCGTAGAAGAAATTGCCATTCGCCGGATTCACAGGCAATGCAGCCAGAGCGAGATTCCGGCAGAGACAGTCAGGAGCAATCATCTGCCCCAGGTTGTTGAAATTACGCGAGCGAAATCCATCTTCATAGGGCAGCAGGGAATCCGCTTCGGCAAGGGCAGCAGGCGACTCAATCTCTGTGCCATCCGGCAGCGCCGTTCGCGTAGTACCATCGCGCCGGGAAAATTGCGCAGCACCATCTTCTATCAGCAGTGCATTCAATGCGTCCAGCGGTTCGCGCAGGCTGCCACCCGCCAGCGGCTCAACCGTCACCGTTTGCTGCTGAATGCGAATATCTCCCAGGCCATCCCAATCTACTGCCATGCTCACCCGCCGCGAAACACCGCTACCCGCTGGTGCGTAGAACAGCGTGATCTGTGATTGGTCGCCATCTTGCCGCAGGCTCAACTGCGCGGTATCACTCAGCAGCCGCGCATCCGCACCGTAAGTTACCCGCACTTCTCCCTGATAATACGCCAGCGTGCGGAATCCCTGATAATCCGTCGTGATGAAGCGCTCCCCATCCAGCGTGATTTGTGCCAGCGCTTCGCCCGTCGCATCGCTTCCCCCCGCCAGCCGCCGCATATCCAGCAGGCTGCCATCGGTCACAAAGCGGCGGACAGTCCTATCCCCTTCGCTGTTCAGCAAACGCACGCCGATAACGCCATTTTGCACTTCAATGGATTCGATGCCGAAGAAATCGGTGCGGATGATGCTGCCATTTTCCAGCGTGAAGACATATTCGCGCCGCCCATCAACATAACCCACCATGAAACCTGCATCACTGAAAAAAGTTCGCGTGCCGGATAAGTTCTCGTTGCGCAGCAGCAGCCCTGTTCCGTTATCCAGGAAGGTCACAGAGGCGACACCGCGCACAATCGGAACAGCGTTATTGATGGCGATTTCACGGCCTGCCCCGCGCAGCAAATAACGCACCGGAACATCGGCTGTATCGCTGCGCAGGAGTTCGGGTTCTGCACCATAGACATTGAGTTGCAGCGCCGTCGCAAAAGGTTCGCCCCCGGCTAATTCAGGCGGTGGCTCACGTCCGACAGTTGGCAGCGGCGCGAAGCCTTCATCGGGGTCAGTGCGGCGTTTGCCCAGGTATTCCAGCGAAAGGCTGTATTCGGCGGGATTGTCGATCCCGTTGGATGCAAAATTGATTCCGGTCACTTCAATCTGGTAGGGGCCATCAGCGGGGAGTCCATCTGTATAGCGCAGGATGTCCGTATCCGGGAAGGTTCCGCCGTCGCTTTCCGCCAGCAGTTGGCCTGTATTATCCAGCAGGCGCAGATGCGGCGTGAACTGCCCCGCAATCCGCACGGCTCGAATCTCCAGGCGATCCAACGCCTCCCCGCTGAAGATCCAGCGCTGGCTGGCTGCCTCATCGAAGAAACTGCTTTGCGTCTCATCATATTCGATGCTGAAATCCGTCGAACCCTGCGCCTGTAGGGACAGGCTGGGGAACAACAGGATCATCAAGCAGAGCAGCAACAAAAGGCGAAAACGAGTCATACAGGCCATTTCTGTGTGGTTAAACAGGTATCAGGATTTTCCTACAAATTCCCCTCCCTAAATCCCTCCCCACTGCGTAGGGTGGGACTTGGTTTCCCCTTGCGCAGCGGGGGGACGGAAGGGGGGATTATTTACCGCTACGCCTCATCATCCGGTTTTGCGATGAAGATCAGGCGGGTTGCATCCGACAGATGAATCACATCATTGGGGCGCAGCGGGTGCTTATTGCGCACCTGCACCCCGCCCACAATCACCGGATTGGTGGCGCTCAGGCGGCTGACCGTCAGTGAACCGTCCTCCGCCACATCCAACCGGGCATGATGCCGCGAAATCGCTGCATCCCCAGTGATTTGCACGTCGCAATCCGTGCTGCGTCCGATGAGCAGACCGCGCCGCCGCACCTCATAATCGCCTTCTGAAGAGCCTTCGACGCGCACAAAACCCACGACTTCATCATCCGCCAGCGATTGCTTCATCATGCTTTGCACATGCTCATCCGAAAGCACCCGCGTCACCAGCAATGCGTCTTCTTCTGTGAGGGGTGTGAAACGATTCGCCCCTACACCTGCAATCCGCGTGATGTCTACTTCTTCTAATAGTTCGCGCTCACGGATTTTGGTGGCTGTGCTGGATGAGGAGCCGTGATCCGGCGGTGAAGAATCCAGCGTGTTGTAAAAATCATCGCTGGTTGTTGTGTATTCATCGGGCGTGCGCCGAACCCGTGCCAGCGCCAGCGCCAGGAGCACCGCCCCGATAACGAAAAAACCTGCTCCCGCCATCAACAGCAGCGCAATGCGATCCGACACCCCGGAGTCGGCTGCTTCTGATATCACATCTACTACAGCACTTTCACCGTCTTCATCAGCGCGTGGCGGAATGGTCGCCAGGGCAACGTCCGTGGCTTCGGGCGTGGGTGTGGGCGGAATGGGACGGGTGTAATCGTCGCGTAGGGTGACGAAGACGGTTTCTTCCCCGCCGCCGGATAGCAAAACTTGCAATTCTAGCGGTTGCGAGGCTTGCCAATCCTGGGCAACTTCGGCTTGCAATGCATAGGTTGGCTGCCCCCAGAGTGTGCGAACTTCGTTGATGCGAGCTTCAACCGTGCGCAGATTCGCCGTGAGAACTTCGCCGCCGTTGGCATCCACCAGGTCACTCAACAGCGGATCGACCGTATCTGTGATGGCGATAATCTCGATAGGCGCGGGCAAAGATGAGGGCATGGCATCTGGCGGGCAATCATTCGTCTGCGAAAAATCCCCGGCAGTAATTAACAGAATGCGCCAGGAACGTTGATAGCTGCGGACGGTATCGTTCAGCATGTTCAAGGCTGGCGCGAGGCAGGCAGGTTCACCAGCCGTTGCGGTGTAGCGCACCAGGAAATCCGCAATTTCCGGGTTGCCTTCGCTGGGCTGCAAAATCTGTAGATCGCTGCCGAAGAAGATCAAACCGCTGGCCTGTTCGCTGCCGCGCAGAAAACGATCCAGCGCTGAACCTACCGACGATTGTAAATTAATCATGGCATCGCTGGAATCCACCAGCACCCACTGCGTTTGTGGCAGCGGGACGGAAGCAATTTCCAGCGGGAGTGTTTCTCCCCCGTTGAGAAGTGCTGCTTCGGTGATGGTCTGCCCACGCGGGACGCGCACATGCAGCAGCACGCCCTCTTCGGTACGGGCTGCCAGTTCAGTTGTCGTCAGGCGAATTTGCGCCCCTGCTGGCGCAAACAGCACAGCCAACAGCAGGAACAGCGTCAGCCATCGCCCAACCATTGATACGGCGGCAAATCGTCCATGGCTACCCAGCCGCTTTCTTCGCTGTCTTCCTGTTGCAGGCGAATCCATAACTGTCCCTCATTGTCTGTGAACTGTTCTTCAATCCGGTAAGAACTGCCTTCCAGAGCCACAAATGCCCCAACGTCGGTATTCACCCGCGCCAGCGTCAACACCGATTCTTGCAATACGATCACATCCCCAACAACCAGCCCCGCTGCCCCTTCGCTGCGGGGAGTTACGGGGGCAGGTGTCTGCGTGGGTTCGGGCGTTTCGCCACCGCTGGAAAGGGCAATGCCCCCGCCCAGAATCGCCGCACCGAGAACCAGAATCACAATCGCCAGCACAATCAGCGGCGTTCGATCTGCTGCCTGCGCTGCTGGTGGTTTGGGAGCTGTCGCACGCGGAATCGGGTTTGGCGTGGTCGGCGGTGGATCAGTGGTGATTTCCGGCAGGCCGTAGGGAAGCTGCGTATTCGGCTTGGTGGCGACATCCGGGCGCATCATCGGTTCTGCATCCTGGATGGAAACGGACATCATCAGGCGGCTGACGTGGCGCTGAATATCTTCTGGGGCAATTGGTTCACCAACCTGCACCAGCACCACCGCGATATTATCCGCACCGCCCATGCGATTTGCCTCCGTGACCATGCGCCGCACTGCATCACGGGGATCGGTCAACGAAGCCAGCCGGGTGAGATGTGCAGAGTCTAGATAGCGCGTGAGGCCATCCGTACACAGCAGCACAACATCCCCCGGTTGTACCGTTCGCTGAATGACTTCTGTCTCTACAATCTCCCGATAGCCAATGACCTTCGTCAGTGCGCCATCGTCAGCACTGCCATCCTGCAACACATCCAGTTCATTCAGTTGTTCAATTTTGCCATTGTGGATGTGAAAGAGCAGGCTATCCCCCACAGAAATTGCGGTGAGCTGCTCTTCTTGAATGACCACAGCAACTAAGGTCGTCGCGGCCTGTTGGTGCAATTTCTGCAAAATTGCGCGATTGGTCGCCTCGGCAGCACGCAGCAGCAAACGCGAGGTTTCTTCTGTCGATGACCCGCCGTAGTAGTGCCGCGTCATCTGGGAGATGGCGAGCTGGCTGGCCTGGTCACCGTCGGACATGCCGCCCACGCCATCTGCCACCATGAAGAGCGCCCCATACTGCGACAACACCGATTGTGTATTTGGGTACTCTGCCCCGACGGCATCTTCATTGGTGCGGCGGCGCAGACCCCGGTGGGAGGCCATCGCAGGCTTCAGTCGGAGGATGCTCATGCAGTGCGCCCTTTCGGCTGGATGAGGCGAGCAGCGATGAGAAGAACCAATCTCGCCCACACCCCAACTCCCCAAAACACGACCAAACACTGCCGCTGAAGGGAGATGATCATTCGAATGCAAACACCATTATAACGAGCATAGGCCGGGGAACAACAATGCAGGTTGTCAAAATAGCGTTACGATGCTGCAATCTTTTGCCTACCTTCATTGACACAACTCGCAATAAATCGTAATCTTTATCCATATTCGCAATACAGCAAGCCCTTTCGCAGCACGGAACAGCAAAACCTACATGAAAGCTAAACTTTTCTTAATGGTTTTGCTGCGTACAATGACAAGAAAAGCACTTTTTGGGAGTACACACAATGAAAACTGTACAAGCATTTTGGGATGATGCAAACAAGACTACCATTCGTATCGAACTGGCGCTCGATTGGTCATGGGATGCCGTCTATGACCTTGTACCCGAAGTACATGCCATGATGGACGAAGTAAGCCATCCCGTACATTTCATTGTACTGCCCGCTGTAGATACGATTGCGCTGCCGCCGAGTTCATTGCATCACTTGCGGGAGCTACCCGGCTTATGGCATCCCAACACCGGTATCACCGTGATTGTTACCAACAGCACAGTTGTAGACATCATCATGGGGTTGCTGCAACAGATCTACCAGAAGGGTTTCCGTACCATCATCAACACCGGGACATTAGAAGATGCCCGTGCCATCATCGCCAAGCGGAATCAATTAGCGGTCTAAGAGTTGGCTTCGAGTGTCTGGGTCAGGGTAATCGCTTCAAAACGATTTGAACCCCAGAGGACACAGAGAAATTCGTAGGGGCGACCACGCGGGATGATATAGAGGTGTATTGACGCGGGCTGAACATGTTCAGCCTCTACAAAAACCACGCACCTACCGTAGGGGCATGACCTGTCATGCCCGCAAATGCCAAAAACGATAACCACACATCTTTCTTCTGATGGCAAGCAGCCACCAGATCGTCCGAAATCAACGTGTTTTCGCCCGGTCTGGTGCTTTTTGTAGGGGCGGCTCCAAGTGGTCGCCCACCGGAAGCGCACACAGTCACTCCCCTACACCAGATTATTCTCCACATTTATTTCTCACGCTTCGGGCTTTTGTATCCATTCAGCTTCGGGTGTGATGCTATCTTGCGGGCGCTTTCCGGCTTCGTCGTAGTCCGTTGTACTCACGCGCAGCAGCGGTTCTACCACCATGTCATGATCGCAGAGAATCTGACAGCTCAGGCGGAACTCTCCAAACTTCTCGATAGATTGTAATTTCTCTAGCTCGGCAGCCGTCATCGTGTCGGGTTCGCCTTCATGAATCACTACACGACAAGTGGTGCAGCCAGCGTAACCGCCGCAGCGATGCAAAATATCCACGCCAGAATCTTCCAGCGCCAGCACCAATCGCTTGTCTTCAGGTGCGTCAAAACTTTCGCCATTCTTGATGGTGATGGTAGGCATTGATTCTACTCCATAAAGACTTGCTGCCAGATTAAATGTTATGCCTGGGAGCGTTGCAGGGAGAGCCACCAATCCTGCACATCACGCCCAATTTGTTCCCAGTTCAGCGCCAGCGCACCGGCTTTTGTAAACCAGGCGCGGAGCCAGTATTCCCGCTGCCCATACTGCTCGATGCGCTCATAGATGCGATCCAGTTCCGCATTGGCGCGGGGCAAACTGGTTTCATTCCAGGGAGTCCAGTGCTTGGTCTGATAATACGTGGTGGGGTCGTTCAAACGCCACTGATGCTGGTACATGCGCACTTCCGCCAGGAACAAATCCGAGAGCATCGGAGAGACACGCGGAGTCCATTCCAGCGACACGCAGTAAGTCGAAATGCCATGCTGCATTTTGTTATAGAGGGCATCAATCGACTGTTCGCCCTTGTTGGTCATCTTGGCAGACGGCGCGACGACGATCACCGTACCGGGATATTTTTGCGGGTTGCGGAAGATACGCTGCGTCCGCTTGACGTAGAGGCGGAACAATGCCTGCCCCTGGTCGCGGTCTTCATCTGTCAATTCACCTGCGGCGTAGCGGTCTTCCTCGAAGCCACGCCACGCAGAATACACTTCTACACCGTGCGGGTTGTTTTCCGGCTTCAGCGCGTCCGCCATCTGCTTTGCATCCGTATAGTCTTCCACATGGGGATACAAACGGCTGAGGACTTCTGCCTTCATCATCGGATGCCGATAGCCCAGGAAGGATACGGGAATGATGACATGTTCTGCATGCTCGATGTAATCCGAGAGAGCCAGCATCATGCGAGGAATATCCGCCTTATCATGATGCCCCGCGAGGAGAACAACAGCTTCAGTTTCCAACTGACGATTGATCGAATCAATCATCGAACGGTTTACTTCATTGAGATCCAATTTCGTCGCCCGGAATAACCAGCGAATGGGGCCAAAGATTAACACCTGATTCTCCTCGTCCTAAACTTGCTCAACCAACAAACTGGCACGTTGGTATTGCATCCGATTCAGCGCACGCACTGCACATCCTAAGATAAACTGCTCTTAATACCAGGGGCAGAAGGCTTAACGTTCGCACACCCCCTCTAGTATGTAAACAACGCAGTTGGCAGAAAGATGCTAACTCGCCTGGGTTTCTTCTCAGAATGCTCAACTTTCTTGTGCAATTCTATTGTGATGTGAACTTCAGATACAGAAGATACCTGAAAAACACTGATTAACCATGACATTCCTCAGCGTTCCGGGTGCGCCGCGTGCCTCCTTCTTGCGTACTTGCGTAGTAGTATTATGTTACGCAGCAGCCCTTGCTGTCAGCGATCAGCCATCAGCGAAAAACGCACTTTGAGGCTGACAAGCTGAAATGCTGAGACGCTCATCGACTGCTTTTCCTGGCGGCATGGCTGGCGGCCTTCTCGCGGGATATGGTGGCGGCATGAGTGTCGAACCTATCTACAGGCAAATGGGCGCGACATGATCGCCCCTTACGATTCACATCACAACCCTGAAATCACATTCAAGAACTGATCAACCTCGGCGCGGGTGTTGTAATGCACAGCGCCCACGCGCACCATACCTTCTTCTGCACGACCATAGCGCTGCATGACTTCCACCGCGTAATAATCCCCGTATCTTGCGTGGATTTGTTGGGCAGCCAAAGCATCTACTACAGCCGCCGGACTATGCCCATCCACCAGGAAGGACACCGTAGCCACGCGATCTTGCAGCCGTTCTTGCTCGGTGATGCCTGCGATATACACGCCGGAAATCGTCTGTAGGCCGCCGATGAGCTGGGCGGAAAGCTGCATCTCATATTCATGAATTTGTGTCATGGCATCGTCAAGCTGCTGCGAGAGGGTTTCCCCCGCTCCTAATGAAGCGATATAGCGAACGGCGGCGGCTGTCCCGGCGATGGTCTCAAAACTGAGCGTACCCGTCTCCCAGCGATAGGGTGATTCATCTTTGGCAGGACGCACTTTGTACGCGGGCAAGCTCTCCAGCAGATCATGCCGCGCCCATAGAACCCCGATGTGGGGGCCGAAGAATTTGTAGGCCGAACACAGCAGCGCATCGCAGCCGATTTCCTGCACATTCAGGCGCACATGGGGCGCACTTTGCACCGCATCCATGATGAACAAAGCGCCGACGCTGTGCGCCATTTCCGCAATTTGTTGCACCTGGTTGATCGTCCCCAGGGCGTTTGAAGCATGTACTGCCGCAACAATCGCGGTACGCTCGCTGATCGCGGCTTCCAGCCCTGCCATATCCAGCGTACCTTGCTCCGGGTCGAAATCCACCCACTGCACATCCCAATCATGGTCACGGGCTGCCAGCGTCCAGGGCGATACATTGGCATCGTGATCCATGCGCGTCAGCACCACTTCTGCACCAGCCGGGATGGTCTGCGCCAATGCACGGCTGAAGGCGAAATTGAGCGTGGTCATATTCGCGCCGAAGACGATTTCTTCTGGCTGCGCTGCACCCACAAAGGCCATCATCACCTCACGGGCATCTTGCAGCATTGCCATGGTTTCCTGGCTGTGGCTGAATGGCCCGCCCATATTGGCATTTTTGTGAATGTAGTAATCCGTCACCGCGTCAATCACGCGCTGCGGAACCTGCGTCCCGGCAGGATTGTCAAAGAAGACCGGGGATTTACCCTCCACAATTTGTTGTAATGAGGGAAATTGCGCACGAACGGAATCAATATTCAGCATGAGCAGTAGTCCTTTTCTAATTCATGGCAGACCGCTAGCCGCGATTTAGCCAGCACCGTCAACAAAAAAATATTCACCACAGAGACTCAGAGGAAACAGAGACCTTCATAAGACGTTCCTCATGCAGTGAAACAATTTGGCTCATCTACAGAAACTGTGATTCTTGATATTTTCTGTGAACGGCGCAGCACGCTTTTTACACATGAGCTAACAATTTTTACTCCATTGTTATGCGTAGTATAACGGCAAGGCTACCATATTCGTGAGATTCTCGTTACACTGTTCCCATGTCGCAGGGCAAAACCAGCGAGGCATCGTGACAAATAATATGACACAACAGGGACTTTACTTGCAAAATCAACTATTACACCAGGAAATCAGGCGGCGGGTAGATCAGATCAGCGCCATCAATACAGTGGCGACGACAGTCGGGCATTCGCTGGATTTGCAAGTAACGCTGGATACCGCGCTCAAAGCCGTGACCGATGTTGTCGGTGCGGAAGCAGCAGGCATCAGCTTGATTGATTATAAGTCGGGCGATGTGGTCTTACGAGCGCAGCTTGGCTGGATTCATGATTTTGTTGTGAATAACCCCATGCGCATCCCGGCTGGTGAAGGCATGTCCGGGCAGGTCATCCAGAATGATGATCTGATCGTCCATAACAACCTGACGGGCGAAGAAGATTATGCCGTGCCGAGCTTCAGCAAAGAAGCCTTCCGTTCGATTGCGATGGCTCCCATGCATGCACGCGGGCGCATCATCGGTATTCTGAGTATCATGAGCCACAAACCAGATCGCTTTGATTCGGAGATTGTGGAAGTGCTGAAAGCGATTGCGGATACCGTCGCAGTTTCGATTGAGAATGCCCGTTTGCACGAACAGCACGTCGAACAAGAGAACCGCCTCAATGCGATCTTACATTCCACCGCAGACGGCATCATCGCCACCGACCAGAGCAGCCAGATTCGGCTCGTGAATCAAGCGGCAGCAACTATGCTGGATGTGCAACCCGACGAACTGCTGGGCGTGCCGCTGCGTGAGGCAGATATCCAGGTGCGGGTGCGTGATAAATTGCTGCTCGCCCTCGCCCAGGAGGGAGAAGCCAGCACGCAGAGCTTCCAGGTTTCGCTGGAAGAAGGCCGCGAATTAAGTATGTACGTCTCCCCCGTGCATATCAACAGCCAGGTCGAAGGCGAGAGCAGCATGGATGGTTGGGTAATCGTCTTACAGGATATTACCCATATCCGCGAAGCCGAAAAAGCGCGGGTGCATTTCATGCAGGCCGCCGCCCATGATATGAAAAATCCCCTGAGCGTGACACAGAAATCCATCCATATGCTCAACAGCATGCTGGAAGCCAGCGACGAAACCATGCGCGAAGTGCTGGAAATCGCAGGCAGCGGCGTGGATCGTGTGAAGCGCTTAATCGACGACCTGCTCAATATTGAGAAAATCCAGAGCGGGTATGATTTCAAGCTGGCGGAAGTCGATGTGCGCGAGATGTGCTATGAAATCAGCGCTCTATGCCGACCAACCATGGAAGGAAGTGCAACGGATTTCCGCGTGCAAATTGAAGACGATGTGCCACAGCGCATGGAACTGGACCGCGAGTGGATGCACCGCGCCATGCATAACTTGCTGGAGAACGCCGCGAAATACGCCCCCGGTGGCGAAGTCATTTTCAAGACGTATGTGCAGGATGCTAGCGTCTACTTTGAGGTGATCGACAACGGCCCCGGTATTCCCATCTGGGCGCAGACGCGCATCTTCGACCGCTTTTACCGTGTGGCGGATCGCAAAGATGTGCGCGGCAGCGGGCTTGGTCTGGCGATTGTCCGGTCGGTTGCGGAAGCACATCAGGGGGAAGCATATATTCGCAGCCGTGAAGGAGAAGGCAGCACCTTCGGAATTGCACTACCCGTTTCGTAGGAACAAAAGTTTTGCTTAGTGTCTATCCGAGAATTCCCGTAGAGGCGTGTCCACGACGCGCTCGCTGGCCTAAAAGCGGGTTCGACATGATCGAACCCCTACGAAAATGTATGAGCGTGTCGGCGTGTTGATGCACTTTTTTTAAGCGTAACATCAACGAAAAAACATTGTGGCTGATGGATGAATATTAAGAGCGTGCTTGTAAATAAAAGCCACTCCCCACCCCCAACCCCCTCCCCGATTCTCAAGGAGGGGGCTTAAAGGCTTGTCCGGGAATATTATCAGGGTCATTGCAGGTCTTTTCGTATCTTGACTGAGCCTGTTGTAGGGACGAGGCAAGCCTCGTCCGAAACAATCATAAGCGGACAACACAGGTGTTGTCCCTACTGGTGGAAATCTAGCCTAAAAACAATGCGTTTGAGTTGGCTTCAATACCGGACAAGCCTTTAAAAGTCTCCCCTCACGCAGTGGGGGGAGATTTAGAGGGGGGATACAATGAGCAAAATGGCAAACTTTTGCGTAATGTCCGTTTTAACAAACACGCTCTAATCACTTACATCCATCGAAGTCCAAAAGAAAACTCTGCAATACCTGCTACGCACCTTGACTTAGAAAGCAATTACGTGACCCAAGACGACCATCACAGAGATAACCACCAGCACACAACAGAGCAGATAGAAGAAAACAGCATTGTGCGCTGGCGCTGCCTCAATTGTGGGCAACTATACTTCGCCCATGCGGACGAAACTCCGCCGGATATGTGCCATTACTGCAAGGATATGACGACCTGGAAACGGCTGCCTATTCCCCCGGATTCATCACGGAAGCCTGATTGAGCGCATCGCGGACAGCACGAGCCGTTTCGGTGAAGGGTTCTGTGTACATCATTTCCACATGGCGCGGACGTTCCAGCGGCACGGCAAAATCTGCCACAATGTGCCCCGGACGCTGACTCAGCACGAGAATGCGATCCGCCAGCAGTACGGCTTCGTTGATGTCATGCGTGACCATCACTACGGTGGGTTTTTCCGCCGCCCACAGCTTCAGCAAATCCATACTGATGCGCTCCCGCGTCAGGGCATCCAACGCGCCGAAGGGTTCATCTAGCAGCAGCACTTGCGGATGCTGTACCAGTACACGCCCCAACGCGACACGCTGCGCCATCCCGCCAGAGAGCGCCGCCGGGTACGATTCTGCGAAGTCCGACAATCCCAACGCGGGCAGCAAATCCGCCACCTGCGCCAGCCGCTCCTTGAGAGACATCCCCGCCAGTTCCAGTGGAAGCGCAATATTGTCCTGCACGGTGCGCCAGGGCATCAAATTGGCATCCTGGAACATCAGGCCGATTTCCGGCGTAGGCTGCGTGATGGGTCTGGCATCTGCCAGGATGCGCCCGGTGGTCAGCGGTTGCAAACCAGCAATGGCGCGGATCAGCGTAGTTTTTCCGCTGCCGCTGGGGCCAAGCAGCGCCACGAAGCTCTCGTCTTCGATGACGCAGTTCACAGCCCCAAGCGCCGCAACGCTGTTTTTCTCCTGCTCTCTAAAAATGACGCTCGCGCCCTGGATGGATAATTGCATGATGGTTTCGTCCTGGAATTGGTTGTTTGATTCATCCCTCAATGCGTTGGGCTTCGTCCGATAACACACCCGCATTGCCGGAGAATTGTTCGCGCAGCGTGCGCTTGAGAACCTTCCCGGCGGCGTTGCGCGGCAGTTCCTCCACGAAGGCCACATGCATCGGCACTTTGAACTTCGCCAGATTTTGTTTGCAATGCGCAATGATGGCTTCCGGTTCGAGAACGATGCCGGATTTGCAGACGACAACCGCCATGCCTGTCTCGCCCCAGCGTTCATGCGGCACGCCAATCACGGCGACATCTGCCACGCCTTCGATGTGGTAAATCACCTGCTCCACTTCCGCCGGGTAGACATTTTCGCCGCCGCTGATGTACATATCTTTGTAGCGATCCACGATGAAGATGCAGCCATCATCATCAATCAACCCTGCATCCCCGCTGTGAACCCAGCGCGTCCCGGTATCGTCCACTTCAAAATCTTTGGCGTTGGCATCCGGGCGCTTCCAGTATCCCGGCGTGATATTGGGGCCACCCACCAGCACTTCGCCCACTTCACCGGGGGGCATATCGTTCAGATTGTCATCCACGATGCGCACGCGGGTATGCAGCAGAGGCCGCCCGACACTGGTCGGTTTTTGTAGGGCGCGGCGCTTGTCGATCAGGAATACCGTCGGGCTGGTTTCCGTCATGCCGAAGCCCAACTGCACGATGATGTCACGTTCAGCATACTTTTTGAGCAAGGCCGCAGGCATCGGCGCACCCCCACAGCCCCAGGATTTGATGCTGCTGAGGTCGGTGCTGTCGAAGTCATCATGCTGGCTCATGAACAGGTAAATCGCCGGAACGCCGAAGAAGCAGTTCACGCCCAATTCCGGGTCGCTCAATGTCTTCAGCGTCAGGCCGGGATCATATTCACGGGCGATGATGTTGGTTCCGCCATGATGAAACAACGGATTGGCATAGAGGTTCAAACCGCCTGTGTGGAAAAGGGGCAGCACCACATAACTCACGCTGTCCTGGTTCAAGCCAGCCGGAGTGCTGATGTTGGTCATATTCCAGAAGGTCATGCCGTGTGTGATGAGTACCCCTTTGGGGCGGCCTGTTGTGCCGGAGGTGTACATGATGGTCATGACGGTATCATGCGTCGTCTTGGGATTCATGACAACTTCGGTGCTGGTGCTGGCGACGGCCTCTTCATAGCTCTGGTTGTCATCCGTCGGCGATGCCCCGTTGTAATCAATGCGCAGTACATGCTCGATGCCGGAATCGGCCTTCAGCGCCGGAACACTTTCCGCAAATTCACTATCGTAAACCAGCGCTTTTGCTTCCGCATCATTCACAATGAACAGCAGTTCCGGCACTGCCAAGCGCCAATTCAGGGGCAGCATCACCGCGCCGAGCTTGACGCAGGCAAATTGAAATTCAAAAAATTCTGAGCAGTTCTTGGCAAGGATCGCCACATGATCCCCTGGTTGAATTCCCCACGAATCACGCATGAACGCCGCCAGCCGTCCCACACGCTGATTCATCTGCGCGTAGGTGTAGCTGCGCCCGCTTTGCTGGTCAATCATGGCGAGTTTTTCCGGGGTACGATCTGCGTGGAATGCGATCCAATCTGAGGCTAAAACCATTTTTCCTGTCTCCTTGGTATGAAGGTTATTTTGAATCGGTGCGCTGTTTTAGGACAGGTGAGGAGTCTCACACATAAGGTTATTTGCGCAGGAATGCACAGTATTTATTCACTGACGTTACGCAGTAGCCCTTGCTGTCAGGCTTTTCCGCTTCGACGAGGCAAGCAATCAGCCATCAGCAAAACCGTTTTTGCAGTCGTTGTGTATTCTACCCGTTTTCAGGAGCCTGTGCGTAAGGCCAGGTATTCACCAGTATACCAGGGAACAAAGGCTCCCCGTGCAACAAACCGAATGATTCTTGTGAGGGTTTTCACCCTTTATGCACGAACGGGCTTCCTTGTGCTACGCTTCATTACACAAGAAAGTGTTGAGAACGGCATGGGGTGAAGGCAATGGCACAATTTTCACAGAAGGGCTATCAATTCCTTGTGCGTGGGTGGCGCTTGATAACCGCACCTGCCGCGAGCATCACAGAGAGCAACCAGCAGCGGCGTGCGCGTTTGGCTGCGGTCACTACATTGATTGCCTGCCTGTTCAGTATTCTCGCCAACATCATTGGCATCGCAACCAGTCCGGTAGCGCCGCTGGTTGCCCTGGTAGCCTATGCCTTCAGCCGCACCCGCTACTTCGAGGCCGGGGTCACGGGGATGATCTTCGTCTTCACCAGCATTGTCTTCTACAACGCCGTCACAAACCCCTCGGATGTGACGCGCACACAACTGGTCTTCATCGTACTGCCGTTGTTCATTGGTGCGCCTCTGTTGAACTTCCGCCTACTGACAATCATTTCTTTGTTGGGTGCAGCAGGTGCGTATAACTTGCAGCGCAGCGGCCCCGATGGGCTACAGGGATTGGTTGCCATCGAAGCCGGATTTGTGATCGTTGTCTCTGCACTGATCTTGATCATCACTGCTGTGCAGCAGCGCTATTTGATTGAACCACAGCTTGAAGAGCTGCGGCAGGCACGGAGGGAGCAAGAGCGAGCCAATGCCGTACTGGAAGCAGCAAACCGCGAAGTGCGCAGTTTTGCCTATATTGTGGCGCATGATTTGCGCAGCCCGGTTGTGAACTTTCAGGGATTTGTGGAAGAAATCGAGTTCGCGTTGGAAAGTGTAGACGAGACGCTGCACCAGGTCAAAGCCACCCTCCCCGAAGAGAAACAAGCCACCATGCACGAAGCCTTCGACCTGGACATCCCGGATGCCTTGCAGCATCTCAAATCTTCGACGGAGCGCATGAACGAGATGCTGATGAGCGTGCTAGATCTAGCGCGTCAGGGTCGGCGCGAATTTCACCCGGTGATGGTCGATTCGGCGCGGGTGGTGGATGAGATTATCGCATCGCTGCGGCTAGATCATATCCAGGTGCGCATCCATGATATGCCGATGATTTATGCAGATCGCGTTGCGGTACAGCAAATCGCGGGGAATTTGCTGGATAACGCTGTGAAATACCTTGATCCCGCCCGACCTGGACACGTTGAAATCTGGGCGACTGTCAACGAAGAAGAGACAATCTTCCATGTGCGCGATAACGGACGTGGCATTGCTGAAGAAGACCACGAAAGAATCCTGCAACCCTTCCGACGCGCTCGCAATGCCTTTGATGTAGAAGGTTCTGGCATGGGATTGGCCTACGTCCAGACATTGGTTCGTCGCCTCGGTGGTCGCATCTGGTTTGAATCGCAGCCGGATGTTGGCAGCACCTTCCATGTTGCATTGCCCAACGCGGAGTTGGAAGAAATCAGCAGCATTAGTAGTACCCAAACCATGCCGATACCGAATACGCTATTACAGCAAGGAGCATGAGAATGAACGCAAAAACCATTCTGCTCGTAGAAGACGAACCCGGACACGTCAAGCTCATCACCCGCAATTTACAGCGCCGGGGCTGTGAAGAGGAAATCAAAGTATTCAATGATGGCGAAGAAGCGGTGGAACTGCTGCTGCGGCGCGGGCAATATGCCGATGCAGAACTCCCCGCGCTGATGCTGCTGGATTTGAATCTGCCGCGTGTCTCTGGTTTGCAAGTATTACAGCAAATTTCCAGTGATCCCCTGGCACGGCTAGTCCCCGTTATCATCCTGACCACATCTGACGAGCCAGAAGACATCGCCGATTGCCATACATTGGGCTACCAGGAATACATGGTCAAGCCGCCAAATTACGATGCGTTGTATATGCGCATTCAACGCCTGCTGGAAAAAGCAGTGCAGCCGTGACGGAAAAAGGTTCCTCCTCGCGCAGCGGGGAGGAATTTAAGGCTTGTACGGTATTGAAGCCAACTCAAACGCATTGTTTTTAGGCTAGATTTCCACTAGTAGGGACAAAACCTGTGTTGTCCGCCTGCTTGTTTCGGACGAGGCAGGCCTCGTCCCTACAACAGGCTCAGTCAAGATACGAAAAGACCTACAATGACCCTGATACTAATACCGCGAATCATTGTGTTTTTGTAGGGGAGTGCCCGTGTGCGCTCCCAGGGCGACCACGTGGGGATCGCCCCTACACCGATTCGCCAACAAGGTCTGAATCATAGTCCTTACGCAGGCCAGCATTTTCGCTGGCTTTGTTATGCCGCTGCTGGTCGTCTGCCGCTCACTTATTCCCCAAATTCCACCGCGTCTATGCTGAATGGCAGGCGCGGTTCTACGTAGAACCGCACAAGGAAGAACTGCACCGGAGTCAACCAGCTTTGATCCCAATTGTTGACGAATAAGCGATCCATCGTCACGTCATAGGCAATATCGCTGCTCCCCCGGTAGCCACCCGCCAGCGCCAGCAGTTCGCCATCTTCCAGGCGCGACACTTCATTTTGCCCCAATTCTGCAACGTAGATCGTGCCATCGGGTGCAGCGGTGATCCCATTGAAACCGGGGCTATCAACCGCAGCCCCCTCATAACGGTAGAGGATTTCCGTTGCATCAGCAGGAGACTCAGCATCCAGTGGGATCGCGTAAATGAGATCGCGTGCGACTTCCGTCACCAACAACCGATTGTTGGCGCTGTCATAGGCCAACCCTGCTGGATTAGCGGGGTCTTCCGGGGCAATCCACCAGATTTCGCCCGATGCTTCCCCAGGGGCAAAGCGCCAGATTCGGCGTAAACTGCTATCGACATCCGTAACATAGAAATTCCCGGCTGCATCTACAGCGATGTCATTGGGCAGGCTGATGCGCTGTGTACCTTCTGCCGGGAGCGTGCCAACCTGCGTGAGTTCGCCGTCTGCAATGCGCCAGATTACCGCACCTGCCGCGCTGAGTGCTTCGACGCGATCCAGCACATAGAGCGAACTATCTGCCGCAACATCCAGCCCAATCACGGAGCCGATGCGTTCCCGCGTGCCAGCAATTTCTGACAAAGCTGCATCCGGGCTGGCTTGCCAGATTGCCCCGCTGATGAAACTTCCCGTGTAGAGCGTGCCATCTGGTGCGATTGCCAGGGCTGCGGGGTAGGCATCGTCATCTGCAAAGGTGATGAATTCCGACGAGGTGATGCCTTCTTGAAAACCGATGGGAACACCACGCGGAAAGCTGCGAACATTCAGGTAGTACAGCAGGGCGGTTACACCAAAGACCAGGGCAATGATCGCAATCATGCCGCCGAAGAAGATCATCACACGCAGCGGCCTGGGCAACCCTTGCACCCAACCGATGATTCCGCCGCGTTGTTCTGCCTGTGTTTGGGTCATTGTGTTTGCTTCTTTCTGTCTTACTTGGTCTGTTGCCAAGCATAGCAATCTTGCATGAGTTAGCGAGTAACCAAGCATAAATCTCTGTGGTGGCTGTGTCGAGGGATGTTGCAGCGCAAAGACCCGTTTCAATGATGTACATTTTCTACTTCAGTTTCTGACATTTCTTGGATAGTTTTTTGTATGACAACGCTGTAACCATCGGGTAATATCAATGTATTGGTATCAGGTAGTGTTTCGGGAGATCTCACAATGACAGCGGGTGCGCTTGCAGAACCCTTCCTCTCACCACGTTACCGACTCATCGAGCAAGTTGGCGTAGGTGGCATGGGGATTGTCTACCGCGCATTTGACAGGCTGCAACAGCGTGAGATTGCGCTGAAACGTGTTTTTCTCTCCGCACCAACGGTTGCCTCTCACAGCAGCGATGCGCCGGGCAGCCTGGTTCGTGAATTTCAGATTCTCGCTTCGTTGCGGCATCCGCATATCATCAGCGTGCTGGATTATGGTTTTGATGCACAGGGTATTCCCTACCTGACGATGGATTTGCTGCACGATGCACAGAATATTGTCGCGGTTAGTCGTGAGATAGGCGAGCTAGACCCCTGCTTGCGCCTGCTGAATCAGATGCTGCTGGCGCTCTCGTATTTGCATCGCCGGGGGATTTTGCACCGTGATCTGAAACCGAGCAATGTACTGGTTACGCCAGAACAAGGAGTGAAGCTGCTGGACTTTGGGTTGGCGCAGGAAGATACACGCTCGGCGGGTGTGGTCGGAACGCTGTCCTACATCGCCCCTGAAGTGCTGCTGAATGGGAAGGCTTGCCCTGCGTCTGACCTGTTCAGCGCTGGGGTGATTGCCTATGAGATGCTCACGGGAGTTCACCCATTTGCAGCACAAACGACCAGCGAAATGATGAACCGGGTTTTACATCAACCTCCAGCGGCTGACCCCCTACGAGAACTCCCGGATGCTGTGCGCGATGTGATTCTACGCCTATTGGAAAAAGACCCGAAACAGCGCTATCACAATGCAATGGAAGTAATGCGGGCGTTGGAGCAAGTATCGCATCATGTGCGATTGCCAGAAACTACAGCATACCGCGAAGACGTGCTGTATACACCCGCTTTTGCTGGACGAGAAGAATGGCTGCGCGACCTGAAGAACAGCCTGCAATCGCTGTGGGAGGGTGGCATTAGCTACATCATCGGCGGTGTTAGCGGCATCGGCAAGACAAGGTTACTGCGTGAACTACGCATTGAGGCCATCATACAGGGAATCGCGGTGTTATCCGCTTCTGGCAGCGAAGTTCCCCATGTGGTTGATTCAATCTGGCGCGAGGTGCTGCCTGGTTTGCTGCTGCTGGTACCCATAGAAGATGCAGAAGCCAGTGTGTTGAAACCGCTTGTGCCAAACATTGAGCATCTGCTGGAACGTCCAGTGAATGATGCGCCGGAATTGGAATACCGCAAAGACCGCGAACGGCTGACAAAAACTATTCTCGCAATCTTCCAACGATTACAGACACCGCTGCTGCTGTATGTAGATGATCTTCAATGGGTGACGGACGAAGAACTGCTGCCATTACAGCAATTACATAAAGCTGCGCCGGAATTGCCGTTGATGTTGGTATTTGCGTATCGCAGCGATGAAGCGCCTTATCTCTACGGCAAATTTCCGTTGGCGACACAGATTGAACTTGACCCGTTGAGCCGTAGAGAAATCACAGAAATTGTGCGCAAAGTTCTGGGAGAGCGCCAGGATCTGGGTGCAATTGTTGATTTTTTGCATCTCCATACAGAAGGCAACGTGCTGTTTCTGGTGGAAGTTCTGCGCATAATGGCGGAGAACGCTGGCGGAATCGAGCAAATCCGCACGGAGATGTTCCCTACGGAGTTGGCTTCAATGGGTGTGACCCGCGTGTTGAAGCAGAGATTGCGCTATGTCCCCCTGGATGACCACCCGCTGCTGAGATTAGCGGCTCTGCTAGGGCAAGAGATTAATTTCCCGGTGCTGCAAGCCTACGATGACGAAACCGATTATGAAGATTGGCTGGTTCGTGCTGCGGATGCAGCCATTCTCACTGTGCAGAATGGAGTCTGGCGTTTTACGCATGACAAAGTGCGCGAAGCCTTATTGGATGGGCTGGAAGCCAGCTACTTAGGCAAACTGCATGGTATGGCTGCGCAGGCGATAGAAAAGCTTCACGGGGATAACCCGTCTTACATCAAAGCCATTGCGGAACATTGGCGCAGCGCTGGACGGCCTGACCGGGAATTGCTCTATATGCCCGCCCTGGCGGAACGCTTGAATCACCAGGGATTTCACCAGGAAGCGTTGGCGCTGGTTGAGCGCGGTTTGATGTATGGTGCAGAACACGGTGAAAAACCCGCGAATATTCTTGCGTGGCTGCATATTGTTGCTGCTCATTGTCATATCAATCAGGGGCAATTTGATCGGGCGCAGCAACACCTGGAAACCGCCCTGGAACTGGTACAGCACGAAGATTATCCGAGCCTCTATGCACAGGCGCTGGCGGCACTGGGCAAATTATCCGATGGACGTGGGGATTTCGCTGTTGCTGCAAGCCAACTGGATCAGGCAATTGAGATTTTTCGTACCACTGACCAGCATGCACCACTTCTTGCGGCTCTGGGGAATCGGGCGGTTGTGGCTGCCAAAACAGGCAACCTGGAATTTGCTGCAAACCTGTTTGAAGAGGTGCGGGCAAAGCGCGAAGAAAGTGGCGATGTTGTAGGTCAGGCTGGTATCCTCATCAACCTGGGAAATATCGCCTCAATACAGCAAAACCACATCAAGGCGCAGGAGTATTTCAAGCGCGGCCTGGTAGTTGCCGAAGCAGAGGCTTTGCATTCTGTTGCGGCTGGTGCCTTGAATAACCTGGGGCAGCTTGCCATTGAGCAAGGCTATTATGCAGAAGCTGTGGCTTATTTGCAGCGAGCCAAACGCCTCGCAGAGCAAACCGGGTCGCACCAGCGGATCATTCTGAATGAGTATTCCATGGGGATGATTGCTTTTTTCCAGGAAAGCCACGATGCGGCGAACGAGCATTTCCAGGCCGCGTACCGCACTGCCCACGAAACCAGCAGTCGCTATGATTTGCTGCAAACTGCCAGCACCTACACGCACGTTGCATTTGCACGGGGGGATCAGGAACTGGGCAGGCAGCTATTCAAAGAAGTGCTGTCGCTTGTGATAGAACTGGATGAACCCTTCTTATTCAATTTACCGCTGTACAGTGCGGTTGCCGTTGCGCTCGACGTTGGTGCAACGGAGCTTGCTGCGGAATGGATTGCACTCTTGCTGACGCGATTCAAATCCAATGAAATTCGGTATCGGCATTTAGCCTTGTATGTGCAGCCGCGACTGCAAGAACAAATTGGGGAAACAGCCTGGAATCTGGCACAGATTCGTAGTAAGCAGCTACATTTGCCGACATTGGTACAGCAGTTGCACGATCAATTCATCAACCAACCGTGACCTGTTCCGCCTGGTCTGTCACTGAATTGGTAGTGGGGTTGGGAAGTTTGCGATCAAGGATCGGCAGCGTCAGGCGCACGATGGTTCCAGGGGTACGGTCGGCAAAGCCTTCAATATTCAGCGAACCATTTGCTAGCCCTAGCAAGCGATTCACGATGGCTAGCCCCATACCCGTACCTTGCTGCTCATATTCATCGCGCTCGAACTGCATCATCGCCCCAATGCTCCCGACCTGTTTTCCCGTCATGCTGCGCCCCCGGCTGCTGATGGACAGCACATATGCTTCGCCATCCAGATGCGACTCTACAGCCACGGCTTGACCCGGTTCTGAGAATTTGAATGCATTGTCCGTCAGTTCTTCCACGATGCGCCCCCAGTATTGCGGATCCATCGGAATCTCAGCACGCTGTAAATTGAGCTGTAAATCACCTTCACGCTGGTAGCCTTGTGCGAGGCGTTGGGCAATTTCACCCGCAATTGAGTCCGGCTTAGGGGTAGGGCTGCGCTGGATTTCTTCCGAGGTGAGGACTTCCGCATTGATGTACCACAGGTAACGCTCGGATAGATTGTGGATGCGCTCTGAATATTCACGGATGTGTTTCAGCATCGGCGCAACGGAAGAACTGTTTTCATCGAGACTTTCGGACATCAAGTCGGCATACCCGCGAATCACGTTGATGGCTGTACGCAGTTCATGCGGGATCGAAGTGGCGATATTCTTGCGCAAAGATTCCATCATCTCTTCGAGTTCGGCGCGACGTTCGGCATTTTTACGCAGCGTCGCCCGGATAGATTGCAGCAGTTCCTGGACGCTGAAGGGTTTCACAAGATAATCATCAGCGCCCAGTGTCATCCCCCGGCGCATTTCTGCACGATCATTCAGGGCTGTGATGAAAATGAGGGGGAGAGTGCGGGTAAGTTCCTGGTTGCGCAAAGAACGCAAAATCTCAAAGCCATCCATATCCGGCAAGCAAATATCGCAGAGGATCAAATCCGGCATAATCTCCTGAGCGTATTGCAAGCCTTCTTCACCAGTTTGCGCGACGATGACATCAAACTCTTTGGACAGCGCCTTCGCAGCCAGGCGGCGCAGCAAATCGTCGTCTTCAATGAGCAGTATGGCGGGCATCAGAAACCACCTTTCCAGGAAGCGCAAAAGCGGGGCGCGTTCCAACTTCTATTTGATTGGCACTCTGCGCGGTTACTACTCTTATCAGCGTACTGCACAAAGTTGCGAAGGTCGTTACTTGTACGCAATTCACACCGGAAAAACCTGGTTTGAAACGCAATTGTAACCTTTATGAAATGTTTCAATTCACCAGGCCAAGCTGGTGCGCCAGGGATACGGCTTCTGTACGGCTGGTTGCGCCCAACTTACCGAGGATACTGCTGACGTGAAATTTAACTGTCGAGGGACTGACGAATAGATGCTGCGCGATCTCCCGGTTGCTCAATCCTCGGCAGAGCAATTGCAGCACTTCCAGTTCGCGCTCGCTCAATTGCACATCTGGCAGAGCGGGCTGTGTGCGTGCCTGAATGAGCATCATCATTGCTTCGCTGGAAAGAGTCGGCTTTTTTTCGTAGGCTGCGCGAATGGCATCTGCCAGTTCGTTCACTGTTACAGTCTTGAACAAATAGCCGATGACCCCGGCATCCAGTGCCTTTTGCAACAAGTGCGAGTCTTCGCTGAAGCTCGTGAGCGCAACAACCTGTATATCAGGAAATTCGCGGCGGATTCTGCGGGTGGCCTCCACGCCATCTACTCCTGGCATTTTCATATCCATCAGCACGACATCCGGTTTCATTTCGCTGCATTGCTGCACCGCTTCTGCGCCATTGGCAGCTTCCCCCACGAATTCAAGGTCAGGGTGAGCATGCAGCAGCATGGCAAAGCCCTTCCGTACCAGCAGATGATCGTCTGCGACCAGCACTCGAATAATATGGCTATCCATGAAAGGCTCTCCATAGGGCGCATTGGCTCTCTGTCTATTGTACACCGTTCGGCGCATAAGCGCTGTAATGAATTGTAATTATTTACCCGGGGGCAGCCTGCTAAATCAGGCCATATTCCAGCGCAAGTGACAGGGTATTTTCCAGCGAGGTAGTTCCGCACTTGCTGAAAATACTACTGAGATACAGCCGAATTTCAAGTGAGTCTATGGGTGTCCTGTCCTTCGCAAGTGCCTGCAAAATGGCTACCTCGCTATCCGATAACGCAAGTTGATGCTGCGGAGTGCGGACTCCAATCATCACTTTGTCTTCATGTTGGTACGGTTTCCCCTCAAAGGCTGCAATCATGGCCTCGCGGATATGCACAGGTGATGCATCCTGGCAGATGCAGCCGACAGTCCCCAGTGTGAGCAGCTCTTCCAGCGGTAAGGTTACTTCCATAGCGTTCACGATGCAGATTATCTTCACGGCAGGAGAGACTTCAAGCAGGGTCTGTGCATGCTCTTCCAACATGGCGAATTCTAGCAAGATGATATGCGGGTTGACCTGTGCATTGAGCGCCAGCAGTTCTTCTACTGACTCAGCAATGCCGACGTATTCTGCGCCGGGAGTCACTTTTGCCAGCATGCTGAAGCTTGTACGCACCGAGGGATTGTGATTAGCGACGATCATGCGAATCTTCATAGAACTTCGTCCTCGCTTGTAGATGAACTTAGTAGGGAGGCAGCCGTCTGTACAACTGGATAGCGAGCCTGGATCATCGTTCCTTCGGCAACATTGGTTTCAATGAGCAGCTCAATACCGTTGTTGCGGGCGCGTTCTCGCATGATGCGCAGCCCCATATGCTCCGACGTGACGGCCTCTGGTACAAACCCTCGCCCATTATCTCGGATTTGTAGTTGGATGTAGTCATCCTGTGCTTGCAACGAAACCCAGATGTCGGTGGCCTTCGCATGGCGAACGATGTTGTTGAAGGCTTCTTGCGTAATGCGGTACAGATTAACACGGACATCCGGCGGCAGTTTACGTGTGGCAGCGTTAAGTTCCTGGTGGATTGTCGCATCAGTTCGTGTGCGGAATCCATTGATGAGGTGGGATAGCAAGGTGCGCAAATCCGTGCGCGACAGCGTCTCCGGGCGCAGTTCCATGAGCAGCGCACGCATCTCTGCCAGAGCGCCTTTCGTCAGGCGAGCCAGTTCCTGCAATCCGTCGAAGACTTCTTCGGGCTGATGTTCATAGAGCAAGGGCAGCGTTTCGGAAATCATGCTGGCAGAGAAGAGCGTCTGGCTGACGGCATCATGCAATTCGCCTGCGATGCGCTGGCGTTCTGTCGTGGCTGCCAGGGTTTGCCCCTGTTCATATGCGCGGGCGTTGCGGATAGCCAGGGCTGCATGATTGGTGAATAGACGCAGTTTCGTCGCGGCATCTTCTCCGAATGCATTGGCTTCGCTGCTTTCCAGGTTGAGGAACCCTATGACATCATCATCCAACATGATGGGAGCGCCGAGGTACGAAGATGTATCTCGATATGGGATTTTCACCCATACTGTTGCGTCGCTCGTATTGGCAATGTAGATCGGTTCCCTTGTTGTGATCATGCGTTGGTAAACCACACTCTCATCAATCCGCAGTGGCCTTTCGAGAATGCTGCGCGTATGTTCCGGTGAATACCCGGCATGGGATACGGTACTTGTGGTGCCAGTATCCTGTACCAGGGCGATATTGGCTCTTTCGTATGGCACAATCTGTTTCAGGTTTTCCAGGATGTACGGCAAGATTTCCTCTAATTTCAAGGTACTGTTGAGCGCAGCCGCGGTTGCGAGCAGGGCTTCTGAGAGCGTGCGCTGTTCACGCTCTGCCCGCAGCGCCTCTTGAATCTGGGTGATGTCGTGGGCGTTGATGATGATCGCACCTATGCCGGGTTCATCCAGCATATTGGTGCCAACGGCCTCAAACCAGTGCCATTGTCCCTGGGCATCGCGGATGCGAAATCTTGCGCTGGCCTGGATGCCAGATTCGTCAAAAAGTCCAGTCATTTTTTCAGTGATGAGTGCCTGGTCATCGTGGTGGATGTACTTTTGCAGAATGTCCTCAAAATGATGTCCATCACACACCTCTCTGGAGAAGCCGAGAAGTTGCCCTACCGCAGGGCTGGCATAGCGCATGGTGTAATCTTTATTCAGCACGAGGATGATGTCCGTGCTATTTTCAATCAAGGAACGAAAGTGCTGTTCGCGCTCAAGCAATTCACGCTGCATTTCGATGTTACGAGTAGCGTTGACAAAGGCCACAATGACAGCGGGTTTGCCGTTGTACCCAATCGGGGAGAGCGTCATATTCACCCACAGGCGGTTGCCACTGCGATCCTGAATAGGAATTTCTGACTGCGAAAGCTGCAATACGTTCCCATTGGTATCCGTCCAATTTTCTGCGATTTCTCTCAGTTCCGGCGCAACCAATTTGGCTAAAGATAACCCCTGCAATTCCCCGTCGGAGAAACCGGTCAGCGCACAAACCATCTGGTTATGAAAGACAATACGCTCTTCTCGCTGTATGAAAACGCCGACCATAATGCCATCCAGCACAGCCTGAAGTAGGTTGGAGTTCTCGGAGTAGGCTTGTTCAACCAATTTGCGGCTGGTGATGTCGGACACGAAGGTCAGCACGCCGAGGGAATTTCCATTGATGATGAGAGGGGCAAGGCGGTTTTCAACCCAATTGCTCGGCTGGTTTGGGTTGGGTAATTCGAGTTCGTAGTGGACGCTTCTGTGCTGCGAAAGTACTGTGTTGAATTGAGATCGGACGACTTCCCAGATGTGCGGTGGCAGTTCTGTATCCAGCCGTTTACCAATCAAGGACTGTATTTTCTCTGTCAAATGATTAGAAACTGTGCCGTAAGCAGAAGTCACCTCATAGCTGGGGGAAACCGTGTAGAGCATTCCCGGCAGATTGTCGATCAAGGCTTGTTGATAGGCTGCGGAATGATTCGTTTCGGTTACCAATTGCTGCAACTCTACCAGATCACCCTGGTGAACACTCATCACCAGAAACAAGGTTGCCAGTACATGCAGTGCTTCGATGGCAACGGTAAAGGTTACCGCTGGCTCTTGCAGGGGGGAAATCATCATGGATACGGAAACTACCGATACACCGAACAACACATAGAGGCTGAGTAGTGGGAAGTGTTTTTGCACGAAAATGCTGGCAATCAGATAGACGATGATTAGTTGAAACAATACTTCGATGCGCCCAAATGCAGTGAAGAGTAATGGCCCCAGCAGCAGCGCACCAAAGATCAGTTCAATGGCCAGACGATACCAACGCGACCGAGCCAGCAGGTAAATCACGAAGCTCCAGAAGGTGAGCGTCAGGGTGGAGAACTGCGTTTCAGCACCCATCAACGGAAATAGAACGGCAAAGCTGAGGGTCGTATTCATGAGGCAGAAGATCGCCAGGGCTTGCAGCCTGCGGTACAGGCGCGGGTTCGACACGCTGGGATGGGGCGTACTCAGCGGAAGCAGCCTCCGGTAGAGCCAGCGAACCCAGCGGCTAGGCTGCACAGTGTTTTTTTCTGACGAACTTGTAAGTAGCTGCTCGTTCCACATATTGTTCCGGTTTCCCAGGCTGTTGTGACCCTGTTTATCTTCTCGTATTTCATTATATTACAGATTTGTGGTGTCTGTGCAAATAGTGTGTATTTTCCTGTAGATTCTTGTAGATTGTTATGGCAGTATCTGCGCTTTGTTGTTGTGTTTGGATCAGGGGTAGAGTATGGGTACAAATCGTATTGGTGTTATTGTGGGTCAGTTGGGTACACCTGCCGGGGCGGATGCGAAATCAGTGCGGCGTTTTCTGGCGGAGTTTCTCAGTGATCGCCGCGTGATTGATTATTCTCCCTTTGTGTGGCAGCCCATTCTGCGAGGCATTATCCTGCGGGTGCGTCCGGCACGGTCAGCAAAGCTCTACCAGCGCATCTGGCGGGAAGATGGCTCTCCGCTGATGGTCTTCACGCAGCAGCAGGCCAGCCGCTTGCAGGAGATCCTGGGGGAAGAATACAAAGTCATCATCGGTATGACCTATGGCGAGCCGAGTATGCGTAGTGCGATTTCTTCGCTGGAAGCGGAAGGCATTGATCGTATTGTCGTCCTGCCGATGTACCCGCAATATTCATCGACCACGACCGCTTCGGTTTATGATGCGGCTTACCTGGCAGCCGCCGGGCGCTTATCGGAACGTAAGCGTTTCATCCCTACCTTACGCTTTGTGCCGCCGTATTATGATGACCCTGGTTATATTGACTCGATGGTGCAGCATCTGCGTCGTGTGATCGAAACCCAGGAGCAGGAACCGGATCACTATATTTTCAGCTATCATGGCAACCCAGCACGCTATGACAGGACGGGTGATCCCTATAAAGCGCAATGCGAGGCGACGACCCAATTATTGGTAGAAAAACTGGGCTTACAGGACGATCAATGGTCACTGTCGTTTCAGTCACGGTTTGGCCCCGAAGAATGGTTGCAGCCTTACACCGACGAAACCATCGAAGAATTCGCCAAAACCGGGAAACGAGTGCTGGTCTTCCCACCGGGATTTACGGTGGACTGCCTGGAAACGCTGGATGAACTGGGCAATGAAGGGCTGGAAGAATGGGAAGAGGCAGGGGGTGCGCCAGAAAAGTATTCGTTGGCAGCCTGCCTGAATGCGGATGAGAATTTCATGCAAGCCCTGGCACAAATCGTCCAGCGAGAAGCCCAGGGCTGGAATAACTAACTGGATGTTACGCACAAGGTATTGTAGTGTCGCTGGTGGACTTCGATGAGCGTAAGTTATCAGCGCGTGTTTGTTAAAACAGACATTACGCGAAAGTTTGCCGTTTTGCTCGTCATGTATCCCCCCTCTAAATAGCGTTGTCCGGTATTGAAACCAACGCAAACATCGGGTTCATAGGCAAGATCGCCGCCTGTAGGGACAACGCCTGCGTTGTCCGCCTGCTTGTTTCGGACGAGGCAGGCCTCGTCCCTACAATGTGATCTGTTAAAAGCCGAGAAAAGCCTCAATGACCACGACAGTAATACCGGACAAGCCTTAAATCTCCCCCCACTGTGTGAGGGGAGACTTCTAGCCCCCTCCTTGAGAATCGGGGCGGGGGTTGGGGGTGGCTCAATATGCCTTGTTCTGATCGTAACACTTTTATTTACAAACACGCTCTCAGCCGTCAGTATCCATTTTCATGAGCCTGTGCGTAAGAGCAGTACCTAAATCACGCGGCGGTTTCGCGCCCGCGTTCCCAGAGGAGCGCAGCACCCGTGAGCAAAGCACCTGCTAATTCCCAGACGGCAACACCGAGGAAGGCTGTAGGTGCGATCTCACGCGAGACTGCCAGTACGAACACAACGAAGGTGACCATGCGGAACGGAACCGTCCACAGGAAGAAGGGCTTCCAATGGATGAATGAAGCCAGTATGTAATACACACCCATGTTAAATGATGCCATTGACGATGCTGTGACGAACATCAATGTGTAATCGCCGTCACCCCGGTTGGCTTGTTCGATCACATCAATACCCAGCAGAGCCAGGGTTGCTTCGGGTTGCACCAAACCAACGAGGCCAAGCAGCAATGCCAGGAAGCCAAAAATAAACATCGTCCAGCCAGAAAGCGTGCGCGGTAAGCCGTAATTCACAGTCATAACAATTTCCTTCATTTTCGGGTAACTAATACGCTGAATATTGTAGTACACTCGTGGAGAAAATGGTAAGGAGGTTAGGGTACTATGCCAGCAGATGTCCGTTTGAGCGACGACCAGAACTATTTGATCTATGAACTCAGTGACCCACTGACGATGGATGAATTAGTTACCGCCTATGATGAAGAGAAACGTTTGCGTGATCTGATCCCGCATACACTGCATTCCATCACGGATATGTCGAAAGTCCGTGGCATCCCGCATAATTGGCTCACCGCGAAGTCCGGCCCCGGCCTGACTCATCCGCGCAGCGGCCTCATCACCATCGTCGGGATTTCGGTGGGGCTGCGTATCATCGTGAATACGATCTTTTCGATTGTGGGCTATCGGCGCGTGCAGTTCTATGCGACACGCGAAGAAGCGATTGCCGCCATTGAAAAGGAAATCGAAAAAGAAAAAAGCGCTACAACTACAGGGGTCTAGCGCTAGAGCGATTTCGTGTTGCGCTGATCGTGATGTACAACGCCGATAGCACGTTCTACTGGCAGCACAAAGACGACTCCGCTGTCCGGGTTTTTCATTTCTCCCAGGACATTTTGTGCCGATTCCACCATTTTGTCGATCAATTCATCTTCCGCAACTGATAAGATCAATTCTCCGCTTTTTTGCACCTGGTCAATGATGCTCGCCATTGCCGAGACCATCGAGACGGTCATGCGGGGCAGTTCGATAGAGCCACGTTCTACTTCGTTTTGCAGCGTGCGCAGCCCATAGCTACGAACAATTGTTACCCCGGGCGCACCCAGGTCTTGCCATGCCTGCGCAATTTGTAGACCATGTTCAATTTCTGCCGTGATTAAGATGACTAGCTTCATATGATTTCCTACCCTACAACTAATCGGACGATGATTGGATGCGTTAGCCGATCAACGGCCTACGTTTGGGCTGATCTCCACTGAAGACCAGCCGTACCAGTACCGGAGCGATGAGCGTTGTCAGCAAGATCACCAGGAAGACTGAGGCAAAGAGGGGATCATCTTGCTGAAACACACCAATATTCAGGCCGAGCGAGGCAATAATTAAGCCTACTTCGCCACGCGAAATCATACAAACCCCCAATCGCAGCGATTCCATGTTGCTGAAGCCGCCCAACCGTCCACCGAGGCCGCAGCCAAGCAGCTTGGAGATCAGTGCAGCCACAAAGAGTGCCAGGGCAAAGGGCAGCGCACTGAGGGGAAAGCCGCTTAAATCGGTTTCTAGGCCCACATCAATGAAGAAAATCGGCACCAGGAAGCCATAGGCAATCGCGCTGGTACTCTCTTCGATCTCCTCACGCAGCCGTTCGCGTGTGCGCCCTAAGCCTAACCCACACAAAAACGCTCCGGTGATCCCTGCAACGCCGCCGAGCGTCTCTGCTGACCAGGCGAAGAGCAGAATCAGAATCAGCGAAATTGCCGTCATGCCGTGCGACCCCGCAATCACCGGGATTTTTTCCAGGCGATTCATGGCACGCGGCAGCACAAACCAGGAGATGACTCCGGCAATGCCGATGTAGGCCGTCATGCGTACCAGGATGATCGCTAACTCACCCAGGGGCAGTGCCCCATCGGCGGATTCGCCGGAACCAACCACTGCCACCGCCAGCGATACCAGCAGAATCGCCAGCACATCATCAATCAAGGCTGTGGCTAAAAGGGCAGTTCCTTCTTTTGTGCGCAAAAATCCTAGCTCAAAAAGCACCTGTGCCGAGATACTGACCGAGGTCGCGGCGAGTGTGACCCCGACGAACAGCGAGGATTGCCAGTGATAGCCCAGGGGTTGCATCAAAGCAAAGGAAAATCCCACCGGGAGCAGCGCTCCAAGCACCCCTGCCACCGTCGCAATGCCACGAACGGACATCAATTCCTTGACGTTGACTTCAAAGCCAATCAAGAACATCAGCAGAATCACGCCCAGTTCGGCTAATTCTTTGATAGTGGCTTCGAGTGCTACGCCATGGAAGATGGGCAGGTGCAGCAGGTTCAAGAAGGTAGGCCCCAGCAACACCCCGACCAGCAGTTCGCCCAACACACGCGGCTGCCGAAAGCGACGGGCAATACTGCCGCCAATGCGCGAAGCCAGGATGATGAGTGCCAGTGCGAGAAATAAGGCCAAAGCCGGATTTTCTTCCATGAAGGTCTCTCTTCAATAGTGTCTTATTTTTGGCTTTTCATTTTATCATGGTCGATTTGCTCGTGGCGCGGCCTTCGCCTGGATTTTGATAGATGCCGTCGTTTGTCGGGAGTGATGTCATATCAGGCTTGCTGCTTCAGAAATTTTGTTCTAAAATTGGACGTGTGCATTTGGCGAAAAGGGGCGCAGAGATGGCAAGCCGCAGCAGTCTGGATACCTTTGAGAAGCTGACCCAGATGGGTGATGCGACGCTCTATGAACCTGCGGGGGATTCGCCGTTGCAGGAGAAAAAACGCCAGCGCGAGCGCTATCAGTCGCACAGCCTGGAAGAATGCATCAGCAATCTATCGACACCCAAAGGCCCCAAGCCCGTCTTAAAATCCATGCTGACCACAGCCTGTGAGCGCAATTGCAATTACTGTCCATTTCGTGCCGGACACAGCAAAACGCCGCGCATCGCCATCACACCGGATAGCATGGCGCAAGCCTTCGACACCCTGCAAAGTTCCGGCAAAGTGGATGGACTGTTCCTCTCGTCGGGCATCATCAAGGGCAGCGTGACCACCCAGGATAAGCTCATCGACACGGTAGAAATTGTGCGTAAGCGCTACCACTACGGCGGCTACATCCACCTGAAGATCATGCCCGGTGCAGAGTATGACCAGCTCAAACGCGCTATGCAGCTCGCGGATCGCGTCTCGGTTAATCTGGAAGGGGCGACGGAAGAACGCCTCGCAGCCCTCGCACCGAAGAAAGGCTTCTTCGATGAACTGCTGACTCAGATTGAGAATGCGCAGCGCATCAAGCAGGAAGACCCCTTCATCCGTGCCAGTGTGGTGACGCAATTTGTGGTGGGTGCAGTGGGGGATACCGACCTGGAACTGCTCTCCCTGAGCGATCATCTCTATAACCGTCTGGGATTGGCGCGGGCAGATTATTCGGGATTTTCGCCCATCAGCGGCACGCCCTTTGAGGAGCTAGAACGCACGCCAGACATCCGCGAACGCCGTTTGTATCAGGCCAGTTTTTTGCTGCGCGATTACGCCTGGGATGTGGAAGACCTGCCCTTTTTGCAGAGTGGCAATTTGCGCACCGATGTTGATCCCAAACTGGCCTGGGCAGAAGTGCATTTGCAGGACAACCCCATCGACATCATGCAGGCGGAGCGCAACGACTTGCTGCGGTTGCCGGGGATTGGCCCTAAATCCGCCGACTCGCTGCTGAAAGCTCGCCGCCAACGCACCATCCGCGACTTCGGGCAACTGCGCAAACTCGGCATCCGCCAGCCGGAAACCCTCGCCCCCTTCATCCTGCTGGATGGTCAACGCCCCTTGCAGCAAAAGCGGCTATTCTGACTATCTGGGCTGCTTCCAGTGTAGCGTAAATAAAAACAGCAGTTCTTCCAAGTGAAGAACCGCTGTAAGCATCCTCCCACAGAAAGATGAATTAGCTCATCATCATGCCACCACCCATAGGCTGCATCAGGGCAGGCTTGGCAGCACCATCTTTTGCATTGCGGTACACGAGGTAAATGTGCAGCGGTATAACTATAAACGCTCCGAAACCAATGGTAACGGTAACGATGACACCCGCTAGAATCCACCAGAAGAATGACATTACAATATAGCCAATTCCCGCGCCAATTTTGCCATTGAAGAGATAGGCAATTCCGAAGAGACCCAGGAAAATCCCCGCCAACATCCCTATGATGAAAGCTGTCTCATTGCGCTGCGGCTGCACCTGCATAGGCATTCCATATCCGCCTGCGACCATCTGAGTACGTGAACCCTGCACGTCAATAGTCGGGTTAAAGTTGATCTGAATGCGATCTTCTACTGGAGCCTTGCTGGCACGTTTTACTGGTTTTTCCACATCGAAAGTATCAAAGAGATCATCATCTTCAGGATCAAGCTGAAGCAATAAACGCTGTGCCTTCTGGTGATTGGGGTCAACTTTCAACAGGGTTCGTAGTGCTGCTATAGCTTTATCGGGGTCGTCAGTCTTCTTCAAATTTGCATAGAGCCAAAGGGCAGGAACGTTTTCACGATCCTGCTTGAGGATTTGTACAACAATTGGCAGCGCTTGAGCATGATTTCCTGCTGTGATTAACTCCTTGGCTTGTGTCAACTGCTGGTTTGCGGAAGGTACAATATCGTGTTCATCATTGAAAATATCGTCACTCATCTTGTGTTCCCTCATGTATTGTGATTGATCTAGTGGAGATATATGGATCAAACGGGCTAATTGATCCATATATATAAAACACCCTAACACAAAAGCACTACATGACAAATTAACAAAGATCACTCAGCCAGATGATAAACGGCGAATTGCTTGATAACTATCAGCAAGATCGCGCATGGATGAATTTGCTTCATCCAGTTGCTCAATCAATCGCTCTGCTGTTCGATCACCACCCGCGACTTCAACCTTCAAGATGCTCACGGGTGTTCGCGCTAAGGTCTCTAGAGATTGATCAAGCTGAATCTGAATTGCAAAGTCCATCTCTGCAAGTTCTTTTTGCGCCTCTTTGTTCATTGACTGACCAAGCTTACGAATTGTGGCCAGCTGTTCGACATGCTGTTTCATCTTTCCGACAACAGCCTTAGAGTGATCTCTGATTTTGCCTTTTTTCTCCTTCGAAATGCGTGAATTCTCATTCAGGGTTCGATTTATTTCCTTCAGTAAATTTTGAGCTTGTTGGAGTTGCTTTGTCTCTTCCTGTACAAGTCCAGGATCGGAGATAGATAGGCCACCGTTCATGCGAGAGAATACATTGCCCAGAGGATTGAGGAATGGCTGCACAAGCGGATTTTTGCGCTGCCAATAAAGCAGGCCAGCTGCAATAAAAATGACCACCATAAGACCGATAATGCCGTATACAACAAGTATCCGGTTTCCAAAAGCAATTACCTGGTTGCTAACCTCGGTAAGTTCTACTGGACTGCATGCACCAATAAAAAATAGTAAAGTGGAAAGTAGAACAAAACGTGATCTCATGACTCCCCCTGGATGTTAATCACCCACCTAGATAATCCAATCTTGAGAATAACATGAAACAAGTTCTTAGGACAATCCATTACCAGATTTCAACAAAACAAACCGCAAATGCAATGCGCAAGATGCGTGCCTGTGTTACACTTCTGGTGCGGAGAGTCCACTTCATCAATAGGCCAGAAAGACATGATCGGTACGCGCATCCGGCAGTATGAAATTCTGGAAGAACTGGGTAAGGGTGGGATGGCTACGGTCTACCGGGCATATCATCCCGCAATGGAACGCTATGTCGCCATCAAGATCATTCATCGGGCGCTGGCGCAGGATGAAGCGGGCATGGAGCGCTTTCGTCAGGAAGCCCGCCTGATCGCCCGTCTGGAGCATCCTCATCTGCTCCCCGTGTACGATTATTCCCCGGATCATGACCCGCCTTATATCGTCATGCGCTACCTGGAAGGTGGCACCCTCAAGGAAATCATCGAGTCACGGACGAAGCTGCCCCTGCATGAAGTCGTCTATGTCACCCGGCAGATTGCTTCTGCGCTGGATTATGCCCACCGCGAAGGCGTGGTTCATCGGGACATCAAGCCTTCGAACATCATGATTGATACCGATGGCAACGCCTACCTGACCGACTTCGGCATTGCCCGAATCGCCGGGGCGCAGGGCATGACGCAAACCGGCTTCACTGTTGGCACGCCGGGGTATATGTCCCCGGAACAGGGCATGGGGATGGCGACGATTGACTCGCATTCAGATATTTATTCGCTGGGTGTGATGGTCTTCGAGATGGCAACGGGTCGCTCGCCTTATGATGGCGAAACCCCGATGGCAGTCTTGATGAAACACATTCAGAACCCTGTGCCTTCTGCGAGGGAATTTGCCCCGGAACTACCAGAAGCCTTCGATGAAATTATGGCGGAGGCATTGGCAAAAGACCCGGAAGATCGTTACGACTCCGCGATGGAATTTGCGAATGCGCTGGCGAGTCTGGTAGAAAGCAGCGAGATCAATAAAACACCGCAGCAAATCCGCACGGTTGCCGTCCGCGCCGTAGATCGTCTCCAGAAGGCTCGTGACGAAACGCAGCTAGAAGGCTTGCTGGATGAATTCTCCAAGACTCGCAGCAGCGGCATGCAATCTGTTGCTGCTATGTCTCCAGCGGAAGTTGCGCCGACAACAGCCGTCAGCGAAAACCGCCGTTCTCGCGGTGGATTATGGGCGCTGCTGCTGTTCTTGCTGGTGGGTGGTGGCGCTGCGGCGCTGCTGCTGAGTGGCGTGTTCAATGGTGAAGACACTGCGGCAACCGAAACTGCGGTTGTCGTCGCAGCAGATAGCACGGAAACGGCGCAAGCAGCAGCGGCTTTCACTGATACGGATACACCATCACCGAGTGATACGCCGACAGATGAAGCGACGGAAGCGGATACCAGCACGCCGAGCCGCACTCCCACCAATACCCAACCCGCAGCCACGCCGCGTGTGCCGCTGGCACAATCTCGTGTAGATGAACTGGATATTCGCCTGGGGCCTGGCCCCGAATTTGATGTGATTCGCACGATGGGCAACGGGGAAGAACTGGAAATTGTCGGGGTTAGTGAAGGGGGACGCTGGTATCAGGTGCTGCTGCGCAATGGTCGCCTGGGATGGGTTCCATCTTCGGCGGCGTTCGTCACTGTTCGGGGGCCGCAAGAAGCCATCGCAGTTGCAGAAGCGCCAACGCTCACGCCGAGTGATACGCCCACGCGCACCCCAACCGCCACCAGTACCCCAACGGCAACCGATACCCCGACAGCGACCAGCACCCCGTCGGAGACACCCACGTATACGCCGACTGCTACGGATACGCTGACACCAACGGATACCCTCACACCGAGTGATACGCCCACGCGCACACCGTCGCCAACGGATACCGCGACGAATACGCCTGTTCCGTCAGATACGCCAACGCCGAGCGACACACCAACACCGACCGAGACGGATACCCTCACACCCACGGATACTGTGACACCGAGCGACACGCCAACAGCAACCGATACGCCAACGGATACCCCTGTGCCATCGGATACGCCTGTGCCAACGGATACGGCAACCACTTCGCCAACGCCAACTTCGACCAATACGCCAACGGCAACCAGCACGCCAACGGCGACCCTCACACCGCAGCCATCACCAACGCCCATCCCACCGGGACGCTTGCCCTATCTCTTCGACTTTGAAGACAATGACGCGCTTGCCAGCTCGGATTATGATCCAACCGCATGGCAGGTAGTCACCGAAGGCGGTCAGCGTTTGCTCATCGGGCAAGGTCGCCTGGAACAACCCATGGTGCTGCTTGGTTCGGTTGTCCCGGAATGGGTGGAACCGACCACATCAGATTTCGTGATCCGCTTCCGCGTCAACCTGGACTCTTCGGCGGGAACACGCCTGATTTTCCGCTTCCAGGAGAACGTGGGCTATAACGCGCTGGAAGTTGCCGCCGGACGGGTTTATCTGCGGCGCAGCGCTGCCAGCGCCAATCCGCTGGTAGACCGCGACCGCGAGCGCATCCTCACCAGCGCAGGGGCAAACATCGTCCTGGGGCAGTGGAATGATTTCACGGTCTGGGTAGAAGGGGCGCGAATTTTCGTTTACCACAACAACAACTTGCTCTTCCAGTACGAAGACCTGGATATGCCCGCGTTGGGTTCTGGCCTCATCCTGTTGCAAACCCTCAGCAGCATGCAGCCGGTACGCTTCGATGATATTTTGATCCAGCGTGCAGAACCGAGCAGCGACCACTTCGAGAGCGCTGATCTTGCCACGACATGGCAGCGCAGCGATGCCCGCCGCGTGACCATCGAACGCGAAGGCAACGGCAACCAGTACGTGCAGATGCAGCAAGAAACAACTGCCAGCCCGGTCATGGCTCCCATCAGTGATATGGAATTGACCTGCCGTATCTGGAATGTGGAAGGTGGTTTCACCATTGATGTCCGCGCCAGTGAAGCAGGCGGTGCGCTGCGCTTCACGGGTGAAGCGGGTAACTTGTCCATCATGTTCATGGATGGCGCAGGCGGAACCGTCTGGCAGCGCGAAGTCCGCAATTTCTATTCGCGGTCTGGCTGGCAAGATTTGCATATCAGCCTGGTGGGAAATCGCCTTACGCTGTACCGCGAAGGCGAGAAAGACCTGGACGAGAACTTTGATGACATGCCCAACGCAGGTGTGATTCGCTTTGCGGCAGATGGCAATGATGTCTGGCGCTTTGATGACTGCTTGCTGACCCAATCTGCTGCTTCGGAAACTACCGGAGCCAGTTTCGCTTTTGAATTGATCGACCAGACGAATGCACGGTTGTTCCAGGAATTGCGCAATGATCTGACCGAAGATTTCAGCGACCAGTTCCGCACCGATGTCTGGTGGGTGGATGGTGTGAACGCGGAAGGCCAATATCAGTTTGATGAAGATGGCGGCGATCATCAGAGCTTCCTGCGCATGACCTACACAGGCGGCCCCGCCTATCGCCTGTTCCGCGATGATCCCGGTGTGAGCATCTTCGGTGCCGGGCAAGATACGCGCAACTTCAATGATTCGACGGATTATATCGTCAGCGTGGATATGCGCTTCTTGCCGGAAACAACTGGGGAAGCGTGGCTAGGTATTCGCAGCGTGCCGAGCATCACAGGCAATAACATCAACGGGTATCGCATCACTTTGCGGCAAGAGCGTGATGGGACGGTTCGCGTGGTGGTGGATTACCGCAGCAGCGCTTCTGAGACTATTTTCTATGATGACATCGTACCGGGTTCGAGTGTGGAACCGCTGCCGGATTGGGTGAACATCACCGTTGTCACGCTGGATGATCGCCTCGCGTTCTTCGCCAATGGGCGTTTTATCGTCAATGTGGAGAACGCGGAACAACTCGGCGGCACGCTTGCCCTGGGTGTTGGCGATGGCACAACGGCTGACTTCGATAGTCTGGTCATCCGCGATACTACGCCGAATTAAACGCCGCAAAACAACAAAATCCACAAACTCACAGCAGCCCTGAACCAACAAGTTCGGGGCTGTTTGCTATGGCACTGTTCAGAAGCCTGTACACATGCCTGCGGTATCCTGGTTGTCTGCTAGCGTTCGATTTCGCCTTGCAGCGTGAAGGTCACAGTGGCGTAGATCACGGGTTTGCCCGGTCGCCAATCTGCAACCATATCGTGTGTATCTTTGATGTGTGCTTGCGGCATTGTTGCCCGAATCTGCTTTGCCCATTCGCGTGCCGGGGCAATGGGTTGTTCCATCTGCGGAATGAAGAAGTCGGCGACGTAATCTCCGCTGGCCTGCTTCCGTACTACTTTTTGGGCAGGGACACCCATAGACGCAAGATGCCGACGCATCGCACGACCCGATAGCATGTTCGTTTGCTTTCTCTCAATGGGGTTCGATTGGACTCCCATTGTAGCACATTTTGGATCATTTGTTCTATAAGATAGCCATCAGATTGCATTGCGATGCGGGATAGAAAAGGCAAACTTTTTGTATCGGGGAGATAGGTTCCCCCCTTCCGTCCCCCCACTGCGTGGAGGGAAACTGTTCTCCCCTTGCGCAGCGGGGGGAGTTAGAGGGGGGAGCTTGCGTCGTTCCGGGAATCTTACGTTTCCAGGATTTTGTCGTCAATCAACTGCTGCTGCACTTTTTGCCCACGCGGATTGAAGGCGAAGTGCTGGGCGTGCAGTTCAAATTCGATGTCCATCATGGCGCGTCCGGCGCGGTTCTTCTCGATGGTATACACCACCCAGTTCCGGTACTGCTTGGCAGTGTACGGATTGAAGGCCACATGATCCTTCGCCAGAATCTGGTACTTGTTGTTCATGATGATGGCAATGTCGGATTCATAATCCAGGGCGCTGCTGCCGCGCAGGTGATACAGATGGATGCGCTTGCTCTTCAGCCCTTCGCGGTCTGCTGCCACAATGGAAAATACCGGAACATCCATCGTCATGGCGATGTCTTTCAGCCCTTCGACAATGATGGTTACTTTGTCGTTTTCATCACGAGGGCGTTCGGGATGCACGGCGATCTTCTGCAAATAATCTACAAAGACCGTCACATTGCCCTGCGTGGCATCGACCAGCCGTGAAACCATCTCCTTGATGGAACGCAGGTTGGTCACGGCGGGGCTGGCCTTCAGCAAAATCAGGCGGTCACTGTAGCGCAGCATCCGGCCCAGTGCGGGTGCGGTCTTGGGATGGTCGCGCAGGATAGCCTGCAAAGAACCTGCGCCGCTGTCTCGCCCCATGAATTTCTTGGCACGCTGCGCAACGATGATCTGATACATATCGCGCAGTTTAAGGCCGTTCACCAGATCAATTTCTGGCGGATTGATGCTCTCCAAACACAGCAAGCGGTGCATCAAGTGCGCTTCGGTGTGTTCATACGAGAGGAAGAATGCGTATTGATCCGGGCGCATGGCGATATTGCGGGCAATTTGCAGGGTGTTAATCGTCTTGCCGATTCCCTGTGCGCCACCGAGCAAGGTTAATTCCGTCTTGCGCAAACCACCACCAATCAAACCATCCAGCGGATCGAAGCCTGTGGGAATCGGCACATAATCCACCAGATCCCCTTGCATGATTTTGTCATCCGCTTCATTGATGACCTGTGCCAGCGTGCGGGGCATATGGGTCAGATTACGATCTTTGCCGCTGCGCTCACCACGCGGAACCTGGGGACGTGATAAGGGCGCAACTACACGACTGCCTTCACCTTGCTGCGGCTCTTCAGTAGGTTGATGCTCGTCTTGTACGGATTCCCCGTCATCAGATGCGTTCGGGGGAGGGAAGTCATCGGTGAAACGACGGGTAGACATACGTCCTCTTCATGTATGTTTTGTGCGGTTTTCTTTGTTTGTATCATACAGATGTTCATTTGTTTGCGCAATTTTTGGTCTTCGTCTGAAACGGCTTTCTAACGCTATGTTACACATAGTATAGCCATCCATTAACACGACAACTCTTCCTCACTGCATTCTTCATAAGAATCACAGAAATCCGAGCATTTCCGCCTGTGCAAAAACAAATTTCTGATATACTGAATTGCAGATTCTAAGATAGATCTGATGCAGCTTGCCGCTTTATTACAAAGTATTCGTCACTCAGGCACAGAATACCGATGCATCAAGCCGGGTTTATTACGGAAATGGCGGCTGCGTAATGTTTGGTGCAGTCACAAAAGATAGCGGATCGTGCATTTGGGGTTTGCCCGGTTATTGTGCCTGAAATGCTCTGGCGTAACTCTACAGCGTCCTGATTGTTTCAGCATGATGCAGGACAATGACTGTGGGGAAAACGCGAATTAGATGTATATCGTTTAGCCATTAGGGGAAAAAGTCGTGATCCAGGAACTTATCAACCGTGCAGACCAACAAGGTTACATCACATTTGAGGATGTTTTGGAAGTTCTGGAAGAAGATGGGGAAGATATTAGTTCATTAGAGAGTGTGTTATACGAATTAGATGAACTCGGCATTGAACTTCAGAAAGAAGGCGCAGACAACAGCGCAGAGGATGCTGAAACGGAATTCACTTCCAATGAACCACTGCAAGACCCCAACATCGGCGATATTAACGCAATCTCCTCTGATGACCCCGTAGGTCTCTACTTTCGGCAGATGGCGCAAGAGCCTCTCCTTTCGCCTGAGGAAGAAATCGATTTAGCAAAACGAATTGAACGCGGTAAAAAAGCTCACGAGCGTCTACAGCGCCCGGATGTCCACACGAAGAGCGAACGCTGGAAAATGCACATCGAGCGGTTATCCTTTGATGGACAAGCTGCACGCGAACATTTAGGCCGTGCCAATACGCGCCTTGTGGTGAGCATTGCCAAGCGCTACATGGGGCAAGGTCTGCCCTTTCCAGATCTCATTCAAGAAGGCAATGTTGGCCTGATGCGTGCGGTGGATAAATACGACTACCGCCGGGGTAACCGCTTCAGCACCTATGCCACCTGGTGGATTCGGCAGGCAATCACACGAGCGCTAGCACAGAAGACCCGCACCATCCGCATTCCCCTACACATGACAGAGCGCATTCGCCAGATGTACCGTGCGGCACAAACCCTGGAACAATCCCTGGGGCGCAGACCAACCCCAGAAGAAATTGCGGAAAAGATGGAACTACCCACCGATGCGATCCGCAGCATGATGGATGCCAGCCAGCACGCGATTGCGCTGGAACGCCCCGTGGGGGATGACGGGGACAGCGAATTTGGGGATTTCATCGAAGATCAAGAAACACCAAGTCCAGTCGATGCGGCAACACAGCACCTTTTGCAAGAAACCATTGAAGAAGTCCTCAGTGAATTAACCCCCCGCCAGAGCCATATCTTACGGTTGCGCTTCGGCCTCGGCGGTGGTGAACCCCATACGTTGGAAGAAATTGCGAATAAGTTTGGCCTCAGCCGCGAGCGCATTCGCCAGCTAGAAAAAGAAGCGCTGCGCCGCTTGCGGCATCCCCGGTTGGCACACAGCTTGCGTGATTACCTCGGTTGAACGTAGCAATAATCCTTTTTGTCATTTCTAAGCCAGATCGTTCGGTCTGGCTTTTTGTTTGGCTTCCGATGGTGCTTGACACAACCTCGTGAAACTGGCTAGGCTGAGGATAAAAAGCCGAGGCTCATCGACAGAAAATGTGATTTTTGAGTGATTTTGAGGTTTTCCGCAAACGGCGCAGCACGCTGCGCCCCTACAACACATGAGCCTTTCGGGTACGACATGTCGTGTCCTTACGATAAAAATTGCGATTGTGTAGGGACGGCATTCTTGCCATCCGCCAGAATGGAGGCTGACCATTCTTTTGTTCGTTCTCTAGAGCGAGGTTTTTGAAGGGAAACAATCATGCAACAACAACTGCCAAATTATGCGTTTTTCAATCATCAGATCGTACCCTATGCCGAAGCGACGGTTGGTTTGCTCAACCATGCGCTGAATTACGGCACAGCGGTCTTCGGTGGGCTGCGTGGCTACTGGAACGACGATGAAGAACAGCTCTATGTCTTTCGCCCGCTGGATCATTTCACACGCTTGATTCAATCTGCCGGATTGCTGCGGATTGATATTGGGTACACGGCAGAAGAGTTGGCGAGTATCTTGCGGGATTTGCTGCGCACGGAAGATTATCATGAGAACGTCTATGTTCGCCCGCTGGCGTATAAAGCCTCGGAAGGAATTGGTGTGAAGCTGCACGGCCTGGAAGATGCCTTCAGTATGGTGGCGATGCCCTTTGGTCAGTACGTCAGCAAAGAAGAGGGGCTGCATGTATGCTTCTCCGCATGGCAGCGCGTGAATGACAATTCGATCCCTGCACGCGGCAAGGTCTCCGGGTCTTATGTCAACTCGGCGCTCATCAAGAGTGACGCGATTCTTTCCGGCTATGATGAAGCCCTGGTGTTGACCGCTGGGGGACACCTTTCAGAAGGAAGCGCTGCAAATGTGATGTTGGTGCGCAATGGTGCGCTGATTACTGCACCCGTCACGGATGATATTCTCGAAGGAATCACCCGCCGGACACTTCTCCAAATTGCTCGTGAAGAATTGGGCATTGAAGTGATCGAGCGTCCGATTGACCGCACGGAAGTCTATATCGCGGATGAGTGCCTGATGTGTGGTACGGGGATGCAGATCGCAGCCGTGACCCAGGTTGAGCATCGTCCCATTGGTACGGGCGTGATGGGTGACATCACCAACCAACTGCGCCACCTGTACTTCGATGTGGTCTCCGGGCGAATTGAAAAATACCGTCATTGGCTGATGCCTGTTTATGTGGATGAGCCTGTCGGGGCATGAACCCTGTGTTCTTACAAGAGCCGCGTTTCTGCATAGGGGCGTGGCTCTTTTTGCGAAATACGACCAGGTGCGACATTATCCCAAATGCTGGCGTAAACCCGCGACGAAATCATTCTTGCCACCCTGCGCCGGATGCCGCACCGGATGATGCGCTTGCCCCAGGTCTTGCAGAACCGACTCCGCGACACGCCCTACCGCCAGCACAGGAGAAGGCTGGTAAATTTCCAGGATGCGCCGTAGAAACGCTCTGCCCTGGGCGAGTTCCGCTTTGCGAGGACGGCGGTTGCTGCGCGGCTGGCCTGCTTTGTGTGGATGCAGCGGGAAGCTGTTCCAGATGAGGGGCAGCACGCCGAGTTCAGCCAGCGTTCGCCAGACGATGGTCGCGCTCTGTTCGCCCTGCACATCTTCAAACCCGGCATCTTCCGGCAGATGATAGCCACTTCCCGCCCCGAAAATGCTCAGTTCTGGCACACCCTCCCGCACGATGACACGACTCGTCACCGGAATCCCGGTCAGGCGGCAGCCACGATACCCCGGTGCTTCCATCAATAACAGCGGCACGGTGCGCTGTTGCGCTTGCTGGTACATCGCCAGTAGATAGCGCCGCAAATTTTCTGCACGCTGCCTGGGTTCGTCTTGCACGCCGTAGGGATTCGTCACATCATCGGTAGAAGGTAGTGCTTGCAATTCAGCAACCAGTCCCAGAATCCCTGTTTCGCTCATCCTTGCCCATCCAATAGTTCCAGCAGCCCTTTGGGGTATAACCGCAGATTCCCCTGGCGGAATTCATCCAGCGGAATCCAGCGAGCCGTATAGAGAATTTCTTCCCCGTGTTCTGTATCATCCGTGCCTTGCGTCACATAATCATCGGCATTGCGCCATTCTTCTACAAAGCGCCCATCAAAGATCATGCAGATTTCGTGTCCGTGCCTGCCTTCGTAGACGAAGATATTCTCCAGCGTCCCCAGATATTCCAAATCTTGTATCGGCGCTTCCAGTTCTTCCTGGACTTCGCGCACTAAAGCATCTACTGCCCGTTCGCCAAATTCAACTGCACCGCCGATGGCACGATAAAAGGTTTGATCTTTCTGTGAATCGTGGCCTTGCGAGACGAAAATCTTATCATCCCGGCGGAAGACGCACATTGCCAGCACGCGCAATTTTCCCATTTTCGCCATCGGTGTTTTCCTTTCAAAATCTCTACGCTTATTTCCCCACCCCACTTTGTAGGACGAGATCTGGTTCTCCGGCATAGGTCTTAATTCTCACGGGCTGAACATGTTCAGCCCCTACAAAACTAGGTTTCTACCGTAGGGGCACGACCTGTCGTGCCCGAAATGCCTGAAACAAGAACCATAAATCCTTATCTTGATGCGTGAAAGATCTGGTTTCCCCCTTGCGCAGCGGGGAGACGGAAGGGGGATTCTGATTTTTCTTTCCCATCAATCCAGAATTTTCATCTGGGCGAATTCCGCATCCAGCTTCTTGATGCCGAAGCGTTTATTCTCAAAGGCAACCGTCACAATCTCCTGCTGATTCTCGCGCTTGCTTTCGATGACTGTTCCCACACCGAATGCCGGATGCTGCACCCGCATCCCTGTTCCATAGCGCAATGGTTCATTCGTGACCGCGCCGCCGGGAAATGGGATAATTTTGCCGCGAACCTTTTCATCGCTGACGTGTTTGGGTGGCTCTTCTTCGTCGTCGCGCTCCCTGCGCTCCTTGCCCATATCACGGGAAAGCCGCCCCAATCCACCCAGGATATTGCTGCTTGGTTTGCGATCCCAGGTGGTCATTTCCTGGAAGCGCTGCTCATCCCGCTGCCAACTGGGAGTTCCTTCGCCCAGTATGCTGACGAGGTCTTCCGGTAAATCAAAGAGGAAGCCAGATTTTGACATCGAATCGCTGTAGCCACCGTAGAGCGCCCGCCGGAATGCATGCGTCAGGAACAGGCGATCTTTGGCGCGGGTGATGCCTACATAGAACAAGCGGCGTTCTTCTGCCAATCCTTCCGGGTCATCAAAGGAGCGCGAATGCGGCAGCAACCCATCTTCCAGCCCGGTGATGAAGACCACCGGGAATTCCAGCCCTTTCGCCGCGTGCAGCGTCAGCAGCGTGATTTTGTCGCCCTGGTCATCGTCACCCAGGTCGGTATCGGTCATCAACTGCTGATCCTGCAAAAATTCCGAGAGTGTCACTTCGTCTTCGTCATAGCGTGCCAGCAACCCACGCAATTCCTGTAAGTTTTCGCTGCGCTCGTCGGTTTGTTCTTTAGAATTGCTGATCTCGCTGAGGTAGAGGTGGTAGCCGATGTCTGCGGTGATGGTGTCGTACAGCTCAACCAGATTGCCTTCTTCTGCGACGTGCCGCCACTTGCGCAGTTGTTCCCCGAATTTGGCGAAGAGATTCGCGGTTCTGTTCGAGAGTGGAGTTTGTTCGCCCTGTGCCAGCAGTTCCAGCGCATCCCCATAGCGCAATTCACCCTGCGCCGCCCAATACTGGAAATCTTGCAAGGATTTCTTGCCGATGCCGCGCTTGGGCGTGTTGATAATTCGGGTGAAGCTCACGCGGTCATCCGGGTTACTGACCACGCGCAAATAGGCCAGCACATCTTTGATTTCACGCCGCCCATAAAAGCCCACACCACCAACGATGTTGTACGGGATACCCAGCCGGATGCACGCTTCTTCCAGGGAACGGGACTGTGCATTGGTGCGGTACATCACGGCGAAGTCACTGTAATCATAGCCTGACCGTCCGCGCCGCAGTTCGGTCACCGTATCCATGATGAAGCGGGCTTCGTATGTATCATCGTAGGCTTCGTAGAGCGTGATCTTCTCCCCGCCCTGGCGATCTGTGAAGAGGGCTTTCGGTGTGCGATTGGTATTTTTGTCGATCACGGCGCGGGCTGCATCCAGCACAATTTGCGTCGAACGGTAATTCTGTTCCAGCAGCACCACCTGCGCCTGCGGGAACTCCTGGCGGAAGCGCATCACATTGCGGTAATCTGCCCCGCGAAAAGCATAGATGCTCTGGTCTTCATCGCCCACCACGAAGATATTATTCTGCGGCGCACCGAAGAGGCTCACCAATTCGTACTGCACCTGGTTCGTATCCTGAAACTCATCCACCAGCACGAAGCTGTAGCGCTCCTGATATTTGCGGCGCAGGTCTTCATGGTTGCGCAGCGCCAGCACCATCTGCACCAGCAAATCATCGAAGTCCATCGCGTTGCTATCCTGCAAAATGGCCTGGTAGCGGGGATACACCCGCGACACAATCTCGCTGAAGTAGTCCCCGCCCACAAAATCCGCTGGCAGCATCATCTCGTTTTTGGCGTTGCTGATGGCTCCCAGGACGCGGCGCGGCGCGAATTTCTTGGTGTCGATGTTCAGTTCGCCCATGGCCTGCTGCACAGCGCTGAGTTGGTCATCCGTATCGTAGATGGTGTAATCTTCGCCGTAGCTGGTGTACTGGTGTTCGATGCGCAAAATGCGGGCGCAGGTCGCGTGGAAGGTACCGATTTGCAGACCGCGCAGCCGTTCCCCTAAATAGCCTTCAATGCGATGGCGCATCTCCCGTGAGGCTTTGTTGGTGAAGGTCACCGCCATGATGTGCCAGGGCTTCACGCCCATTTCCCGGATCAAGTACGCGACTCGCCGGGTGAGTACGCCGGTTTTGCCACTGCCAGGGCCTGCCAGTACCAGCACGGGGCCTGTGCCTGCGGTGGTAGCGGCGTGCTGCTGTGGATTCAATCCGGTGAGTAAGTCGCTGGTCATGGAAGCATCTTCCTGTTAGTTGGTCAAAAGGAGTTTTCAGAGCGTGTTTGTTAAAACAGACATTACGCGAAAGTTTGCCATTTTGCTCGTCATGTATCCCCCCTCTCAATCTCCCCCCACTGTGTGAGGGGAGACTTCTAGCCCCCTCCTTGAGAATCGGGGAGGGGGTTGGGGGTGGGGAGTGGCTCAATATGCCTGGTTCTGGTCGTAACACTTTTATTTACAAACACGCTCTCAGTCGTCAGTTTTCAGTTTGTAGTTAGCGTCTATCTGAGAAATCTCATCGGGGTATTTTCACCACGCATATGCATATCGGTTTGTAGGGGCGAACGACAATTATTCCAACCCCGCACGCAAATTGCCGATGGCCTGTGCGACGGCTGGCGATAATTCCGTGACGAGTGTCTCATACTGTGCCAGATCATCCAGCGCAGATTGCCCGTACTGTGCATCATTGGTTTGCAACCAGCGCGTGTAATATAGCAAACCACGCTCGCGGTAGGCCATCAACCACTGCGAATCCAGGCGCAGCGCCTCGGCATAATCTGCCAGCGCTTGCGCAAACGCATCGCTCTCGCCTTGTTGGTACAGAGCGCTGTAGGCCATGCCGCGCCGTGTATAGACGGTAGCTGTGCCGCCGTCCTCCGCAATCAGACGATCATACAACTCAATCGCATAGCTGTACTGGCCTGCCTCATAAAAAACATTTGCGGAGCGCAGGCTGGCTTCAACAGAGCGCGGTGTTGCGGTGGGGCGCTGCGCATTCTCTTCGCGGGCAGCGCGGGTTGCGTTGATTGCGTCCTGGGTTTGCTGTAGGTCAATCGCTGTATAGCCAATTGCGGTGGACTGCGGACGAGTCCCGCCCAGGGTGGCGCGTCCGAATACACTACTGAGCCAACCGAATGTCACAATCATGATGACAACGAAGGCTCCAATTGCAACACGCGGGATTTTCTCTTCCACATTTTGCTTCGGACGGTTGGGATTGTTGTGCGGGCGGGTTTTCACTGTGCGCCGAACGTATTCCGGGTGCTGCGCACGCTGCCTGCGAATCTGCTGGTTCACCGCCTTGTTGGTTTCTTCCGCAATCTGCCGATCATAGGCTTTGCGCTGTATCGAGTCGGTAAGGACATCATACGCCGCATTGATCTGCTGTGTCATCTGTTTGGAACGCTCAATCTTGCGATCCAGCTTTTGCACCCCGGCGTGATCGCCTGCTTGTTGCAAACGATGACGTTCTGCTGCGAACTGATCCGGGTGAAAGCGCCGGATGCGTTCCCGATAAGCACGTTTGATCGTCTCCGTATCTGCGGTACGAGCTACCTGTAAAATGTCGTAATGAGTTTGTTGTGCCATTGATTTTTCGGAGGCATACCATCATCAGCGAATGTCTGTTCCAGTGTACCATGCGCAAGCAACCCACGAAACAGTAAGCAAGGTATTGGCAGGGCAAACGCATCAAACGATTTTGCACCACGAAGGCACGAAGAAAAGCGTAAAGGCGATCCGTTAGCCATCAGGCAAAGGATTAATGATTCTCATTTCGGGCATTTTCGAGCAAATGTGCCTCTCCCCTAAGTCCCCTCTCCATGTGGCTTTTCTGGCTTGCTCTGACAGGTATTGCTGGAAATGCGAGATTACCGCCATGCCCACGACAATTGAGGCTAAACCTGATGTGTATCATCCGTCGGGTCGCCCGAAATATTGCTGCCGCAGCCCGCTACTTTTACTCAGGAGAATACGTCTCACCTGAAATTAAAGTTAGCCTACGCTCAAAACAGGTATTCTGCACAAGGTTTTTGGGATATAGGAGCGAAACCTTGTGCATATAGCATAGTTTTCGCCTTGTACACTTTAGCTGAAATTTCTCCTACAGGTCGCCCAACTTACTGACAACGTGCCGCTGAACATGGTACGCTGATAAGAAACTAGCCTTGTATTCTTCTGAATCTGGTGGCGCTGTCGCCCCTATGAAAGTGGGTCAATTATGCAAAATGTGATGCACCGTGCGCAGGAATTCATCGCTCTAGAAAATCAGTACAATGCCAAAAATTATAAGCCGCTGGATGTCGTGCTGGAACGTGGCGAGGGTATCTGGGTCTGGGATGTGGAAGGCAACCGCTACCTGGATTTCCTGAGTGCCTACAGTGCCGTGAATCAGGGGCATTGTCATCCGCGCATTTTGAACGCCATGCTGGAACAAGCCCAGAAATTGCCCCTCACCAGCCGTGCCTTCCGCAATGACCAACTGCCCTTACTGGCGAAAGAACTGTGTGAGCTAACGGGTTATGAGAAGATGCTGCCCATGAACAGCGGCGCGGAAGCCGTCGAAACTGCGCTGAAGCTCGTGCGTAAATGGGGCTACAAGGTCAAAGGCGTGCCGGAAAATCAGGCGGAGATCATCGCCTGTAGCGGAAATTTCCAGGGTCGCACCATCAGTATCATCACCTTCAGCGATGAAGAGCAGTACAAAGATGGATTTGGCCCCTTCACCCCTGGCTTCAAGCTGGTTCCCTATGGCGATGCCGATGCATTGGAAGCTGCCATCACACCGAACACCGTTGCCTTCTCGTTGGAACCGATCCAGGGCGAAGGCGGCGTGATCGTTCCGCCGGAAGGTTATTTACAGCGCGTGCGCGAAATCTGCACCAGGCATAACGTCCTCATGCTGGCTGATGAAATCCAGACCGGGCTAGGACGTACTGGAAAACTCTTCGCCTGTGACTGGGAAAATGTGCGCCCGGATGTGGTGACCATTGGCAAAGCACTAAGCGGCGGATTTTACCCGGTGAGTGCGGTGCTGGCAGATGCGGACATTATGGCGATGTTCACCCCTGGCGATCATGGCAGCACCTTTGGCGGCAATCCGCTGGGGGCAGCCGTCGCACGGGAAGCTTTGCGCGTCCTCACAGATGAAGGCTTGATCGACAATGCGCGGGAAATGGGCGAATACTTGCTCGAACGCTTGCAACACATCGAGAGTCCGCACATCAAAGAAGTGCGCGGCAAAGGCTTGATGGTTGGTGTGGAATTGTACCCGGAAGCAGGGGGTGCGCGGCGTTTCTGCGAAGCCTTACAGGGTGAGGGATTGCTCTGCAAAGAGACCCATGACAATGTCATCCGCTTTGCCCCGCCGCTGGTCATCACCCGTGACGACCTGGATTGGGCGCTGGAACGCATCGAGCGCGTGCTGATGCAGTAGTGATGTTATTCCTCAGAGGGCGGTGGCTACCGCCCTCTCTGATTCTATTTTCATTCCTCTGCAACAACATTAGATATAATCCTGCATTGTGCCTCATCCAACTCCCTTCCCTGCGGAATCACAGCATGTTAAGCTAAGTGTAAACTCGGTAGAGGAAAAGGGCGGCTATGAAAAATATCTTCATTTCCTATTCGCGCAGAGATACCCGCCAGATGAGCGATTTGCGCGATGTGCTGATCCGGTTACGCCATAAACCCTGGATTGATCCCACCCCGCGCCCCGGGCAAGATTGGCGTTTCGCCATTGATGATGCCATCCGCGCTTCGGATGCGATGATTGTCGTAGTCTCCCCCGCTGCGGCAGAATCCATCTATGTCACCTATGAATGGTCATTTGCGCTGGCGCTGGGTATTCCGGTGATTCCGGTGATTTTCCGCCAGGCGCAGATGCATCCCCGCCTGCAAACGCTCGAACACTTCAACATGACGGAATTCCGCGAGGTGGCGCAGTTCTGGGATTATTTCGCCCGCGAGATTCAGCGCATCTTGCAGAACCTGCCCGAACGACAGAATCAGCCTGCGATGCCCGCTGCACAGCCGCAACCTGCGCCGCAGCAAGCGCAGCCCGAACCAGCCTTTGAACCGTATACGCGCAGCATCATGCCCACTGAGCCGGGGTATTACCTGGTTGTGCGGCGTGGCCCTACTTTGAATAAGATGTTTCTATTGGCGCAGGAAGTCGTCACGGTTGGGCGCGATGCCAACAATGACATCACACTGGATGACCCCGAAGTTAGCCGTTATCACATGCGATTGAACTGGCAGGGGACGGGCAGGGGCTACGCAGTAGAAGACCTGGGTAGTACCAATGGCACGCGCATCAACGGTGGGCAGCGCATCCAGGGTGTGACCCCGCTGCAACACGGGCAGGCGCTCATGCTAGGGGATGGGATTATCCTGTCGTATGAGGTTATCCCTGCTTGATGCATCCCGCAGCCTGTGACAGGGGGTAATTTGCTGTCCCGCCTTTCTTCCAAAAATCCACTCCCAAACAAATAGGACAGCCTTCTGGCTGTCCTACATGAAGTATGGTTCACTTTCAATCGGGTTCTGACGCGCCCAATACGGTGACGAAATTAGTCCCCGGCTGCCATTGCTTCGTCAGCTTCTGCCGTCCACCATTCTTCATCATAGGGCGGCATCTCGCAGCGCAGCGGCTTATCCTGGCGGTAGCCCATTTCGTAATCCGCCTGCATGATCTGGTGAATTTCGCTGGTTCCTTCGTAGATCACCGCGCCCTTGCTGTTGCGCATGAAACGTTCCACCGGATATTCATCGCTGAAGCCATACGCCCCGTGGATCTGCACGGCTTCCAGGGCTGCTTTCACGCTTTGGTCGGTGGCAAACCATTTGAACTGCCCGGTTTCGCGGGTGTTGCGCAGACCTTCGTTCTTCATCCAGCCAACTTTGTACATCATCAACAGGGCTTGATCGTACCAGAGGCGCATGTGTGCTAGCTTTTGCTTGATGAGCTGGTGGTGTGCGATGGGCTTGCCGAAGGTTTCGCGTTCTTCAGCATATTTCACACTGGCTTCCAGGCTGGCGCGGATCAATCCGGTTGCCCCGGCTGCGACGGTGTAGCGCCCATTATCCAGGCAGGACATGGCGATTTTGAAGCCTTCGCCTTCTTCGCCCAGGCGATTTTCTACCGGAACTTCGACATCTTCAAAATTGACCCAACCCGTGCTGCCAGCACGAACGCCCATCTTGCCGTGAATATCGCCCGTCTTCACGCCGGGAGTATCGGCTTCTACGATGAAGGCAGTCATGCCGCGATGCCCTGCGTCCGGGTCCGTCTTGGCGACGACGAGGAAATTGTGTGCCTTGGTTGCCAGGCTGATCCACATCTTTTCGCCATTGAGGATGTACTTATCCCCCTGGCGCACCGCACGGGAATTCATGGCTGCGACATCACTGCCGAAACCCGGCTCGGTCAGGCAGAAGGCGGCGTATTTTTCGCCGCGTGCCTGCGGAACCAGGAAGCGCTGCTTCTGTTCTTCATTGCCCCACTGCAAAATCGCCATGCTGTTGAGGCCATGATGCACGGACATCACCACACGCAGCGTCGTATCGGCACGCTCCAATTCTTCGCAGACGAGGCCAAGCGTCAGATAATCGAAGCCCTGCCCACCATAGCGCACCGGAATGCTGATCCCCAGAATGCCCAGTTCTGCCATACGTGGCAGGGTTTCCGGGTTCATCTCCTGTTTGCGATCCCATTCGCCGATGGTCGGAATTACCTCTGCATCGACCCAATCGCGCACCATCTTCTGCGCCTGGATTTGTGCATCTGTCAAACTGAGTTCCATAACAACCTCGCAAGTCTAAATTATGGGCGAATAGCCCTTTTGTGAACTTTTACCAAAGAGGCTCCTGAAAGTTCGTCGGATTGTGATGTTCTTTTCAAGATGCCATCTTCAGTACAGTGTAACCAGCAAGGTTACTTACGTAAATGGAAATCACAGACCATGGTTGCACTTCGCCAAACACCGGACATTCTCACCACAACCTACCTCGAAATGACCGACCCGACTCAACTGAACGCCGGGTTCACCCGCGCTGACGATGTCCGCATCCAGCGCCTGGAACGGGCAGATGTGGGGTTTTACCGCTTCTTGTACGCGGCAGTGGGTGAAAAATGGGCATGGCGTGACCGTCTGCTGCTTTCCAATAACGAACTGCTGGCAGAACTTGCCCGTCCGAATGTACATGTCTATGTGCTGTACGTCTGCGGCGCACCGGCTGGGTACATCGAACTGGCGAAAGAAGACGATGGCAGCGTGGAAGTGGTTTATTTCGGGCTGCGCGAAGAATACCATGGGCAGGGTTTGGGCAAGCATCTCCTGAGCTATGGCGTGCAGGAAGCCTGGAACCTGGGTGCGCGGCGCATCTGGCTGCATACCTGTAACCTGGATGGCCCCCACGCGCTGAACAATTACCAGAAGCGCGGCTTCCGCATCTTCAAACAAGAACACGAACCGATGCCGGAAATTTATCAATAAGCACAATTCGGTTTAGCAACACTGCACAAAGCACAACCGGAGCGCGAAAGCTCTCTTATTTAACTGACCTTGTACGTTTTAGTGACATCGACCGTGAAAAGTGTCGTAGACATCGTGCCGTTGAAATGTTGTTTCTCGTAGGGGCGTGTCCACGACGCGCCCGCTGGCCTAAAAGCGGGTTCGACATGATCGAACCCCTACACCTGTTTTTTGGCGGCACGATGTTGGTAAACAGTTTCCGTCCCAAAGATAGGACAACGTACAACTTACCAGGCACGATGTCATTCAGGCAAATAGCCGGATAACTCGTTTTGAGCGATGGATTGTAGCGCTACTTCATCTAGCAGCGAAATCTGTTTGCGAGAAAGCTCCACATACCCCAATGCTTCCCAGCTTCGAAGAATTCGGTTGACTGTTTCCACGGTGGTTCCTGTGAATTCTGCAATATCACGTTGCGAGAGAGTCGCTGCAATCGTCAACCCGGCGGCGCTCAAACTTCCAAATTTGTTGTGGCAGTGCAGGACAGCTCGTGCAATGCGCTGCTCGGAACGTTCTGCTGCCAGGGTGCGTATGCGTTGATGCGCGTGCTGCACATGTTCAAGAAGCAAGTCAATTACCATTACCGCCAGTACACCATTGTTCAACATAAGCTGGCGCATCAGGCGGCTGTTGAGGGTGATAATCTCTGTATCAGTCATGGCAATGATACTTGCATGGTGTAGAAAATCCCCCATGAGTGAGAACATTCCGAAAATATCTGCCTGACCATAAATCTTTACATTTACAGCCTTGCCGTTAGAAGTATGCTCCACCAACCGTACCCCGCCGGACTGCACAATGTAGATCGCTTCAGCCCGTTCTCCCTCACTGAAAAGCGTATCGCCAGCTTCCAGACGAATCAGGCTAGCAATGGCAGTCAATTGCTTGAGAATCTCTGGTTCCAGCGCTGCGAACATGGGCAGCATTTCCCAGTGAATGCCGTTCAATTTTTCGCGCCTCATTGTTGCCTTTCCGGGAATACTCCAATTCCTATAAATCACTCTAAACTGTGCGATCTTTTTGCAAGATTATGATGTTCATCAAGTTGGCTTTGTTACATTCATCCAGACTGAAGCTTGATATGGATCAAAGTTGGCTTTTGCCTCACCTGCTAATCTTGACGTAAGGATTACGCAAAGACAAGAGACCCTACCGTTTCTTGTGATGAATGTACTGTCATTGGGGGAACATCTGGCATCAGCCCTCCTTAAATGCATCATTCATTGGGAAGATCAAGATCGCAATAGTAAATTGGCAATTTGCTAACTTTTACATTACCCACAGCAATTGATATGATGTGGAGGTTTTATGCCACAACTGTTTTCTGCGCGAACATTTACGCTCATCATGGTTGGTATGCTGACAATATTGCTGGGGTCGTTGGTCGGCCTGGGTGGCTTCACATTTACTTACGCACGCGGCACCTCGTACCTTTCCGACAACCCCGAAACCTGTGTGAATTGTCATGTCATGCAGGAGCAGTTTGATGCGTGGCAGCACTCGAGCCATGCTATGGTCGCTACCTGTAACGATTGCCACACGCCGCATGATTTTCTCAATAAGTGGTTCACCAAGGCCGAGAACGGTTTCAGCCACGGGTTGGCGTTTACTACAGGGAATTTCCCGGAAACGATTCATATCCGTGATCACAATGAGGAGATTGTCCAGGATAACTGTGTGGCCTGTCATGAAGCAATCGTCGATCAAACCTATGGTGGACATGGAGACCGGGATCGCCATTGTGTTGATTGTCATGGAAATGTCGGGCATCCAAGTCGCAGCACACAATAACCACTGACTCATATGAAAGGAAATCATTGATGAAAAGACTATTCTTCGCTTTGCTATTCTTTGGTGCAGCCTTCTTGACGGTAGGGGTTGCAGCACTGCTGGTAAACATCAACGAACGCCAGACAGAAGCAGCACAATCTCCGTTACCTGTCATTACGATACCCGAGGGGGAAATCGATCCGGCGGTATGGGGGCAAAATTTCCCGGTACACTACGAGATGTTCATGCGCACAGAGGAGAATTACGGAGAAACACCCTACGGGGGATCGAACCCCTACAGCAAGCTAGAGCGATACCCTGCAATGGTACGCCTGTGGAGCGGGTATGCATTCAGTATTGACCACAACGAGGAGCGCGGTCATTTCTATGCGCTGATTGATCAACTTGAAACCCTGCGTGTTACCGAGGTGTCTCAACCGGGTGCTTGTGCGAACTGTCACGCCGCCGAAACACCACTGCTCATAGAGGAGATGGGTTGGGAAGCATTCAATCGGACACCCTATAACGAGTTGTCCCAGCATCTCCATTTTGGCACATCCTGCAATGATTGTCATGATTCAGAGACAATGGCGCTGCGAATCAGCCGTCCAGCTTTCTTGAACGCGATGGAAGAACGCGGCATTGATGTGGGTGAGGCTACACGCCAGGAAATGCGCACCTATGTCTGTGCACAGTGCCATGTAGAATACTATTTCGCAGGTGAAGATCGTGTGCTGACCTTCCCCTGGACCGAAGGTCTAAACATTGACGACATCGAAGTCTACTATAACTCCTACGGGTTCACCGACTGGACACACGCAGAGACCGGTGCGCCTATGCTCAAGATGCAGCATCCTGAGTTTGAACTTTATAGTACTGGCATTCATGCTCGCTCTGGCGTTGCATGTGCGGACTGTCACATGCCCTATACTCGTGTTGGTAGTCAGAGATTTAGTGACCATTGGCTGCGCAGTCCCTTAACAAATATCAGCGCATCCTGCCAGACCTGCCACAGTGCCGAAGAAGAAGAACTATACGACCGTGTTATCAACATTCAGACAGTGACATCCGAACTTCTGCGAAGCTCCGAAGAAGCGTTGCTGGATGCAATTGATGCGATTGTTGCCGCACAGGAAGCAGGTGCCACAGATGAGGAATTAGAAACCGCACGAGAGCTACATCGAAGTGCACAAATGCGGTGGGATTTTGTATCATCCGAGAACAGCACAGGGTTCCACAGCCCTCAGGAATCAGCCAGAATTCTAGCTGACAGTATTGACCTGGCACGACAGGCACAACTTGCAGCCATTCAGGCAGAAAATAATCAGACAGCGAGTCTGGATACAAGCGACTGAAGCATGAGCAGCACTGGCAACGGCACCGACAACGCGGTTGCCGAGAGCCTCTTCGCTACCGTCATCCTGTGAAGGCGAGTCCCGGTGACTCGCCTTTGCGATTCAAGGGCTATGCTCCGTCGATGGGTTCCAGCAAGGTTTGTTCCTGCTTCACGTACAGCCGCGCCTTATTCGGCACATCGTCATGCACATGCGTACCTGGCCCCACAACAGCCCGTTCCCCGATTTTCACCCCCGGCATGGTCATCACATCCACGCTGAGGAAGGCTCCCGCGCCGATGATCGCGCCGAATTTGTCGCGTCCGCTGGCGATGCGCTGGCCTTTCACTGTACTCTTGACGATGCCCTTATCAATGCGCAGATTCGCGGTGGTGCATCCAGCGCTGAAATTGACGTTTTCCGCGAAGACACTATCCAGCACACGGCAGGCGTGCATCCCTACATGGCTGCCGACGTAGCTGCGGGCAATTTCGGTTGTGAAACCCACTTCGCAGTGATCCAGCACCATTGAATTGCGCACCAGGGAATTGTTCCCCAGAATAGTGTTCTTGCCGACATAAGCAGGCCCTACCACCGCCGAGCCGGGGAACAACTTCGCCCCTGCCTCGATGATGACATCCCCTACAATCGAAGCCTTGTCCGAGACGTAGGCATCCGGCGAAATGTGCTGCCCCTTGATCTGGCTTAAGAACTGCTCCATCACGCTGAGGACATGCCAGGGATATTTCAATGCGTCCCAGCGTCCACTGTAGCCCACCAGGTAGAAGGGAGAGTCCTTCATCATCTGATCCATCGCCCGTTCATAATGGTCGTCGCTGCTGATTCCGGCTTCATACTGCGCCTGGATTGCTGTCAGCAATCTCCCGGCCTGGGCATGAATATGCGCGACGATGTTCACATAAGGACTGGGGCGATTTTCCGCGCCGGGTTTTTCCACGATGCCGCTGATATGCCCTGCATCATCTACGATCAAATAGCCGCCGGGGAAGTAATCTTGCATCTTCACCCCTGCCATGTAGCTGGCGTTGGGATTACTGCGGTACATTTTGAGCATGTCTTCATGCAGCGAAAGTTCAGTCACGTCATGCACCTGTGTGATGTAGAGCGCATCTTCGCCATGATCCACCAGCAAGGGAGCCGCCCGCAAAATCGCATCGCCCATGCCGAGGGGTTCCGTCTGCACGGCGGTCTGGATCTGCAAGGTAGATTGTGCTGCCAATGCACGGATGGCTTCTTCGTTGTCCGGGTTACAGATGATGATGGCTTCTTCAAAGCCGAGCGATTCATAGCGGCGAAGTTGTGTCAGCAGCAGGGGATCAGTGCCGAAGCGAATCAAGGATTTTTCACGCAGGGGCCACATACGCGATGACGCGCCACCTGCCAGAATCAGCAGCGTTGGAGTCTGGGACATGGATATTTTTCTCTCTTTCGTCCAATCAAACCCCTGTAGGGTAACGCAATGTACATCTACTTGGCGAGATTGTGTTTCAGGGTGATCGCAACAAAACGATTTTTCACCACAAAGACGCAAAGGACACGAAGAAAAGCGTAAGGGCGAAACATGTTTCGCCCCTTTTTTGCCGCAAGTTCATCCTGCCAGGTTTTGGCACGATTACCCCGGATTATGTTTGGATTTGTGGCACGATTTTCGGATACGGGTATACTCTAGCTTAGTGTGCTATGGGGGATTGATTCATTGTGAAAGTATTCGTAAGCTACAGCCGCAAGAATTATGACACACTCATGGAGATATTACCGCAGATTGAGCGAGTGCTGCCGGATTTAGAGATCTGGTACGATAAAGGAAACTTACGCGGTGGAGATCGCTGGTTGACTGAACTCTGGAAGCAAATCGAGGAGTCAGATCAGTGCCTGCTGTTGATCTCCGAAACCTGGCTGGAATCGAAATACTGCCGCGCAGAAGCCAACCACGCACATCGCAACAAGAAGCGCATCATCCCGGTGAAAATCACTCCAACGGTGCAGATTCCAAAAACACTGAAACAATTCCAGATTGTTGACCTTTCAAAAGGTACGCAGGACAGCCAGGGCATGACGGCATTATACGTCGCCTTGCGCCCGGAAGCAGCTTCAGAACAGCCCCCTGCACCGAACACTAAGCAGACTGTGACGGACTCTTCAGGCGTTATCATGGTGGATGGCAACATGGAGAACAATACGATTAACATCCAGGTCACTGAAGAAGAGAAACCGAGAACCCGCAAAAAGGCAGAACAGCTACGCCCAAAGCGAAGACAGTAGGACGCGGGAAGCCTGTAGAGATGATGAAACCCTCTGCATCTCCCTGGCTTTGGCGGTATACTCGGTACGACTTGTTGACCTGTCCCCTGCCGAGGCGCTATGAACGTTTTCATCAGTTACAGCAAAGACCAGTCTGCTGCATTGCAAGATTTAATCGCGCAGATGCAGCTTGTGCTGCCCAATGTGACCTTCCTCTACGAGCAAGCGGAAGATCGCGGCACAGAATCCTGGTGGAATGAGGTCAAGCGGAGCATTGCCAGCAGCACTATTTTTCTCCTGCTGCTCTCCGAAGACTGGCTGGACTCACAGTGGAATCGACGCGAATACAGCCTCGCTCGCAAATTAGAAAAACGCATCCTCACCGCGAAAATCACGCCGACGGTGCGCGTACCCACGGCGCTGCAAGGTGGGCAGGTGTTTGATCTTTCCCAGGGCTTGCAAGATAGCGACGATACAGACGATCTTTTCGCAGCGCTGGGTGTCATTCCAGGCGCTCAAATTGATCCTGGGGTTGCTCGTTCGATGAATGTTGAACCCTTGCCGTTTGATGATCTGAACCCCACCGTGCGTGAAGGCGCAGATCAAGTGCCGGATGATATGCTCGCGCCGGGAGTGAGCATCAGCCCCGCACCTGCTGCACCCGAAGCGCCGAAACCCATTGTCGTACCTGCGCCAGCATCCACTAATATAGGGTCAGCCATTGGAGATTTCTTCCGTAAGCTGCCGTTGTTCTCCATCATCACGCTGTTGATGTTCGCAGTGGTGATCGTAGGCATTGTGCTGATTGGCTTTGATGTCACCGAAGTTGGGTTGATGGTGCTACTGGGTGGCGTAGTGGCAGGCATTATCCTTTCGCTGATTGTGTTCATCCAGCGCCGAGGGGATGAGGGTGAGGGTAATTGACTGATCTTACGCATAGACACATGAAACCGCATAGGCTGCTCAGTGCAGTCGGTTAGCGTCTCAGCATTTCAGTGTATCTTCCTCAACGTGCGTGACATCAGTTAACTACGTGTCATAGGGGTTCGATCATGTCGCATCCGTTGTACATTTTTCTATCTTTGGGATGGAAACTGTTTACGGACATCGTGCCGCAAAAGAACGGGTGTAGGGGCAGGTCTGAGACTTGCCCGCGGGAGGGTCACAGACCCTCCCCTACGAAAAACACAGATTCAACGGCACGATGTCTACGACACGTTTCACGGTCGATGTCACTAAAATGTACAAACATCTGGCGCTTACTCGTAGCGCAAGACATTCATCACCCGTTCGCGCACGGCGACATTGGCGCTGAGGAAGGTCGAACCCCAGGCGATCAGCACTGAGGCAACGGTCAGCGCAATCGCCACAATCTGCGACGAACGCGGCAGCGGAATGAAGGTTCCCGTCAAATCCGCGAAAAACGAAATCCCAAACCAACTGAGGCCAACCCCCAACAGCGCACTGAGCAAACCAATAATCGTGCTTTCCAGCAGCATGATGGTCAGGACGCGGCGGCTTTTCAGGCCAATGGATTTGAGGATGCCGATTTGCCGACGGCGTTCCAGGGTTGCCAGCGCGACGGTATTTGCCATGATGACCGCAGCCGCAAACAGCGAGAGCAGCCCGACGATGGTCGGCAGCGCGGCGAACTGGTCAATGAAGCGCCCTACCAGCGTATCAATGAAGCGAATATCCAGCGCGAAGATGGGCGGTAAGCTGACCGCAGAGAGTTCCGCAACAGCCTGCCCGGTATATTCTGTTTCCACGTCTGCCGAGTAGAGGCTGAAACGCGGCGACATATTGCCGACTGAATCCGGCGGGACAACCGGCCCCCCGTTGGAGAAGCCTGCAAAATCCATCTGGTACAGGCCGACGATCTCATATTCCAGGATGTCATTGCCAGCACGGTAACGCACGGTTGACCCGATGCTCGCGCCCAATGTCGCCGCAGAATCCATCGGCGCTAGCATCACCATCTGGCCTCGATCCGCTTCGGTGAGGTTGCGTCCTGCGCTGACGTTCAGCACCGTGTCATAAATACCTGGTTCACGCGAATCCCAGACCGTGAGTGAACTCCAGATGAAGGGGGCGAAGGCTTCCGTATCGCCGAATTCCACCTCATCAAAATCCATATCTTCAAAGCTACCCCCTTCAATTTCGCGGTCATCAATGCCCACAAGATCGAGTTGGTAGGTGCGCAGCGCGGTCTGATTCATCACCCCCGGCACATCAGATAAGGCGTTATCAATGGCATTTTCGGTAATGGTGGTGAGTGCTGGAGTGATGCTCCCCGGTGAGAAGATCAGCACATTGCCGCCGAAACTGCGGCTGAGTTGGATGTTCAGCAGTTCGCGCACGCCTTCGCCTACGAATGTGATGCTGCTGAGGGCAAACATCCCGGCACTGAGCGCCAGCAGAGTCGTCGCTGTGCGCATGCGGTTGGTACTCAGGTTGCGCAGCGCCAGCCGTAGATCCACCCAGCCGAACGCCGGAATTTTCCCGACCAACCAGACCACCACCCAGAGGATCAGCACCAGCAGCCCCAGGATGAGCAGTGTCACAGCCACACCAATCACACCCGCAATGTACGGTGAGGCCGCGTTAAAGCTCGTCACCAACCCGAAGGATGGGCTGACAATCTGCCCGACGACTAAGCCAATCAGCAGCGTCACCACCAGCATCAGGCCGATAGTCTGGAGGATACCCAGGTTTGCAGCCTTGCTGTTATCGTTGGGGCGCAGGATGATCGCAGGGCGAATTTGCAGCGCGGTCAGAATCGGCGCAAGTCCGAAGATGATCGTCGTCACCATACCCAGGGCGAACCCATAAACCAGGGCTTCCGGGTAAATGCGCCAGACCAGCCCTTGCTGCAAGAATTGTTCTCCAAATTGATTGACCACCCCGCCGAGCAGCGTCCCGACGATGCCGCCGACTACGCTGCCGATGATGCCAAGCAATAAGCCTTCTGCCAGGAAGAGCCAGCCCACCTGACCCCCTTTGAGGCCGAAGGTTTTCAGCGCTGCGATTTCGTTGGTGCGGCGGCGTACCAGCACCAGCATGGTATTCATGATGCCTACGCCACCAATCAGCAGCGCACCCAGCCCAAGCACGACAATGAAATCCCCCAATACTTGCGAGATCACAGCATTGCGTTCCAGCAAGTCCAGCGCCGTATCCACTTCAATCAGGCGTGTGGTGAGGGTGGCACGCTGGCGCAAATCCCGCACGACCGTATCGTAATTCTCTTCCGTCAGGGGTTCATCAAACGCAATCGCTACATTGTTCGCACCGAGTTCCGGGTCAATATATTCACGGGCGACATCCAGGGGCATATAGGCAAAACCGAAGAAGCTGTTGAACGGATTGCGGATGCTGGCTTCATTCTCCAGCCCGACGATGCCAACAACCGTGAATTCCTGTTCCGTGCGAGAGACGCGCACCGTATCCCCGATGCTGAGGTCTTCGCTATCCGCCAGATTCTGGCTGAGGATAATCTGCGCTCCCCCGGTGAACACTTCATCCAGCGTCATGCCCGGTGGATCAATCGTGGTGATGTCATAATTCGGTGGGTACGTGGCTGGATCAATCACATAGACGTTGATGGGCAAGGCCAGCCCGAACACGCCCTGATTGATGCCCGTAAGCTGCACGCCGCCGCCCGTACTGAAGGCGGTCATCACGCCGCCACGTTCGGCAACGTAGGCATCCAGCGCTTGCAATTCCTCATCGCTGAAGAAAATCTGGTCACTTTCAAAGGCTTGCTGCGCAAATGGCGGGCCATCCTGTGAATCCTTCACCAGCCGCACATCGCCCTTGTTATCTACACGCACATTATCTACCAGCGAGTCGCCAATGGCTAACCCCAGGCTGCGCAGCGCAACCACTGTCGCCACGCCTGCCGCAATACAGAGAACCGCCAATGCCGTCCAGCGTCCGCCGCGTTGGATGTTGCGGAAGGCATAGCGGAAATAGAATGTCAAATGCTTCATCGGTGAATAGTCCCCGCTTCGTTGTAGTCCTGTTTTGCTATACGCATCATGCGCCGCAGTGTAGCACGCCAATGTTAGGAAGGTTAGAGAAAGAGGATGAGCTTTCGCAGAATGCTTCGCAAATCCGTCGCGCTAGCATCCACAAAGATACCACTCATCATTCCTTTATCCCCTGTCGCTACAGTGGAAATCGTACCAGACATCGAAACGACCGTTGTTTTATTGGGAGCAAGACAAAACATGCAGGGACGCATGGTGAAGTACGGATTGGTAGGCGCGTGGCTGGCTTTTGGTATGGCACTGACCGCCAGCGCCCATGTGAAATGGTTCAGCGATTTTAGCTTTCTGGATCGCCCGCAGACGTTTGGCGAGGTGTTGGCACCGCTGGTAATCGGCTTTGTGATTTTCAGCGCGTTGGCGATGGCTATTGCTGTGCTGCTGGATTCACGGCTGGAGCAGTGGTCGTGGTATCAGCGCGTCCGTGATTGGCTGGAAGATCGCAAGGATTCCAGTACGCTGGTGCTGCGAATCGGCATGGGCGCGACATTCCTTTTAAGCTGGCAGGATAGCTCGCTGCTGGCTCCCTATCTGCCCATTGCCGAGGGCTGGGGTTGGGTGCAATTTGTGCTGGCAGTGCTGCTGATCTCGCGCCGTGCGACACCCATCGCCGGGGCAGGGATCATCGTGCTGTGGTTTGTGGGTGTGTTTAACTTTGGCATCTTCTACATGTTGGATTATCTGGCCTTCATTGGCATCGGTATCTGGCTGTTGCTGAGTCAGTTCAAAGACCCGGCGATTCGTAACCTGGGCATTCCGGCGCTGTACTTTGCGGTAGGTTTTTCGCTGGCATGGCTCGGCATTGAAAAGCTGGTGTATCCGCAATGGGGTATTGAAATTCTGCAAGAGAACCCGCAGCTTGCATTAGGCTTTCCCTTTGAATTCTTCCTGACGGGTGCGGCCTTTGTGGAGATCGTGCTGGGCTATCTGCTCATCATTGGCCTGCTGGGTCGTCCCCTGGGCTTGATTATCACCCTGGTATTCTTCACGACGACGCTGGTCTTCGGCAAAGTGGAAGTCATCGGGCATACGCATCTGCACGCGGCGTTGATCGTTTTTCTGCTCAATGGCCCTGGCAGGTTCTATCCCGCACCGATTGATATTCACCAACGGCTGCCGCTGCGGATTGCCTTTGGTGTTGTCAACTTTGCGTTGATTTTCTTTGTGTTCCTGGGTGCTTACAGCGTCGGCGCACAACTCACGTATGATGCGGCTATCGCAGAAACCGTAACCGAAAACCACATCGCCGAATGCCGTACCCTGCGCGAAGAAGCGGGAGACGGAGCCGCCGAGCAGATCATCATGATTGGCGATGAGGGGCTACCCTGTGATGCAGTGCTGGAATACGCCGCAATGCGCGAATAAATGCATCCGTCGGAGAAATCTCGTGGGAACGTTCACGACGCGCTAATCGGGCTGAAAGCGGGTTCGACATGATCGAACCCCTACGACACAGTTTCCCCTGGGAATCATGTTTCGGAGAGGTTCTACGTAAATCACACCTGTGCGGCGAGTTCTTCCCATTCGATCATCAATTCTTCCAGGCGCTTTTGCTGTGCGCTGTACTGCTGGCTCAGTGCCTGGATTGTGTCTCCATTGCCGGCGGCGCTGGCATGGGCGAGCAAGGTTTCTAGCTCCGTGATTTCGCCTTCCAGCGAAGTGATCTGTGCTTCCAGGCGCTGCACCACTTTGGGGTCAACAGCGGGTTTTGCTGCTTCTTCCGCTGCTTTTACCGCCGCACCCTGGGCTTCTAATGCCGCCGCCCGCTCCGCTTCGAGCTGTGCCAGATACGCTTGATACGTTCCTTTGAAGACGCGCAAATGCCCGTTATCCAAGTCCCAGATTTGCGTCGCCAGCCGATCTACTAAGTAGCGGTCATGGCTGACGAGGATGATCGTTCCGGTGAATTTTTCCAGCACCTCTTGCAGAATTTCCTGCGACGGAATATCCAGGTGATTCGTCGGTTCGTCCAGCAGCAGCAGATTCGCACCCTTCATGCTGAGTATCGCTAGCGCCAGCCGTCCGCGTTCGCCACCGCTGAGAGCGCTCACCGGCTTGAAGACATCATCGCCTTTGAAGAGATAGGGGCCTAGATACTGCCGCGCCTCGCTGACCTTCATCCCTTTTTTGTGGCGCATCAGTTCTTCCACGACGGTATTGCTGTGGTCGAGGCTGTCATGTGCCTGGGCGAAGTAGCCAATCTGCAAACTCGCGCCGAAGGTAAAATGTCCGCGTAGGGGCTGAATTTCTTCCAGCAGCGTTTTCAGGAATGTTGATTTCCCCGTACCATTGGGGCCAATCAGTGCCGCCACATCGCCGCGTTCCAGGTTGATGTCGTCCGAGTCGAACAGCGGGTTGTCGCGGTCATAGCCGATTTCCAAGCGTCGCCCCCGCAGCACAATATCGCCGCTGCGTTCTTCTGCTTTCAGGCGCAGGTTCATCGACTTCGCCTGTTGAATGGGGCTGCGCAACCCTTTGATGGCGGATTCGAGCTTCTTCATCGTATCCGGCGGATTCTTGCGCTCGAAGTTCTGCGTGAACTGCGCCCATCCGTGCCTGCTGATGTAGCGCAGCGCTTCGATGCCGTGCAGTTCCACCGCGTCCACTTCGCGGGTCAATCGCCGGAAGCGGCCTTTGGCGTTGCTGTCCCCCAAACCCATGCGCTCGATGAATTTATATTCTTTCCAGAAGCGCTCCATCATGGCATCCCATTCAATCTGGATGCGCTCGTGGTTGTGTTCACGCTGATTGAGATAGGCCGTGTAGTTGCCCCGGTATTCAAATAACTGTGCCGGAGTCATCTCCCAGATGCGGTTCACGACGCGATCCAGGAAATAGCGATCATGGCTGACGACCAGCACCGAACCACGCCAGACGCTCAATGCGCCTTCCAGCCAGCGGATCGCTTGAATGTCTAAATGGTTGGTCGGTTCGTCCAGGATGAGCAAATCAGGGGCTTCTAGCAGGAGTTTGGCGAGGAGGGCGCGGGTTTTTTGCCCGCCACTGAGGACTTCCAGTGGAAGCTGCCAATGCTCTTCCCGGAAGCCAAGCCCTTCGAGTGTGCGCTGGATTCGGCGGTCATAATCATAGAGGCCATAAAATTCCGCTTTCTCCTGATGATCGCCATATTGCTCGAAATCTTCTTCGCTGGCGCTGCCATCTGCCATCTTCTCTTCGATCTCGCGCATGGCATCCTGTAAATCGAAGACGCGCTGGAAGACCGTCAGCATTTCGTCGTAGAGTTTGTTGGTGGTATCCGCAAAGGCCAGCACCGCTTCCTGCCGCAGATAGCCAACTTTCGCCCCTTTTCGCAGATTGACATCCCCCATGAATGGTTCTTCGATCCCGGCGAGGACTTGCAGCAGCGTCGTCTTGCCGATGCCGTTCGGCCCCACAAGGCCGATTTTGCTGTCCTGTTCGATTCGGCCTTCTAATCCGGTGAAGACATCGAAGCCGCCATAGGCTTGTCCTAAATCCTCAAATGTTACGATTGACATGGTGGCTCGACTCCTGGTTGTCGGTTCTCAGTGATTGGTTTTCAGTTAGTGGTTGATGATCATTGTAGGGGCGCAATGCATTGCGCCCTTTATACCGAAACGGTTTCGGTTGATTTCAATTTGTCGGGGCATGGTAGATCATGCCCGCTGGAAATTACATTTTCGGTTTTTGTGGACGGGTAGAAACCTGTCCCTACACACATGGTTTGTAGGGGCACGATCACGTCGCGCCCGTGCAAAATCAGAAAAATTTGAATAAGCAGATCCTAGACCAGTCAGAGGTTGTGGTATGAATTCCAACCCATTCAATCCCGACATACTCATACCATTCATACCAACAACTACTATAACCGCAATCATAGAAACCGTATCCGACATCCTTCAAATGACAGGTGTATCCCGCTATAGCATCTGAAAATGTCCACACGGTATGAACACTTGCCAGCAGCATACACACAACGAATAGCAAAACCGCTTTTTGTCGCCAGTCAATCCGACGAGCGAGACGGATCACCATCCAGCCGCAGAAAATTGCCAATAGGCCATATACCAGCGGATTCAGCACCCAGATTGCCAGAAAGCGTACCGGAAAAACGAGCGTCACCAGCAGAAAAATCGCCAGTATTGCCACAATCATAACTTTTCGGCGTATGACCGGATTTTCTTTGCGCTTGGACTTTTCCATCTGACCACTTTTTCCTAGCCGGACATCACTGGTTCATGATGCAATCGCATCATCTGGTCTTCTTTCAGCGGGAGCATGGCATAGGTTCTTCCGTGCAAGTCGCTGAACTCGACTTCGTAAATGCCTTCGTCCAGAATTTCAACGATGGTTCCCACCTGTCCGCGAATCAATCCCTTTTCCGGGATGTCAACAGTAAGGGCAATGGTATCCAGTAATTTCATTATGGCTATTCCTCATTTCACATAACACGTCAATAGGCGCGGAAAATCTTCATGAGTGCGAATCATCCACGCGCTATGTATGATTGCTTCTTGATCATTACCTCGTCGCAGAAAGAAATTGATAATATAGCGTTGCCCATATTCATCGAAATCCGACTCTATTGCATCGTCATTACAAGCAATGTCTAAGAGAATAGTTCGCAATTCTTCAGCATCGTCCTTTGTGAAGCCCAACGCACTCCGAAACACGATGGCTTTGTGCTTTCCTTTGGAATGTTCCTCATTCAATGCGTAGTCTCTCAACTTTTCGATTGCAACTACTGCATTCTCGCAATTCGGAATTTTCATATTAGGTTCACTTATGCTTTGTGCTATTATCCACTGACCTTACGCACAGTCTGATGAAGATGGATAGAATACTCCGTGCAATTCGTTAGCACTTCAGCTTGTCAGCCGGAAAGTGCGTTTTTTGAGCATATCACACCCTCAAAAATGGTTTTGCTGACTGCTGATCGCTGACTGCTCACGCCCGCCGAAGCTGAAAAGATTGACTGCAAAGGCTTCTGCGTAACATCAATTATTCACACAACCATACCATTTTAAAAGAACACAACGGCTCAGGAAAGTCCTTTTTCTGTAAAGGACGGCATCCATAGAGTACACTGATATTCCGAGGAAGAGATTAAAGAGATTTTTGTGAGGGGGGATGATGACAAAACCGTTAGATGGAATCCGCGTGCTGGATCTTACGCGCCTGTTACCAGGTGCGATTGCGACGCTGCTGCTGGCGGATATGGGCGCGGAAGTCATCAAGGTAGAAGACCCCATCGCCGGGGATTATGCCCGTTGGATGCCCCCGCTGGTCGATGGGCTGGGAGCGTTCTTCCGCGCCAGCAACCGGGATAAGCAGAGCATCATCTTGAATCTGAAACAGGAGGAAGGCCAGCAGATTTTCCATAAGCTGGTTAAGTCCGCGGATGTCGTCATTGAAGGATTTCGCCCCGGTGTGACGCAGCGCCTCCGCGCCGATTATGAGACTCTGCGCCAGATCAATCCCGGCATCATCTATTGTTCGCTCTCCGGTTGGGGGCAGGATGGTCCTTACCAACCCATCAGCGGGCATGACCTGAATTACATTGCGCTCTATGGATTGCTCGGTGGGATGCAAGCCCCGCAGGTACTCGGCGGACAGGTGGCGGATGTTGGCGGCGCATTTGTGGGCGTGATGGGAATCACAGCGGCATTGTTCCGGCGGGAGCGCACAGGCCAGGGTGATGCAATTGATGTTTCATTGGCGGAAAGTGCGCTGCCCTTCGCCTTCCTGGAAATGGTCGATTCGATTAGTTCAGGGCGTAACACTGGACAGGGTGCGCTCACAGGTGGATCGGCGTATTATTACGTCTACACCAGCAAGGATCATCTGCCGATGGCATTAGGCGCAGTGGAGCCGAAGTTCTGGGCGAATTTCTGCAACGCGGTGGGGCATCCTGAATGGATCGAATTGCAGCACGAGGAAGATCAGCAGGAACGCCTGAAAAACGATGTCAGCGCTCTATTCGCAGAGAAGTCCGCGCAAGAATGGCAGGCTTTGCTAGCCGATGCAGACTGCTGCTTCACGCTGGTGACCCCGCCGCAGCGCGTGCCAGATGATCCACAAATTCAGGCGCGGGGTATGATGGGCATGGGCGCGGATGGCCTACCCTGGATGCGATCCCCGGTGCGCTTCAGTGATGCAGAATTTTCGCCGGGGACTGCGCCAGATTATGGCGAACACACCGAGTCGGTGCTGCGTGCGGCTGGTTACAGTGAGGAAGAACTCGCTGCCTATACCGCCAGCGGAGCCATCGGACGCAAAGAAATTCGCTAATGATGAACGTTGATGCAACGGTTACCGGGAGGTTGTATGCGCCGCTTGATCCTCAGTTTGCTGCTGTTAATTGTTCCGTCGATCACCGCCCAGGAAGCCACGCCAGAAAGTACGCCGGAGCCGGAAATCGCGCTGACCCCCTTCACGCTGGAGGAGCCGCGCATCAATGGCGTGCGTCCCATCGGGTGGAACGAGCTAATTCCTGGAACCTACGTGCGCGAGGACGGGCAGAACCTCACCTACTTGCTGCATATGAGCGAACCCGATGCCAGCCGTAGCGAGACATTGCCGCCACTGCTGGAATCAATTGGTCAGGAAGCGCTGCCGACTACCTATGAAGTGTTTGAAGGTGCCGTGCTGGAATGGGAAGTCTACGACGTGATCTATACACCGAAAACACTCGAAAGCGATCTGGCAGTAGTGCTGGCAATTGCGGAAAGTGACAGCGCCCTGCATGTGATCTTTTTGCAGAGTTCGCCAGAGGATGCCGATGACTTACGCGAGACGGTCTTCTTCCCGGCGTTGGATGCTTACGGGCTGCCCCTACCTGTGATTTACGAATCGCTTGGCCTTGCGCCGCTGGAAGCTGTGACGATCCCGGAATTTGATGTGCAGAGCGCCGTTCCTGCCGAGTGGCAAATGGTCAACATCGGCTCATATATGCGGCTGCGCACCCAGAGCGACAGCACCACCCTCATTATCCAGACCTCGCCCGATTTGAGCGCAGAAGTATTCGGTGCGCTGCTGCTGGAAAGCCTGGGAATTGGGACGGAGCTACCGGAAGAATCGACCCGTATCGAAACAGACCACCTCACCTGGACTTTATATGAGGTGGCAGTCAGCGCACAGGGGCAGGCGCTGCGGTTCCAGATTGCGCTGGCAGAAGATGACACCTATGCGTACATGGTCGTGCTGCTCAGTGCGGACGATGAAGCCACCCAACTGCGGGAAACAGCCTTGATTCCCATTCTGCGGACAACTTTTCGCGCAAATACAGCCCCGGAATCATGAGGAACGCAACCTTTCTTCCACGCATTCTGCCCTATACTTAGACTAGACAAATTACACGTCAGATCCAATCGAATATCGGGGAGAAAGCTGTCTTTCCCTGTATGTGACCAGCACAAAAATTACCCGACCATCCTGCCAGGATAACCTTATGACCATTGAATTTGGCCTCTTACTTCCCGCGGGACCCAGGCCAGGGCAACCCGTAAACTTCATTCAACCCTTGCGTGAGAACGCAGCAGACATCGCCGCGCATTTTCACAGCCTATGGATGACCGATCACTTTTTCTGGGGCGACTCGCCGACTCATGAAGCCTGGACGACGATCACCTATCTGGCGGCAACCCTGCCCCAATTTCATCTGGGTTCGCTGGTGCTGGGGCAGGGATACCGCAACCCGGCACTGGTGGCAAAAATGGCAGCGACCCTGCAACATCTCAGCAATGGGCGGCTGATCCTGGGGTTGGGCGCGGGCTGGAAGGAAGATGAATACCACGCTTACGGCTATGAGTTCCCGCCAGCCAGCGCCAGAATCACCCAGCTAGAAGAAGCAATCATCATCATCAAGCGGCTGTGGTATGACGAACTCCCAGTGGATTACTACGGGCGGCACTATCGCATCGTTGATGCCTACTGCCTGCCACAGCCAGCCCCCATTCCGCCGCTGGTTGTGGGTGGTGGTGGGCGCAAAACCTTACGAGTGACCGCACAACATGCCAATTGGTGGAACTATTCCGGCAAGACTCCGCAGCTTTACCGCGAAAAAGTCAACCAGCTACACGAGCGCTGCGATTACATCGGGCGCAACCCGCATGATATTCGCCTGACGTGGTTAGGGAAATTGGTACTGGGGGATACATCCTCTGCCATCCAAAAAGCAGATCCGTCTGGCGAGGCTCCGCTGAGTGGCAGCGCTGCCCAGATCGTAGATCGCATGGCGCAGTATGTCGAACTCGGCGTGGATTATTTCATCCTGGAACTGCCGGATTTGGATGATCTGGAGATGCTGGTTCGTGTGGCAGAGGAAGTGCTGCCCCAGGTACGAGCGATGGGGGAAACAAAAAAGGCAGCTACTGAGTAGCTGCCCCTGTACTGCGGAGAGACAGGGATTCGAACCCTGGTGGGCGGTTAACCCTCTCGCGTTCCAGGCGAGCGCATTAGTCCACTCTGCCATCTCTCCTGAACAGCCCCGATTATAGCACGGAACATGTCCGCTGCCAGAGCGAAATCCGGCATCGCGGCTGCAACCGCGCCAAAGTGATTTGAACCGCGAAGTTGTCCGTGAACTGCGTTCACCACGAGCGATGAAAATCTGTATTCTGCCTGGGACGGGTCGATTATCCAACGTGCCGTAGGGGGTTCGATCCTGTCGTACCCTGTTGACCTTCCTGTACATTTTTCTATCTTTGGGACAGAAACTGTTTACGGACATCGTGCCGCCAAAAAAACAGCTGTAGGGGTTCGACCATGTCGAACCCGATTTTAGGCCAGCGGGCGCGTCGTGGACACGCCCCTACTTATTTAACTGATGTTACGCAGTAGCCCTTGCTGTCAACCTTTTCCGCTTCGACGAGCGTAAGCCGTCAGCGATCAGCCATCAGCAAAAACGTTTTTACAGTCGTGATGTGCTCAAAAAACGCACTTTGAGGCTGACAAGCTGAAATGCTGAGACGCTCATTGACTGCTCTGCGGTTCCTACCCATTTTCAGGAGCCTGTGCGTAAGGTCAGTTATTTAACAAAGTGATCGTTACGAACCATTCTGAATAGAAGTCTGGTTGTGTTGCCTGAGACGTGGTCTGATGAAACCACGTCCCTACTTCATGCACGAGGCCAGAGCGAAGGATCGCTGAAGCGGATTTCGCGGCTCGCGCAGGTCAGGTCTTCGCAGATGATCTCGTAGTATTTGTCGGCATCAAGCGTGATGTTGATCTGGATTTCTCCGGTATCCAGCTCATAGAGGCTGGCATTACACTCCGGCACGGTTTCCAGCGGCACATCTTGCGGCAGGCTGTCATCCCATGCTTCCAAATCCGCTTCAGTCAGCCGGAAACGCCAGAAGCCTTCCCCGCCAAAGACACAATACACATCCAACGCCGGGTTCCCAAATTCATCCAGACGGCTGTAAAGTACCGCGATGTCATCCCCGGCACGCCAGTTGATGCGGTCATCCGGGCGAACTGCCAGCACTTCATCCCCAGGCAACCCCGTATAGCGGCAGGAGGTAGTGGTTACGAGTGTGCCTGGCGGGGCAGTATCCAGAATCGTCCAGGCGAGATCGCCGAAACTATCTTGCGGGAAGGTGTAAGAAGCGGTACGGGTTCCAGGCCCTACGAAAAGTCCCGTCGTTGCGACAAGGCTGCCATTGAAGAAAATATCTCCCTGCGCATCTCCGCTGGGAATGGTAATCGTCAGGCTGACTGTTTCCCCGGCAAGGAAAATGCGGTCATTTGCGAAGGCACCACTATCAACCGTCGTGCAACCAGCGCTGAGATCTTTTGCATATACCACACGTCCAGTCACCGCAACCGAAAGAGCCGCAACAACCGTGAGCAATATCAATTGTAAGAGGGTACGTGTCCCTAACATTTTGGTTTTCGTCCCTAACGGTGTCATGAAGCCAGTGATTGATGTAGCGCAATTCTAACGGCAGCGGCGCAAAACAACGGGTAGAAGTGCGTTACACTATAATTATAGGGGGATTTGCGGAATAATTCGTAAGAATCCCGTGGACAATCTGTTTATAAATCGTAACAAAACGAAATAAACCGACATAGAACCCCGCTATTCTGCTGTATTTCACCAGGCCGATGCGGAGTCGTCCCCATGACCCGCACCGCTTTGCGCAACCGCAGCCGGAACGAGACTCATGACAGGGATGAAGCGCTCATTCGCTTCCCCTTCGTTCAGTAATATCCCGCCACGGTCTGCATCTGCGAAGGAGTAGAAAGCACGAACCTGCTCTGCAAATCGCTGCTGCACCGCATCCGTCAGGCGATCCACATCGTCGAGGGTGGTGAGGACAATGAATTCCTCGTTGATGCTTCCCACAAAATCATCATGCTGCCCCATCTCACTCAGCACATCGCGGATGACTTTCCCGGCATGGTAGAGAACATCCGTCGCCGCCATGAAGCTGTAAACATCCGTATAGGTCTGGAAGCCTTCAATGATGAAGTAGATTTCGCGGTGTTCCTGGTTGCGGCGTTTCTGGCGTTCTTCTTCAATGAGGGGGCCTGTGGGCAAACCAGTACGGGCTTCGTGTAAATTCTCGCGGGTCGCACGGCGAATTGCCCCTTCCACGCGCAGACGCAGCTCATCAATGTCGAAGGGCTTTGTGATGTAATCATCGGCCCCTAATTCCAACCCACGTACCTTGCTGGAAAGTTCGTCGCGCTGCGTGAGGAATAGGGTGGGAATGAACTTCGTCAACGACATGCTGCGCAGCTTGCGGCATACATCATAGCCATCCATATCTGGCAGCATGATGTCCAGCAAGATCAGATTTGGGAATTTGGTGCGGGCGATTTCTATTCCGGCTTCCCCGGTATCGGCATGCAGCACATCATACTTCAGGGATTGGAAATACATGAGCAGCATTTCTGCCACATCGTAATCGTCTTCCACCAGCAGCAGCCGATTCTTCGCCATAGTAAAACTCCTCTAGTTGGCCTTATTCTCCGCTGAGTACGGCGCGGACTTTGAACTGGTTCGCTTCTGCATCCGGGGCATTTGCGATGGCGGTTTTGGGGTCAAGTGCTTCTTTGACGACATCTTCCCGCAAGACATTGCGATGCGGAATGGTGGAATCCGTTGGCTGTACAGCGGAGGTATCCACTTCCTGAAGCATGGTGAAATAGCCGAGAATCTGCGAAAGCTGCTCTGCATACATGGCGACTTCTTCATCGCTCAGTGCCAGCTTCGCCAGGTCAGCAATGGCGCGGACTTCTTCATGTGTGAGTTGAGTGGGTGCGCTCAATGGATGGCTCCTATCGTGAAAGTTCTCAGTTCCCCCTCGCATTATAGCATAGGGCAGCCAACCTGAATCAAACGAAATTCGCAACTTTTTGACGGGTATTGTGCCTGAGATGAACTATAATAAATGCACTGTTCGGCGAGTCACAGTCCCACGCATACCTCGTCCGGCAGCATGGACAACGAACGCAAAAGGCACGCAGCATGGAAACCAGGAATCTGCGAATCAACCGTGACATCATCCTGGCAAGCAAGCGGCAGCATCTCGAACGGCGTAAGCAGAGTTTCCCCCTGGAAGCGGTGCAATCCCTGGCACAGATGCAGCGCCGTCCGCGCAGCCTGCTGAATTATTCCAGCGACCGCGAGAAAATTGCCATCATCGCCCAGGTGAATCGCCAGCAAATCTATGACCCGGTGACGAGCGCCCTGCATTGTGTTGCGCATGGTGCGGATGCCATTTCGCTGTATACGGATCATGCGCTGTATACGGATGATCTGGATGATTTGCTGATGATGGCGCGAGCGATCCCCAAAGTGCCGATTGTGTACCAGAATTATGTGTTGGATGAATATGGTGTAATCGCAGCACGCGGCGCTGATGCATCTGCACTGGTGCTGTATTCTGCGGTGTTAGAACCCGCTATGTTGCGCAGGGTCGTTTCAATGGCGCAGCGCTGGAAGATGAGCGTCTTCGTTCAGCTTGATGAAACCCAGGAATTAGAAACCGCGCTCTCGCTCAGTCCTCATGTGTTGTGCTTTGGGGAAATTCTCTCCCGCAATATCCAGCGCACCGTCGAGCAGGTGAATGCGCTGCGTTCGCAAATTCCCGGTTACGTCCATCTCATGCTGATGCATACGCTGCAAACCGTGGATGAAGTGGAGCTAGCCTTGCAAGCGCAGGTGGATGCCCTCATCGTCAGCGAAGATTTGTTGAAGCAAGAACGCAGCGCACGGCAAATCCGCGAACTGCGCGATGCTACCAGCCGCGAGCGTGTAGAATGAGGGCAAGGGCATAGCCCTCTATTCCTAGGCAACCATGCGCTCACATAACAATTCCTCACGGCTCAATGTACACGTCACACAGGCCAGCGGTGACATCGCAACGAGTCACCTCAATGCCGTCCCAGAAAACGCCAAATTCCGTAATCCCATCTGCCGACCAGAAACGGCGCGGATCCGTGCGGCTGAGGGTTTCGACGGCGTTATAGAAAAAACTCGCAGTCGCAGCCGTACAATCCACCGGATTCAAAGGCGGCACTCTGGGATTCACCAGCGTGATTTGTACGCAGCGGTCAGGATCCACAAAGTCATATCCGGCGATTTCGCGCCAGGTATTGCCATCAAAGGGTGAACCAGCAGAATTGCCGGAAGCATCGTACCCCAGGAAGCCGAGACGAGCCACGCGCCGCCCTGCTCCGGTGTTATTCCAGACGTACAACGAATCCAGGTTGTAGCGGATGCGCAGCAGTTCCCCGGCTGGTTCGGTTGCCGTCGGAAGAACTGCCGCAGCATCGCCCGCTTCCGACGTTGGCAGCGGTGTTGGCGTTTCCGAAGGCACTGGTGTATCGGTTGGTGTGAAAGTCGGCTGGGTGGTGGGTGTTGCCGTCAGGATTGCGGTCGCGCTCGGTGTGATGTCCGTAGGCAGCGGATCAATCTCCCCGGCGGCGCGAGTTGCATTGATGCGATCATCGACCTGATCGCTGTAAATGACCAGCCCAAAGCCAATAATCGTCAACACAATCGGGACGGCTGCGATCATCATCCACAGGTAAGAGCGCCAGTCAACCGGTTCTTCGCTCGGAAGCCGACGCGCCTCTGCCATATTCCCATTGGTGACTTGCGTCGGTGGCTCGGTGACGGTATTCGCACCTGTATCAAATTCCAGCGCGACTTGCTCCGCAATCGAGGGGAATGGGTCGGCATCAATGCGACGTTGTGCGGCAATCGGCAGCGGCGCGGGCAGCGCTTGTGGGATTGGTTTCCCTTGCAGGGCGCTTTCCAGGCTTGCCATCAAATCCGCCCCGGTCTGGTAGCGATCTGTCGGGTGTTTGCGCAGGGCTTTCAGTAGTACCTGTTCGGTTGCTACGTTCAGCGCGGGATTGTAAATCGTCGGGCGCGGCGGTTCTTCGGAGATGTGCATCACTGCCACACTCGTCCCGGAAGGATCATCAAACGGTAACTGCCCTGCCAGCATCTCGAAGAGCATCACACCCATTGAGTATAAATCGCTCTGCGGCACGGCATCCGCCGAACGACGCGCCTGCTCTGGCGAAATATAATGCGGTGACCCAAAAACCTTGCCCAGTGACCCCTGCGCTGTATCCAACGCCAGCCCGAAATCGGTGAGTACCACGCGCCCATCCCGCGCCAGCAGCACATTTCCCGGCTTGATGTCTCGGTGAATGACCCCGCGTGCATGGGCATAATCCAGCGCATTCGCCACTGCCCAGCCAATTTCCAGCACTTCATCATGGGGCATCTTCGCACCCTGGGCAGCGAGTTCCGCCAGCCGCTGATCCAGCGAAGAACCATCGACGTATTCCATAGCGAAGTAGGCCAGGCCGTCTTCTGCCCCGGCGTAATACACCTGGATGATATTCGGATGCCGCCAGGTCGCCACCATCCGCGCTTCATCCACAAAGCGGCGGTTATAATCCTCTTCATCACGCAGCGCCTCGCTGAGGATTTTGACCGCAACCGGACGCTGCAATGTCACATCCACGCCATAATACACACGCGCCATGCCCCCCTTGCCGAGCAGGGAGTCAATGCGGAAGTTCGCCAGTTGTTTTCCTAGTAACGGGTCTTGCATGGGCAGGTCATCTCTCCGTATTCAGTCGTGGCTCAAGTGCGCAATCAGCTTGTGCGTACAATCAAACTCAAGTCTTCAATATATTGGTTGAAGCCATCTACGTAACTATCCAGGTATTCCTGGGCGATGCGTTGGGCGAGCTTCTCTTGTTGGATTTGTAGCAGTTGCGCTACATAGGGACGGAAGTCGCGCAGCGTAATCACCATTATACCCTCTGCATCCGTGAGGACACCCCAGGCTAGCGTCTTCTTTTCGTTGTCATCTTTGGCGGTGATGAAACGCAGCAAACTGCTGCTGGGTGCAACGGCTCCCACGTTCGAAAAAACTTCCCGCCCCTTGATGATGTCGTTCAACAAATCAAAGCGATCCGGGAACCCATTCAAGAACCGTTGCAGCGGCTCCGGCATATGCGCCAGTAACTTAATTGTGCTGACGCTGGCACTCTTGCCCGCCACCGCAATCTCCTTCGCCTGCGACATCACCGCACCGAAGCCCGCCAATGCGCCCAGGTATTCACGCTGAAGCCGTTCAAAGTCCGGGTTTTTCTTCCGTTTACGCTTGGATTCGCCGGGCAGGTTCGCCAGCACCGTTTCATGCAGCGCGAGCAAGTTCAATTCTCCCAGTGGAATATCCAGCGTCATAGGGTAGACGCGCTCACGGGGTTTGCGCTTGCTGCCATCCACCGGAATCAAAATGGCAGTATGGTCTTCGTGAGCCTGAATGCTGCTCAGTACCTGCTGCGCAACGGCCTTCGCGCCCTTCTTGCGGCTGCGCTGGAGTTTTTCCACCGCCACCACCAACGACTCTGACGGGCGGTAGGTTTGTGCGTGGATTGCCCGGTACAGCAGCAGCAAGTCATTCACAGTCAGCGTCAGCAAATCACTGCGCTGCTTGAAGAACTGCCGCAGCTGTACCAATTCTTGCAGATTGACCTGTGTGTTTTCTGCCGTTACTTCCGGGGTAGTGCGTGATGCCGCAGAGACGATTTTTCCCACAGGCGGCGGAATGCGCAGCGCCAGAGGAACCGGAGCCTGCGCAGCGGGAGTTGCCCTGCGCTGGGTGCTGAAATAACTCGCCCAGGAAAGTGCCTCGTTCGTCATGATTTCCGCCAGCGCCACGCCCCACGTTCCATCAAAGTAGATATGCGATTGGTCGAAGACGAAGGTTCGGCGCGTATCGAAGATTGTCAGCGCATGATCGCCAATGCCGCGTTCTCCCTGGCGCAGCTCTGCCAGTGGTGCAGCCGGGTCACGCGGGTCACAATTCAGCAGAATGGGACACTGCCGCAGCAAATCCAGTTCGTGCAAAAACTCTTTGGGCAGCTTGCGCCGCAGGTTACGCCAGTTGGTGCGCCGCATCTGTGCCAATTCCGCCAGGGGGGTAGCGCTGCCCTGCGCTGAACGCTGGATAATCGCCGCCACCTGGGAACGAATCATCTCGGCATCCGCTGGCGCGGCACTCTCGAAGTCGGTTGCTGGCAGCCGATAGTACCGACCTTCGTAAATCATGCCGATGTGCAGCTGAGTCAGTGCCAGTGAACGACGCTGCTCATTGAATTCATCCGGTTCCAAATAGCTCCAGATCGACAGTTGGTCAATATATGGTTTGCGCTGGTGGTACTTGGCGGACTGCACATAGCGCGACCATTTCTCGCGCAGGGATTTGGGCAGCGCATTGATGTAGCGAAATAGGAATTCATCAAATCGTCGGCGACGATACGCGGCATAATCTTCGTCGCCTCGCGCATCTGGCAGGCGATAATAGGGCAGGTATTTTTCTTGCCATTCCCGGAAAATACCCGCATATTTCGCTCGCTGTTCCGGGTTTTCCTGCACTTCCAGCAATGCCCAGGTATAGACTCGTTCGCGCCATTCGTTTTTCAGCAAGCGTGGATAGTTGTGCAAAACCTCGATGCCAGCCATCACCCAGGAAGCCACGCGATCCACCGCGCTGAGTTGGATGTTGTGCCGCTGCAACGCCGTATCGAAGCCGTGTGTTTCGTTGGTATGGCGGGCGCTATCTTCGCGCAAAGCATACTCGACGTAAAACTGCCAGGTTCCTTCGGGGAAGGCCGCTTCCGGGTCTTTGCCTGCCAGCTTCAGCAAATTCTGGTATGCCCAGATGATCGCCGCTGGCCCCGCGAAGAAGGTGCTGAAGATGACATTATCGCGCATTTGACGCACACCCTGAAAGAGCATACCAATATCACGCCGCATATGATCTTCACCGGGGACGCTGCCATTCACCCGCGAGAGTCCGCTCAAAATCAAGTTGGGGATGTTGCCTGCGGGGACGATACTGGCAACTTGTTCGATCATTGCATCAATTTCCAGCGTGGAAAGTTCGGAGATTTCCGCGAGGCTGTAAGCCGTCAAGCGCATACTGGCGACCGTGTTCTGGGTCGCGTGGCGGAGTTGTTCAAGTTCGGACGCGCTTGGGGAAGGAACAGGCTGGCTCATCGAGAAATCCAACTTTCTTCGGCTAGTCGCACGTCCCTAGTATAGTCGATTTCAGGACATTTCCAGCACAAAGTATAGAATCTATTCGTGGGGAGTTGCTGTATATGCCCCCGGCTACAAAAGACCCAAACCCACTGAAGGGGTTATCAAGGCGACCTCTAGAATTGAATGGTTGTCTCATCTGTACATTTTAGTGACATCGACCGTGAAATGTGTCGTAGAGATCGTGCCGTTGAACTGTTGTTTCTCGTAGGGGCGTATCCACGACGCGTCCAGGGTTGTTAACGGGTTCGATCATGTCGAACCCCTACACCCGTTCTTTTGCAGCACGATGTCAATGAACAAATCCCATCCCAAAGATAGCAAAGTGTACACAGCGTCCCTTTAGCGGACGCTCACCCTGGTGTAGCCTGACGTTTTGAACGTCAGGCGCGGGGCTTTACCACAACAGCGGAATATTCGCGGAAGCCACAAGGTAAATATAATACAGTCGCCGAGGATTAAAATCCACGGCTACAAAAGACCCAAACCCACTGAAGGGGTTATCAAGGCGACCTCTAGAATTGAATGGTTGTCTCATCTGTACATTGACCTTGTTGGCGAATCGGTGTAGGGGCGATCCCTACGTGGTCGCCCTGGGAGCGCACACGGGCGCTCCCCTACAAAAACACAATGATTC
>CAYVVZ010000011.1:27065-95974 GCA_964455365.1 uncultured Anaerolineaceae bacterium | reverse complement strand
CGTGTGGCAATGTAGGCCGAAGGGTTGCCACCTGCCAACAATCTGAAATGCACCCAAAAGCCTGTCGGATGTCATAGCCACGAGACCCTACGCTGCTTCCGGTTCGCGGAACATGCGCACCACACGCCAGACTGACAGCCCAAATAGAATGGCAATCAATGCCTCGTGGGATAAGCACCAGGGGCAATATGCACGAATCAGCGCCGCCTGTACATATACCAGATACACAGAGAACAAGAAGGCGAACAACACCAGCGCGAAGACCAGCAGCCGCGCATTCTCCTGCAAGAAGCCAACACGAGGTTCCAGAATTAGCAGCGCCAGCATCACCAGATTCAGCCCCAGGCCAAGCCAAGCAATCGGAATACCTGCCAGTTCTGAATACACGCTGTTGAGTACCGTCTCGCAATCGAAGAGATCACCCTGAATACAGACCGACGGCGTATCAACCACTTTGAGGTAGCTCAGGTAGCCGCTGACACCAATCGCCAGCAGCAAGACGACGATGCTCAGGTTCCGTGCGCTGAACATAGAATTGCCCTTTGCTTTTTCCACGTATGTTCCCCTTCAACCAAATCCTCACAACACCCGCAGATTATACCACCCGATGCAAGCGGGCTTCAGTCCGTTTATCGTTGTTTCTGTATGGAAACAGGAACATCTCACCCGACAATAATTTTGCCTTTTTCGTCAGAAATTTCGTTTTTCTCATCCAGGATCAGCACATGCGGCTGCCAATCTACGGGTGGTGGGAGTTCTACCATCGCAAATGCCATGACGATGATGCGATCTCCCACGCTGACGAGGCGGGCGGCGGCTCCATTCAGCGACACTTCGCGGCTGCCAGCCGGGGCGGGGATGGTATACGTTTCCAGGCGTGTGCCGTTCTCCACATCTACCACCAGCACACGCTCATAAGGATAAATGCCAGCTTGCCGCATCAAGTCCGTATCAATACCAATGCTGCCCTCGTACAATACATCGGCGTTGGTCACACGAGCATGATGCAGTTTGGCGCGGATCATCGAAATTTGCACAGAATCTTCCTTCTCAATCACAACTCATGCGGTGATTGTATCATGCACGCTGTTTGCTCGGTATGATTGGCAACCAGGAGGGGATATGCTGCACGCACACATAGGCTATGAGCCGCGACCGGATGCGCTGGAATATCTGCGCGGACAACTGAACGACGAGGTACTTCTGACTGTGAATGAATGGCCTGAGCCAACAAGCCATACCATTCTGATTGCGGGACGGCCTTCACGGGAACAGATCGAGAGCAGCCCGAATCTGCAAGCTGTGCTGATTCCCTTCGCTGGCTTGCCCGATGTAACCCGCGACCTGATGCGCGACTATCCGCGGATTGCCGTACACAATTTGCACCATAATGCCATCCCCACAGCAGAGATGGCGCTGGCGCTGCTGATGGCTGCCGCACGGCGGCTGGTTCCGAGTGATGTACGCTTCCGCCAGCATGATTGGACACCGCGCTATGAACCCTATCCGTCGCGTTTGCTGCATGGAAAAACCGCATTGATCCTGGGATATGGTGCGGTGGGTCAGCATCTTGGGGCAATCCTGCGCGTGATGGGCATGAACGTCCTGGGCATTCGGCGCAGAGAAGCCGACGAAGCCAGCGGCATTTATACGCTGGATGCCCTGCATGATCTGCTGCCACGTGCGGATGTGCTGATTGTTGCGCTGCCGGGAACAGAAGCCACCGTAGGGCTGCTTGGAGAACGAGAGATTCGCCTGCTGCCGCAAGAAGCTATTCTGGTGAATATTGGTCGGGCAGCCATTGTGGATCAGCACGCGCTCTATCATGCTCTACGGGACGGACATCTCTTCGGGGCGGGGCTGGATGTCTGGTACAACTACCCGGCAGATGAAGCCAGCCGCACGTATACACCTCCCGCTGATGTTCCGTTCCATGAACTGGATAACCTGGTACTGAGTCCGCACCGGGGCGGCGGGGGTGGCAATGCAGAAATCGAAGTCCTGCGCATGGATGCCCTGGCGAATATGCTGAACAGCGCAGCACGCGGCGAACCCCTCCCCAATCGCGTTGATCTAACAGCCGGCTATTGAGCGTCTCTACACGGTGACGATCTTTTGCGCTAAGATGCTGACGAAGAACATGCGATATAGGGGGACAGCGGAGTACCAATCCCCCCTTCCGTCCCCCCGCTGTGCAAGGGCCGCCCTACGAAGTGGGGAGGGATTTAGGGCTTGTCCGGTACTGAGAAAAGCGATTGTGAACTGACACCCATAATCTTTGTTTGGTTATGCGGCGGACACCAAATTGGGTAGGGACACGGCAGTGCCGTGTCCGAGAACAGCCTGTATCAGTACGATTCCCGCCTGGGGTAAGTACCGGACAACACTATTTAGGGAGGGGAGAAGTTTCTGCTCGTGCGTTGTGTCTTCGCAGTGAATGAATAAGAGGAACCAGAATTGCTTATGTCCGGCGACCATCCGCGAACGCTCATTATTCTCCCGGCATTGAACGAAGCCGGGAATATCGCCCGCACCGTAACCGGAATCCGCACCCATGTTCCCTGGGCGGATGTGCTGGTGATTGATGACGGTTCTACGGATACCACGGCTGCCGAAGCACGCGAAGCCGGGGCGCTTGTGGTGAATATGCCGTATAACGTGGGCATTGGTGCAGCAGTGCAAACTGGCTTCAAGTATGCGCGGCGCGAGGGCTATGAGGTGCTGGCGCGGCTGGATGGGGACGGGCAGCATTCGACGGATGACACCGTGCGCCTGCTGGATCGGTTGGCGCAGGGGGATGTGGATGTGGTGATTGGCTCGCGCTTCTTAGGGATGGGCGAGTATCATACTCCCATGACGCGACGTGCTGGCATTGGTATTCTGCGGACTCTGCTGCGCGGCATCACCAAGCAACCCATCACCGACCCGACATCGGGCTTCGCGGCCTTCAATCGTCGGGCGATTAACCTCTTTGCCCGGATGTACCCCCACGATTACCCCGAACCGGAAGCCATCGTCCTGATGCACAAAAGCGGCTTACAACGCTGCGAAATCGCGGTAACTTTCCGTGACCGCGAACACGGAGTCTCGCAATTCACCGCGCCGGGACGCAGCGCCTATTACATGCTCAAGGTCACGCTGGCGATTCTGATTAATACCCTGCGGCAAGTTCCAGCAGCGGACGTATGATATTGGGTAGTAGGTATTCCCTTACAGTTGCTAGGCTGTTCGCATGAAGGGAAACCCGCGTAGGCGCTGCGGGAGCAAGGGGAGCAAGATGGCGCGTTCGTCGGCATCCAGCGGATTCAAAGCCAGCAGCACGACAACATACACGAGACTTGCCACGATCAGCGCCAGCAGCATATTCACAGGCAGCAGCAAAACCGCCGTTGCAATCATCGCCCCGGTTGCCACCACAGGCCGCCACAATAACCCGATCCAGCCCAGGGGCGCACCCAAGCCGCGCTGCATCAAAGCAGCAAAGGGAATCCACAGCACCAATTCGCTGAAAATGGTGGTCACAGCAGCCGCACGGAACCCAAACTGCGGGATGAAAATCAGGTTGGTGATGATATTAAAGGCCACCGCCGCAATGAAGGCGCGTGTAATCATGCGCTGCAAATCCAGCGCGACGAGCGCATATTGTGTGAGGCTGTTCATCCAACCGATGGGAATGCTCCAGATCATAATCGTGAGCGCAATCGCGCCATTCGGCAGATAACGCGCCCCCGCAAGCAGCAGCGTCAGCGGTTCAGCGAGGACTGTGAAGCCCACCGCAACAGGCAGCGCCAGCGAGATCATCAGTTTGATGCCGAAGCGGTAGCTGCGCCGGAAGGCTGCACGGTCTTCCTGCCCCTGACGGGATAGCACCGGGAACAGCGCCCGCGTAAAAAAGGCCGGAACCACATTCAGCGCCGCCAACCATTTATACGCCGTGCTGTATTCCGCGACGATGGTCGCCCCGCGCATGGCCTGCAAAATCACAATGTCGATCTGGAAGAAAATCGTCGCCAGGAAGTGATTCAGCAGCAGAGGCCAGCCCTCGCGCATCATTCCGCGCATCGAATGCCAATCCGGGCGCTTCGGCAGATTCCCGGCGAAGAAGCCGCGCCCCATCCACAGCAGGGCAATCATGGTGAAGATGTTGTTGAGGATGCTCACCGCCGCCAACCCGATGATGCCCCATCCCAGCACCAGCACAATCACGCTGAAAATTGCCTTGTTGATCGTGGTCAGGGTGGCGATGGCTTCGGTTTTGTCGGCCTGTTCGTGGGCGTAATATAGCGACGAGATGCCTTTGTTCAGCGTGCCGGGGATCAAGCCCAGGTACAGGATCACAATCGCAATCAAGCCTTCTTGCGGCAGCGGATTGGCGACGGCGTTCTGCCATAACAGCAAGAACACCAGCAAAATTCCCAATCCCGCGCCGCTGAGGGCGAAACGCAGCGCACTGCTGTTGTAGAGGAAATAGCCGCCGCGTCCTTTATCCCGGCTCACTTCGCGGATCAAGAACAGGTCTAGGCCGAAGTTGGTGAAAATATCGAACCAGACAAAGACCACCACCGCAAATTGATAAACTCCCACCATCTCCTGCGTCAGCAAGCGGTAGAGAACAAAGGCCAGCACAAAATCAATCGCCCGGTTGAAGAGGTTCAGGATAATGGGTGCGATGCTGTTGCGTGCGACTCTGGCAGTTTGCGAACTTTCGTCAGTGTTCACGCCCACATAGGTGATCCAGAACCAGATTCCCAGAAGCAAGGTCAGCAGCGCCGCGCTAATCACGCTGCCGAAGAAACCCACCTGGAAACTCGTCGGGCTGTAGACCAGGCGCAGCGTCCAATCCCCTTCGGGTAGCTGCACGCCCATGAACGTCCCCGCCACCCGCACAACTTCAAGCTGCGATTCCTGCTCCTCGCCTGCGCCCATAGGCCGCACGAAGGCTTTCCAGCCGGGGGCGTAATTCTCACTGTAAAAGAGCCAATCCCCTTCCGATGCCTGCACATCCAGGAATTTTTCGCGCCCGGTATCCTGCGTAACTGTGATGGCTTCATAGGGTGGGATGGCATCCCGTGCGTGGAAATCCGGTGCGGCACTTTCCGGCGGGAGCCAGCCCTGCGGCATATCGCCTGCTGCGATGATCGAAGCACGCGGCAATGCGTCGGGATTCTCCCAGATGGTGAGGACTTCTTCACAGCAGACGGCTTCCCACTCCTCGAATGGCACAATGACATCCGGCGTGGTGACGACATAACGCACATTCAGCAAATGCAGCAGCGGCGAATCCAGCAGCATCGCATAGCCGCCGGAATGGTTGTAATCGTCATCCGTGAAGATCGGCGCAACCCGGTTGAAATCGCGCTGCACCTGCGGAGCCAGCAAGCTCATGTACTCCATGTACTGCGCGGGAATGATACTGTCGTATCCGCGCACATCATCCAGGCCATAGCGTAGGGTGCTGTTGGCGTTCAAAATCGGCACGGAACCGGGAGACTCCAGCGTGGTATAGCGGAATGCGCCGTCTTCTTCGTAGCGCTCTTGCAGCCATTCGATTTGCGGCGGCGTGAAATCCAGCAGCGCCGGATCACTGGCAGGATTGAATCCCCCGGAAGCGATCATCAGATCCGCCGTCACCAGCAGCACCGCAAAGGCCGACCAGAACCACACGCCCCGGTACATCCGCATCCGGCCCACCCAGAAATAGACGAATCCGGCTCCGAGCAGCATCCCGCCAAAAACGAGTATATTGGCGAACTGGTAGCTGTAAAACAGCGCCGGATCGCTGAAGGCGTTGGTTGCCAGCGCAAGGCTGTTCAGCAGACGCTCAATCTGCGGTTCAATCTGCGGATAGAAAACACGGCTCGCAGCTAATCCAGCGAAGACCATCAGCGCCAGCCCCATGATCCCCAGGCCGATGCGCGTTTCTAGTAGTGACCGTTTTTCGGCGGCACGTCTCTGTAAGGCATCCAGCCCGAAAGCCGCCAGCACCGCCACCGAAACCGTCAGCGCGAAGACCCAGCGGAAGGGCGAATTAAGCTGATTGATCCCCGGCAAAATATACATCAGGCGGTAGGTGGGCAGGCCAAACATAAACGTCAGGCTGAGGAGTGCCAGCAGCGTGAAGGCGCGTCGATAGGGTGGCTCAGTGCGGATGCGCTCATTGTTACGCCATGCCGTTCCCCAGATCAGCAGGCGGTCAATCATGGCATAAGCTGCCAGCAACAGGGGCAGAATCCCCAGGTAGAGCGCCCCTTCTACGTAATTCTTGATGCCCCATTCGGTGTGGTTCTGATTGTTGGCGTTGTCCCATTCCGCCACCCATTCCCCGCTGAAGACATCGAAGACGCGGTGATGCGCCGGACTACCATAAAAATTCGGCAGGGCAAATTGCAGGATGTCTCGCGGGGGATGCGCGTAGCTGACGACAGTTTCATAGCTGCTGCGCTCGGCACGCCAGTTCGTCTGCGCAAATTCATAGAGGGGTAAGAACTGCACTGCTGCCAGCCCCATTCCCAGTGCCAGCATCGCCCCACACCAGAAACATTTGCGCAGCGCAGCCAATGGCGTTTGGCGATTTTTGAACCACCAGTCATGCAGCCAGTGAGCAAGGGTGTAGTACCCGGTAATCAGCAGGGTGTAGATCGTGATTTCGACATGCCCCGCCAGCACATTCATGCCCAGCGCCCCGGCTCCAATCACCACCCAGGGAATGGCAGTCTTGCGTCCGAAGACAGGTTTCTCGCGGATGATGTACTCCACCATGAGCAGCATCAGCGGCAGCCAGGGCAGCCCGCCGATCATCATCTGGAAGACTACGCTGGCGATGGTGAATCCGGCGAACTGGTAGATGATTCCCGCCAGCACCGCCCCCGCACGCCCAACACCGAGTCCGCGCACGAACAGGTACATGAAGACACCCGCCAGCCAGAGGTTCACCACTGTGAACCAGCCATAGGCGTTATGCAGGGGCAGGCCGTAATAAATGACACTGAGGGGATAGAGGGCGCTGTGCTGTCCGGCGGCTAGAAATGGAATGCCGCTGAACTGGTGCGGATTCCAGAGGGGGACTTCCCCGGCGGCTAACTGCTCGCGGATGAAGGCTTTCCACTGGTAATTTTGCAGCACAAGGTCGCTGACCAGGTGATTATGTGGGGTATCTGGCGCGTTGACCACATCGCGGTAACTCGCCCAGGGTTCGTACTGGTAGAGATTTTCCGCCGGAATCAATGTGCGCCCGCCGAGTGTCTGCGGGAAAAAGAAGCCCAACGGCAGCACGAACAGCAGTAGAATCAGCCAGAAATCCGGCGCGAGACGACGCAGCACGCGCACCATCCTTCCCTCAATGAACAGCTAATCAACGGTTAGCAACGTGCCGAATACCTTACAGCAGGGTGCTTCTTTTGGGTAGGGAGGAGGTTTTCTGAGATGCTCTGAGCAAAGCACATGCGCAGTGTGATTAAATCTCTTGCGCTACGATTTGCCCTTCTTCGATGTGCAGCAGGGCGGCGCGTTCCAGGAAGTCCGGGCTGAAAATATCCAGTTCGGTTGTCGTGACCAGGGTTTGCGCGGCATCGGTGAGGCGTTCCAGCAGATAGGCACGGCGCTTACGATCCAATTCTGCGACTACCTCATCCAGCAGCAAAATAGGCCATTCGCCAAGATGATCGTGCATCCATTCCAGTTCGGCTAATTTTAGCGCCATGACAGCCGTGCGTGCCTGCCCCCGGCTGCCGTACAACCCACAATCCCGCCGGTTAATCATCAGGCGTAGTTCGTCCCGGTGTGGCCCGGAGAGGGTCGCCCCACGTTCAATGGACTCGCGCTGCTCTGCCTGAAGTTGCGCGGCGAACTGCGGTTGAATGTCTTCGGCGGTCAGCTCCCGGTGCAAATCCAAGCCCATCACATCAAAGGAGCGTTGCCCACTGCCTTCTACCGTTGGCAAAAAACTCGGCTGATACTGTAGCGTGAGCGTCTCTTTTTGCCCGGTCAGATCATGGTGATTGGATTGGGCGCGGCGTTCCAGTTCCCGCAAAAAACGCTGACGTTCCGCGATGATGATAGAACCCGCCTGCGTCAGACGCTCATCCCAGTACGACAGTTCCGCCACCGAAGCGCGTCTCTCCGCAATGCGCCGCAGCAGAGCATTGCGCTGTGGAAGCGTCTTCTCGTAAGTATCCAGCGCCTGCACATAGGCACGATTGACCTGCGTCAGCGTGGTATCCATGAAGCGCCGACGATCCGCTGGCGACCCTTCGATCAGGGATAAATCTTGCGGCAGAAAAAGCACTACCGTCAGCAAGCCGACGACATCCATCACTCGCTTCTCAACGCTGTTGAGCTTGATATTCTTCTTGAAGCGCTGCGCTCCCGTACTCATATCCAGCATCAGCGTAATTTCCAGCCGTTGTAAGGAACTCTCGCGGTTACTGAATTCTGCAACCATCCGGGCAAAGGGCAGCGGATCCTTTTCTGTGCGCCAATGGATCAACTGGCGGTCACTGGTGGTGTAGGGTGAGCGCGAAGTGGCGAGGTAATAAATCGCTTCCAGCAAGCTGGTTTTGCCCTGGGCGTTGTCGCCATGCAGCACAATCGGCTTCTGCGGGAGCGTGAGTTCTAGCCGCGCATAATTGCGGAAATTGGTCAGGGAAAGATGCTGGATATGCATGTGATTGGACGCTGCTCGTTCGCGTGAATTGGAACAAATATTTTACCACATCAACGGCCTGTTTTCTGGCATGAATGCAGGGTGATCGCATCAAAACGATTGGAACCACGAAGTCACCAAGGACACGAAGAAAACCGTCGGGGCATGACATGTCGTGCCCGGAATAACCGAAAAGAGAAATCGTATTTTCGCTTGATTCAGTGCTTTTGTGATCTGTTGCGTTCGTCGTTTTGCGCGTTTTCTGTTTCTAACGAAACAAAGAAAATTTGATGCGATTGCCCTGGGGTTTGCTCAGGTCGAAATCAGCTAGATGCAGCTACGCGATACGGCGGCTGCGCAAGGAACCCAACCCATTCCACAGGATCATCAGCGCAGCGGCGGCGAAGCTCCACCAGATGACGTGCGTCGGGAAGATGTAGCGCGGTAAGGCCAGCAGCAGCAGATGCAGCAGGGCGGTATAGGCCACAAAGCCAATCAGTGCCAGTGAAACACGCCAGCGCCGCCACGTCAGGATCATGCCCAGGAAGCCAAGCAGGTAGCCGCCAAAATGCCATAGATAAATCAGCAGCTTACTCCAGAAGCCTTCACCATTGATGAGCGTGCTGAATCCTTCTGCGCTGAATCCGCTGTTGATCCAGCCCTGCGCCAGTTCTTTCAGACCATCGCCACCCAGCGGAACTGTGCCGTGTGGTTGAAGGTGGGCGTACTGCCATTCCATGAAACGCCGATGCAAAAAGCCAGAAACATCGCTGCTGATGACTTCCGCCGCTTGTTCACCGGGGGATTGTTCGCCCAGGAGTTCGTCATTTTCTGTGGGGGATGCATCGTCTTCCACCGCGCCGCGCCACAAGGCCGCCGTGAATTGATCGCTTGCGATGACGATGCGCCCATAATGCAGGGCGTTGTAGGCTGTCCAGGTGGAGACCGTCAGGCTGTAGGTTAGCAGCAGCAAAGCCGCATATCGCAGAGCGCGTCCGCGTTCCCCGGCTGGATAGGCCAGCAGCAGCAATCCCGCCAGCCCCAGCGGAAACAACAGCGAAACCGCCCGCGTCAGCGTCGCATAGCCGAAGACCAATCCTACGCTGAATGCCCCACGCCAGGAACCGCGCTGCGCTTCTGCCAGGAAACGAGCATAGCCCCACAATCCCGCTGTGATGAAGAGCATGTACAGCGACTCGGTAGCGATGGTTTGCGCTTCCAGCACCAGCGCCGGAGAAATCGCCAGCGCCGCCGCTGCCAACAATCCCGCACCGGGTAGGTTCGTCAGGCGTTGGGTCAGATCATAGGCAAAGAAGCACAGCAGCGCACCCGCCGCACTCTGCACAATCCAGATGGCGATGATTGCCGCCGCACGCGGGAAGAGAGCCTGCATCGCACCGACGAAAACCAGATACAGCGGCGCAGTCGGAATCCGTGACGGAGCCAGTCGCATCCCATAAGCTTCGGTGAATTCTTCCCCGGTGAGGATGCCGACTCCGTTTGCCAGATACCACAATTCATCCCCGCCAGAATTGCGATATTTCGCCAGCGGATCGCTGCTGAGTGCAACTCCCAGGCGCAGCACGAAGGCCAGCAGCAAAATCCCAGGCAGCACCCAACGCCTATTCATCTGTAGACTCCGGTGCAGTTTCTGGGTGCAGGGCATACAGTTCAAAGAAGCGTCCATCTGGCATGGGAACAGAGCGCGTGAAGACAAAACGCGGGTCAACTTCATTGCCATGATAGAGCGAGTCAAGCTGCGGACGCGCCGCCGGGAACAGGACGTAATCAATCTCATAGCGGCTGGCGAGTTCCAGGGTATCTTCCCGGCTTGCCAGCGGGATCATGATGCTGCGGATGCCGTAGTAACTCATGATGTAGGGGTCTTGCACCATCAGTTGGATTTCACCATCGCCCGTCACATCCGGCAGCGTATCAACTTCCGCAACCAATCCGCCGATGGTGGCATAGTAGCGATCCGCAAAGCTGGTTTCTGCACGCAGAACGTCGTAGCTATTCAGCGACATCACCACCACCGCAAGCCCCACCAGCCCAATTTGCCAGCGTCGTTCTACAATCAGGCGTTCCACCGCCAGCGCCCCCAGTGGCAGCAGCAGCGGAACAATCGTCAGGTAGGCTTTTTCAAAGCTGCCCGATTGGCTTTTATAGGGAATCAGCAGCGGATACGCCACCAGCATCCCCCCTAGCCAGATCAAGGCCGGGGCGATTGCCAGCAGATGCTCGCGCCTTCTCGCCTTCCATAAGAGCAGCAGCCCCAACGGAATCAGCACGGGCAGGATAATATCCAGCGAGATGAGGATTTGTTTCCCGGCAGCCACCAGTTCAAACAGGCGCTTGCTGATGAGTTCCTGCGGGGTGCGCTGTGCCAGCATATTCTCCAGGCTGATCTCACGCCCATAAGAATAATGATCGCGCTGATCCACCATGAAGAACATATAGCTGGTTTCCGCGCTGCCCCACCTGCCGAACAATTCCAGATTCCGTGCGATCCAGGGAGCCATCGTCAGCAGCATGGCAACCGTCACCAGCGCCCCTGCTGGCAGAACGCGCCTGCGAAATTCCGCGCCGCCGAAGATCGCACAAAGTACCAGCGCCCCGTAGATGGTCGGCAAAATCAAAATCGAATCATTGCGATTCAGGTAGGCTAATCCGCCAAGAATCCCGGCGATGACAAAATGCCACCAGCCGCCGCGCTGGATTCCGCGTGTAACCAGGACAATTGCTGTCGTCAATAAGAGCATGTTGAGGATGGTGGTATCCGTGCGCAGCGAATTCCAGACCATATCCGGCAAGGCAATGGAAAAGGCTGCCCCGAAGAGCGCCCCCGGTTCGCTCAGTCCCATTTGCCGCCCCGCAAAAAATACCGGGATCGGCAGCAGCGCCCCCGCCAGCACAAAGAAGATCAGCGCAGCATGGATATTCACGCCGCCGACTGCCATCCCTGCCGCAGCCACCACGCCCGGTAAGGGCATCCAGTGCGAGATGGGATTGACGATACTTTCCGGGATGTGGCTGTACTGCCAGATGTAATCAATGGTGAAGCCCTGCCCATCCAGCAGGCGCGTCCCCAGGTTGTAATAGTGGATGGCATCCGGCAGACCGGGATTGTTCACCAGCAGCAGCAAGGCCAACCGCAGCAGCAGCGCCGCGAGGCAAATGAGTCCGAGTATTGTGTAGGGTCGATTTTTCAAGGTAGTTGGTTCTGGGTCGTTGATTTTTGGCAATCTGCGTCATTATAGACGGCACTCGCAGGGCGTAAAGGCCACAGGTGTTTACCCGAATTTTATTTATGTGTGCTAGGCTTGCAGCGTTGTTGACCATACACCAGGAGATAGACCACCCATGATGCGCTACGTCCGTGCATTTTTCAAAACCGTGCAACTGACCATCCAGGGCAAGCAAATTCAGCCTGTGGATGTAGAATATCCGTCGCTGACGCAGTGGATTCAGGAAGGGCGGCAGTTGGTGAATGATACGTTCAAACAGGCCGAGATCAACGGATGGAGCGAGGCAAAACGCAAGTCCCTGCTGCTGACATTGGATCGACGGGATACGTCCATGGAGGTGATTCTGGGAGCCGTGCGGCATAATCTCACGCTGGAATATCCCAAGCTGCTCGAATCGCGTATGCAGTACAATCTGACAGCGCTCTATGCCCTGAACATGAACGATCAATATCGCGTGGCAACGCTTGCCCAGGCAGGCAACTTACCGGAGCCTTTGACTCATTCCATACAAATGCTGGCGAATCATCTGGCGAAAATCCCGCCGAGTAACCAGCCGTGACCCAACAAACCGGCCTACTGCATCAAACGGCTGCGATCTCCATTGCTGTTGTCGTAGCTGTGGCGCAGGGGCAGCGTGATGATGAAGGTTGTGCCATGCCCCATTTCCGTCTCAAAATGAATGCTGCCGTCGTGTAGTTCAACCGCCTGTTTAGCAATCGGCAGCCCCAGGCCAGTCCCCGGCAGTTGATCGACATTGCTCGCACGGTGGAACGGCTCGAACAAGCGCGGTTGATCTTCTGGCGGGATGCCGATTCCGGAGTCGCTCACTTCGACGATGGCCTGTTCACCAGCGGCATCAATCCCCAGACGGAAGACCACGCTGCCCCCTTCCGGCGAATATTTGATGGCATTGCTCAATAAGTTGGTGAAGGTACGCCGCAGCAGCCTGCGGTCAATATCCGCACGGATGTCTCGTTCTTCGCATTCAAATTCGATTCTGTGCGTCTTGTGGTAGCCAAATTGAAATTCTTCCACCACATCGCGGCAGTAGGTGATGAGGTCGGTTCGCTGTAACGATAGCTCAAAACCGTTGCCCTCTGAACGGCTGAAGGTCATCACATCTTCGACCATGGTGCGCAAATGCTGCACCTGCTGCTGAATATTATCCAGCGCCTGGGTGTTCTCTTCCTCGGTGGAAATATCGCCGTATTTTTTCAGCATGTCGTAGGAAAGGCTGATGGAGGTCAGCGGCGTATTCAGTTCATGCCCCATCATCGACAAAAAGCGGTCTTTCAGTACGCGCAGTTCACGCTCTTTTTCCAGCGCAACCTGTACTTTCTCGCGCTCGATGATCTCCGCTTCCATGCGCTTGCGGTAGGTTAAATCCTGCACGATGCAGGTATAGAGACTGCCGCCGTTCAAGCGCAGTTCATTCAGCGCAAAGTACATGGGGAAGGCGGTGCCATCTTTGCGGCATCCGATGATCTCATGCCCGTGTTCCCCATTGAGGCTGCGCAAGCTCTTCTTATCCGCGAAGGGTTCATCCACAATGCTGTTCAGATGCAGGCCGACCAGTTCTTCCATCGTGTAGCCGAAGATGCGAGCCGCTGCCGGATTTGCAATTTCGATGATGCCGTCCGGGGTCAGGGTGAGAATACCGTTGTTGATGTTATCGAGAATGGCCTGGATGCGGCGTTTGCTCTCTTCGAGTTCAATCTGCGCGTGCTTCAGATCCGAGACATTCTGATGCGCCACAATCAACCGCACATCGTTGTACCATTCAAAGCGGCTGATACGCACCACAAACCAGCGTTTTTCTGTGGGGCTGTGGCAGGGGTATTCCAACTGAAATTCCTGTGCTTTGCCCTTCATAACCGCACGGATTCCACTTGCGACCTGGGGGGCATCCTCAGAATTGCGCTGTGTGGAATTATCACACACACGCAGGTAATTCGTGCCAATGCCATAATTCGATTGCTTGAAGCCATTGGCCTCAGCAAAGGTACGCCACGCCCGGTTGACTCCAATAATTTCTCCGGAATCATCCAGGATAGCAACGTGCGCGGAGAGGGCATCCAGCGCCGATTGCACGAAATGATTTGCCTCTTGTTGGGCGACACTGGCATTTTTCTTCTTCTTAGACGAGAGTAACATTAAAGTCTCCGCACTACTTATCCTTCAAGCGCATTATAGCATGCTTCGCTCATGAAACCCTCAGATTACTGTTATAAGGCAAATTGAACGTGTTTAACAGGGATTAATCTACCACCAATGCGGATGAAACCTGTCATGGTTTTGCCGAGTCACGGTCATTGCACCAAGACCTGTTTGCGGTTGCCCGACCCGGTATCGTAGGGATTCGATCACGTCGAACCCGTTGAAACCATCGGGCGCGTCATGGACACGCCCCTACGGTAGGTACGTGGTTTTTGTAGGGGCGGATCATGATCCGCCCGCAACAATGAAGACCTAACCTGATGGCTATCATCCGCCAGATCGTCCGAAAGCAATGTGTTTTCGCTTGTTCTGGTGTATTGATCCCCGGTTGAATTCGTCTTTTGATCGTTTTCTTGTGTGGCAGATTCAAAGTAATTTTGAGGCGATTGCCCTGTTTTGCCGGCTAGCTGAGTAGTCCGCGATTGTGCTGGCTGTGTTATAGTTGGGGGCGTTCTTGACAAGAATAGCTTTCAACAGAAATGGTACGGTTTTCATGGTCGAACTCAAAAAATGTTTGATTGCGAATCGTGGTGAAATCGCAGTGCGGATTCTGCGGGCGTGCCGGGAACTGGGCATGCAAGTCGTCTCCGTATACAGTGAAGCAGATGCGAATGCACTGCACGTTCAGCTTGCCGATGAAGCCTATCTGATCGGCCCACCCGCGCCAGCAAAGAGCTACCTGGATGTATCCGCCTTGTTGCAAGTCGCGGCACATGCTGGCTGCGACTGTGTGCATCCGGGCTATGGGTTTTTATCCGAGAGCCAGAATTTTGCACAGGCTGTCATGGATGCAGGCTTGGTCTGGATTGGTCCACCGCCAGATGCCATCCGCGCTATGGGGGTGAAGACCGAAGCCCGCGCCTTGATGCAAGCGGCAGGCGTTCCGGTTGTGCCTGGTTACCAGAAAGAAGATGCAACCGAGGCCGAATTGATCGCCGCAGCGGAAAATATCGGCTATCCGGTGATGGTGAAAGCCGCAGGTGGTGGCGGCGGTAAAGGTATCCGCGTGGTGCGTGATCCGGCACAGTTACCGGAAGCCATCGCAGGCGCACGTTCCGAAGCGCAGAAAGCCTTCAGTGATCCGCGAATTTTCCTGGAACGCTACATTGAACACGGGCGGCATATCGAAATTCAGGTGATTGCGGATACACATGGCAATACCGTCTCGCTGCATGAACGTGAATGCAGCACGCAGCGCCGTCATCAGAAGATCATTGAAGAGTCGCCGTCGCCGCTGGTCACGCCGCAGATGCGTGCAGAGATGGGCGCGGCAGCCGTCGCAGCAGCGCAGGCCGTTGGGTATGTGAACGCGGGAACGGTGGAATTTATTGCCACGCCCTTCGGTGAGTTTTTCTTTTTAGAGATGAATACCCGCCTGCAAGTCGAACATCCGGTAACGGAATTTGTGACGGGGATTGATCTGGTGAAGCTGCAACTGCGCATTGCTGCCGGGGAAGAACTGCCTTTCAAACAAGAAGATGTGCAGCAGAACGGGCACGCCATCGAATGCCGCATTTATGCCGAAGATGCCCGTAACAACTTTCTGCCCGCCATCGGTACGGTAGAGCGTTTCCTGCCGCCGAATGGCCCCGGTATCCGCGTGGACAGCGGTATACAATCCGGGGATGCCATCACCATCCATTATGATCCCATGATTGCCAAGCTGATTGTGCATGACCATTCCCGCGAATCTGCGATCCAGCGGATGCAGCGTGCATTGAATGAAGCAGTGATCCTGGGAACAACGACCAATATTGACTTCTTGCAGGTCATTTTGCAGCATCCGACCTTCTTAGATGGCGCAGTCGATACACGCTTCGTGGATGAGCATTTGCAGGAATTACTGCCAGATGTGCCGGAATTACCCGCTGAAGCCCTGATTGCCGCAGCGTTGGCAGAGATGCACAGCCAGCCACAGGCCGCAAGCACAAACGGCGCGATGGTCGCAGTACAGGGGACGGATGCCTACAGCCCCTGGAATCGGGTGGATACTTTCAGGATGGGGGAATGAGCCATGCAGTACACCTACGAATACCAGGGCGAAACCTATACTGTTGATCTCACACGCCAGCCGGACGGGGCATATCTGGCGAAGATTGGCGACGAGTCATTCCGTTTCAGCGCCTCGCAATTGGGTGATGGTGCGTGGATGCTGCTGGCAGAGGGTCAGCGCTTCCCGGCCTATACTGCCAGCGCGGGACAAGAACGCTATGTGCAGTTCGCAGGCCAGCAGTACAGCCTGACCAAAGTCGAACCAGGGCGGCGCAAGCGTTCCGGCGGGGGCAGCAGTGGTGATCTCACAGCCGAGATGCCAGGTCAGGTGATTGATGTGCGCGTGGTAGAAGGCGCGTCGGTCAAATCCGGGGATGTGCTGGTCGTGCTGGAAGCGATGAAGATGGAGATTCGCGTCACGGCTGCGGCAGATGGCACCGTTGCCAAGCTCTACGTGCAACCGGGCGATGTTGTCGAACGTGGACAACTGCTGATTGAAGTCGATAGCGAGGAATAGGCACACTCAGCCGCAGGTATCACACCAATCATAGGATTCACGTCAAGACATTCATGAAAGCCGAAGTCACACAGCGCACAACCTGGTTTTTTCTGAAGCTGCTCATGTTCAGTGTGCCGCTTCTGCTGGCGATGGCGACCTTGTTGGGAACTGCCTGGGGGATTGGTGAGGCCGTTCCACCGATCTACCAACTCAGTTTCTCAGCAGATGCACCAGGAGCCTATCAACCCAGCGGCGGCAGAGGCGCGATGATCGCCTACAAAGTCTATGGAGCGTTGCAGCGTCAGCCGGATGTGCTGCTGCTGGCTTCGTCGCGGGGCTATCACCTACGAGCCGTGATGTTCAACCGAGAACCGGAAGCCTTCTACAATGCGTCCCTCAGCGCTGCCAGCATTGACGAACTGCGCGACGTGGTAGAGGTTTTGGCGGCGCGGGATGCCCTTCCCGACGTGCTGCTGCTGTCATTGGATTTGCCGGATTTCAATGGAGATCGCGTCCAGCATCGCACAGAAGAGCAGCAGTTTCCCCCAATCGAATTCTGGCAGAGCAACTGGGATCAAGTCATTGACGGGATGCGCAATGTCGGGCAAGAGTGGGTGCGCGATGAAAAGCCCGAAATGTGGGATCAACTGGCACATAACCTGGGCAGCGAATGGCCTTTATGGGGTTTCCCTGTATGGGAGCGTGACCGCGGTTTTATGGTGGATGGCAGCCAGTACAACGGGCGGTTGCTGCCGGAAATCATCGCGCAGCAAATTCGAGGGCATGAAGCGCAGTTGGCGAACCGCGAAGGTCGTTATGAGGTAGGGGCTAGCGTGGACGAAGGCATGATTGCCCATGTGGAACGTATCCTACGATTGGCTTCCGAACACGGTACAGAGGTGATCGGATTTTTGCCGCCGTACCTGGATTCAGTGTATACGCAAATCAGCACCAGCCCGGATTTTGCCTATGTGCCGTTGGTGCAGGATCGGTTGGCACAGGTGTTCATTTCCTATGGATACCCCCTACATGACTACACAGCCCTGGCGAGCATTGGCGCAGAAGATGCTGAAATGTATGATGGCTGGCACGGCGGTGAACGTTTGATGATGCGCGTGCTGCTGGCGCTGACTCTGGCTGAACCGGAAGCCCTGGATGCTTATGTGGATGCGCATGTGCTGGAACAGCGCATTACAACTTCGGATAACCCCTTCTACATTTTTGTGCAGCAGCATGGGGAGACACAATCGAGTGAGTGATGCGCGACAGGCAACGCAGCGGAAGTGGTTTTTCCTCAAGCTCCTGATTTTTGTCATACCACTGGCGGTTGCAGCAGGAGGTGGATTGTTCGGTAGCGCCTTGCTCGTCGGGGAAGCCATCCCACCAGGGTTGGTTCTGCGCATGCCGTCCAGCACGCCGGGATTTTATGAACCCCTCTGGAGCCGTACCCAGGAGATCAACTACAAGCTGCAAGGGGCATTACAACGACGACCGGAAGTGCTGTTGGTAGGGTCATCGCGGGGGCTGTATGTGCGCAGCGGAATGTTCACAGGCCAGCCAGATGCATTCTTCAATGCGGCTTTCAGTGCTGCGACGATCTATGAGCTGCGCCAATTTGTTGATGCCCTGGCAGCGAATGATGCCTTGCCCCCTGTTTTGCTGCTGCAACTGGATTTGCCGGACTTCAACGCAGACAAACAGGAGTGGCGCACGGGGTTTAATCTGCCGCTGGTGGTATCCTCGTGGGACATGAATATCGATCAGCTCATCGGCGGTGTTCGCACCATTGGTCAGCGTTGGGTGACGGAACATTCGCAGACGCTGGACATCATCCAACAAAATTTTGGGGCAGCATGGCCTCACTATGGCCTGACCATCTGGCAGCACAATGTTTCTTTCTTCATTGATGGCAGCCGTTACAATGCATTGCTAACGCCGGAAAACATCACGAAGGGGATTGATTCACATCGCCAGGAATTAGCAGAACGCAGCAGCCGTTATGAGGCGGGGATGGCAGTTGACGAAGATTCCATTGCACATGTGGAACATATTCTGCAATTGGCTGCTGACCAGGGCATACAGGTAATCGGGTATTTGCCACCCTATCAGGCGTTCATCTACACAGAACTGTCCACAGCGGCAGATTTCGCCTATGTACCCCTGGTGCAGGCGCGGCTTGCAGATGTCTTCGCGCAGTATGAATTCGCCTTCTACGATTTTTCGGATCTGAATGTAATCGGCGGCAGCGATGAAGAGATGTATGATGGTTGGCATGGCGGTGAGCAGTTGCAAATGCGCATCGTCCTCACACTCGCCGAATCAGAACCGGATTTATTGCAAGGATATGTCGATGTGCCGCAGTTAGCAGCGGAGATCGAAGCAGTGGGTAATCCATTTTATTATTACGCAGAACGACCGTAAGTTGATGCTTTTTTCTGAGAATGTCCAACGTTGATTATGAGGAGCATAATTCCGTGATTGAACTCATCAAGAAATTGACAGAAGCCTGGGGGCCATCCGGCTATGAACATCAGGTGCGTGCGTTGATCCTCGAAGAAGTTGAAGAATTAGCGGATGAAATTCATGTGGATGGTTTGGGGAATTTGATCTGCCGCGTGGGGGAAGGTGGCTCGCGTGTGATGGTTGCCGCGCACATGGATGAAATCGGCGTGATGGCGAATTACACCGAGCCGAACAGCGGCTATCTGCGCTTCACCAACATCGGCGGATTGCTCTATACGGCGCTGCACGGCACGCGGGTACGCTTTGAAGATGGCACGATTGGCGTAATCGGCGCACATGATGCCTTCGGCAAAGGCCGCACCAGCGCCACCAGTGTCGATAACTTCTTCATTGATGTGCAGGATGAAAATGGCAGCACCATCGAGGAAGGCAGCCCGGCGGGTTTCTGGCGGGAGACGCAGCAGCGCGGCAACCGCGTCATTGCAAAAGCGCTGGATGATCGCATTGGCTGCGTGGTAGCCATCGAAGCCATGCGCAAATTGCGCGAGACAGGCACACCCAACGAAGTCTATTTTGTCTTCACGGTGCAGGAAGAAGTTGGCGTGCGCGGCGCAAAGGTCGCAGCCCATGCGGTTGACCCGGATGTAGGCATTGCGCTGGACATCACCGCAACCGGGGACGAGATTCAAAATCGCAAGATGGCGGTGAAATTGGGCGGCGGCGCAGCCATCAAAGTGCATGATTCGACGCTGATTGTGCCGAAGGCCATCGTGAATTGGATGGTGAACCGCGCCGAAGCAAATGGAATCCCCTATCAGCGTGAGTTGCTGGTCGGTGGTGGCACAGACGCAGGCGCAATCCAGATTGCACGGGCAGGGGTTCCGGCTGGCTGCATCAGCATCCCCACTCGCTTTGTGCATACTACCAGCGAAACGGTTGACCTGAGCGATGTACAAGCCTGCATTGATCTGCTGACAGGCCTGGTGAGTAACGAAATCGAACTGGGGGAATAGCGTCCAGTCCTGGATGTTGTGGTCGGATAATTGGATTAAGGCACTATCCGAGAAATCCCGTAGGGGCGTGTCCACGACGCGCCCAATGGCCTGTAGACGGGTTCGGCTCTGCACCTCTGATTCTGTGCGACTCTGAGTTATGCTCGTGGTGTTGTGACCACGCAAACCGTTTCCGTTTAGTGCCGCAACCCCGCCCGGTGGTTGACAGAAAGGAATACGCCATGAATCCCAAGACGATGATGGAAGCTTATGAACTTTCCCCCAAGAAAAGCCTGGGGCAGAATTTCATGCATGATCCCAATATCATCGAGAAGATTGTGACCACTGCGGCAATCATGCCAGAGGATACTGTCGTTGAGATTGGCCCCGGCACAGGCGCACTTACGGCACGGTTGGCAGATGCGGCGCGGCATGTGATGGCGATTGAATTGGATGATCGCCTACAGCCGATGCTGGAAAATCGCTTTGCAGATACGCGCAATGTTTATTTTGTATTTCAGGATGTGCTGAAAACCGATGTGCCGGGGTTGGTGGGTGGCAATGATTTTATCGTCGTCGCCAACGTACCTTATTACATCACAACGCAGATTCTCGAACATCTGCTGGAAAATCAACCGCGCCCGAAACGATTGGTCATCACCATGCAGTACGAAGTTGCCCAGCGCATCAGCGCCCAACCCGGTGACATGACCATTCTCTCAGTGAGTGTGCAGTATTACGGCAAACCAACGCTCGTCAGCAAGATCAACCCGGCGGTGTTCTGGCCTCGTCCGGGTGTGGATAGTGCCATCTTGCGCGTGGATACTTACGAAACACCTGCCGTTCCCGCGCCGAGTGACCGAATTTTCTTCCGCGTCGTGCGGGCAGGGTTCAGCCAGAAGCGCAAACAATTGCGCAATTCAATTGCGGGTGGCCTGGGGTTGAAATCCGCTCAGGCACAAGAATATCTGGACGCATCCGGGATTGATTCCACACGCCGCGCCGAAACGCTGACGCTCGAAGAATGGTCAGCGTTGTGTTTTGTCATCGCAGAAGGGCAGGGATGGAAGCCGTGAGGGTAGTCACGGCATTTCTCATGATCGGTTCTGAGCCTTGTGTTCCAGGAAATCCTGAACATACGTGAGCCGGACGAAGGTCATTGCCGCAGCGGCAAATGGTGCAGCCACCGCTAAACCCAACTGCCCGAATAGCAAGCCAAAGATCAACTGTGAAAGAATAATCAGGGCAGGTGGCATGCGAATCGTCTCTTTGACGACGATAGGCGTGAGGACGTAATTATCAATGCTCTGGATGACGAGGTACAGCAGGATGACCCAGAGGGCTGTTTGGGGCGATTGCAGCAGGCCAACCAGCGCCGCAGGTACCACCGCAATGAAGGGGCCAATCAAGGGGATGAAGGCCATCAACCCGGCAATAATCCCCAGGCTCAATGCCAGCGGAACATTGATGACCATCAAGCCAAGCGTGGTCATAATGCCGATTGCCACCATCGAAATTGCCCGCGTCAGCAGCCACTGCGCAAGTGTATTCCCTACTTCCAGCATGACCTCTTTGCTACGAGAGCGATACCCAAGCGGGATTAGCTCGGCAATGCCGCTCATATAAGTATGCGGTTCAATTGCCAGGAACAGCGCTGTGAACAGCAGCAAGATGAAATTCCCCAATGCTGATATGGAAGTAGAGACAATCCCCGTGATGCGGGAGAAAACATTCACCTGCTCACCGAATACAATCTGCCCCCAACGTAGGTTTGTGGGCATTTCATCTACCAACCACTGCCCCCAGGAATACTTTGAAATCATGTCATCAATCTGTTGCAGCGAAGTAGGTAGCTGTTGGATGAGTTGGTCAATCTGGGTGACGAGGCTGGGACCGATCAGGAGTGCTAGCAGGGCAATGAGGATCACAACCCCAATGACCACAACTGCCAGCGAAATCTGCTCGGATAGTGGTGTGTGGCTGGCGATCCAGTGGCTCACTGTGCGCAGTGCGACACCGATCAGTAGGCCAATGAACAGAAGCAGCAATACGCTGGCGGTGCTATACAGAAACAGCAGCAGCACGGCAAGTCCAGCCACAATTCCGACGGCAGTGAGTACACGACGACGAAATTGTTTCGCGTCTGCTTCGCTTCCTTCTACGATAACCTGCTGTGCTGTGTCTGTCATGGTCTCCCCCTTGTGGATGTATAGCCGCGTCTGGAATGTTGCGGGTGGCGTGTGATCCCGTCCTTAGTTGGTCTTGCGCCCGGTTTCGATAGATGATTGGTGATCGTGACCTGACCGTATGAACTGCACATGAAGCACACATAAGCTACAGTCCACGAAGCGCGTTAGAACACATCAGAGAAATCGGGTGACTCTCGTTTCGCAGGCCTGCACCCCCGTTGCACATTTTGTCAATAAATTGTCAGGATGTGCGCTTTTCCTGCGATAGCTGGTTGACTTCTGGTGGCATATTCCGTAAATTGTATTCCAATATTGGAATATAAATACAGGGGTATCCAGATAGGAATATGCTGCAATATGCCTTGCTCGGAATTCTTTCATATCAACCCATGACAGGCTATGAAGTCAAAACCTTCATGGAGACATCAACAGCACACTTCTGGTATGCCAGACAAAGCCAGGTTTATTCCACATTGAAAAAGCTGGAAAGCCAGCGCTACCTGACTTCCGTTGTGGAAGAACAACAGGATCGCCCGGATCGCCGCGTGTATTCGATCACGGAAGAAGGACGGGCTGTGCTGCAAGAGTGGTTGGCGCAGCCAGTCACCGAACTGGAACAAACCAAGGATACGGTTCTGCTGAAGTTGTTTTTCAGCGCTCACCTGGAGAAAGAAACCATTTTGACGCAGCTACGGCTGCAAAAAGCGCTGTTAAATCAGGCGCTGAATGCCCTCAGTAAGGATGTGAAAGAGGAAATTGCAGGAGCCGCTGCCGCCCAACCGCAGCTAGAACGAGATGCTATTCTCTGGGAACTGACCCGGCGCTATGGCGAACTCTCCACTGAAGTATCGCTGCGCTGGCTGGAAGAAGCCATCGCCACCATTGAAGAGAAACTCTAACGGACGCAGAAACCAACAGGAGGCAATCATCATGAACCAACCCCAAACGTACACATCCCACAACAGCCTGCGCCCCTGGCTTTCCGTCGGACTCGCCGCCCTGGGTGTTGCGGGTTTATTTGTGGCGCGTGCCCTGGTGGATTCATCCGGCATTTCACTACATGAGAACAGCGCCATCAACGCGAACATCCTTTACCAGAGCCTGACCTTCGTGCTGGCACTGGGTGTACTGGGGATTCTTTATGTGCTGTATCCCCAGAAGTTCCGCCATTTCGCCCGCTTTGGGGATCAATCCACACACCCCGAACCCGTTTCCTTCCTGGGCATTAATGCCAAAGATACATGGCGTAGTGTGGGAACGTCCTTCGCTGTCATCGTCACCATTGCAACCAGTGCCTTCTTGTTCTTCAACGTGTTTGGGGGTGAGCTGCCTGGCCTTGCCGCGCTGGTGGTTTTGCCCTGGGCGCTGCTATTTGCTGTGGTGAACAGTTTTGTAGAAGAAGCCCTCACGCGCTTCACGGTTGTGGTAGGGCTGCATGGCACGCTCGATAATCGCTATATCTACATACTCTCCGCGTTGGTTTTTGGTATCCCGCATTACTTCGGCACACCCGGCGGCGTTCTGGGTTCCATCATGGCGGGCTTCCTGGGCTGGTTGCTGGCGAAATCCATCGTAGAAACGCGGGGTGTTTTCTGGGCATGGTTCATTCACTTCTTGCAGGATGTAGTGATCTTCTTCGCGCTGTTTACCATTGCTGCTGCGTAGCCCTGGCTTCCGGCGATCTGTCGGTTTTAGCAAACAGGCTCTCAGCGGATCAGCCATCAGCAAAACGATGTTTGGCGAACAGGATGTAGTCAACAAATGTCATTTGCAGATGACAAGCTGAAATGCTGAGAGCGAACCGATGGCTCTGAGTGGCCTATCCCTTTATATGAGCCTGTGAGTCCCATCCTTTAAAAAGTATCAATGCGACTGCCGAACGCTCAACCAATCCTGAGAAATGATGGGGGCAGAGTGTGCTATCATGAAATTGTGGTCTGACGGTTAGATCGTCCACATACCACATCCGAACCCAAAAAGTAGTTCCCCAGGATACAGGCACATGCACAACAATCTTTACCACATCAAAGCCATTCCCTTCCTCCTCTGGTGGAGCGCGAGTGCATTTTTCGTCTGGCCTCTTTCTGTGGTCGCACTGGCTGCCATCCTCGTCCCCACCGGAATGTTCTTCAATATTTTGCGTCCGGTTCCCTATACAAATGACGCGGTGGATACGCTCTTCATGTTCGCAATGCTGCTGTTCGGCGGTGTGATTATTGCGGCGGTAGTGGGCAAGTTGCAGCGCTGGCTCCTGCGCACACGGCTGTATTGGGCGGCGGATGGCTGGCAGTTCTGGACTGTCCTGGGTGGCTTTATGGGTGCGCTGATCCTTGGTGGTTTGCGGTTGCTAATGGAAATCACGGTCGGAATTTATTTTGCAGATCAATGGTCGGTCTCGCTGGCGATGGCGGTATTTATGCTGGTGGTCAGCGCTGCACAGTGGCAGGCGCTGCGGCATGCAGTGCGCGATAGTTGGCTCTGGGTGCTGGGGAATGTTGTCGCCGGGATGGTGTTTGGCGGTTTGGCATCGCAGAGTAACAATTATGACATTGGCCCTCTGTATTTCATGGGGGCAGTGCTGGCACAGGGTATCATCACCGGGTTTGTGATACTGTACCTCTTCGAGAAGAAACTGCTGCCGATGCAACCCGAAGACGCGGATACGAATAACGAACGCTCCAAATCCGTCTGGGATGAGGCCATCTAAGCCGCTGTGGATTGTTCCGGCGTGTTCGTTCCGCTATGCTAGCGGTTGATTTGGGAGAGCAGAAAGTTAGGTACATGGTAGATACAATTGCGATTCTCGCGCCAGATGATGACATGGTTTCACTGGAAGACCTCTATGAATTGACGGGCAAAGAGAATGTCCGGGTTGTGCGCGATGGCAGCGAGATCGTTGGTTATGATGTCACCTGGGATGATGTTCAGGTGGCAATTCGCGTGCCGCCGGTGGATGTGCTGGTGAGCCGAATCGATGACATCTGGGAGCAAGTCGAGGATTGGTTGGCTGACCGCCACGACAAAAAGGCGAAGAAAATCCTGCGTCGTGCCGAGCGCATGATTAAAATTCTGGATTGCACCATCACGCCGGATTGGGACGAAGACCGCAAGGCACAGCATCTCGTACAGGGCATTATGGAGTCTTATGATTATGCGCTGATGGTCGCCAACGGCGTGATCTACAACGAGAACGGCAATATTGAAATTGGCCCGGCGGATAGCAAGCTGAAGTATTGGCAGCAGCCAAAGGTTGACCTGGAAACAGGCCCCGCGATTGAGCGCAAGAAACGCAGCATCAAGCAGCTAAAGCACGAAGAGATTCCCTTCATTCCCCATTTGCCCGTGATACCGGATGAGAGCCTGGTTACCTTGCGCAGCACTGAAGAAGCTGCCCAACGCGCCATCGTCCTCAGCTTGATTTCGCGCCGTGCGGAAGGGCAGTCTTATGATTGGTTCCAGCAAAAAGTACAGCAGTACGAGCTGCAAGACGTAGTGACAGAGGACGAATGGGAATTTGCCGAAGATGACGAGCCGCCGGAATACATCGTCATTAAGTTCAGCCAGCGCCTGGAAAGTTGTTGGCTGTTGTTGTGGGCGTTGGGCTTTGTGGATCGCCTGAATTTCCCCAATAATTTTGCGCCGCCGGAACGCGCCTATGAGGTCATTGATTCTCGCTCGGCAGAGCAGTTCTTGCTAGATGCCAACTTGCGGCATGCAACCGAACTCCTCGACATGACCGATTTGTATTACCGCTATCACTGGGCATTGGTGGATGCAGAGTTGTTCGGCAAGAAGCCGCCGCGCAATATGCTGCTGCCTGTCATCTACGAACGACATTACGCGCTGAACTGGTTGACGGGGTACAAAGAATTGCCCTGGGATGAAGTCAGCACCGATACGTAGAAGGCTCCGCACCGAATTTGCTGCGAGAACTGTTCAGCGCAAAAACATGACAACTACTGTCCGAAAATTCTTGTAGGGGCGTATCCATGACGCGCCCGGTGGCCTGAAACCGGGTTCGACATGATCGAATCCCTACGACAGGTTTTTGTATAGGAACCATTTTTCGGATAGGTTCGAAGATAATACCGGACAAGCCTGGTTAGGGATGGGTGACAAAGGACGTATTCTTCGTATTCAATTCTAGAGAAGCATCATTGCGCCCATACCCTGAAACGCAGCCTCGATCACGTTTCTTCGTCGTCTTCTTGATCTTTTTTGTAAACCCTCTGTTCAAAGCGGTGCAGCACAAACAAGGTAAACCAGGCCATCAGCGTGGCGAGAATGGCGATCAACCAGCCGCCGCCGCCCACCATCACGCCGATGGCTGCTGCAACCCAGATGGAAGCCGCCGTCGTCAGATCATGGACGCGGTTCTGCCGGACGATGATGACCCCCGCCCCCAGGAAGCTGATCCCGGAAATGGCGCTGGCGGCAATACGGCTGGGGTCGCCGCCAGTAAAGGCATTCTCCGAGGCAATCGCCAGCAAACACGATCCCAGCCCGACCAGCATGTGTGTGCGCAGTCCGGCATCTTTGTCGCGGCGCTCTCGGTCAGCGCCAAGCAATGCGCTCAAGAGCAGTGCCAGCAGCAGCAGCAACGACAATTCAAATTGTTGTACGAGGGTAAACATAGATTTTGCCCATCACTTGAGGTCTGTTAGGTCAAACGTCACCAGCAGGCAGGGTGCATTTCAATATTTTGGCAACTTCGGATTTTGGCGTGCTACATCCAACCATCCAATCAAACTTGTAGGGGAGCGCCCGTGTGCGCTCCCAATTGCTTCAAAACGATTTGAACCACAAAGACACGAAGGACACAAAGAAATTCGCATCGCGCTGTTTCTCGTGCTGCTGGCGGCTGAAGCCAGCCCGCTAGAAACCGACAAGTCCACCACAGGGGACTGTGTGTACGTCTATCATAACGCAAAAAAAGCGGCTTTCCGGGCTATTGATGGAAAACCGCTTTCAAACAAGGCTCAACAATGCTGTGCGCAACCAATTAGTGGTCAGGTTAAGTGTAGAGCGGGTTAGCTAAAAAATAGGATGCACATTAACAACGGGGGCGATACCCGCCTTTGCGGTAATTGTGTTTGGATTTCCGCCGTGATTTTTTGAAATCTCGTGCGTGGTATACCGTCAAAATCCATTGTTTGCAGGGGCTTAGTACCACTTCGCTCCCGCTTAATTTGCGCTTCCGCTCGTCCGAACGATCCTCTCTCGGCAAATTTTTCTCTCTCAACTGGCAAAAAATTACGCCTGCGCTGTGTGTCGCAACTCCCTGTTCCAGGATGTAGTACACATCGTCTTTGGTGAAATTGCGCTGGATCATTCGCAGTTCAGCATGTTCCGTGAATTGAGGCAGGTTCGGCAGCTGCATATCGGATCGCTCCTGTCAATACAGGGCTGCACACATCAATTGTTAAGGTAGATGGATACATGCTATCACGAATATCGGAGACCATAGGCCGAAGTACGCAATCTCTTGACAAAATCATAACACGCTTACTGCTTCGGTTTGGGTACAGCGAGTGCCTATCGCTAGCCGTGGAAGCTATCCAGTCAGTCGCCGCCAGCTTCATCAATGACCATTGTGCCAGCACAGGAACTTATCGCCATAAGAATGCATACAACCTGCCCCATCGCCCGGTATTCCAGGTATGACTCGCAGACAGTCATAGCATATATCCCAACAATTCTGCAACTATACACAAGTCTGTCGCCAGCTTTCGACTGTAACGGGTATTCATACACCAAATAGTTCCCCCATTGGCGACAGACTTTTTTCAAGATAAGTCAACACACATGCAGAAAAATGTGTCGGATTTCCAGCATGCCCGAACTACGCCCAAAGTGGATTACGAGCATAGTGAATCGGGCGTAATCCTTCTTCATTTCTTGGCCTAAATTGCACAGCGCAAGGCATGCGGTACAATCAAATCAAGCATTCATTCCCCTACCACCCGAAATGGAGTGTGTGATGAAACGACGTTTGTTTTTGTCCCTTTGTGTGTTTTTCTTATTCGCCCTGCCCCTGGCTGCCCAGGACGAAGAAACCGATACAGAAACCGATGCCGGGACTGCGCCGGAGATTGTCTCGCTCACGCCCAATGCGGTCACCATCACAGGTGGCGGCAGCGCTACGGTTGACGTTGAATTTGCTGATGAAGATGGAGACGCAGTCCGCTTCATCTGGGAAGTATTTGAAGCGGGGGAAGATACCTCCTGGAATCTGCCGGATGGCTTTTTCAATCAGTCCATTGTAGGTACAACGATTCCGGTAACTTTCCGCTGTGATAATGTGGATGCAATGGTATCCATTGAACTCATCGTGGAAGATGCCCAGGGCAATCGCAGCGAATCCGCCTTCTTTGATCTGCAATGCCAGTCCAGCTTTGCAGACCTGGGACAGGGTGGCGGCGCAACAGCAGGCACTGCGCCAGAGGTGGTTTCCGTCACGCCCAGCCGCATCGTCATTGTGGGTGAAGGAACTGCTACAACCGAAATTGAATACACGGACGAAGATGGCGATGCCTCGCGTTTCTTGTGGAGCATCGTGGAAGCCAGCGACGAAACAGGCTGGACGCTGGTAGATGGTTTCTTCAGCCAATCCGTTGTGGGTACAACGATTCCGGTGACATTCCGCTGTGATGCGGTGGACGGAACCCGGACGCTGGAAATGCAATTGATCGTGGAAGATGAAGCAGGCAATCAGAGTGATCCGGTTACGCTAACGCTGATCTGCGTCACCGAAGGCTGATCCGCCGCCAACTCTACAATTGACGCGCTTTCCGGGGCGATGTATCGTGTCTTGCGCGACTCATCGCCTCTTTTGCTGGTTTGAATGATGCCCCAGACACCCATTGCCATCTTCACTTATAACCGTCCGCAGCATACACAGCGCTTGCTGGCGAGCCTTGCCGCCTGCCGCCGTGTAGATGAATGTGCGCTGGTGATTTACTGCGATGCACCCAAAAAGCCCGAACATGCTGACTCGGTGCAGGCAACCCGCGAGATTGTGCAGGCATGGGCAGCAGAACACGGTGCGGAAATCATCCTGCGCGAAGAAAATTATGGGCTGGCAAAGTCCATCGTCACAGGCGTGACGGAACTCTGTGAGCAGTATGGGCGTGTGATTGTGCTGGAAGATGACCTGGTGCTGGCTCCGGCTTTCCTGGAATATATGCTCTCCGCGCTGGATCATTACGCAACGGATGAGCGCGTCTATCAGGTTTCGGGCTATACCTTCGCCTTTGAGGATAATCCGCAGCCGGGGATTTTCTTGATCCCTGTTGCGACGACCTGGGGATGGGCAACCTGGAAACGCGCCTGGGATCAGTACGAGCATGAACCATCGGAAGCCTTGCGCATCCTGGAAAATCCACAGAACAGCCACGCCTTCGATTTGAATGGAGCCTATCCCTATACCGAGATGTACCGCCGCGCTGCTGCCGGGAAAAATGATTCCTGGGGGATTCGCTGGTGGTTCAGCATCTGGCGGCGGGGCGGGCTGGTCGTCTATTCGCGGCAGTCGATGATCGCCAATGAAGGCTTCGATGGCAGCGGCACGCATGGCAAAAAACAGTCGAACTGGCAGCAGCATAAAGTTTTTGATGCACAACTGCCCCAGCCGTTGGACTTTCCTGAGCAGGTGAATGACGCTATCTTCAGGCGATATTGCCAGTACATCGCCCGTCATGTTGCGCCTGCGAAACCGACCCTCTGGCAGCAAACACTGCGCCGCTTACGCCAACGCATGAGAAGGGAGCTGCATCTGAAATGAATTTGCTACAGCGTCTGCGGACTTCCGCATTTTACCGAACTCGGTATGCGTGGCATTCTGCATTGCTCCAGCGCTATCGCTTCCCCGGTGGCTATCGGCGCATCTACTTCTACCACATCCGCAAAACGGGCGGAACCAGCCTGAACCATATGTTCCTGGGGCTTGCTGGCGAAGATGGCAAAGCCCTGTATCAACGCATGGGAGAGAAGCATCAGCGTCTTGTACACAACGGGAAAATCTATGTCGGGTGGAAACAACGCTTGATCGAAGAAGGACGTTATTTTTACGCCTTCTCTCACATCCCTGCGCATGAATTGACATTGCCACCGCACACCTATACCTTCACCTGCTTGCGTGACCCGGTGAAGCGGGTGATTTCGCATTATCGAATGCTGCTGGATCATCAAGCGTCGTCTAATCCGCATCCTTCATTTGAAGTTGAAAAGCAGTGGCTTGGCGCAGATTTGCTGGCGACAGTGCAGCAGATGCCGCCAGAGCATCGCTTCTTCCAACTGTATATGTTCTCGCCAACCTTCGACGTTCAAGAAGGGCTGGCAGGGTTGCAAGCCTGCAATCAGGTGGTATTCACAGAGACGTTAGAAGATGGCGTGCAACAATTAAACCGCGATCTGAATATCACGCTGCAATATCGCCATTCGCGCAAGAGCCAGCACACCTACCACCCAACGGAGGCAGAACTTGCTGCCCTGCGTGAACTCATGGAACCGGAATACGAGTTAATCCGTGCCTGGGAACAAGTTGTACAAAGTGCCAGATGAGGAACCATGCCCAGCCTGAAACGCATTCTCTATTTGCTCACGCCGCCGATTCTCAGCCGTGCCTTCACGCCGAAAAAGCCGGAACCAATCACGCTCCCCGGTGTGCAAATTGGGCGCAATACCACACTCCGCACCCGGCTGAACAAGCGCACGGAGCAAAGCCGCATCACCATTGGTGACGATTGTTTGATCGAAGGGGCGCTGGTGACAGAAGCAGATCACAGCCAGATCATCATCGGTAACAATGTATATGTCGGTGGTGAAACTATTCTGGATTGCGTGGGGCAAATCACCGTAGAAGACGATGTGCTGATCTCCTACCGCTGCATCATCTCGGATAGTGATAATCACAATATCCGCTACAGCATCCGCAAACATGATCTCGCAGAATGGAAACAGGGTGGGCGTGCGGATTGGTCGCTGACTCCGCAAGCTCCGGTGCATATCAAGAAGGGCGCATGGATCGGAACCAGCGTCATCATCCTCAAAGGCGTGACCATCGGCGAAGGTGCCATCATTGGCGCGGGTTCGGTGGTGACGAAGGATGTGCCGGATTGGACGATTGCTGCCGGAAACCCCGCCCGCGTAATCAAGGAATTGAGCGAAGATGAGCGCTAACACCTGGGAAGATGCCGTCCGCTGGCTGCGCGAACAACCGGAACAAGCTGCCCTGGTGCGGGATGCTTACTTTGATGATCCCCTGCTGGAATCTGCGCAGCGCTTTGCCGCCAGTGCGGAATGGCGGGAAACACAGCGCTATCTACCACAGCCGGGAACAGCCCTCGATGTGGGGGCAGGGCGCGGCATTGCGTCCTATGCGCTGGCGAAAGGCGGCTGGCAGGTAACTTCCCTGGAACCTGACCCAAGTTCGCTGGTTGGCGCGGGAGCCATTCGCCAGCTTGCCCAGGATGCCGGGTTATCCATCCAGGTAGTAGAAGAATTTGGCGAAGCACTGCCCTTCCCGGATGCCTCGTTTGATCTGGTGTATGCGCGGCAGGTGCTGCACCACGCGCACGATTTGCCGCAGATCTGCCGGGAGATGCAGCGCGTCCTCAAGCCCGGTGGGGTGATGCTCGCCACGCGGGAACACATCATCAGCAAGCCGGAAGATTTGCCGAAGTTCCTGGCGAAGCACCCGCTGCATCATCGCTATGGTGGGGAACATGCTTTTTTGCTACAGGAATACACGGATGCAATTGAATCTGCCGGGTTGAAATTGGAACATGTTCTGGGGCATTGGGAAAGTGTGATGAATTATTTCCCGACGACAGAAGCACAGCGCCGGAAGCGCATCCTGCGTCCGCTGGCTCGTCGGATCAGCACACCGCTGGCGAAGGTCGTCGCTATGCCGGGTACGCCCTGGGGGGATGCTGTGCTGCATCGGCTGGCGCAGATAGTCACATCCCGCGACAACACGCCGGGACGGTTGGTGACATTCGTGGGGCGGAAATAAAACCAGCACAATTTCCTGTAGGGATGCAAGACATTGCACCCCTATGGTAGTTACAGCGTTCTGTGGTTACGGCTGCCCGTTGAGGGTGATATACATCGTACTCAACAGCGAATGATCGGCATCGTCGAAGGCTAGTTGCCAGCCGAGCATCCCGCCCATGCGGTTGTTGACCACATAGGCACCCTTCGCCCGAATTGACTCAGGGCTTTCGTAGGTGATGGCGATGCGCCCGTTTGCATCCCACAGCCAGGGAACGCGGGCTTCCGGGTCGAAGTAACTCGTCCATGTATCGTTGAACATGAAGCCCACAATATCACGGTAAAACAATTGACCGTTGCCGCGTGTCTGGCTCGGTACACCGCCATGATCGGAGAACATGCCGAAGAAGTTATTATCGTTCACCCGCGCCCAGCTTTGCCCGAAGAACGGCACACCCACCACGATCTTATCCGGTGGTACCCCTTGATCGAACAATTCATTCACTGCGCCATCAATGGTATATTCCGGCTGCGTCTCCGGTGAACGTGGGTCAGAGGCGCTCATGAACAGCGGTGAGATATGTTCGGTGATGCCACTCCAGGAGCCTGCGTATTGGTAGGAGTGCATGTTGATGAAATCAACATAGCGGATGATCTCCGGCATGTCGTAGTTTTCCAGCAAATCCGGCGTGCCGGGAATGCCGATGGATAGCTCATAGTAGCGTTCATCTTCGATGCCTGCTTCATCAAGCTGGCGGCGGAATTCTTCCAGCAGCAAATTGTAGTTCTCGCGGTCGGCTTCGCTGCCGTCTTCCATGCCACCACTGACCGGGTAACGCCAGTGAATATCAATGCCTTCGAAGCGGTACTGCTGCATGAAGGCTATACAAGATGTGACGAAACGCTCGCGGGAGCGTTCATCGGCTGCCACAATCGGGAAGTTGGGCGAATTTTCCCAGCCGCCAATGGACATCATAATCGTCAGGTCGGCTTGCTGCCGTGCATCGAGAATCTGCAACTGCTTGAAGTTCCCGCGCAGGCGTTCGTTTTCGCCATCCCCTTCATAGCGATAGCCGGTATCTGCCCATTCATCCGTCGAGACGCACTGCCCGTTGTCGCTGATGTTGATGTAGGCGTAAATCAGGTGGGTGAGGAATTGGGCAGGGATATTGTGAACTGTATATTGTGGGATGCCATCCCCATATACGTTGTAGTAGAGGTAATATCCCACAGAACGGAAAGGACGTGTTCCAGAATCTTGTGCTGTTGCAACGAAGCCAATGCTGCTCACCAGAAACAGCAGCACAATCATCAGTCGGCGAATAAACATCTGACGCATTCTTCACATTCTCCCTGTACAGTGTTCACGTTTCTTCGAAATGGCAAACTTCAGACGATGCCGCGAGGGTTGTTTTGGGTGACGCTCCCCTACTCAATGTGCGTGCGGGGCGCGAACCACGCTCGAAAAAGGAATTCTCCGCTAGCGACATCATCCACTATAGTAACCATACGTCAGGATTCTAGTTGGTAGATCGAGGGAAAAATTAATCTTTTTGCAGATCACGGTACAATCGTCCCATTAGCTTGTTTCTCGTTCTAACGTTTTTGGTGAAATTCACCTCACCCCTACTCGCTTTGCTCGTTTTCCCCTCTCCAATTTGGAGAGAGGAGGGAAGATTGGAGGCCTGGAAGGGGTGAGGCAAGGTCATAAAAGAGAACTCAGTGAATTTCCACCAATTCTGGTAGAACCAGTTTCAGAAGGGCAGGGAAAAACCCCACCCTTGCGCACGTTGGTCTTACTCTCCATCCAGGGAGAGTGGCGCAGACTCACTGGAAGACTGCGAGTCGGTGGTACTCGCACCATCCCCGGCTGTCGTGGATGCATCTTCGGTCGGGATTTCTTCGCGGACATCGCAGTTCGTGCGCGTCACCTGGCGAATTTCAACCGTCCAGCCATTGTTCTCGTAAGTCTGCAACACACGCGAGTTGACAAGCGCACGCCGCACCAGATCCAACTGGTACAGGTCAATATCACCAATGACCTGGGGCGTGGTGATGATGTAATCAATCTCGCAGTGGTCATCGCGCAGCAAGGTGAACTTCACATCAGGATCAGTATCGACCTTCCAGTAATGATGTGCATTCGGGTAACCATTCTCGCGCAGCGCCACAAAAGCGTAAGCATCCGTGATGATGAAGGCATCTTCCGGCACGCGATCCTGCACCCACTGCACTGCATCAACCTGATCTTGCACCTGGTCGAGCGTATACAATTCAATGCGGGCGCTGTAGAAAATCCAGAATGGGTAGAGCAGCACCATCACCGCCCCACCCATGATGACAGGTTTCAGGAAGGAACTCCCGATTCCGCTGACGAGATTCGCCGCCACTGCCACCACAATGCCTAACGCCATCGCAAAGAAGGGCAGCAGCGAGATAATATCCGAGATCACAATGCGCCCTGCGAGGAAGGCTCCGATGGCAAAGACCACCGCCGCCACCGCAACCGGACGTAAGTGCTTGTTATCCCCCGCCATCACCGCCAGGAAAATCACAGCGATTGCCCCACCATAAATCAAAACCGGGTCAGCCGTGATATTCTGTAGATCCGTCCATTCGCGGAATGCTGGCGCAATACCGCTGCCGATATTCAGGAAGACACCCGTATCGGGGCCGCGATCCAGAATACGCTCCACCAGGCTCACATGCGGGAAGTCGCCGCCTAGCAGCCAGCCTTCCGGGAATAACTCTTGTCGCATCTGGGCATATAACGGAAACAGCGATATTAAGAAGATGCTGAACGTCATCCAGAGGTTGACCGCAAAACGGCGCAAGTGCGGGTGTGCGGTCATGTTGACGATATAGAGGAACCCCGGCAAAAAGATGAAGGCTGTTGTTTTGGTGAGGACGGCTGTCCCGAAGAAAATCGCACTCGCCATATAACTGTACAGGTTCGGTTCTTTGCCGACGATCAGGTAAAACGACGAGAGCAGGAAGAACAGCATCACGTTATCCGCCAGCACACGCCGCTGAATCGAAAGTGCCAGCGGAGAGAGTGCGAATAGCAGCGCTGCAATCACTGCCGCCAGGTCGTTATCAGAGACTTTCTTCGTCGTGCTGAACACCAGCGCCACACTCAGCAGGTGGAAGATCAGCATCAAGACACGCCCGGTATTCAGCGGGAAGCCAAACTGGTCGAAACCACCAAGCAGCGATGTCCAGCCTGCGAGTACGAAGGTATTGGTCGGCGCTTCTTCATAGGCATACGTATAGGGGGTCAGATCGCCCGTGTTGAGCATCGCCCAGGCATTGGCGATATTTTCCCCTTCCGCATCCTGGTAACTGGGGAAGCGCATCATCCCCTCGTAGTGCGTCACCCCGGCGATTAACAGGACGATAATCAGCAAGAATATGCTGAAGCGCCCGATGACTTGCTGCCCCGCATCTTCGCTGGGTGCAGCATGCTCGTCGTTCTTCGTCACGCTAGCCATTTATGCGTGTCCTCCTGCTGCGGATTTACGATGTAGGTTCGAGTGTGCAGTCTTTTCCCATGCCGACTGGTTCGTCAGGAAACGAACGATTGCACGCATGGCCCCGGCTGCCAGCAGAATCTGGTACGGGTAGTAATACACGATCATGCGCAGTCGGAAGAGGAAGGGCAGCTTCAGCCCATAGGCTTCCGTGAACTCTCGAATACCGATCAGGTTGATAATCATCTGGATGAATAGCAAGTACACTGGTATCCACGATAGCAGCGCAATCGGCACTGATACAGACTGCGTCAGCAAGATGAAGACACCGATGGGCAAGAAGAGCAGTACGGATGCTTGCAGCAGCGAATTCAGCAAAATGTAAATCGACGCGATTCGCTGACGCGCAGTTGGCAGCCGTGTCCAGTCCCCTTTGACGAAGATTTCGTAGAAGCCCTGGCACCAGCGGGTACGCTGCTTGATGAATTGCTCGACATTGTGCGGGGTTTCTTCCTGCGTCGCCTGGCGCGAACCGTACACAATCGTGATCTTCATCCCAAGGGAAGTCAGGCGGAAGCCCACATCGGCATCTTCCGTCAGCAGCCCTTCATCCCAGGCGCGATAGCCTTTTTCGGTATCCTGCGCTGCGAGCAAGTCCATTGATTGCTTCTTGAAGAATACCGTATTGCCACCCAGCGGGGTCACATGCATTTCATGCGTGAAGGCGTGCAAACCGCTCTTGAACCAGAAGAAGTATTCCAGCACGTTGAAGGCACTGAACCAGGGTTCTTTGAAGTTCATCAACTGCACACCGGATTGCACCACATCGGCATCGTCACGCAGCATCACCGTGTTGATCACGTTGTAAATTTCCGGGTGCGGCGAGTCTTCCGCGTCGAAGATGCAGATCACATCTTTGGTAGATGCCTTGTAGCCACGGTTGAGGCCATTCGGCTTGTTCTTCGGGCCATCGGTGAAGGTGATGAGATGGACGTTATTGGGCCATGCTTCGCCCCGGTCTTCAAAGCCACGGCGCAAATCATCAATGGCGCGTTTCGTCTCCGCGATGGTTTCATCATCGTCTTCATCACGGATCAAAACCAGCACTTCTTTCAGGTCTTCGGGGTAATCAATCTTGGCAGTTGCCATGATCGTATCGTAGATCACCGACTCCTCACGACGCGCTGGCAGCAGCGCTGTGAATGAATAATGCGGCTCGTAAAACTCATCCGGCGTTTCACTGCGCTGCAAGCGACGAGCATCCACCCAGGTATACGTCATCCAGTAAACGGTGAACAAACCCTGTGGCAGCAAGATCGCCGTCATGACAATGATGACCACCGTGACGAAACCAGTGCGCTGTGCCGTGAAGATCTCAATGACTTCCGGCGGCAAATAGCGGATTGGGCTGGTCAGAATAGCGAGTAAGTCTTGCTGAGTCCGCAACTCAAGATCATCTTGCTGATTTGCGGAAAGTTCGAGTCCTCGCTCGTCCGTCAGCACCAGATCAAGGCGATCCACCGGAACCCATTCATCATTGGCTCCAAACAGCAGTACCTGCCGTGGCAGTTCGGGGTCGGTATTCTCTTCGACGGGTTCAAAGCTCTGTGCCGTCTCTTCGCCTTCTTCCGTTTCTTCATCCGTCTCTGTGGCGGATGGCGTGAGGATCACGACATCAAATTCAAATTCTGAACCGAAGAGCAGGTTGTCTTCCGTTGTTGCGGTGAAGACCAGGCGGTACGTCCCCGAACGGCGCAAGCGGCCTAGATCAAGATCGTAGAGGTATTCATCTGCATCCTGGGTGAAGGTTTCTAGCTTGGTCTGGTTGATCGACAATTCGGCACGGACGATGTTTTGTGACTGCCCCACATTGATGCTGATCGGCAGCACATTACCAAAGGGCAGCACAAAATCCGAACCCTCTGGCACGAAGACATTCTCAGGAGCAGGAGTTTCTTCAATGCCGAAATTAACGTCGGGGTCAATTTCTCCCTCTTCGTCCGTCGTTACCAGTTCTGTATCGGTGCTCGGATCAATTGCACCAATGGTTCCCACTTCATCGTTGGGAGTAATCACGTTCGTAGACAGCAAATCGTCCACGACATCCAGCGAGAGGCGGCTGATTTCACCGCTTTCAGCCTGGGCGACGGTGACTTCATAGAGTTCGCCACTGCCTGCCCGCGTCAAATCCAGCAAATAATCTGTCTCGGCATTGATGCTGCCATTCCATTCCAACGCCAGTGCATAGACCGGGATGCTGCTGCCGCGTGCAATCTGAATCGCCTGACTGCGACCGCTGGCGCTGCGTGCCTGGTCAGCGCTATCTGTGAAAAGGATGACGGCTGTGTTTTCTACATTCAACGATGCGGCTAATTCCACCCCTTCCAACGCACCATCATAGAGCAAGGCGCTTTCGCTGGTGGAGAGATTGGTGAGGGCGGCAGTCAGTTCTGCGGTATCGCTGCTGTACTCTTGCAGCACCTGAACACTGTCGCCAAACGTGACGATGGCGATGGGAATCTGCCCATCAACTTCAGTAATTACATCTTGTGCGGCGGCAATGGTGCTGCTGAAAACAACCGATGTATTCATACTGCTGCTGATGTCAATCACCAGCACCAGCGCACTATTGCTGATTCCTTCCTCGCCGTCGCTATTGATGACGAGAGGCATCTCGCTCTGTTGTGCAACAGAAAAACCGGCGACGGCTCCCAGCAGTAAACTGAGGGTGACAACGAAAAGGAGCGGTTTCGCTTTCATTGAGAGTGTCCTCATCACAATCTCGATCTGATTAAGCCACATGGCTGTGTTGGGTCAAGTAACGATGCTCTGCGCTGTAACAATCTGTCATATTCCCGCCCTGCATTGTAACAGAAAAACCTGATTTCAAACGCAAAGTTTCCAGATCTTGCCAAAAAAACAACCAGAAATTAATTTTTTGGCACGATCTTGTACAAACACGGTAGACCCACTCGCCCATACTATACCTGAAGCAAAGGCTGCGCAAAGAACAATTACACGCTACACGTTAAAGATGCGATAAAGAAATCCGCAAATGCTTGACGCAACGATGAGGAGGCAGGCGGAACATTGGCATTCCAGGGCATGCCAAGAATGCAAACGCAGCAGTCATTGCGCGTAACAGCGCTATCTCGCTCACTTGAACCCCAAATATTTGCGACCATAAGAGACCATCCGGTTCGTTCCAGTCCGATGTCTCTCTCTTCAGTATGCAGCAAAAGCAAGGTACGAACTATTGAGACTGTGAACCCTGGTACAAACGAGCTACTCAGCAACAAAAGTGGTTCTGTAAACACTGACAATGCTGCATATTACAGACTGTATCAACTACACCTTGCATAAAACAAAAACCCCCGACGAAGTATGGTAGCTCACCGGGGGTTTAGAGCGCGATATTTGTAGGCAAATGCTCAGGAATCGCCGTACAGATCAACGAATCCTTCGTCATCATCGTCATCCAGGTCGATGTCAAACTCGTCGTCATCTTCATCGTACCCTTCATCTTCAATGATGCCGTCTTCGTCCTCTTCCTCATCATCCGCGAAGAAGAGGTCGTCATCATCCAGGTCGATTTCCTCTTCCTCCTCTTCGTCAAATTCAAATTCGTCGTCCACCGACTCATTGCCGCTGTCTTCGTCGTATTCTTCTTCCTCTTCTTCTGCTAGTTCTTCTAGCGAAAGAGGCTCTTCCTCTTCGTCGTCGAATTCTCCAGGAATTTCCGAGCGGAAGCGGCTCAATACATCCTGCTCATTCATCTTTCTGTCCCCTTTTGTACAGAGCTACTCGTTGCTGCAACCATATCATAAAAATACTGATGCACGCGCAAATCTTGCGTCAATTCCGGGTGAAATGCCGTGCCGAGCAGGTGCTGCTGCTGTACTGCGACAATACCACCATCCGCTAATTGTGCCAAGACTTCAACATCATCTCCCACCTTGCGCACCAATGGAGCGCGAATGAAGATCGCCTGGAAGGGTGGCGCAGTCGCGGCTCCGGCTATTGGCAGCGACACCTCAAAACTATCCCGCTGCCGCCCGAATGCATTGCGATCTACCTGGGCATGCAGCAATCCGAGGATCGGCTGCTCATATTCGCCGATGTCATCCGCCAGGAAGATCAATCCGGCGCATGTTCCCCAGGTGGGCTTTTCTGCTGCGAACTTGCGCAATGGCTCAATCAAACCATAAGCCGTTGCCAGCTTGCCGATGGTGGTACTTTCACCCCCAGGGATGACCAGCCCATCCAGTTCGTGAAGTTGTTCAGGCAGCCGCACCTGTGTGACCGCCGCACCGACTTTTTCCAGCATCTTCTGATGTTCAATGAAAGCGCCTTGCAGCGCCAGAATGCCAATATGTACCATGTGTTCCTGTACTTCGCTATCTTTTGGTGAGCGTGTGATGTCCGTAATCTAGCGCGAAACCATACTTCTCAGCAAGGGATGACCGAGACCATTCTGCGCCATGTTGCCGCAGCGAAAATAAAAACCCAAACTGGCAAGATGGTTACGGCAGTAGGTGCAGGGGCTGCTTCTTTGCGGCAATTGCTGGTGCGGAATGACCAATTCCTGGTTCTACCGGAATTGGTGGAAATTTTCTGAGTTGTCTTTTATGACTCTACCTCACCCCTTTCAGGCCTCCGGTCTTGCCTCCCTTCTCCAAATTGGGTAATTATTCAGCTATCCATGAGGTGTTGCAGCGGATGAGGTAAATCTCATCCCCACAAAGCCTTCGTGAATCGTAGGGGCGCAATGATGCGATTTTACAATGAAACACGGAGTTCATGTTGTAGGAGCGACCATAGCCATCAGGTTTAGTCTGAATTGTCGTGGGTATGGGGGTACTCTCGCCTTTTTCACCTCACCCCCCAGCCCCCTCTCCGTCCGGCGAGGGGGAGCAAAACTTGTCAGAGCTGGCTGGGAAAGTCCCCTCTCCACTTGGAGAGGGGATTTAGGGGTGAGGTACATTTTTCGCAAAATCCGAAATTTCTCACGGATACGTGAATAGATACCAATTTGGAGAGGGGAAAACGAGCAAAGCGAGTAGGGGTGAGGTGAATTCCACCAAAAACGTTAGAACGAGACAAATTCTAATCCGAAACATGCACAAGGGGATAGACCTCGTATGCTATAATGCGAACAATCGCATCGCAAATGTGCATGGAGTTCAACGTCCCATGTTATTAATGAACAACATTTCAGTTGAAGGCTTACTCGCGGCTGGCATCGTCCTATTCTTCGGCATGGGATGGCATGAATACGCGCATGCTTTCATCGCGGACTGGTGGGGGGACCCCACTCCGCGCCAGAATGGTCGCCTGACCCCGAACCCGATTGTGCATATCAACTGGGTAGGCTGGCTGATGTTCCTGATTATCGGCTTTGGTATCCTCGGTTCTGTCCCCGTGAATCCCGCCAAAATGCGCAATCCACGTTGGGGCAGTTTCTGGACATCCTTCGCAGGGCCAATCTCGAATTTGATCCAGGCAGCATTCTTTGCATTGATTACCCGTCTGCTGCTGAGTGAACCCGGCCTTTCCTTCTTATCTGGCCTGGGACCTGATTTCCTGCAATCGCGCTTCTTTGAATTTTTCACTCTGCTGCTGACGTATGGTGTGTTCTTCAACGTGCTGCTGTTTGTCTTCAATTTGCTGCCGCTGTTCCCGCTGGATGGCTGGCGCATGATGCTGGCAGTCCTTCCCGGACGCGGCCTGACCAGGAAGCAAATCCCATCCTTCTTGTGGCAGAGCCTCCGCCCGGTTGCGAATTTGCTCTATGAACCCGCGTTCACCTGGCAAGCCTGGGCGCAGGCCACGCAGTATGTATTCTTCGGCCTGTTGATGCTCAGTTTCGCTGTGCCGCAGTTGGATCTATTTGGCTTCTTGATTGGTGGACCGACCTTCCGCATCAGCGCCTTGCTGCTCGGCAGTTAAGTATGGCGGCCTTGCAGCGCATACAACAGGGTGTTCGGGCGCTGTTCTCCTTCACCCAGGAAGTCGATTATGCGCTGGCTGCGCAGTATCTAAACGATGCGCAGCTTGCATTATTCCGGCAGTTAGATCGCAGCGAACAATTGCACAGCCTGAATGTGCTGCGTGCGGTGCTGGCACAGCAAGCCAATACCCCGCATGATTTGGCGGTTGCGGCACTGCTGCACGACATCGGCAAAATTCGCTATCGTATGGCAATCTGGCAGCGTACCGCCGTTGTCCTGCTGCGTAAATTTTCCCCGTCCTTGTATGACTCCTGGAGCAAACCGGGTACGCTGGATGATTTCCGTGCGCCTTTTGCGGTCTACCGCTATCATCCGCAGTGGGGCGCAGAACTGCTGGAAACATCGTCAATTGCTCCGCGTGCGCTCTGGCTGGTGCTGCATCACCAGGAAACTGCCGACCAATGGCGCGACCATCCGTATCACCCGCTGCTAGTCCGCCTACAAGCCGCCGACGATTTGAACTAAAAATTGATGTTACGCAGTAGCTTGCAATCAACCCGTTCAGCTTCGATGAGCGTAAGCTATCAGTTGTCAGCCGTCAGCAAAAGCATTTTGCGGGTGTGTTGTACGCAAAAAATGTACTTTGCGGCTGATGATCCGAAATGCTGAGGCATTACGCGATTGCCCTGAGTATCCTATCCTGCTCATAAGCCTGTACATCAGTTAAGAATTGCCGTTTTCTTCGTGTCCTTCGTATCTTTGTGGTGAAAACCATTATGAACTACATGAGGCTTCGTGTTTGCTTGCTTACTGCGGCAGGCGATTGATGAGCCAGCGCTGCACAGCGAGGATGGCGTTCAGGTTGCGTGTGAATTCTGTGCCGTCTGCTGTGGCTAATTCCACATCCAGCGCCGGAATCCCCAGGCTGCTGACCCAGGCCGGAGCGCTTCCCGTCACCACATAATCGCTGAATACGCCGCCGGATGGATAACCGGATGCTTGCCCATAGAGCAGCCCTAGATCATCGGAAATATCATTCTCGGTAGGGCAGTTTCCGGCGAAGACTCCATTCGCAGCCGCATGGTAGAAGATCACCGCAGCGGGACGTGTGCGTTCAATCAGACTGCCGAGCGCCCGTGTCTCTGGTTCGGAGAAAGGTTCTGTGCCGGGATTCACGGACTCATCCTGGAAGAAGGCTTGCTCTGCCCACTCACACCCCCAGTTCCGGTTGAGGTCTACGCCATTGCCGTTGTAACGTCCGCGCAAGGTACGCCCATATTCCACACCATCGACGTTCAGCACTGGAATGAAAATCAGCGTGATCTCTGGCTGGATGTCGCCCAGGTTCTCGCTGAAATGCGTCTGCAATTCTTCCAGCAAGCGAATCGTGTTCGCCTCAAATCCGGCGTGGATGCCACCCACCAGCATCACAATCTGGCTGCCGAAGCCGTAGCGATAGGCCAGGATTTCGCGTCCAGCGGCAGATCGTCCGAAGACGAAAATCGGCGGGAGTGGGGTTGCGCTGGCAGGCTGTGTGGGCGTGAAGATGGGAGAAGCGCCTGCCGTGACGACTGTGATTTGCGCGATTTGTGCCGGGGGTGGGGTACTGATGGGATTGATTGTGGCAGTTGGCGCATTCGTCGGCGTCGCGGTGCTGAATAAATCCGGCGCTGGGGTGCGCGTGGGGATGCTGGTTGCAGCCAACAGCGCACGGGTCGGGAGCGTGGTTGTCCCTGGTTGGCAGCTCATCAGCAATATTGCCAGTAAAGGCCACACCCAGAAGCGGTACATAAAAAGAAATCCCTTTGCGCCTCTGACTCTCAGCAGTTCCGGTAAGATTTTCTGCGAATAGAATGGGCATTTCGGGTGACCCGCTGGATCAACCCTACGCATTTCTTCGTGTCCTTTGTGTCTTCGTGGTGAAACATCGTATTGATAGGACACTTGGTTACTTCCCTGCTGAAGATCGACTGTTCATTTTACCCTGCAAAGGGTAGCATTTTGTGACGAATCGACAAGGAGAGGAACCGCCTGTGCTGCGCTGTGGTATTGATCTCATTGAACATGAACGGGTCGCGGGGGGCATCGAGCGACTGGGAGAACGCTTCCTGAATCGCTTTTTCACAGCAGGAGAGCGCACCGACTGCGAAGACAAACCGCATCGCCTGGCGGCACGGCTGGCAGGCAAGGAAGCGGTTGCCAAAGCCCTGGGTACAGGCATTGGCGATGTCAGTTGGCGCGAGATTGAAATCCGGGTGGATAATCCGCGTAAGCGTCCGACGCTGCATCTGCACGGAGCCGCCGCCCAACTGGCTGCCGAACTCGGCCTGACAGAATGGGACATCAGCCTGACCCATGCGGAGACTTACGCCGCCGCAATGGTGGTGGCGATGGGGAAGTGAGTCGCTCGTTTCCTGTAAAATTCTGCGGGATACAGTGGTATATCCCCTACGAAACCGAAATTTGTAACGAGGTAGACCTATGACCATCATCACTCGACCTGCGGAAGTGGAAGACATCCCCGCTATGCACGCGCTGGCAATTTCTGCGCAGGCACACGAACAACTGTATCGCACAGATGCCCTGGAAAAAGCCATCAGCAGCGAAAACCTCAGCGTGATCGTTGCCGACAGCGATGGCGAGATCGTTGGCCTCTGCAAATTCGGCACGCCGATTCTGGAAGATTGCGATTGTGAAGACCTCAAGCTGATTCATGATTTGCTGGTGCTGCCTGATTGGTCATGGGACACCATCGCAGATGAATTGCTCTACGGTGTGGAAGACTCCCTCAATGCAGATGCCAACATTCAGCGAATTGCCGTCTATGTTGATCCGGCACAGCGCCATTTGATTCAGTTCTATGCAGAGCAGGGGTTTCACCACGAAGCAGCAGAAGATAAAGAGGGGCTGTGGTACATGGAACTGATGCTGTGAAATACGGCCTCACGCTGGAGCAGTGGCAGTCGGCGAAGGCTGAAATGCGCGAGGTGCTGATTGGTGTTGCCAAATTACAGGCCACCATCCCCTATGGTGACCTTGCAGCACAACTCCGCACCATTTCCCCGCATCCCGGTTCTTATGTTTTTCAAGCCCTGCTGCGTGATCTTTGCCGTGAAGAACTTGCTGCCGGACGCGGGATGCTTTGCGCGTTGGTGGTTTCCAAAGCGACAGGCATCCCAGGGCAGGGATTCTTCAAGGCATTAATCAGCATGGGGCGTGATTGCAGGGACATCAACCTATGCTGGCAGGAAGAATGCCAGCGCGTCTATGCGGTGTGGAGCGATGCGGATTGAAAGGCTTGTCTACAAAAGACCCAAACCCACTGAAGGAGTTATTAAGATATTTTACAGTCCATAACAATTTTATAAGTGTATATTTTGTTATCTTTGGGACGGGATTTTTTCATTGACATCCTGCCGCCAAAAAAACAAGGGGTTCGCTCCTGCCGAACCCACGTTTAGGCCAGGCGATACGACGTATAGGCGTGTAGATTGTTTGGGCTAGCTGTTTGCTGCCGGATTCAGCGGCAGCTTGAAGCCAAACGTACTACCCACACCGACTTCGCTTCGCACCCAGGTTTCGCCATGATGACGGGCGATGACATTCTTCACGAGGCTCAGTCCCAGGCCGCTGCCCTTCTGTGCGACCTTCACACTATCCACGCGGTAGAAGGCTTCAAAGACGTAATTCAGGTGTTCCGCCGGAATGCCGACTCCGGTATCAGTCACTTCAAAGTAGAAGTAATCCGCGTCATAGGTTGAGCGCACCAGCACTTCCCCACCTTCATCGGTGTATTTGATCGCATTATTGATGAAGTTCTCCATCGCCTGCCGGATCAATACCGGGTCAGCGACGATGCGCGGGATCTGTTGAAGCTGCAACTCAGAACGGAAGATCACGCCTTTGGCCTGTGCCGAGGGGCGCATGTTCACAATCACGACTTTGACCAGCGCTGCAATATCGGTACTCTCGTGCAATTCCAAGGGGGACTGCCGAATGCGTTCCACGCGCAGCAAATCTTCAATCAGGTTGCTCATACGCTCAATCGCGCTGCGGATCTGATCCACATAATCATGCACGGGAGATGTTAAATCCGGCGTATCCAGCTTGACCATATCCGAGTAGCCGGCAATCAAGGCGAGTGGGCTGCGCAAATCATGACTGACGACTTGCAGCATCTCATCTTTGAAGCGGGAAAGGTCGCGCAGTTCGGTGATGTTGTGCATCACTACGACGTACCCGGTACGGCGTTCACTGGGATCACGCCAGACGGACATGGATACCTGATAATCCATCTGCCGCTTCTCAGAACGCGCTTCAAATTTCCAGTCCTGATGCTCGGTCAGATCTGCTTTGATGATTTCGATGATGGGATGCAGGGCATCTTCATGGGCTGCGAAATCAGTCAGATGTTTGCCAACTACTTCCTGCATGGAATTGACCCGCAGCAGTGCCAGGGCAGGGGTATTAACCATCTCAATATTGCCATCATGATCCAGCACCAGCATGGTTTCGCCAATGGATTGCAGGATGGCTTGCAGGCGCATCTTTTGCTCATCCAGGTGGTTGAATAACTGGGCGTTGCGGATGGCAATTGCGGCCTGGTTGGCGATGATTTCCAGCAGGCGCAGGTGATATTCCTGGAAATGATAGGGTTCTTCGTGTACCAGAGTCAGCACTGCGATCACATTGCCTTCCAGCAAGAAAGGCACACAGAGCGCAGAACGAGTCTCGAAGGTGTCGTCAGCGAAGGTGATCCAGCGCTCATCCTGTTCTGTGTCATTGATGATTGCGCCCTGCTTCTGGCGCACGACCCATCCAGCAAAACCTTCATCCAGCACCCGCGAAGCAACCTCTACGGTTTGATCCGGGGTCAGCGGACGAATGGTAATGAGCCGTTCCCAATTTAGCCGTTGATGTTCATGCAAAAACAGGCTGGTACGCGAAGCCCCTGCGACTCGTCCGGCTAATGCAATCACTTTCTGAAGGACCTTATCCAGATCAACATCGGTGAGAAGCTGCGAAACTTCCGCAAGCAGTTCTACCTCACTGGGAATGGGGTATTGTTTGTTAAGATGTTCCATTGTGTTTTCCCCAAAAAGCTCAGAAATCTAGTGCGCTGTGTCCGTACTCAGTAGAACACAACCTCTACCATAACACAACTTAAGATTGCTGCATTTGTTCTGGTGAAATCGTGCTGCGCCGCCACAACACGCCGCCAAAGATCAACGCCAGCACCCAGGCCACGCCACCCGCCGCCATTGCGCCGTACCACATCGTCGGCACAAATTCGAAGACGACGGTGCTTTCGCCTTCTGGTATAGGCACAGCGCGGAACATGACATTTGCCCGATAGACTGGAACCGATTCGCCGTTCACGGTGGCTTGCCAGCCGGGATAATGGGCATCGTGCAGCACAAGGTAGGTATTGATTTCACTCGCTACCTCAATCACAACACGAGTATCGCTGTATTCCGTAAAACGAATAATATCCCCCCACCAGGGAATATCCCGCCAGCCCATCGGCAGCACCTCGCCATCATTGCTGTGGATCACGAATTCTATGTTGGCATCGAGCATCCCAAGGGCTTCTTCATGCCCTTCCCAATCGTCCGGCAGCACGCGAAGCTCTCGCACCAGCATCGCCCGTGCAGACTCAAGCGGCAGCGTATAGAGCTTAATATCGCTCGACAGCGTGCGCTCAATTCTGGTGGGTTGTAATTCCAGAAAATCACCCGTGCGTGTATCAACAATCGTCGCGGCAATCATCCTGTCTTGATCCAGACTTGGCTCGTAGTTTTCTCCCGGTGCAAGTGCTGTCAGAAAGAGATCATCCTGGATCACCTGCGCACGGTCTTCGTATCCCGCCAGCGGCGCAGTGGATAAGATGCGCAGTTCATCATATGCAAAATCCTGAACATCGGGGTCTGGTATGGGATAGGGGTTGGTATCCCAGAAACCTTGCAGCGCGGTATCATATCGCACACCCTCAATGACCACGTCGTACACTTTATCCGTAATGATATAGCGAACATCTGCCAACCAGAGCCAGCGCAAATCCGGGATGCACGCGCCGCGACATTCCGGCAGCGACATCATCTCCCCAATGCGACCATCTGCTGTGCGCAGCGAACCTCCTGGCAGCAGTAACGAGGTGTACTGGCTGTAGTAAATTGTGGGCAAAACGCCGCCGCCATAACCATCAATCGTGGGAATGTCCCAGGTCAGGCCGAGTCCTGGGAATAAGACCTCCTGCTTCTTCACGGCGGTCAGGGCATTTTGCACGGCGCGTTCATCCATGCCCAATCGTTCATAGCGAGCCAGCAATGTCCCCAAATCACCGGGATCAAAATACAGTTGGCTGATGCTGAGGGTACGCCCCGGCACAATGTCATCTTCTTGCAGCGCCAATAGCTGGCTGATGGTCAGCCGCTGCCCCAGATACACCTCACGCGGCGCGAGATCGTTATAGGGCAGCACCCGTGAGGCGAGGAATAATTCCGCAATCACCAGCGCAAAAACGATAATCCGTAGGGGCGATTCATGAATCGCCCCTACACGCGACAGGGCAAATATCCCCACCAACACCACCAACCCCATGCCCCACAGAATCAACGTCGTATTTGTGGGTGTCGCCGAACCCACCACATCCAGCGCGTCAATCGGTGCGAAGGCTCCCACCAGCATCAGCGCCAGCAGGGGCAGCAAGATCACGGCATACTGCCACAGCCGCAGCGATACCCGCAGTTGCAGCAGAAGAATCCCGCGCCCTGCCAGCATCGCCGCCCCAATCGAAAACAGCGCCAGCCAGCGTGCCGGAACGCGGAACAGGTCGAAGCCAGGGAGATTGACCAGCAGCAGGTACAGCGGATTGAATCGTCCCAACGCAAAGAACAAACCAATTCCCGCCAGCACAATCCAGGGGAAAGCGGTTTTGCGCCACGATAGCGCCGGGAAATGCAGCGATCCCAGCAGCGCCAACCCCAACCCAATCACACCCAGATAGCCCACATATTCCCCGAACAACTGCCCGTCATAGCTCGGCAGCAGTGAACGTCCCAGATAGGTTGGCGGAAGGGAAAACGCTGTCGCCTGCTGTGGTGTGAATCCACCGCCGCGAATGGACATGCCCGTGAGTTCCAGCGTGGGGAGCAACTGCGGCAGGGCAAGCAAGACAGTGAGAATTGCTATTACCAGCAGCGCAACCAATGCAACCATCACCCGCCGCAGACGGGCATCTTCTGCTGTGACTCCCGTGCTGAGGGCATACAAGCCAAGCATGACCCCACTCATGAAAACCGTCTGCGTGTGTCCGCTGAATAATTGCAGCGCCCAGGCCATCGCCAGCAGAATCGCCCACCATCCACGCCGATTTCCGCGCAGCATGAGATGAAAGAGCAGCAAGAGCCAGGGCATCCAGGCCATACCCTGTAGCTGATTGATCTGCTCCACATGAGCGCTCAGGAATCCACCGAGGGCAAAGACTGCTGCCGCCAGCAATCCAGGCCACAAATGCCGATCCACCGCCACGCGAAACAACCAGAACATGCCCAACCCTGCCCAGAAGATGTGCAGCAAAATGCTGTAGCGAATCGCGTCTGGCGCGGTGAAGGGTGTCACAAGCCAGTTGGGGGGATAGAAAGTGCCAATTTGCGGGTTCGCCAGCAGCGGCGCACCCATGTAAATGTCACTCGTCCACAGGGGTAATTCGCCAGCGCGGAAGGCTTCGCTGCGGGCATCCCAGTATGGATAGAAATAATGGTAGGTATCACCCCGCGCCAGGATCAAATCGGTAAATGCCAGTTTATAGAAGAAGAGCGCCGTCAACAGCAGCAGCACCCCGATTGCAACCCACCCGATTCGCCGTTCCACGCCTGCGCCTCCTACACCAGAGCATCCACACCAGAACCAATTGAACCACAAAGGCACAAAGGACACGAAGAATACAGCAAAAGTGTCAGTTCTGAAAAGCCATCGTGTATGCTCACCAGGTTGATCGCACCAAAACGATTTGAACCACGAAGGACACGAAGAAAAGCGTAGGGTCGATCCACGCGGGATAATAGGGATGGGTTTATTGGCGCGGGCTGAATATGTTCGGCCTCTACAAAAACTACGCACCGACTGTAGGGGCACGACATGTCGTGCCCGGAAACGCCAAAAACGACAACCATAACTCTTTCTTCTGATGACAATAATCCGCCGGATCGTCCGAAATCAACGTGTTTTCGCCCGGTCTGGTGCATTGATCCCCGGTTGAGTTCGTCGTTTTGATCATTTTCTTGTCTTGCAAGTCCCAGGTAAATTTGAGGCGATTGCCCTGGTATGCTCGCAACACTGTATAATGAAATGATAAGGGACGATTGATGAATCGTCCCCTACACACGTTTTACCCACCGATGCGGAACGTTACCCGCAGGTGTACATTCACCGAAAGCTGCCCTGGTTCAATAGTAGCGCCACCGCCACCGCCCATACCAGCAGACTCGAGTGCGTACTGGTTATAAGGATCAAATCCGCCGCTGGTTTCTACAATGCTCACAATGCTGCCAAGTTCAACTTCTGCCAGCCCTGCGAGTTCCTGGGCTTTCTGCCGCGCATCTTCGAGTGCTGCGGCGCGGGCATCACTGGCGAGTGCATCCGTATCTTCAATGCCGAAGTTGAGGCCGTAGATGTTGTTGGCTCCGGCATCAATGGCGGCGTTGAGTACAGTCGGCACATTGGCAATGTCTCGCACCGTTACGCGGATGCTGTTGGATACAATGTATACGGGGGTTGGTTCGCCATTTTCTGACATCTGCGGATTGGGGCCGCCGTAGCGATCCTGGTAGACATTCAGGCCGACGGTGCGAATATCTTCCCGCGCCACACCCGCTTCGACCAGTGCAGCAATCACCGTGTCGATGCGATCATTGGTCTCGGCATACGCCGTTGCCAGATCAGGATCGGTGGTTTCCACGCCGATTTCCAGGTTGGCAATATCCGGTGCGCCGGACGCACTGCCTGTGCCAGTCACGGTGATGGTATTAGGTTGTACAGTTTCCTGCGCCAGGGATGGCATGACTGCCAGCAGGAGCAGGCTCACAACTGTGATGAGGGTAATACTGAGCTTCTTCAATTTCGTTCTCCCTGTGTGTATGTGACAGCAGCTCATGATCGAGCGCCTATGAATACTAACGTTCCAGCGTGGCAAATAGTTCCAGAATGATTCTCGGTTTTCCCAACAAGTCTGCAAAACTGTGCTTGAGAAGTTCCACATTTTGAGCGATAGTGCTTGCACTGTAACATTTCATGAACGACACCCAGGAAAACCAAACTGAAAGCAGAAACGACTTCCTCAACGATTGCTATTGATGGGCGCATCTGGATCATTCTGGCGGCGACTCTGTGGGGAACCACCGGGACATCCCAGGCACTGGCTCCCGAAGGCGCAACCCCGCTGGCTGTTGGCACGATGCGGCTGGTGATTGGCGGCGCGGTGCTGTTTTTGCTGGCCTTGCAGCGGCGCAACTTCCAGCGCAATCCGGCGTGGTTCTCGTGGAACATGCTCGGAGCCGGAGTCTGTGCCGCGCTTTACCAGTTAACCTTCTTCGCCGGAGTTTCACTGACGGGCGTTGCCGTCGGGACGCTCGTGGGGATTGGTAGTTCGCCGCTGTTTGCGGGTGCGCTCGGCGCATTGGTGCAGGGGGAAACCCTCAGCCGCCGCTGGGTTCTGGCAACCGCCTTAGCCATCGTTGGGAGCGCTTTGCTGGTGATGTCCGGCGGAGAGAATATGCTAATTGATCCACTGGGGATTTTGCTCTCGCTTGGCGCGGGGTTGTCCTACGCCGTGCTGACACTTTTCAGCAGTCGCCTGGTAGATAAACTTCCGTCTGATGCGGTGATGGCGGTGGCCTTCTTCATCGGCGCGGTGTTGATGCTGCCGACGCTGTTCTTTGTCGATACAAGCTGGATGGTGACTCCGCGTGGCTTGATTATGCTGGCGCACCTGGGAGTGCTGGCGACAGGCCTGGCTTATGTGTTCTTCGGGCGAGGGTTGCGCACCGTTCCGGTTTCGGTGGTCGGTACGCTGACCCTGGCGGAACCGTTGACTGCGACCATCCTGGGGATTGTGCTGCTGGGGGAACGCCTCAGCGGGAGCGCCCTGGTGGGGCTGGTGATCCTGTTTTTGGGGCTGGCGGTTCTGGTAATGCCACGTCGCAAACGGGCAAATGCAGTCACACAGCCGTGATATAGTGGCATCACGGAAAAAGGTTTATTGGCGCGGGCGGATCATGATCCACCCCTACAAAAACCAGGTTTCTACCGTAGGGCGCGACATGTCGTGCCCGAAATTGCCACCCTACAATTTAGATTCAGATGTATCTGGTACGCTGAATCCGAAGTAGGGGAGCGTCCCGTGTGCGCTCCCAATTGCTTCAAAACGATTTGAACCACAAAGGCACGAAGGACACAAAGAAATTCGTATCGCGCTGTTTTTCGTGCCGCTGGCGGCTGAAGCCATCCAGCTAGAAACTGACAAGTCCACCAAAGGGGACTGTGTGCGGCAGGTCAGAGCGCCTTCACTGTGATCCCCACTGCTCTTGTTGCTTCAGCATATGGCACTGTAGGCCGAAGTGTTGTCACTTGCCAACAATCTGAAATGCACGCAGCCAAAGTGAATCCCTTGACAAATCGAAAAATATCAATATGATGAGGCTATGGATACTGTAACCTTTGCAAAGGCACTGGCAGACGAGACACGGCAAGAGATCATGAGTCATCTCTGCTGTGTGTGGTTGAGCGTATCCGATATTGTGGATAAGCTCGATGGCAGCGACCATCAGGTCAACCAACCAACCGTCAGTCATCACCTGAAGAAGCTGGAAGAAGCGAAGCTGGTTCTCGTGCGCAGGGAAGGCAAGCATCGCTACTACACCCTGAATCAGGAATATTTGACGACATGCTGCGGGTTATTGGTGCGTTCATTTGCCCCGGATTATGCGGCGAACCTCGTACCAGTAGACAAAATCCCTGTGGTGGAATAGACTCCACCGCTCTTTTTTTGGCAAACATATCGACAAACTTCGATAAATGGAGAGTAGAAACATGGAAACTAACACGACCAATGTGACAATCTACGAAGGCGTGCAAGAACGGTACGGCAAAATTGCAACCGAAGGCGGCTCTTGCTGCGGAGACGGTGGGGAATGCACGACTGCCGACAGCCTCTACGCTGGCGAAATGCTGGAAAATCTGCCTATTGATGTTACCGGACTCTCGCTCGGATGTGGTGATCCGGTGAGCATTGCCAGCCTGCAAGCAGGCGAAACGGTGCTTGACCTGGGCAGCGGCGGCGGCATTGATTGCTTCCTGGCGGCAGAGCGTGTGGGCGAAACTGGCTCGGTCATCGGCGTGGATATGACTGATGCCATGCTGGAAAAAGCCAACGCCAACAAAGAACGCATGGGCGTGACCAATGTAGACTTCCGCAAAGGCCGCATTGAAGATATGCCCGTGGACAATAACAGCGTGGATGTCATCATGTCCAACTGTGTGATTAACCTCTCGCCGGATAAAGCCTCGGTATTCAAAGAAGCCTTCCGCGTGCTGAAACCGGGCGGGCGCGTATCCATCAGCGATATTGTGACCGAAGGCGAATTCAGCGAAGAACTGCGTGCTGACCTGGACAAGTGGTCAGAATGTGTGACGGGTGCAATTGATGTAGAAGCCTATACCGGGCTGATGCGCGAAGCTGGTTTCGTGAACATCCAGATTGTGGATAAGGTTGATGCCGATAAGGTTGTGCCTGTGCGCGAAGGTATGCCGCGTGTCTACAGCGCCCGCATCACTGCGACGAAGCCACAGGTTGCCAGTCCCTTCTCCTGCTGCTGAGGCGAACCTCCTTGGGTCAGTGAATAAATAACCGCCCAACCCAAAAGGGATCATGTATGGGGATACCTCATCCGGTGTCCCCATGAATGCCACGCGAAAATCACGTTACCATGCACCGCGACCATAGCGACCGCTGCTGCGTCCGGGATCGAGGTCATTGGGTTGATTACGCAGCAGGGCGCGGCGTGCTTTCTGAACATCGCTTTCATGCTTCAGCAGCACCGTCAGCGTATTTTCCAGTGTGCTTTCATCAATGGCATCGGCGTTCAGCATCACCAGCGCCTTCGCCCAATCCAGCGTTTCACTCACACTGGGATTTTTCTTCAGGTCGAGTCCGCGCAGGCTCTGCACCACTTCCACCGCTTGCGATGCCAGCTTCTCGCTCATCTCCGGCACACGCATACGAATGATGTTCAATTCGCTGTCATGATCCGGGTAATCCACGAAGAGGTAGAGGCAGCGGCGCTTGAGGGCTTCCGATAGTTCGCGGGTGTTGTTGCTGGTGAGGAAGACGACGGGGCGATGCTTGGCGACAATCGTCCCCAATTCCGGCACGGATACCTGAAAGTCGCTGAGGATTTCCAGCAGGAAGGCTTCAAACTCGGCATCGGCGCGGTCAATTTCATCAATCAAGAGGACGACGCGCTCATCGCTCATGACCGTTTTCAGCAGCGGACGCGCCAGCAGGAAGCGCTCGCTGAAGAAGACATCTTCTTCTTCGCCCAAACGATCCGCTGCTTCGCTGAGACTTTCCGCGCCAGAAAGAATCTGGCTGAGTTTGTCGCGCAGAAGCTGCGTGTAGAGCATCTGCTTGGCGTATTCCCATTCGTAAAGCGCCTTGCTCTCATCCAGCCCTTCATAGCATTGCAGGCGGATGAAGGGCATTCCGGTGGCGCGTGCATAAGCTTTGGCGAGTTCCGTCTTGCCGACCCCGGCGGGACCTTCTGCCAGGAGGGGTTTCCCCAACTGCTGGGCGAGGAAGGTCACGGTGGAGATTTCTTCTGTGGCGATGTACTGCTGTTCACTCAGGCCAATTGTCACCTGACCGACATTCTCAAACATGGATACTGGCTCCCATCAAAGCACACCCCGGCGACAGTGCCAGGGTGAATCAAGGTTCGGTTTCTAACCCATGATAATCCTTCGAACGGAGATGTGGCAAATGAGAGGGCTATGATTGTCAGGTGTTGCACAAATTGTTGTTCAAGCAGAGAGTTAGTTATGTATTCATCACATAGTTCACGTTAGGCTAGCGTAGGGTAGTCTCCCGTCTTTAGTATATGCTGTTTAGGAGGAAAACTACTCTACTGAGTGTAAAAGAGAGTTGAATCTCTTTTACACTCTATTCTGAATGGGTTTTAAGGATTAACTTCGTATGGCAATGGCGATTCTTCTGAAGATACTCTTGTCCCCCATTGTAGCTGCAATACCATTATTGACATTGTTTTTGTTTAACGGGTCATATAATCATAAAATTAATCTAGATGATGGTGACGAGAATTATGCTACTTTCCCCTTAAGGCATTTGGTAGCTCTGGTCGCGATCACAATGATTATAATCTCCCTTAGAGGATTTCAGGTGACTGACGGGCAACTATCCTTGTGGGGGGTTTTGAGAGTCTTTGGAGCACTCCCGGTCTGGTATGTTGTTTGTTTGCTCGCTGTTTGGCATATGTCAGCTGATCCTAATGTCTACCCAAAGGCATTAGGTAACTTCTTGCAACCTGTGCCATTATGTATAGGATTAGTGGTGGCGACGTGTGCATTCTTAATAATATTAGAATCAGGTCACATTGTTAAGGTTTTTCATCTAACTTGGTATTTTTCTTATATTAACTTATCCATGGTAATTTGTGTATTTGTTTTGCGATTAATTAAATGTCATCACGTCAGGTGTAGTAGATATCTAATCCTTTTGACATCAATCATTGGGGTAGCCCTAGCATTGTTCATGAATTACTTTGATTCATGCCTTATATGCTAAGGAGAATAATCCTATATAAAAAGCAAAAGAGATTGTTGAGCGCAGTCTCTTAGCACTTAGTTTAAGTGACGCTCCCCACGAATAAATTCGGGGGCTTCTGTTGCACGCTTGCCCCAATGGGCTACGTTATGCAACATGGATGCGTCCCATCCAATACTGCAAAAGTCGTCTGAGCCTATTCTGCTTCTGTACGACATCCAGATTATACCACAAACTGTGGTGGCGTGGCGTATTTTGTCCGACAATTTCCGGGACAAAATCCAGCCACATGCACCACGCGCCCTACATCCCCATAGATAAATCTAGGGGCTTTGGGCGCACTTTTGGTAAGGGAGGCTGGTTATTAGTCCTCCCTTAACATGAATTGAAAACAAGGTTTTCAAAGTGTTATGTGATTTTATGAGGGTGGAAACATGAATTGTTTTGACGTAAAAGAAGAAAAAATCAACATAAATTTTTTTATAAAGCTATTTAAACTCCTTAGTGTCAGTTACTTTGAATCATTTGCTGAAGATTTAGGATATGGTGGTAAGTATAATTATAAGATACGCGATATTGCAAGAATTTTTTTGCGTCGAATACTTCTTTTAGATGGAGAAGTAATCCTTCCTAATACACACATTAGAGATGATATTAGCGAAGATGACTTGCTTGCGGTTTGGCTTGAGACGTTTGATGAACTAAAAAAAGCAGGGTATGCTCAAGATGTTTGTACTTGGTTTAGTATAATTCAAAATCAAGAAAGATATCGTGATAATCGATTAGATGTAGTTCCATATTTTTGGAACGATTTTTTCTATAATTGGCCTATGGAACCTGATAAGTACCCTAAGATATCTTTGCCCGATGCTACTATCCAAAGTTTGCGCATTGAAATGCTAGTATATAGAGTGAAAATAATTGAGTTGACATTTCGTGTTGATATAAATACTAACAGATACAGTATCGATCAATGGGATTTAACATCGTTGAGCGATAAAAATATTTACAATTGGATTCATGATATAGCTAGGTCACAATATGCAATATGTAAATGGTCTAGATTTTTTGAAATTGTAAAATACGAAAATTTAGACATTGTTGAAAAAGTGTGGGGTGATCATCTTGTAAAATATGATAATTTAGGCATTAGTTTTACATTAAAAAAATTATTTCATTATATGAATGATCACAGTCTGATAAAAAAATAACCTACCAACTAGATTTATTCTTTCTGCTTACCCTGTTTTTAGAAGCAAAAAGATTGCCCTATTCGACAAGCTGTAGTATTCTCAAAAGATAATCCTATATAAAAAGCAAAAGAGACTGTTGCAAGCAGTCTCTTAGCATTTGCGCAACGTTGAATGAGCGCCCCTATTCTTCGATCTGTGCATCCGTCTTGCCGAAGCGCCGCTTGCGAGAGGAATAATCTTGCAGGGCGGTATAGAAGCAGTCTTTGTCAAAATCAGGCCAGTAGACATCTGTATAATAATATTCGGCGTAGGAACCCTGCCAGATGAGGAAGTTGCTCAGGCGGTATTCGCCGCTGGTGCGGATGATGAAGTCGGGATCGGGCAAGCCACCAGTGTAGAGGTAACGACTGATGACCTCCTCGGTCACGTCTTCGGGTGCGAAGCCATCGCGCATGATATGCTGCACCGCCTGCACGATCTCATCACGTCCGCCATAATTGAAGGCCACGTTCAGGATCAGGCGTGTGTTGTTTTTTGTACGTTCGCAAGCCTGGTGAATTTTCTTCTGAATACGGGGGCTTAAGCCTTCTATCTGCCCGATGTGGCGGATCTGCACGCCGTTGCGATCCAGTTCATCCAATTCGCGGTCAATCACCATTTCCAGAATCCGCATGAGAAGCTGGACTTCCGCCTGCGGTCTGTGCCAATTTTCCGTCGAGAAAGCGTAAATCGTCAGAATCTTCACGTCAAATTCCACGCAGGCGCGGATGATGCGGCGTAGATTCTCCGTTCCCTGACGATGACCTGCCGAACGTGGCAACCCACGCTGCGTTGCCCAACGCCCATTTCCATCCATGATGATCGCAACGTGATGTGGGACTCGTTCTAAATTGTGATTTGTTTCGGTATCTACCGAATCTTTTGCCAAAAATGCCATTGCGCTAACGTCCTTACATGCAGCCGGACATGAGAGTATACCCCAGTATACATGGTAATGTTTGGTTATCCTCAATGAGTTTGGCTATCAAAGGCTATCAAATGTGGTGAGAACGGGCATAGAAACCGTTTCTATGCCCACACATTGGGGACTTCTGCCAGGATTATATTTCGAGGATGTCTTTTTCTTTGGTCGCGCTGGCATCATCAATCTTCTTGATGTGATCGTCGGTCAACTGCTGCACCTGGTCTTGTGCGCGTTTGGATTCATCTTCTGAAATTTCGCCTTCTTTTTCCAGGTCTTTGATGTCGCTGATGGCATCGCGGCGAATATTGCGGACGGAAACACGCGCCTGTTCGGTGCGCTTGCCGAGCAGTTTGGTCAATTCCTGGCGACGTTCACGGGTGAGGGGCGGCATATTCAAGCGAACGACACCGCTATCCGTATTGGGGTTCACGCCGATATTGGCCTGATTGATCGCGGTTTCGATGGCCTGGGCAGCGGTGGGGTCAAAGGGGCGGATGGTAATCGTCATGGGTTCTGGTGTGGAGATATTGGCGATTTTGCGTAGTTCCATCTCCTGCCCGTAGTACGTCACAATCAAACGATCTACCAGACTGGTGCTGGCACGATTCCCGCGAATACCCTGCAAATCGGATTCAAAAACGTTGAAGGTCGAGTCCATGCGTTCTTCTGCATCAAAAAGAATTTCTTCTAACATGGTGGGTTTTTCCTTTCCATGATGAATAGTCAGCAGCAGTGATGTTTCCAGAGAGTGCGACTATTATAACCGATAACGGTTGCTGGATGTAGGTCACTCCAATTTCGAGTCCGGGGTATACTGACCGGTGCAAGTCATTCTCAGTACCTATGTTTCACGGCATAATCATCTATTGAAAGTCGTACTTCATGAGCATACAAGCGAACTTCTTTACCCTGTATCTCCGTGCAATGCGGTTCAAGTCCCGTATGAACCCTGGGCTGCAAGTTGAGGGTATCCGCAGCATGGATGTTACGGGGCATCCAACTAGCTTCACCAGCGGCTGCACCTACGAAGATCAGCAGATGAGTGGCACGAACGTAACATGGGTACACCCCCCGGACGTTCGCTCGGAAGATTTGCTCATCTATGTACATGGTGGAGCGTATGTCGGGGGAATTTCAGTATTGCACTGGGGGTTGCTCTCCAGGCTGTGCGCAGAATTAGGTCGCACAGGGCTGATGATCCACTATCGGCTGGCACCAGAACACCCCTATCCGCAGGGATTGCAAGATGTTGTGGGTGTGTACCAAGAAGTATTGCAAACCAGCCCACCGCAGCAAATCAGCATGTTAGGTGATTCGGCTGGTGGCGGATTGCTGCTTGGGTCAGTCTTCGCGCTGCACGAGCAGGGGCAACCACTGCCCGCGAAGCTGGTTTTGTTGTCGCCCTGGCTGGATATTACCATGCAGAATCCAGCGATTGACGCACTGGAAAAGTTTGATCCCATTCTATCCAGGCCAGGTTTGGTTGAGGCCGGACAATTATATGCCGGGGACGAAGACCCGGCGCATCACCATCTTTCGCCACTCAACGGTGATCTTGCAATGTTGCCACCTATATTGCTGCAAGTTGGCACGCATGAAATCTTCTTACCGGATATTCGCTTGTTCCGTGAGAAGGCCAACCGCGCCGGGGTGAATGTAACCTATACCGAAGCGCCGAAGATGTTCCATGTTTACACAGCGATATTTCCGTTTATTCCAGAGGCAAAGGAAGCCGTCCGAGAAGTTGTAGAATTCCTGGCTTGAGGATGATTCTGGAACGCTAGAAATCGTAGGATGATCCGCAAATGGTTGAGGCATGCAAATGAAACAAGCTCAATTGAGCCTTTTACTACTCGCATGCGTGGCATTTCTCGGTGTGCCCGCTGCTGCTTCACTACAAGAACCGTTCCCCACCATGCAAGCGCTGGAAGAAGCCCAGGTTCCGGCAGCGGATCGCTATGATCTGGCGGGGCGGTTGCAGGGCGTGCGGGATATTCCCCCGGCGCTGACCATGCCCGTTGCCTGGATGCCAGGGGATGTACAACCCTTCTTCGTGAATGCCACCGAATCGGCTGCGGCACAGCAAATCCCGGCGGAACTGCTCGCCATTGGGGAGCATGTGCTGATCTGGGGCGAGCAGGCACTGGCACTCTCAGCCGAAGAAGCGCGGTCTTTCGCGGCGCGGTTTGATACGGAAGTGTATCAAGCGGTGACGGATTTCTGGGGGATTGTGCCGCAGCCGGGTGTCGATGCTGATCCGCGTGTGGTGGTCTTGTTCACCGACCAGGTGCAGCGCGGCATTGCAGGTTATTTTTCTGCGCAGAATACCTATCCGCAGGCGGTCATCCCTGCCAGCAATGAACACGAGATGATTACACTGCACCATGCCGCCGTCGGACTCAATACAGAGGATGCGTTGAGTGTTGCCGCGCATGAGTTGCAGCACTTGCTGCGCCACCAGCAAGATCGCAACGAGTTCATCTGGGTGGATGAGGGCTTCAGCGGATTGACGCAATATACATTGGGGTTCGGTAATTTGCGCAATTGGTCGCGCCCCTTTGTCTTGAATCCGCAGACGCAGCTCAATGCCTGGGGGACGGGTGTCAATCGCTCCGCAGAATACGGCGCTGGGTTTCTCTTCTCGCTCTATTTTTATGAACGCTATGGCCTGGAAGGGCTGCACCGCTTGAGCGAAGAAGATGCGGACGGGCTGGCGGGTGTGGATGCGACGTTGGCGGCATTGGATGGCAGCCGCGCTGAAGATTTTTTCGCAGATTGGGTGCTGGCGAATCTGCTGCGTGATGATGACCGCTATGGCTACCAGACCCTTCTGGCACTGCCACAGAGCAATCCCTGGGAAATAAACTCGCTGCCCTATCAATTCCAGGCCGAACAGCGTCCCTACAGTACCTACTACTATCAACTGCTGCCGTCTGCTGAACAGTTCACAATTTCGTTGGATTTGCCGGATGCGTTCCCGCTGCTGTCATCTGCTGCGGCTAGCGGCGATTGGATGTGGTACAGCCTGCGCGGAGATGATAGCAATCCCAGCTTGACCCGTGCTTTTGATCTGCGTGACGTAGAGAATGCAGCCCTGGACTATCGTATCTGGTACGACCTGGAAGAAGAATGGGATTACGGCTACCTCAGCATCAGCGCCGATGGTGGCACAACCTGGGACGTACAGCAAACTTCCTGGATGACGGAGGATGATCCCAACCGTCGCGCCTATGCCGCTGGATACACTGGCGAATCCCTGTTCTGGCGGGAAGAATCCCTCTCCCTGGATGCCTACGCAGGCCAGGAAATTCTGGTGCGCTTTGAAGTTGTGACCGATGATGCCGTCAACCAAGCGGGGCTGGCGCTGGATGATCTGCGGATTGAGGCCATCGGCTACGCCAGCGATCTTGAAACCGATGGTGGCGGCTGGCAAGCAGAGGGTTGGATTCGCACCGATAACCGCCTCGCGCCGCGTGCCTGGGTGCAGGCCGTGCAAATCGTGAATGGCGAAGCAGTGGTCACCCGCTGGCTGGCAGAAGGAGACAGCCGCTTCACCCTGCAAGGCATCCCCGGCACAGAAACAATTTTCCTGGCAATTTCGCCCCTGGCTCCTTTGAGTACCGAAACGATTCCCTATACCCTACGGGTGGAATGAGTGAACTGGTATTATTGCCCGCAAACAGGGTAAGGATAGAACAATGGCGATTGACTACGTAATTGATTATGACTGCGTGCCGAAGCAGACACTTGGCACGGAAGGCATTAAAGAGCGGCTGAAAGGGCTGGAACGGGCGCAGCTCATCATCCAGCTTTACCGCGATCATGGGGATGACCGCCCACCATCGCAGATGGGCTTTGATTTCACGCGGCAAACAGCCGAGGGCGAAGACGAGACTCAGCTTATTGTCGTGCAAGATTTGCTGGATCAAGGAGAGGCGCTGGTTCCGCTGCGCGATCACTGCGCCGGATGCCCCGCCAACCGCGCCAGAAAGCCCTTCGGCTGCATGGGCTACGTACAATACCCCATCAGTGGGCAGGCGGAAAGCTGGCTGCTGAATCAACTGCCGTCGACCAATGAGCCGCTGGTCTGGCTGCTGCTGAAACAGGGTGTGGATAATTTCCAGTATGATGGACAGCAGATCGCCGCACTGCGCCAGCAATCGGATACTTACTTTGAAGATCGCCAGGCGGCGGTGCGCATCCTGGGCGAATTTGACCTGAATGCTAATCAGGTCTTCGAGATGATCTTCAATGTGGGCGACATCATCCCCAACCATGGGGCGATTCTGCTGGTGTTCTTCAACGCGGTAGAACGCAGTGAGATGGAAGCGGGTGACATCATGCAGCTTGCCCCGGCTACCCCGGATTTAATCGAGGAGTATCCCTATCTGCACCAGATTATGGAGCATGATGACGCGACCACGGTTGAAATCAAAGATTTCCTGGAAGCGCTCTATATCGCCTGGTCGCTGAATGTAAAGCTGCTAGTGGATGCCTGATGTTTCCTGTACATAGGCCAGGGCTTCTTCCAGCGTTTTGAATGTACGGACGTTGATGAAACCGAAGGAGAAGCTGTTCACGCCTTTCGCTGCCATCTGCACCAGCATGTCATTTGTGATGACGATGGTCTCGCGGATGTTGGCATGCCGCAGCAAATCCTGGCTTTCACTCTCCGTTGCTACCAGCAAATCACGGGCAGAGATACTGGCGGTACGGGTATCAAAAATCAGAGGAATAGGTTGGCTCTGGAAATCCAGCGCCTCGATCACCTGACTACGGAACTGAGAAGATTCTGTTTGCAGGTTGAAATCTTGATTCAAGATGACGATAACTGTCCTGGCTGCTGCATCCTGCTCGACTGTGAAGGACATGGTTTACTCCAATAGATATGCACCTGAAAGCCAGGCGTGCGGAAACTACCCCTCATTGTAAGGAGTTTGTTGCCCCAACAGACTCAACGCTGGCGTAAGGTTTTCCGTGTACGCACAAACTGAATCCCAGCTATCGCAACAATCAGCAAGAGAACAAGCTGAGACACCGTGCGGTGCAGGGCGGATAGGCCGAAGGCTTCCGCAATTAACATGGTACCAAACCAGACCAGCAGGCCGATGGTGATGAGCAAGATGATATTGGTCACGCGCTGGTTGATATTTCCCAGGCGGTTGAAGATCAGCACCAGAACGATCATACCGCCGATGAACGTACCGTAAAAACTGAGCAGCATAGCGACTGCCGCAAGCGGGCTGATTTCCAGTGCTTCCAGTAGCAAAGGCCCCGTGACCGTCGTCCAGAAAAGATATGGCCCCGGACTGAGAAAATTCATAGCGCTGGCTGTTCCTAATACACGCCAGGGGCTGATATTGGCGCGGGTGATTTCGGCTGCGGCTTCGCTCTCTGCGGTGAAAGATGCCCCAGCACGGTACTGCTTCCAGGCTCCCCAGGCGATCCACAACAGCACCAGACCACCCACCACGCGAATCCCCTGGATGATGCGCTCATCAAGCTGACCCAACAGGAAGACCGTCACCAGGATGATGGGGCCATCCGTGACCAGCGGCGAGAACACCACAAAGAGTCCACGCTTCCAGCCATAGCGCAGGGTGATGTTCAGCAAATAGGCTTGCAAAGGCCCCGGAACGCTGACCGCGCTCAAGCCCAGGCTGATGGCAGGGAGGATAATTTGTGCAAACATGGGTGTGATGTTTCTCCGAGCAGCAATTAAAATACCAGGCTCATGTGTAAAAAGTGTGATTTGTAGGGGCGCAGCGTGCTGCGCCGGTTACAGAAAATGGCAAGATTTACAATTTCTGTAGATGAGCCAGTTACAAAGCATACTTGATCCTGTGCCAGCTTCAACAGCCAAGTTCGCAGCCCTAGCAGCAAAGGACGCTGGCTGCCTCCTGAAGCTCGCTGCTGGTGGATTGCAAAAAGCTTGTTAAGGTGTATTTGCATCTGCGTCATGCGCCCTGTCATGATATGGAGCGCTACGATATAATGCCCGCCGTTGTCACTCCTAGCCGAAAAACCGCATCTCAGGAGTAATCTATGATAGAAGTCAATGAGTTAGTGAAAAGTTACGGCAATTTCACTGCGGTGAATGGAATTTCCTTCACAGCAGAGCCGGGGCAGGTGACTGGTTTCCTGGGGCCAAATGGCGCAGGAAAAACCACCACCATGCGCGTCCTCACTGGTTATTCCCCACCCACCAGCGGCAATGCCAAAGTAGCTGGTTTTGATGTCTTCGAGCAAAGCCTGGATGTGCGCAAGCACGTTGGGTACTTGCCGGAGAGCGTCCCGCTGTATCGTGATATGACCGCACTGGGGTACTTGATGTACCTGGCGGAAATTCGTGGTGTGCCGCAGCGCCGCGCCCGTGCAATGGATGTTCTGAGGCGTGTGGGGCTGACAAAGCGTGCCGATAGCCAGATTCGCACCTTGTCCAAGGGGATGCGTCAGCGCGTCGGCTTGGCGGCTGCGCTCGTCCATGACCCGGAAGTGCTGATCCTCGATGAACCGACCATCGGCCTCGACCCGATTCAGGTGCTGGAACTGCGTGATCTGGTGGCTGAGTTAGGGCGCGATCACACGGTCATGTTCAGCACGCACATCCTCTCCGAAGCGGAACAGGTCTGCGATAAAGTGGTCATCATCAACCGGGGCGAAGTGATGGCGCAGGGCAGCCCCGCTTCACTCCGCGCAGAGTTGGAAGCAGGCCAGCGCATTCTGGTGCGTGTATTGGGTGATATGGCAACTGCCCTCACCATTGTGCAGGGGCTGGATGAAGTTGCCAGCGCCAGCATCGACCGCGAAAGCATCATCGCAGTACCCATCAACAACAGCATTGATCCACGCCCGACAATCACCCGCGCCCTGGTTAGCGCCGGGCATGATGTGGTGGAAGTGCGCCCCGCAGCGAACAACCTGGAAGAAATCTTCCTGGAAGTCACCCGCATGACACATCAGGTGGATGGTGTGGACGACGCGGAAGAAGCAGCCGCAGAAGCGGTTCCTGCCGTCGCAGCCGCCGAAACCGATGTTGTAGAAAGCAAGGAGGAATAAATGCGCGCACTCTGGGCAGTATACAAACGCGAGACGGTTCACTATTTCCGTTCCTTCATCGCCTATGGAATCGCCTTCGCACTGATTGGTTTCATGGGTCTGTACTTCATGGGCAACATTGGTTTTGTCCAGCAGCAGGCAGCCTTCCAGCAAGGTGGCGGCATCCCCGCGGCTGACCTGGTCGCTGCGAATTTGAGCGTGTTCACCTTCTTGCTCTTCTTGATTTCACCGCTGCTGACCATGCGTCTGCTGGCGGAAGAAACCCGCGAAGGCACGCTGGAAGTGTTGATGACCCTGCCGATGGGCGAATGGGCATTTGTCGTCGGGAAATTCCTGGCAGCCTGGACGTTCTACACGGTCATTCTGGGTTTGACGCTGGTGCATGTGGTTTTGCTGGCGCAGTATGGCCCCCTGAATATGGGTCTCACGGCATCGAATTACCTGGGCGCATGGCTCTACGGTGGCGCGACGCTGGCAGTTTCCACCATCTGGTCTGCTGTGACGGAAGATCAGCTCGTCGCGGCCTTCCTCAGCGCCGCAACCGTGCTGGCGCTCTACCTGGCAAACAGCCTCGCCGTGATCGTCAGCGACCAGCGGTTGGTACAGGGCGCATCGAACTTCGTGCGTCAGCTTGGCCTCACCAGCCACTACCAGGACACGATGGCGCAGGGCATTCTACGTGCGGAAGATGTCGCGTACTTCCTCTTAATGATGTCCGTGGCACTCTTCATCACTACTCTGATCGTTGGTACACGTCGCTGGAGGGCTTCCTAATTATGAGCACACCGCAACCGACAACACCCAACCCCGAACAAGAACCGATTATCCCGCCGAGCGCCCTGCTGATTATCGCCGCTGCCTCTTTCTTGCTGGCGGTGGGCGTACTCTTCACCCAGACCGATTTTGGAGTCGTGGGCTTTGGTGCGCTGGGCGTAGGCGTTATCAGCCTCGTCGTCTGGGCAGCGATGAACCCGGACGATTTCATGAACTTGCTGCGCGGACGCGCCATCTCCTACGGTGGTACGGCGATTCTGGTATCCGTGCTGGTGATTATCGCCTCGGTGGTGATTTATGCCGTGATCGACTCCGCCGGGTTGTTCGTTGACCTCACCGCCCGCGAAGAATATTCGCTCAATGAAGAAGTCGGCGACATCATCACCGCTATTGGCAGCGATCCGGCTTCGCCGCAGGTGCGCATCCTCGGCTTTTACGATGTGAATCGCGCAGCCGAACGTGACCGTGTGGAAGTGCTGCTGAATGAAATTGCCACGCTCAGTAACGGCAAGGTCAGCTACGAATTTGTGGACTTGAATCGCGCTCCCCAGGTGGCGGAACTCTACGCTGATCCTGAAACCGGAACGCCCGTTTCCTCCGGTCAGCTTGTTGTCGCGCCGATTGACCCCGCGACGGGCGAGCCTGACCCGGAACAAGCCGAGATCGTGAGTGCTGTCAGTTCCTTCAGTTTGCAATATGAACTGACTAATGTGCTGATTTCCGTCACGGCTGGTGGCGACTTCCGCGCCTACTTCCTGGCGCTGCCGGATACGGTGGATATGGAAGCAACCGATAACGGCGGCGGTAGTGTGCTGGTGGATATCCTCACGACGAACTTCAACTGGCAGGTTGAGAGCATCAACCCGCTGGCAATCACGGGTGATGAGCCGCAAGTGGTTCTCAACGATCCGGTGGCAAATGGCGAAGTCCTCGTTATTACGGGTGGTTCGCAGCCGTTGACCGATGAAGTTTTCACTTCGTTGACAACCTACCTGGAAAACGGCGGCGACCTGGTGCTGCTGGGTTTCATCAGCCTGGATGGTGAACCGCTGATCGCAGCCGAAAATCTCTCGAATTACTTCTATGAGAACTACGGCGTGCGCGTGAATAACGATCTGGTGATTGACCGCGTGAATTCCATTCAGGATTACTTCACCATGCTCATCACCGAATTTGGCGCACATCCCATCACCGCTGGCCTCGGCCTGAGTGCGGATTCTGGCGTAGCGCTGAATCTGGTTCATTCGATTGAAATTGCGGATACGCTCCCGGCAGGTGTGACCGTCACGCCGCTGCTGACCACCAGTGAAGATGCCTACAGCCGCACCGGAATTGACCTCACCCGCGAAATTGATCCGCAGGCCTTGCTGCCCACCGCAGAGGATACCGTTGAAGAGAAGGTGCTAGCCGTCGCTATCGAAGACAGCAACACCGGAACGCGCATCGTCCTCAGCAGCCGTGACCTGGCCTACAATGCGTATTGGGATCTGTACCCGTCCGTGGTCAATGGCGAGTTGCTGCGCCGTTCGATGTTCTGGGCAGCCAGTTATGAAGATTTCTTCAGCGCCCTGGTGAACATCACTCCGCAGCAAAATGTGGATGAATTCAACATCCCGCTGGTCATCACCAATGAAGATGCACGCTTGCTCGGTTTTGTGTCTTTGCTGGTGCTGCCCTTCGGTGTGTTGTTCATCGGGATTTTGCAGTGGTGGTTGCGTCGTTCACGCCGTTAAAATAAGAATTGGGTTCGATCATGTCGAACTCGGTCATTCTATAACGTGAGCCATTCAGCGGATGATGCGCATCAGATTAGGATTTTATTGTTGCGGGCATGACAGGTCATGCCCCTACGAAAACTGGGTTTCTACCGTAGGGGCACGATCTATCGTGCCCGAAAGTACCAGGAATGAGAAACATGAAACCTGATTCTGATACGTATCACCCGGCAAGTTGCCCCTACAGAAACAGGTAAACGAAAACGGCGGGAAGAAATCCGCCGACCATGTTGCAAACCGAAACATCCCTTTTATTCGCACCCTCACGACAACCGGAGGTTGAAACACAATGAGACTGAATTCTGGAACGCTCATCTTCATTGTCGTTTTGCTGGTGGTGATCGTTGGCGCAGTCGTTTTGCTGAACAACGAAGCTGTGCCGACGGTGCAGCCCACCGCGCAACCGACAGTAGAAACCGTGCAGTTATTCCCTGGCGCAAGTGCGCTCAATGTTACTGCGGTGACGATCATCTCGCGCCGCACCCCGGCAGAAGTCCCGGTAGAACCCACGCCGGAATCCACCGCTGAAGCAACACCCGAAGCGACCCCGGAACCAGAAGCCACCGATGAGGCAGGGCTGGTGCAGGTGACGCTGACCATCGAAAAAGATACAGCGGGCATCTGGCAACTGGGCAGCACCAGCAGCATCCAATCGACACGCTCCCTGGTGCAGCCCACCATCGAAAGCGCCCTGCCGACCCTGGTTGCTTTGCGTTCGTCTGACCAGTTCCCGCCAGATGGAGGCGATCTTGCACCCTTCGGCCTGGCGAACCCGACTCACGAAATTCGCATTGCTATCAGCACTGCCCCGGCTGCCGCCGCAGAAACCACACCAGAAGCGGACGCTGCTGCAAATATCCAAACCTTCCGTTTGCGCATCGGCAACAAAAATCCGCAGCAAACCGGGTACTATGCGTTGCTCGGTGATGACACCAGCACCGTCTATCTCGTCTCCAACGCTGCCGGGATTGATAACATCCTGAGTTGGACGACGCAGCCGCCCTTCGCTGTGCCGCCGACCCCCACTCCTGCACCTGTGCTGAACCTGCCGGGGCCGATTTTCACCAGCTTCCAGGCACAAAGCCTGAACCGCTTCACGGCGACGAACAACGAAACAGGTGAACTGATCGTCTTCTCGCGCCCGGTGGAAACCGGTAACTGGATCATCGAAGATTCTTCGGTGGATGTCGCAGGCAGCACACCCGATGTCACGCTCATCACCGTTGCCATCGCAGATTATGCGACGCTATCCGCAACCTCTGGCGCAAATGTCGAAGATTTGTCGGTGCTTGGTCTGGATACCCCGGCTTATACCTTCGTCGGTGAAACCACCACAGGCGAAAGCTACATCTTGCGCGTCGGGGATGCTGACCCGACAGGCCAGCGTTACTATGCCCTGGTAAATGACTTCGATACTGTCGTGGAACTGCCGAAAGCCACCATCGACAACTTGATTGGCTTGATTGCCAATCCGCCAGTCATCGCAGCCGCCCCGGAAGCCACTGCTGAAAGCACCGCTGCCGCATCCGAAGCCACGCCGGAAGCAACACAAGACAGCGCGGCTGTACCGGAAGCGACGGAAGAAGCGGAAATGACGGAAGAACCCGCTGAAGCAACCGAAGTCATGGAAATGACAGAAGCCCCTGTCGAAG
>CAYVVZ010000011.1:0-26965 GCA_964455365.1 uncultured Anaerolineaceae bacterium | reverse complement strand
AAGAAGCGGAAATGACGGAAGAACCCGCTGAAGCAACCGAAGTCATGGAAATGACGGAAGAACCCGCTGAAGCAACCGAAGTCATGGAAATGACGGAAGAACCTGCTGAAGCAACCGAAGAAGCGGAAATGACAGAAGTCCCTGTCGAAGCGACGGAAGAAGCCGAAATGGGCACGGTGGTTGATGTGGTCGTCGGGCAAGAAGACCTCTCCACGCTGACGACGGCTGTTGCATCGGCTGGCTTGATTGAACCGCTGTCCGAAGGCGAATTTGTGGTCTTCGCCCCGAATGATGATGCCTTCGCTGCGACGCTAGAAGCGTTGGAACTCAGCGTGGATGATCTGCTGGCGGATAGCGATACCCTGACCAGCATCCTGACCTATCATGTTGTTTCGCTGGAAACTTTTGAAGATGCCCTAGCAGCATTATCCGAAGAAGATACCGAAAGCGTCGAAGTCGAGACGGTCAACGGCGAAACGCTGACTATCGCTGTCGATGAAGACGGCAATTTCACGGTGAATGTGGTGGCCTTCGAGACGGCGCTGGAAGCGGAAAATGGTGTTGTATATGTCATTGATGCTGTGCTGCTGCCGTCGATGGAAGAAGCCGCAGAGATGACACCGGAAGCGACGGCAGAAGCCACCGAAGCCGCTGCCGAAATGACCCCGGAAGTGACCGAAGCGGCGCAGTAAACCCTGCGTACAGCCACTGTAGTACCAATGGATTCCCCAATTGCTCAAGCGGATTGGGGAATTTTTGTTTATAGTAGAGAGATGAAGGGGAAAGAACACTATTAGCAAGATTGTGTGCTATGGGCAAGCAATCTGCTGAAACTCAAGCAGGCAAAGAAGGATGCCTATGCCAACGTTGAAAATGCTGCGTGGGCCAGAACCCGGACGTAACATCGCTTTGGAAGCGCCGGAACTGACCATCGGACGCGGACGAACAAATGACATCATCATCCAGGATAACGAAGTCAGTCGGGTACACTGCCGTCTGGTGCGTGTGCTGGATGATTACGAAATCCACGACCTCGAATCGACCAATGGTACCTATGTAAATGGGCAGCCTGTGGAAGCCGGGGGCTGGTTATTGAGCGCCCAGGCCATTGTTGAACTGGGGGACTCGATTACGTTTGAGTACGTACCATCGGAACTCAGCACCTCGACGCGGCCTCCGGTGGAACCCAAAACCCACGACAAGCCCTATATCATCATCAAGCAGGCATCCCTTCCGCAGCCAGAGATTTACCGCCTGGAACGTCCTTCCATTTCCATCGGGCGCGATGTCGATAATGACATCATCTTGCAGGAGCCGGAAGTCAGCCGCCATCACCTGCGCCTGCTCCAGACAAAAGAGGGTTATGCCATTGAAGACCTCAACACCATGAATGGCACCTGGGTCAATGACCATCGCCTGCAAGAGCAGCATCTGCTGAACCAGCCGGATGTTGTTCGCATCGGTACGCGGGTGCGCATGTGGTACACCACCGACCCGGATCGCTTGCTGGAGAGCCTGAAATCTGGCGCGGAGATTTTGAATGTTCCGGTGGATGAAACGCGGCAATCGCGCAAGCCGGAAGAAAAGCGCAAAACCAGCACCGTTCCCGCCATTGAAGAACAGCCGACCTCGCTGCTGGCGACCAGTGAATTAGAACTGGCGGTCTTCATGGCGTATGAGTGGAGCGACTGGAGCGCCACCACCGAAAACCTGGTGAAATACCTCACCATGCAAAATGTACCCGTATGGGTGGATCGGGACTTGAATCCGAATACGAAGGCATGGCAGGATGCCATTGAGCAGGCGCAGCTCACATGCCCGATTTTGCTGGCGATAATTTCCAGCAAAGCCCTGGAAACCCCCCATATTCAGCGCAGCATTCGTCATTTCATGGCGCGGGAAAAACCTATTTTGCTGCTCCAGGTGGAATCTATAGAGCAAACACCCTTGGCTCTGCAAAATCTCAAGACCATCGTCTTCGATCCGGTGAATCCGATGGCGACCTATCGTGCTATCTATGTTGAACTGCGTGAACTGTATCGTACCCTGTAATTGTGCATGAAACTTCGTTTGTTCATTCTGGTATTTATTCTGGCGGCATGTGGCACAAATGAGGCACGCCTGACGCTGGAAGCGAATCACGTTGCGGCAGGGACGCAGGTTGCTGACCTGCGCCTGACAGCAACGGTGCAGGAAGCCCGCGCCCGCACCACGGTAGATGCCATCCAGACGGATGCTGCACTCGCTGCCACACAGAGCCAATTCCTGGAAGCGACTCTGGTCGCGCTGGATATGCCAGAGGAGAGCGTGGCGACCTTTCGAGCGCAGGCATTGGTTTCGCAGCCCACAGCGCAACCCACGAACTCCCCGCAGCCGAATACGACACCCAGTTTGATCGCGGCAGATGATGACGGGCGCGACAATGTGGATACTGCTACGCCGACGATTCCTGGCATCACACCACTGGCAGCAACCCGGAATGCTCCGGCAGTGCCTACCTCATCCGACCCGGATGCGCTGCGCCTGGAAAATCCCGCCCTCACGGTGGGTGTTGATGACAACGGTTGCGCGGTGGATTCGCGGACGCAGTTCAGCACAAATGCGCAGGAGATTTACATTGTTGCGCGTGCCGTGAATATCCCGGCGGGCGGTGTGACATTCGAGGCGCGTTGGTTCCGCGAAGGGCAGGCCATTGGCCCTGTATACAGTTATTCGCCGGATCAAGCAGCGGACTCCCTGTGCATCTGGTTCTTTGTGGATCAAACCGATTTCACGTTCGAGCCAGGGAATTACAGCGCAGTGTTGGCGATCAATGGCAGCAATGCCTTTGATCCACTTCCTTTCCAGATCACCACACCGTAACGCGCTTCAGCATGTCCGCGTATACAAGCTATAATTGTTGACACAACCACAGTAGAGAGAGTGATTTTGCTATGGGAATACTGACAACCTGGGATGATACTGCCAAGACTCGTGTGTTGATTGAGTTTGAAACCACCTGGACATGGGACGAATTAGAGTCTGCCATTGAAGCAGTCGATCAGATGATTGGCAGCGTGGCGCATCAGGTGGATGTGATGATTGATGTGGAAGGCAGCACACTCCCCAAAGATTTCCTGAGTGCCGCAAAAAACCTGCTGGCGAACCCGGAAGGCCGCCCCAACGAAGGGGCACGAGTCGTCATCGGAGCAGGCAAGGTGATCCGCACTGCCTACCAGACGGTTCAGAAGACATTCGGCGAGAAGCTCGTCGGGCGCGAGATTGTCTTCGCGGAAGACCTTCCCCAGGCGCGTTCATTGCTCTACAGTATGCGCATGAAATAATGCATGTCTCACCGTAGGGGCACGACATGTCGTGCCCGAAATACCCCTATGAACACTCACGTTGAAATCCTGCAACGCCATCTTAGGCTTATACTCGCAGACGGGCGTGTTCTACCTTGATGCACAGATCCATCGCCACAGCTAACCCGGCGGCAAGGGCCGCATCCCGCGCTGCCATATCCACCACACCAAGCTGCGTCCAGATGGCTTTCGCGCCGACGGCAATGGCTTCCTGTACAACTTCTGCCACATGCTCCGAGCGCCGAAAGACATTCACGATGTCGATGGGTTCAGGTATCTCATGCAGCGAAGCATAACTTGTTTCGCCGTTGATGGTCGCTATTGTCGGATTCACCGGGTAGACCTTGTATCCAGCATGGCGCAAATACTCCGCAATCTGGTAACTGGTGCGGTAAAATTTGTCGCTGTGCCCGACGACGGCAATGGTCTTCGCACTCGCCAGCACATCGCGCATCTGTTCGTCACTTTGATTCAAATCAGGCATGGCTCATCCTCCAAAGCCCACAGGACTCGGTTCGGGTAGAATACTCTCCGGGTTTGTCGGAATTGTGATGTTAATCGGAATATCGGTTGTCCCCTCGGCTGAACCAAGAGCATGAACTGTAAATTCTGTTCCTACTGGGAATGTCACACTCAGTTGTCCTTCAAGCGCGCTGGAACCATCACCAGGCTCGAAGCGAGCAGACGTACTAATGGGTACATCTTGTGTGATTACAGTGCTGACCTCAGCATCAAAGGGTACAAAGAATTCAAGAGGCAACGAATCAGAAACTTGAATACTTGCTGGCACACGATTAACAGGGAATTGTGTTGAATTGGTTACATCCATCTGGATGTCAAGTCCAAAACTAACAGGGATGTACAGCTCTAATTCAAGCGGAATTTGCAACCCTGTTGGAAAAGTCAGAAATAGATTGCCTTCAACCAGTGTGCCATCATTAAGTTGTAGGGTGATGTCGGTCAGGCTAATGACAACTGGCTCATGTACGGTAGCTGTACTAGAGATGGACATTGGTAAGTCCATATCTGCAAACACAGTATCATTTATATTCAACCCCGCGATCACGGTCACGGTCTCTACATCATCACGAAAACCCAGGCGTGCATCCAGCGCAATTGGGATGGATTGATCAACAGGGATTACCCCTGTCACAACGGCATTCACCAACGCATTTTCCGGAATTGTGAAATCAACCGTTCCCTCAATGGGTTCCATCCCCAACACATTGAAACGAACGGGAACATCCGCGAATGCTGTCCCGGCAAAGATTCCGCTGAGGGTCACTTCATAGTTCAGATCAGCGACAAATTCCGTCTCATCTCGAATCGGGAAATAGAGCATCTCTACGGTGGGCGTTGCTTGAATTGCGCCGAGACTGGGCAGGATGCTAATTGCACCGAACACAAGCAGCGCAACAATCGCTAGCCCGAAAGCTGCTATCCAAAGCCTTTGCACTTGTGCCGGCGGGGAAGTATCTTCAGTGCGCTTTTCCTTTTCTGACAGCACTTGTTCTGCGGATGGATGTATGCCTTTGGATTGAAGTTCTACCAGCAATTTCTTGAAAGCACTTGCGAAGGACGTACCAACGAAGTTCACATACTGAATGCGATGAAGCTGGAAATGCATTTTCGTCTGACGCAGCAGCAGAGGGATTAATGGCTTGCCGTGATCCAGAAAATATTGCCATTCATTGGCGACATTTTCAGAAGCCATTGAATCTGGCGTGAGAATGAGAATCATCGCATCTGCTGTATCCAACCCCTGTTGAATTGCGTTGCTCCAGTTCATGCCGCTGGGAATATCCTCTACATCCAGCCAGACATCAAAGCCGTGTGCCGATAGCTCCGCAGCGATGGAGCGTGCGAATTTCTGATCTACCCGGCTGTAGCTGATGAATACCCTACCCACAATGGCTTCTCCGTAGGTTGTTGGCACAAAGTCGCACCATCCTTCTGAAGTATAGTTTGGTACCAGATAGGGAGCAAATTTGCATGACTGTACGAGGGAGCCTCATTGATCATATACTGGTAAGCAAAACTTCCTGAGGGGGAACCATGCAGCGACCATACCGTATCCTTTCCGTGGATGGCGGCGGCATCCGAGGGATCATCCCGGCGATTGTCCTGGCGGAGATCGAACGCCGCAGCGGACAACATATCACCCATCTCTTTGACCTGATGGCAGGGACATCTACGGGCGGCCTCTTAATCCTGGCGCTGAATGTGCCGGATGAGCAGGGGCATCCCGCGTATACGGCGGAAGAAATCGCCCAGATTTACGAAATTGATGGCCCAAAAATCTTCTCCGCCAGCGTCTGGCATCGGGTGCAATCGGTTGGCAGCATCGCCAGCACCAAGTACAGCTCCGAAGGAATCGAAGAAGTGGTGGATCATTGGTTTGGTGATCTGCAATTATCCGACGCATTGGGGGATGTCCTCATCACCAGCTACGAAATTCAGGAGCGACAGCCCTGGTTTTTCCGCAGTATGGAAGCACGCCACAGCCATCACTGCGAATTTTCAATGCGTGATGTTGCACGGGCAACGACAGCCGCGCCTACCTATTTCGAGCCTGCCCGTGTGAAGCACCCGGAGCTGGGGGAAGGGCAGTTCTTCGCGCTGATTGATGGCAGCATGCAAGCCAGTAATCCGGCGATGGCAGCCTATGTGGATGCCAAGAGTCGTAATCCCCACAGTGAAGATTTCTTTGTTCTTTCCCTGGGAACGGGCGATCATACCCACCCGATTGAATACGAAGAGGCGCGGAGTTGGGGGCTGGCAGGATGGGCGCAGCATATGCTTGAGATCATGTTTGATGGGATGAACAACAGTGTGCATTACCAGATGAAGCACCTCATCGCCTCGCGGGGGGATGGCACGCCAATGTATTACCGTTTGCAGCCCCGCCTGAATGGTGCTAGCGAAGACATGGATGATGTGAGCGAGAAAAATATCCTCGCCCTCAAAGACCTCGCCGGGGAACTCATCGAAAAGCACGATGCCATGTTGGATCAACTTGTGGATCAACTGCTGGCCTAGCGCGTCCGCACCTGCGCGTGATTGCAGCGGACTGCAATCAGGGATAGGCCGCATATATCCAAACAAAGGAGTTCCTTGTATCCTGTGCGCTTTGTTGCGCATTTTGGTAAGAACACGCACCAGCAAGAAAGAGTCTCGCAATGCGTATTGATGTTCTGACGTTGTTCCCGGAAATGTTCGAGAATGTGATGAACAGCAGCATGATGTGGAAGGCACGCGACAAAGGCTATCTCGATTTGTATGTGCATGACATCCGTGACTGGACAGAAGACAAGCACCGCAAAGTAGATGATACGCCCTATGGTGGCGGCGGTGGGATGCTGCTCAAAGTTGATGTCGTCGTCCGTGCGGTGGAAGCCTTACAAACCGATGCCCCGGCTCCCGTGCTGTTGATGTCCCCACAGGGAAGAGTCTTCAATCATGCGGCGGCGCTGCGCCTATCCGAGCAGGAACGTCTGGTTTTGCTCTGCGGTCACTATGAAGGCTTCGATGAACGCATCCGGCAGTTGGTCGTCACCGAAGAAATCAGCATCGGAGATTATGTGCTGACCGGGGGCGAGTTGGCGGCAATGGTGGTGATCGACTCGGTGGTGCGGCAAATCCCCGGCGTGCTGGGTGCGGAAGGCGGCGCAGAGCGTGACAGCCACGCAGACGGGTTACTCGAAGGGCCACATTATACGCGGCCTGCGGAATTTCGGGGGTTGGGTGTGCCGGAAGTTCTTAAGGAGGGGAATCATGCAGCGGTGGATCGTTGGCGGCGGCAAGAAGCCCTGCGCCGTACCTGGATCAACCGCCCGGAATTACTGCGCACAGCCCCCCTTAGTGAAGAAGACCGTTACTTTTTGGCACAACTTGCCCGCGAATCCGCTGTGTATTAGAAATAGATTACGGCGCGTAAGTAGGGAGCATGACTCGCTGTCCATGAGGTAGTGTACCGTTAATCTCATGAGGAGCCTAAAAATGGCAAAGGCAACTGTAAACGGCATTGTGCTGGCAGAAAGTGACAAGTTCGAAGTTGTTGAGGGCAATATCTACTTCCCGCCGGAAGCTGTGAACAAAGAATACTTCAGCGAAACATCGCGCCACACGACCTGCGCCTGGAAAGGTGAGGCCAGCTATTACACCATCAAAGTTGGGGATACAGTGTTGGAAAACGCGGCGTGGTTCTACCCACAGCCCAAAAATGCCGCTGAACAAATCCGCGACTATGTGGCATTCTATCCGGGCAAGGTGAAGGTCGAACGCTAGTAGCTACGGACGTTCTATTTCGTTGCACCATGCAGTGTCTCAGTTTGTCCTGTGTTGGGGCATCGGGGTCGATTCATTGGCGTTTGAAAATTTAATTGCCCAATCCATTCTACGATCCTCCCTTCCGTCCCCCCACTGTGTAGGGGGAAACCAGGTCCCTCCTTGCGCAGCGGGGAGGGATTTAAGGCTTGTCCGGTATTACTGTCGTGGTCATTGAGGCTTTTCTCGGCTTTTAACAGATCACATTGTAGGGACGAGGCCTGCCTCGTCCGAAACAAGCAGGCGGACAACGCAGGCGTTGTCCCTACAGACGGCGGGCGATCTTGCCTATGAACCCGATGTTTGCGTTGGTTTTAATACCGGACAACGCTATTTAGGGAGGGGAAACATCAGGCAAAAATCCAGAACTCATTTCTTCAATGACCAATGAATCGACCCTACAAGATTCGTCTTTGGATCTGGTGTTTATTTCTTGTTTAACAAAGTATCCATTATGCACCGTCCTGAATAGCGGATCGGTTATTTTGCGCGAGACGTGGTCTGATGAAACCACGCCAGTGACTTCAATGACAGAAGAACTCACCCGCTGATCGTTGCACGTTCCAGGATACGATCAATCTCTGCCATCTGTTCCGGCTTCAATGCGCCGTGCTGCATGGCTTTCGCGTTTTCTTCGGCCTGTTTCACCGTGCGAATCCCCGGAATTGGGATCATTTTCTCGCTGCGCCCCCACAACCAACCGAGCGCTCCCTGCACCAGCGTGCGACCATCCTGCGTCAGCACTTCGCGGATTGCATCTACCTTGCTGAACCATTCCGGGTTTGGCTTGCCATCTTTGAAATACTGCATCCATTCCGGGCTTTTTGTGCCGCGTACATCATCCACACCCAGCACAGAATCTGCTTTGTATTTGCCTGTGAGCAGACCCATCGCCAGAGGACCTCGCAAAATTGCTGCAAGATCGTGCTGCTCACAGAAGGCGATCATCGCATCGTTGACATCCAGAACATTCGTCTGGAATTGTACGGAGGTGTTGTCTTTGCCTTGTGCGAATACTTCCGCACCCTCGACGAAATCGGTACTCCAACCGTAGGCGCGGATTTTCCCCTCGTCCACCAGCGCTTGCAGCGTATCGCGCACAGCATGGGCGGCTTCGGTGTCATAGCCGTTGAGGTGGAATTGCAGCAGGTCGATGTAATCGGTATTCAGGCGGCGCAGGGAAGCTTCACAGGCGCGGCGAACGTGTTCCGGCTCGGCAGAACTACCCGTGATTTGCTTGGTTTCTTCGTCAAAGAGGTTGCCGAATTTGGTCGCAAGCACAATTTTGTCGCGCTTGCCTGCAAATGCCTGCGCCAGCACGCGCTCACTGTGTCCGGTTCCGTAAACATCTGCCGTATCATAAAATGTCACACCCAGATCAAAAGCAGCATGCAGCGCCCGGATCGACTCCGCATCATCGACTTCGCCCCAGCCGACAGGGGTTTCGCCTGCCCAGAAAGGCCCCCCAATCGCCCAGCAGCCGAAGCCCATCGCGCTGATCTCGATACCGGATTTTCCCAACGTTCGTGTCATGGTTGCCATCATTCGTCTCCCTAATTTTGATGATTATACGGCGGATGCAGGTACACAAATCTCGCGTGGAGTCAGTCGGGACTCTCGCTCAACAAATATCGGTTGCGCTCTCTGCATGAATCTGTCTAGCCAGATGCCTCTTGCAGTTGGTCGGCGACAATTTCGCCATAGACCTCAATCTTGTAGTAGATCAATTTGAGGTGTTCTTGCAAGATGGCAATTTGCTCTTCCACAAGGCAGCGATGCTCTTGCAGCATTTCCAACCGCTGCGGCAGAGTCGCATCTCCCTGGCGCTGCAATTCGGCATAAGATTGCATCTGCTGGATTGTCATGCCCGTTGCCCGCAGCTTCATCAGGAAGTCAATCCAACCCACATCATCCAGCGAATAACGGCGGTGGCTGTTATCCGCCCGTGCGATGGGGTGAATGAGGCCAATACGCTCGTAATAGCGCAGCGTATGCACGCTCAATCCCGTCTGTTCCGCAACCTGTTGTATGGTGAGTCGTTCGTTTGTTGCATCCATACCGCAACTCTACCACTTCGAGTACACTCTAAGTCAAGCATTTCAAGCAAACATCACGCGACATCGACAGTCGTGACGTGTTTTTCTGGCTGTGATCTTTGCTGGCGCACCTGGGGTGCATTTCAATATTTTGGCGACTTCGGATTTGGCGTGCTACATCCAACCATCCAATCAAACTTGTAGGGGAGCGCCCGTGTGCGCTCCCAATTGCTTCAAAACGATTTGAACCACAAAGACACGAAGGACACAAAGAAATTCGTATCGCGCTGTTTTTCGTGCTGTTGGCGGCTGAAGCCAGCCCGCTAGAAACCGACAAGTCCACCAGAGGGGACTGGGTGCATCGGGTCAGAGCGCCTTTTCGTGGGCTTCGCGCTGCTCTTATCGCATCAGCGTGTGGCAATGTAGGCTGAAGTGTTGCCACCTGCCAACAATCTGAAATACACCCGCGCACCTGCTGACTCTTGCAATTTCTTGGTAGAGTCCGTATACTGCTGCGTATCTTGGGCGGTTAGCTCAGTTGGCTAGAGCGTCTCATTGACGTTGAGAAGGTCACAGGTTCGAGTCCTGTATCGCCCACAATCTAAGACTTCACTCGAACAGGCAGCCACCGGGCTGTCTTTTTCGTTTGGCGTGAGGTTCTCCGAAGAAGCACTTCCCACAGATGCCCAATTAAGCGTTCTTCTTGCAAATGCATGGCTTGCCGCCCTCAGTCTTACACCAGGTTGAGCGTCCGCTAAAGGGATTGTACATTTTTCTATCTTTGGGACGGAAACTGTTTACGGACATCGTGCCGCAAAAGAACGGGTTTAGGGGTTCGATCATGTCGAAGCTGTGTTCAGGCCAGCGGGCGCGTAATGGACACGCCCCTATGAGAAACAACATTTCAACGGCACGATGGTAACGACACTTTTTACAGTCGATGTCACTAAAACGTATACGCCCTCCACGCCCAAATGCGCGGGTTGGGTGTTCAAACATCAAGCGGATCACCCCTACGTTTGTCTGTGTGTTCTCGGTATCTCTTGGGGTGAACGTTCGCATAGAAAGACATGCCCCTGCAAAGAACGATTCCTGCGTAGGGGCATGAACACTCACCCTAGCCGTTGGCGGGCAGCCGCCGCAACCATGTTGACGATTCCCATTAAGCCCTGGCCTTTGCCCATGGAGATATTCTTGCCGAACAAATCAAAGACCACTTCGGCTTGCAAGGCAGCAACCTGTTCCAACGGCGCACCGGAGCAGGCTTCCCCCAGGACTACCGCCATCGCCATCGCAGAAAGCCCCTGCGGATTCAGCACATCAAAATGATAGGTCAGCGTGCCATCCGGGTTTTCTTCCCACCACACAAACGCATCCGACTCGCAAGCCGGGACACGGTGCGATTCGTCGTAGGGCTGGGATGCAATGCGCTCCGGCACCTTGACCTGCTCGAACTGATCCGCCAATTGAATCAAGTATTCTTGCCGTTCGGCACGGGTGGTGACGAAGGAGAAATCTTCGAGGGTTTCCTGTAATTTTTGTGGATATTCCGCCATAATTCGTTCCCTGATTGATTGCACACATGTATAGAGTAGACGCGGTGAACTGCCCTTATTGTAGCAAAGACGACACCTGAAGGGACACCGGAAATAGAAGGAGGGCATTGCTGCCCCCCGTTACACTGTTGCCCATCACTGTCCCGTGTTGTTGCTTATTTCTCAATCGGCACGCCGACGCTGTTGCCCCATTCTGTCCAGGAGCCATCATAGTTGCGTACATTCTCGAAGCCGAGCAGGTACTTCAGCACGAACCAGGTGTGGCTGCTGCGCTCCCCAATACGGCAGTAAGCAATCGTCGGGGAGTTAGGATCAAGCCCTTTATCTTCCACGTAAATCTTGCGCAGTTCATCCACATCCTTGAAGGTGCCATCTTCTCTGGCGGCGGTTGCCCAGGGGATATTCTGTGCGCCGGGGATGTGCCCACCACGAATTGCGCCTTCTTGCGGGTAGCCTTCCATGTGCAGCTTCTCACCCGTATATTCCGGGTTGCTGCGTACATCCACCAACTGACCCTGCGCGTTCACATGTGCCAGCACTTCATCACGGAATGCACGGATCACGCTGTCATCCCGGTCTGGCGCGGTGTAGCTGGTCGCTTCATATGTGGGAATTTCGCGGGTGAGTTCGCGGCCTTCTGCCTGCCATTTCGTGCGTCCACCATTCATGATCTTTGCGTTGCTATGCCCGAAAAGCTGGAAAACCCAGAAGGCATATGTCGCCCACCAGTTGTTCTTGTCCCCATAGAAGACAACGGTGGTTTCCGGCGTGATGCCGATTTTGCTGGCAAGGGCTTCAAAGCCACGTTTGCCGATGTAATCCCGCACCAATTGATCGTTGAGGTCGCTCGTCCAATCCACTTCGACTGCGCCGGGAATGTGACCGGATGGGTAGAGCAGGCTGTCTTCGTTCGATTCAATGATGCGGACGTTAGGGTCGTTCAGATGCTCTGCGACCCACTCGGTGCTGACGAGAACTTCAGGCTTTGCATAGTCACTCATGGGAACCTCCTACGTTTTGTGCAAACAAAATATACGGATCAATGACGCATGTGATTTTCAGATGCATCAGCTAGCCACAAATGTACAACAAAAAAGCCAACCCGCAGGTTGGCTCTCATCGGTCTTTAGGCTGTTCTGACTTACACGCAAACAGCACCGATACCATGCGGGTCGCTCTGGCATAGGGCTGTACAACATTCATTTGCGCGGTTGAAAATCATTTGCGTCATCATGCGGCTGAATATACCACACGACGAGCAGATGTCAAAACGATTTACTTATCACTGCGATAAGATTTTTCTTATTCCTCATTTGCTGAGATGCTTGCAGGCAGCGCTTGCGGCGCAATCCGCATTTGCTGCGCGGCATCCGGCGGAGAAATGTGCAGCGTTCCCTGCACGTTATCCAGCAATACGCCACCCGGTTCCAGGCGCAATATCAAGTAGGTCTGCTGTGGAACCATGATCTCAAAGTTGGAGCGTCCCATTTTTCCCATGACGCTGCGGCGCTTCGCCACGAAGTAAACCCCGGCCTCATCCTGGTCAGTCTTCACACGCCAGGAAAAGCCCGCCTGCAACTGCATCCGCATCGAAATTTTGGGCTGATCCCAGCGGGCGATGCGCACAGTAGCATCTTCCGCATGCAGATACAAAGTCCCCGGCGTGGGTACGAAGAATTCAAAATTGCGCGTCTCCACCGCTAAATCGCGCACGGTAGATGCGGCACTGAACAATTTCCAGACGGTATCAATATGCTGCACAGGGAATCCAGTTTGTTAGTGGTCAGTTGTCGGTTTTGAGTTATGAGTTGGCTGTTTCACTCTAGCTTACGGTGTCGGCGCGAAGGTTGCAAGCAATTGGCAGGGCAATCGCTTCAAAACGATTTGAACCACAAAAACACAAAGGACACGAAGAAAACCGTAGGGGCTGTCGTGCCTGAAATAACTACACACAACCTCTCTTGTGCGATCACCCTGCGAAAACGGCTTGCGTCCCGGCATCTTGAAACTTACCGACTCAAAAACCTACCAAATGTTCGAGCAAATGTTCGACTCTTGCGCCCAGTTCTGGCATAGGCTGGAATCATCACGTTTTGATTGCTAATGAGGAGTTGGGCATATGGCCTGGACAACACCGAAAACCTGGACGAGCGAACCGCTGACATCTGCCGACCTGAACACACATCTGCGCGACAACCTGGAATTCCTGAAAGATCCGCCCACAGCGCATTATGAATGTGTGGAAACTGCGGACTACACCACCACCAGTACAACCTTCGTGGATATTGATGAAACCAATCTGAGCTTCACGCTGGAAACCGAAGGCGGCGATGTGCTGATTGGCTTTCATGGGATGGTACAGGTCAATAGTTCCAGCAAGCGCACCATCGCCTTTGATGTAGCGATTGATGGAGAACGTCTGGGAGGCATCGCCGGGATCCATATTGTGTATGGGTTGAATACCGAGAAACTTCCGGTTTCTTTCGTGCGGCTGGTGACCAGCCTCAGCGCTGGATCGCATACGTTTTCGTTGCAATGGCGTGTGAGCGCATCACAGGCAACGCTCTACGCGGGTGCTGGCTCAGGGGATACAGATATTGTGCCGCAGTTCTGGGTGCGGGAGGTGAGCTAATGAGGACTATCGCCCTGCAACAGGATCGCGTGAACGTCGAAGCGCTGGATGCGGAACTGGTGATTGCCCTGGGTGCGGCCTACCTGGGACTGAGTCGCCGTGCGCAAGTGGTACGGATACATCTGGCAGATGCCACACCGAGCAATCTGGTGCGGAAGGCACAACGCATCGTGACCAATCATGATGCTGACCAGCTCACACCGCGTCAGCAGCGCCGCCTGGAAATCATGCGGATGTTGCAGGATGCCCGCCGTGCCAATGTCGCCAACCTGGATTTGCGCCTGTATGCAGATGCGCCGGAAATCATCCGCGCATTGGCCTTGAAAGTCGCCTGGTTGGAGCAGGAAATCCGCGATTTGCGCAGCCTCTACGCGGATGAAGACTCCACCGCCGAAACGCTGTGATGCGCCTTCACGTTGAAATGCAATTCATCCGCCACCCCAAAAGAGAACCCATACACAGAAGGAGAAATGCCCATGCTCGAAAAATCTACCCGAACACCGATCCTTGATCCGCTGCTGCTGGTGCTGAAATCGCGTCGTGTGTTGATCGCGCTGGCGGCGCTGCTGGTTGGGGCGCTGCTGCTGGCCTTCCCGGAGTTGGAAGCTGTGCGCGGCGAAATGCTGACGCTGGTCATCACCCTGGCGCTGGCGCTCATCGGTGGCTACAGCGTGGAAGATGCTGCTGCGGCTGCCCGCCAATCCCCGCCAAATCCAGAATTGGAAGCGGCGATTCGTGAAATGGTCAGTGCCGTGTTGGAAGAAGTGCTGGCGAAACGCCTGGAGGAATAGTCAGCCGTATCAGAAAAGTAGGGACGGCATCCTTGCCGTCCGAAATACCAACAATGAACATGCCGTTACAGATTGCTTCGTCCCGGAATCATGTGAAAAATCCAGGCGATCAGCACCGCAGCCACCACTGCAAATGCAGGCAGCGCCGGGATCAAGAAGCGCATGAATGCCCCCGTCCAGGAATAGTAATAGATGCCATAGAGCGCCAGATAACTCAGCAACCACCCACCCACCAGCAGCCCCGGAATCCAGCGCAGCCGCCACAGAACCAGCCCTAATGCCCCAATGCCAAAAATCACAGCCGCAAGCGCGAGCAAGCCCAGGCGCTGCCAGATTTTCGCCAGCGCATCCAGTAAATAGGTCAGGCTGAAAAGACCCTCCGGCGGCAAACGATCCAGCGCGGTATAGCCTGTGGCGAAAGGACTGCCGAAGAAATGCAGGTTATAGAGCATCTGCGGGGCGAAGGCCAGCAGAGAAATCCCCACCAGCAGAATCACCATACGCCACTGCTTATCCAGCAGGAACAAGCCGCCAATCACAAAGGCAATCAGCAACCCTGTGAAGCGCAGCATCCCGATGAAGCCCAGTAAAATCCCCAGCAGAATCACATCCCGCGCTCTGTAATTTCCCTGTCGCGTGCGCATATACCACCATGCCGCCAGCAGGGTGAAAAATGCCGTAGGGCCATCGGAGAGCATCTGTGCCCAGGTCATGTGTATGGCGATGATCTCCGCCATTTCCGCATTCCATACGAGGTTGAAGCCGACAAAAGCCAGCAGCGGCAGCCCTGCATAGAAGAACGCTGCAATCAGCGCCGTTGTTTTGCTCCCGCTGATTCGCTCTGTGAAATCTGCCAGCAGCAGAATCGCCAGCGGATAGACCAGCACCGACCAGAACAGCGCAATCGGCTGAACCAGATTCGCCAACGTCGGCGGCTGGATCACCCAGGAGAAAGGCAGCATCAGCAGCGGAAACCCCAGTGGATACTTGCTTGCTTGCAATTCACCGCTGCGCAAATCCAGCATTTGCTCGTAATATTCCACTTCATCCCCGCCATGATGAAACCAGTACCAGCCCCGGTGCGATTGCTTGGTTTGCTGCGGGATGATCTCTGCCGCGAAGAGCAACAGAGTGAACAGGTGCAGGATGATGGCGAGCGCGAGAAACAGGCGGTAACGTCCCATCATTCACCCCGCACATTCTACAATTGCGCAATCATGATCCCGCAGAGATTGTAGGGGCAACCCGCTGAGTCTCCAGCAGACATGGCATTGCCGCCTCCCTACGATTCCAGACGTAGGGGCGCAGCGCGCTGCGCCCCTACACAGGATTTTTCTCTGCATTATCATGCCCTTACGGTTTTTTGCACGACAGGACGCTGTGACCATCACAAATATTCTCGCACAATCTGCATCAATTGGCGGGCGCGATGGCGGAAGGTGTGCTGCTTCAGCAGGCGTTCCCGCGCCGCTTGTGCAATCTGCTGGCGTTCCGCATCATGCGATAGCAAATACTGGTAACGCTCCAGGGCTTCTTCGCCGGATTGCACAACGATGATTTCTTTCCCCGGCTCGAACCATTCTTCGATGCCGTTGTACGGGTTGGCGATCATGCAAGCGCCCATCGCTGCCAACTCAAATGGGCGCGACGACGACGAAGCATAGAGTGTGGCATGGGCAGCGCGTGTAATCACCAGGTTCAATTTGCTGCGGCTGATGTATTCCCTCAATTTGCTGAAGCTCAGGTAGGGCAGTTCCTGCACGGCTGACGGCATCTGCAAATTTTTGCCACGCACGGCAAAGCGGGCATCCGGCATGGCCTGCGCTGGATCGCTAATCATGGCATCAATCCAGTTGGCACGGTATTCGCGCCCATGCCCGAAGAAGAAAGCATCCACATCCTGTGCCGCCACCGGAATTGGCGCGTATACATCCGGGTCAGCGCCATACCAGACTGTGTGCGCAGCCTTCGCGCCCAATTCCAGCAGGAGTTCTTCCCCGCCCTTGCTGTTGCTGATGAAGGCCGCGTACTCCGTCACATCCGCGCCCTGATAAATCCGAAAGCCGCTGGCGAAGCCTTTCATATTGGGCAGGCTGGCGGGAACATCGCCATCGAAGTACAGCACCGGGACGTTATGTTTTTCCTGGATGTAACGCGGCACACCCGTCAGGTGATTCAGCGGAACCGTGAGGAAAATCACCGCGTCGATGTCGGGTTCTTTCGTCAGCAGTTTATCCAGATGACGCTGCCACAGCGGAGCAATGATGGTCTGCGCGGTCTGGCGGACAAGTTTATCCGAAGCGGATTCGGTTTCTTCGGCTTCAGCCTGCTCTTCGTAGCTCATCTGTACCGGCTGCGGCGGTGCGACACGGCGCAGGATGCCGCGTGCCGCCTGGAAACTATCGCCGTAAAACTTCGCTGGATTGGGTGCTGCTCGCCACCAGAGCGATTCAATCGCAGGCCCTTGATACGGCGTGGCGATGACTTCTACGCCTTCTTCGTAGAGCGCTTTCAGCAACTGCCACCAGGCCGGGGTTGCGCTGAACGGCTGCGTTAAATCCAATGATGAGACGACAACCAGGAGTTTCAAGAGAATGGGTTTCCTTACTATCCCTCCTTAATTATCTGGTAGGGGCGCAGCGCGCTGCGCCCCTACAAAGAGGGTCAGAATAAACAAAACAAATCCACAGACGCGCCGAGTATAGAGGCCAGTTTTTCCCCCTGCCAGCCCTGATTCGCAGAACCGTCGCTTACCCACCGCGCATATCCGCCCCTGTTGCGCCTGCTTTTGGGCATGCTATAATCGCGCCCGCATTAGGGATCAATAAAAACCCGACGGTTACGGAGACGGTACTTGATGGCTGGAAAACGAATCTTCATCAGCATGGCGCTGATGTTCTTATTGTTTGTGGCACTGATTCCACAACCTGCGCTGCTGGCGCAAGATGACGACAATCTGCTGCAAAATGGCAGTTTTGATGGCCCTGGTTCCTACCAACCCGCAGGGCGTGGTGACTTCACCTTCGCCCAGGGATGGAGCGGCTGGTATACCAATAACCCCAGCAGCGAAAGCTGGATGAACCTCGATCCTATCGCGTACCCGCATACCGCCGCATTTCGCTATGACGGCAATGCTTCACAGAATGTTGGGCGCGGGGATGCGACTTTCACAGCGGCTGCCTACCAGATTGTGAACGGCATCGCGGAAGGTACCACACTGCGAGCCTCTGCCTGGGTTTTCCAGGATAACAGCGAAGGTAACGGCGCACGTACCCGCATCGGCATCGGCAGCAACGTCGGCGGCAATCCGTTGGCCTCCGCCATTGAGTGGTCACCCTGGATGAGTGCGATTGATTCCTGGCAGCAGGTGCGCGTAGAAGCCACCGTTCCGGCGGGCAGCGTGACCGTCTTCATTTATTCCACCCAGGATTCACCCGCAGCCGGGAACCAGAATTATTACGATCAAGCTGAATTGGTAGTGGTTGGCGAAGGCCAGGAAGTCAACGTTGGGGAGACAGCTACGCCAGCCGTGCCACCGACCAACACCCCGCCACCATTTGCCCCCTTCGTCAATCCGCAGGGTGCAGATGAAGATGGGCGCATCGAACACACCGTACAATCCGGCGATACGCTGGCAGCGATTGCAGTGGCCTACGGCGTTCCCTCCAGCCAGATTCGGGAACTGAATAACCTGGAAGGTGGTTTCTTGCAGGTTGGGCAGGTGCTGCTCATTCAGGAAGCGACGGAACCCGCCCCAACTGACGATGATGGAGAAGGTGCGGATGAGGGCGCAGAAACAACCGAAACGGTAGATGAAACGGGCGCGGAAGAAACCGAAGACAGCGCAGAGAGCAGCGGTTTTGCTTCCCCCACGCCGTCATCGACTCCGCAAGAAGTAGCCCAGGAACCCACCGCAACCGCCACACCCGATGTCACAGCGACACCCACACCCATTCCGGCATCACCCACCACTGCGCCAACTGCCCCGGTGGAAACAGGCGAAAATTCTGATCCACTGCAAGTGGAATCGGGCGTATGTGTGCTGATGTTCGATGATGAAAATCAGAATACGGTGCAGGAACCGGGCGAAGGGTTGCTGGCTGGCGGGATCATTACGGTGGCAGATAGCGCTGGTGCAGAAGAAAGCTACACCACCGACGGCGAAAGCGAACCCTACTGCTTCACCCAACTGCCTGCCGGTTCCTATGATGTTTCGGCAGAAGCGCCTGCTGGCTATGGGCTGGTGAATTCCGCTTCGTTGGTGGTGAGTATGCAGGCGGGGCAGCAGTTCACGCTGCGCTTTGCGGCGGCGGAAGGCGTAGAAGTCGCGCAAGCGCCCACGCCAGATACATCCGTCACGGATGCCGAGCCAGAGATCATCGAGGAAGAGCCGCAAGATCAGGACAATTCACTGCGCAATATCGCAGGCGTGATCGTGATGGCGCTGGCGGGTGTGGTATTGATCGGCGGCATTGGTGTGGCCTTCCTGGTCAGCCGCCGCTAGCAAACAATGGATGCACGGAATATCGTAGAGACACGGCAATTGACGGTTGAAAATTAAGTACCCATTCGTCAGCAGTGTTTTCGGGCACGATAGATCGTTGCCCCTACACCCGATTCTCGTAGGGGAATGGCCTGCCATGCCCGCGATCAATAAGACCGAACCTGATGGCAATGACCCCGTGTGGTCGCCCGCCGGGAGCGCACACAGGGACTCTCCTACGAAATATGCGGTTGGGTCTTGATGTATTCAATGATCAAGTACCGTGTCCGTGAGCGATCTTCGTGTCCTTTGTATCTTCGTGGGGAGAATCGTTTTGAGGCGTTCACCCTGGTACAATCCTGTATTGAATTGTCAAACAAGACCCTATCCATTACGCTAGAATATCTATTGAAAGCAACCGGGGAGACAGACTGTATGACCCGCAAATGGATCGTGATCGTATGCAGCTTGTTCTGCTTGATGCTGCCTGCTGCCGCGCAAACAAGCGGCGGGCAAGTTTGTGTGCTGGCTTTTGAGGATCGCAATGGCGACGGAGAACCAGCAGCCAATGAACCACGCATCACACGCGGAATCAGTATCACCCTGGCAGATGAACAAGGGATCATCATTGCCAGCGGCTTGATGGAAGATTCGCCTACGTCGGCTTCTGGCAATTATTGTTTCCAGCGCCTGGAAGCGGGGCAGTATCGCCTGCGGATTGCCAGCGCCGATTACACCCCGACAACCCCCACCGAATTCCTGACGGCAGTCACAGGGACGGACGTACAGGTATTTGAATATGGTGGGCAGTTGATTCCGGTCAGCACTACTACCACAACAACAAGCGGCGAAACTGACCTCACCCTATCCGAAGCCGAGCAGCGCAGCTTGCTGACTCGTCTGCTGATTTCTGGCGGTGGTGCGCTGTTGGTCATGGCGGCAATGGGCGTGATTGGTGCGATCCTGTATTTTGTCTTCGGACGACGCAGCCCCGCCCCCGCAGCCGCCTACAGCACGGGTTCGATGCCCCCGGTGAGTACCGGAGCGATGCCACCTGTTGGCGGTAGTCTGGGCTATGGCGCACCTCCACCGGCGACGAATCGCCCGCAAGCCCCCGCTGCTGATGGCACAGATATTCCGCAGCGCCCGCCAGCCCGCCCAGATGCGCCGGATGATGATTTTGCGTTCGATGACTTCGACAACGACCAGGATTGATGCACACAGCGTTTCCTATGCTGTTGATCCTTCAAACAACGCTGGCGGCTCTGTATGGTTTGTGCGCCGTGTCCCTGTTGATCTATACCAGCGGGCATGGCGTACTGCTCTGGCAATATGGGCGCAAACGCCAGCACAGGCTATCCCTGCCCCACAGCCCGGAATGTGACCTTCCCGCCGTCGCCGTACAGCTACCCATTTATAACGAGCAGCATGTGGTATTTCGCTTGCTGGATGCAGTAGCCTCGCTGGATTACCCGGCGGGAAAATTGCAGATTCAAATCCTGGATGACAGCAGCGACACCACCACGCACCTGATTGCTCAGAAAATTCGCCAGTTTCTCCATTTGCAGATTGAGCATATCCGCCGCCCACAGCGCCAGGGCTACAAAGCGGGTGCGCTGGCTTATGGCCTCACAAAAACCGATGCCCCATTCATCGCCATCTTCGACGCGGACTTCGTGCCTGCGCCGGATTTTCTGCGCCGGACGGTGCCGTATCTGCTGGCAGATGAACAACTGGGCGTGGTACAAACCCGCTGGGGACATCTCAACCCCACAGCCAACGCCCTGACGCGGGCGCAGGTGCTTTCGATTGATGCGCATTTCTTGATTGAGCAGGCGGGGCGCAGCGCGGCAGGGTGGCCTCTGCCCTTCAATGGCACCGGGGGTGTCTGGCGGGCGCAGGCTATTCACGATGCCGGGGGCTGGTCGGCTGCTACGTTGACAGAAGACCTCGATTTGAGCATGCGTGCGCAGATGCAGGGCTGGCGTGCTTTGCTCCTGCCGCATGTTGTGGTTCCGGGCGAATTACCGCCACAGCTCGCCGCCTACCGCCAGCAGCAAATGCGATGGGCGCAGGGCAGTTCGCAAAATTTTCGCCATAAACTGATTCCATTATGGCGTTCCCGGCTGGCAATCCCGGCGAAGATCATGGCGACTCATTATCTGGCGCAGTATCTGCCGCAGTTATGGATGCTGGCGCTGCTTCTGTTGGCTCCGCCGCTGCTGCTGTTGGCGGCTCTGCCCACGCTGCCCCTGGCTCCCCTGGGTTTCATCAGCCTGCTTCCGCCGCTGCTCTATGCCGTCAGTCAGGCGATGCAGGGGGAGGGCTGGCTGCGACGGCTAGCGGCCTTCCCGGTGCTGCTGCTGGTCGGCACGGGGTTCATCGCTCGTAATTCGCTGGCGGTACTGCGTGGATTATTCGGCAGCACGCATCATGAACCGACCTTCCTGCGCACACCGAAATTCTCGCAAGAGTGGCAGCGCAGCGAATACGCTCTGCGCTCGCATGTGCCACCGCTGGCGGAAATCTCCCTGGCGTTGTATGCGCTCTGGGGGGCAGGGCTGGCTGTCGATCAATCTCCGCCCCTCGTTTCGTATTTCCTCTTACATGCGCTGTCCTTTATAGTTGTCGCAATCTGGGAATGGGTGGATTCCCGGATGCTACACGAAGGCAAACGCTCTCCGCGCATTCTCGCAGAAAGCGGCAACGATTAGTATCTATCCGCAAACTCTCGCAGGGGCGTGTCCACGACGCGCCCGCTGTATATATTTTAGTGACTGATGTTACGCAGTAGCCTTTGCTGTCAACCTTTTCCGCTTCGACGAGCGTAAGCCGTCAGCGATCAGCCATCAGCAAAAACGTTTTTACAGTCGTGATGTGCTCAAAAAACGCACTTTGAGGCTGACAAGCTGAAATGCTGAGACGCTCATTGACTGCTCTGCGTATCCTACCCATTTTCAGGAGCCTGTGCGTAAGGTCAGTTAGTGACATCGACCGTGAAAAATGTCGCGGACATCGTGCCGTTGAAACTGTGGTTTTTTGTAGGGGAGGGTCTGTTGATGTTTGAACATTTAATTACCCAACCCATTCTACGATCCCCCCTTCCGTCCCTCCACTGCGTAGGGGGAAACCAGGTTCCTCCTTGCGCAGCGGGGAGGGATTTAAGGCTTGTCCGGTATTACTGTCGTGGTCATTGAGGCTTTTCTCGGCTTTTAACAGATCACATTGTAGGGACGAGGCCTGCCTCGTCCGAAACAAGCAGGCGGACAACGCAGGCGTTGTCCCTACAGGCGGCGATCTTGCCTATGAACCCGATGTTTGCGTTGGTTTCAATACCGGACAACGCTATTTAGGGAGGGGAAATATCAGGCAAAAATCCAGAACTCGGTTGGGCGTTTATTTCTCCAATGACCAACACACCTGCCCCACCCGTTCTTTGGCGGCACGATGTCCGTAAACCGTTTCCGTCCCAAAGATAGTACACCGTACACGATCTAGCGGATCGCCCCTACGCTTTTCTTCGTGTCCTTCGTGACTTCGTGGTTCAAATCATTTTGGTGCGATTACCCTGCAAGCAGGCCGGAGAAGTTCACCCATCATCGACAGCAAAGCGCACTTGGCGTAAAGTTAGCCTGACGTTTGCCATTCTCTGAAGCTCAAGCGACTACCTGCAACGTTTCCGGGTAACGCCGTTTATCAGATTCTTGCTGTGGAAAGTGCCATCATGTTCATCTTGCGCGTCAATGAGGACATTACGCTGCGCCTGACCGATACTCACCAATCCCAGGAATTTCTCGCCCTGGCGGAAGCCAACCGCGCCAGCATCCAGCCCTTCATGCCCTGGATTGCGCGGGTGCATCATCATGACGATGTGCTGAAGCTCATCAAACGGGATCGAAAACGGTTCGCAGAGGGCGAAGCGATCACGGCACGAATCTATTACCGCGATCAACTGGCGGGACGAGTGCGCTTGTTCGGGCTGAGTGTGCCGCTGCGGATTGGCAACATCGGCTACTGGCTGGCGCAGGACTTCCGGGGCAAGGGAATCATGACCGAAGTTGTGCGTACCATGCTGGATTATGGCTTTGGAATGCTTGGGCTGCGCAAGATCATGCTGCACTGCGCGACCACCAATGCACCGAGCAAAGCCATTGCCGAGCGAATCGGCTTTGAGCATGTGGCGGTGCTGCTCTCCGAAGATTATGTAAATGGGGAATACCAGGATTTGCACCGATTCCGGCTGATGCGCGATCAGTGGCAGGTTCGCCGCACGGGGCTGCGCTTCGCCTATCCCCTGGGGGATGGCCTGGAACTGCGCATCTTGCAAGAAGAACACGCTGCTGATCTGTTCCGGCTGGTGCATCACAACCGCGAACACCTACGCCCCTGGCTGCCCTGGGTGGACAACACCAACGCGATTCAAGATACGCTGGATTTCATCAAAAGTGGGCTGGATCAATACGCCAAACTGGATGGCCTACAGCTAGGCATCTGGCAGGGAGATCAAATTACCGGGACGGTTGGCTATCATCGCTGGGATTTCCGGCACGGCAGCACAGAAATTGGTTACTGGCTGGGCGAAGATTTTACCGGGCAAGGCATCATGACGCGGGCTGTCGCGGCGCTGGTGGATTATGCCTTCGAAGTGCTGAATCTGCACCGGGTTGAGATTCGCTGTGCGCCACAAAACCTGAAAAGCTGTGCTATTCCGCAGCGTTTGGGCTTCACGCATGAAGGCACGCTGCGCGAGGGGCAATGGACACCCGCCCGCCATCTCGACTCGGCTGTGTATGCCATCTTGCAGCAGGAATGGAAGGGAAGCCATGTTCAGCTACAACGTCGATGAAGAGGTACAGCTTACGCTGCAAGCGCCGTATCAGGCCGCAGAACAGTACCAACTGGCGGAACGCAGCCGGGTCTTCCTCTCACCCTGGATGAACTGGATGAGTTGGGTACAAAGCGAAGAGGATATGCAGCACGCCCTGGCTTATCCTCTTCGGGCGATGGCAAACGGTGAAACCTGGGGCTGGACGATTTGCTACCGAGGCGAAACAGCAGGCCGTATCTTACTGAGCAAAGACATCGAAAACGAAGCCGGAGAATTGGGCTACTGGCTGGGCGAAGATTTCACCGGGCATGGCATCATGACGCGGGCAGCGCGGGCTGTGCTGGATTGGGGTTTTGCCGAATTGGGGCTGCATCGCATTGAAATTCACATCGAAGCCGATAATGCGCCGAGCCGTGCTGTTGCGGAGCGCCTGGGGGCTGCGCTGGAATGTACCCTGCGCGAAGAAACAAAGCGCGAAAACGCCTTCGCGGATTTGTGCGTATATGGCATCCTGGCGCACGAGTGGTTCAGCAGTGATGTGCCTGTTTTTGCGCAGCAAGTGAGCCATGATGTGAGCTTGCGCTTGCAGCAGTTGCACGATGCGGAGGCCATGTTTTCCCTGCTGCTTCGCAACGCCGCGCATTTCAGCCGCAGCCTCACCCGCGTCATGCCCGGTCATACCCTGGATAAAGAGCGCGAACATACCCGCGCCATGCTGCGAGAATACGCAGAAGGCAGAGCAATCTTCATGGGCATCTGGCAGGGAGAGCAAATCATCGGCAGTATGACGGTGCATATCCACAAACAGAACCGCCATGCGCGGCTCGACTATGCGTTAGCCGAAGCCACTTCTGCACAGGATGTAATGCCGTCAATCTTTCGCGCTGTGATGCAGCACTGTTTCGCGGTACTCCACCTCAACCGCTGCTGGCTGCGCTTCCCGGCTGCGGACAGCGTGACCGTGCAGATTGCAGAAGAACTTGGCATGCAGCGCGAAGCCCTCCTGCGGGAATGGGTCGCAGTGCAGGGGCAGCGTGTGGATATGGTTGTCTACAGTCGCCTGAAGGCAGCGGGACAGCGGGATACTCAGGGTGTTTCCGGCTGCTGATGCGCGAGACGCAGATAGTGCAAGCTCGCCCGCATATCGTCTACGTCGTCCATTTCCAGCACCATATCCGCATCCGGGTTCAGCGCCCGCAGTTGCGGGATGATTTTATGATAGTCCAGCACGCCTTCTTCCCAATCGAACCCATGATGCTCATCCAGGATGCCGTTATTGTTATTCATGTGAATCTCGACAAGCCAGGGTTCGATGGTGTGCAACCAGTACTCAAACGGATATTTCCTATCTGAAAACAGGTGCGCGTGACCAACATCCAGGCATGCCTTCAACGAGGGATGATTCACCTCACTCAGCAAATCCACGATGATGGTGGGGTCAAATTCCCACATATTTTCCAGCAGAATCATCACGCCATGTTCGTCTGCGTATTCCGCAATCGGATGCCAGAAATCGACACCGCGTTTGTGCCAGCCTTCCCGATAGAACGTATTGTGGAGTGAACCGATGAAGTTCGCGTGGAAAACGACTTGCTTCGCGCCCAGCTCACTGGCGATGCGAATGGCGTGGCTGTAGCGTGCTGTACAAACTGCCGTGATTCGCGGGTCAAGGCTGCCACTGACCATATCCAGGAAAGGACCATGCATCGTAATCTCGCCCGGCACATTGCGCAGCAAATGCTTATATTCTTTGATCGTCTCAGGCCAGTCGCCATCCAGAATGTGCGGATAGGCGAATGCCATCACTTCTATGCCCAGGCCATATTCTTCTGCCAGCGCGACACAGTCTTCGATATTATTCAGCCCCGCGCTCAACAGCACATGGTCTACCATACAAAACCCTTTAACACAGTGGTGGTGTTTACCGTATAGATGTAGTCTACAGGCACTTTGGCAAAGTTTGGGATTTGTAATGTTATAAGCCTGTATAAATCTTGTTCGAGGTTGGCTTATCCGCGTGGGTAGGTGTGCCGTTACACGCCGCATTCGTATTCGATGCCAACACCATCCATCCAGGTGAATGAATGGTTGAGCGATGGATTTTTTAAGATCAACAGGGTATCCGGTAGGAAGCGCCCGCGCCTAATGTGCGGTTGAGGGGTCAACCAGACGCGCTCCGCCGAAGATCAACATCATCACCCGCCCCATTTTGGAAATAGATTTTCCCAGCAGCGGTGTCATCATCAAGGGACGCGACAGCTTGAGAAATTCATAGATCATGGTCAGCATGATCTCCGTAGCGCGTTTTTCATCTGTGCGATCATACAGCCAGAAAATCAACACATAATGATAGATTCCATACAGCAGCAGCGCTGTATCTTCTGCTTCCTGTTCATTCTGTGGCGAGTCGTTCGCGCCATCGACCAGGGCTGCAAATGTCTGGAACATCGAATCACACTTCCCTGGTGCGATGTCTGTGGGCTGGATGGCGCTGGTGCGACGCATGGCAGTTGCGAACAAGGCCGAGAGCGCATCTTCATGCGGCGTAAGCTGCTGCAATTTGCGCTGTAACAGGCTCAGGTAACGCTGCGCGACGCTGCTGCGCGGCAGCGATGTGACTTCGCTGAGGCTTTCGCTGGCAAGTACTTGGTACAAGGCCAGTACCAGATGCTCTTTGTGAGGGTAGCGCTCCTCTAGTTCAGCGACGGACAAGCCTGTTTCCGTTGAAAGCTGCGATAGCGCCGTTGCATCAAACCCATTTTGCTGGAAGAGGCTTGCAGCAGTGAGGACCAATTCTGTAGCTGCCAGATCATTGAATGTCATACGCGCCCTATGCTGGTTGAATTCATGCATGATGTTCAGTATATTCAATATATCATGAAACACATGAACGAAGATAGCACCAGTTTTGTAAGGGGTGCATTTCACTTTGGGGGCAACTTCGGATTTGGTCTGCTAAATCCAACTGT
>CAYVVZ010000010.1:0-114153 GCA_964455365.1 uncultured Anaerolineaceae bacterium | reverse complement strand
TCCCTTTAGCGGACGCTCACCCTGGTGTAGCCTGACGTTTTGAACGTCAGGCGCAAGGCAGCAAGGAGGAGGGGGGGGCTAAAAAGCCTTATTCTGATCGTAACACTTTTATTTACAAACACGCTCTGAGCGCTAACCGCTGACCGCTTTTCTGGCGTACACAATCATGCGCTCGGAACCATCCTCGAAGGGGTCTTCTTCGGTGGAGCCATAGACCGCTTCGACCTCAAAGCCGACTTTTTCCAGCAGGTATTTCAATTCATAATAGAAGACATAGCGCAGCAGATGCGGCGCAACCAGTCGCTTCACCGTGCCGTCATCATGGATTTCATCGTAAATCCAATCGACCTGGAGAATCTGCGTCACACGATCCAGGTAACTATTGGAGAAGACCATCACCAGATTGCCCGTCTCTGGCTCCATGAAGCGACGATCCAGCAGCAAGGCATCGGTTTCCTGCGTGGCGAAGGTTTCCCCGGCATTGGGCAAATCCAGCACCATCAGGCCATCCTCATCCAGCAAAGCGTGCATCCGCTGCAAAAGCTGGATTTGCTTCTCTTCGGTATGGAAATGCATCAGCACATTGTACGTGAGCAGCACGAGCTTGTAGCGCGTCTCATCTTCGTAGGTCAACACATCACCCTGCGTATAGGTGATGAACTCCTTCAGATGTGGCAGCGCGTCCAGCTTATTTTGCAGGCGCTTGAGCATCTCTTTGCTGTCGTCAATGCCATGCACGGCATATTCTTCCTGCGCCAGATGCAGCAGCACACGCCCCGTTCCACAGCCGACATCCAGAATGGGGGAACCGTATTCTTCGGCAAGTGCGCTGTAGAGCTGCAAATCATCTACTTTGTCGCCCACTTCTGCATCATAGTACCGGGCGATGATTTCATAAAAGGCACTCATGAGTCCCCTTTGCTGGATGAACGGCGTTTTTCTTCCTGCCGCTTTAAGAAGCGACGTACCGCCTGGATGTGTGGCTCGTCAATCCACAGCGGCGGAAAAAGATCATGCTCAATCTTGAGGGCTTCTTCATAGGAATGAGTCATCCCCGCTTGTAACAAAGTCTTGATCCCACGCACCACTTGTGGCGGACGGGCGGCAATTTCATCCGCGAACTGCTGCGCACGCTCGAAGGCTTTCCCGGCTGGCGCGACTTCATTTACCAGATGCAGCGCCACCAGATCATCTGCGCGTAAAATGGTTCCCTTCAACAGGAGTTCCATTGCCTGCGAATAGCCCACAATCCGCAGCAATCGTTGTCCTGCACCCCATCCCGGCGTGAGACCGTTATTGATCTGCACCATCCCCATCTTGACATGTTCATCCACAATGCGCAGATCACAGGCCAGGGAAATTTCACTGCCCCCGCCCAATGCGAAGCCGTTGATAGCAGCAATCACCGGAATGGGCAATTGTTCCAGGTGCAGCAAGGCATCGGTCATCAAGCCGATGAAGTGCTTTGCGCCCGCCTCTGTCTCATGCTGGCTGAGTTCTACGAGGTCACCGCCGCTGCAAAAGGCTTTGTCGCCTGCCCCGGTGATAATCACCACGCGCAGCGAAGAGTCATCTACCAGCGAATGCACCGCCTGCTGAAAGCCTTCCATCGCAGCGAGGGTCAGCGCATTCAGGGCTTCCGGGCGGTTGAAGGTCAGTACCGCCACGCCATTCTCTTGTCGTGTGAGTTGGATTGCGTCAGTCATGCGCGGAAGTGTACCGTATTTGCGGGAAGTTTTCAGGTTTCAGTTTTCAGTTCTTAGTTCATATGGCGGGGATCAATTGCCAGGACTGCTCATTCATGTTTACGAGAAATATGAACCACAAAAGCACAAAGGACACAAAGAAATGGGTAGGGGCGAAACATGTGTCACCCGGTTTCTATTCCATCTCGACTTTTTGCAGCGGCTGTCCGCGCCGGATGCGGTAATGATCCATGTCGCGGGCGATGATGGTATTGGGGAAAATGCTGGTCGCTTCTTTACGCACATCGCTTTCCCGGTAACGGCGCGACACATGCGTCAGGATCAAGTGGCGGACGTTGGCATCTCGCGCCAGTTCAGCGGCCTGTTTCGCAGTGATATGCCCGAACTGCTCCGCGACTCCGCGTTCCTCTTCCAGAAAGGTTGCTTCGGTGATGAGAACATCAGCATTCTGTGCATAGGGGAGGATGTTATCCGTCCGTGCTGTATCCCCTGTGATGACCACTTTCGTGCCGATTTCTGTTGCACCCAGCACCATCTCCGGCATGATGACCTGCCCATCTGCCAGTGTAACCGTTTCTCCGCGCACCAACCGTCCGCGTTCCGGCCCTGGCGGGATACCAAGTTCCTCTGCTTTCTCTGCTAGAAAAGGACGGTGGTCATCCTCCTTGAAAATATAGGCGAAGTTGCCGCGTCCGCGATGCACAATAGGAAAGGCCTGTACCTGATAGCCCTTGCCCTGGTGGATTAACCCTTCTTCGATAGCTTCGTAGTAGATGGGCATATCTGGCGTTTGCCCTGCCAGCACGACATCATTCAGCAGGCGCTGCACCCGCTGCAACGTCGCAAGCCCGCCGTAGATCGTCAATTCTTCGAGCTTTTCCCAGCGCGTGAAGGTCGAAACCAAACCACCCAAGCCCAGAATATGATCGAGATGAGAATGAGTCAGCAAGATACGAGTCAGCTTCTTGAAGCCGATTCCGCTGCGCAAAATCTGGCGCTGCGTACCTTCGCCACAATCCACCAGGAAGCGATCTTCCCCGGCGAGAACCGCAGTTGCAGGCAGCCCACGATAAATCGAAGGAGCAGAAGCCGATGTGCCTAAGAATACAAGATCAAACATGGAGCGCTATTCGCTGTCTACAAGGATGGTGATCGGATAGAGAAAGATACGATTGCCGCGCATTGTGCCTTCTTCATCAAAAACCAACAAGCGTTCATCATCACTATCTTCATAAAGGCCGACCGAGATTTCGTGCTGCCCTTCAAAGAGCATCTCCGGCAGTTGCACCCCTGTAAGTTGGATGAAAATATCTCGCTCCCGCAGCCGGGATGGATCTACGCTGATGGTATCGCGGTTGGCGACAATCGTCACCGGATCGCTGAGGATATGCGTGAAGACCTGAACATCCGGCGGCACAATCCCTTCTACACGCCAGTACGTCGTCACCGGAACCAGTTCACCGGGGTGATATTCTTGCTGCGGATCGCTGTCATAGCCCAACCACGTCAGGTTTCCACCGAAGCGAATCGGCGGTGGGACGAGCTGGCTATCCGGCAGCGACACGCTAGATTCATAGGATGCTGGGGCAGTCGTCGTGAAGACTCCCAGAGCATCGGCGAGTTGTTCCTGCACATCCAGCAGAATCACAGCACGTTCTGGCATACCATCCAGCGGCGTACCCTGCGCCAGCCAATCTGCGATATTGGGTGGAATCTGGTCATAGAGTTCCAGGGTTGGAACAATCACCTGCTGCATTTCGCCGCCTTCCGCGAAGACGAGACCATTACGGCAGTCCACATAACGGATGCCCTCGGTATTGCGATTCATATGCAGCAAGATACGATCTACTGCGGTGCGCTCTTGCCCTGGCGTATGCGGCATCGCCCAATTTGGGTAACAGAGTACCGTCGGTATTTCATCCGCCGTTGTATCAATACGGTAGGCGATTTGCCCAATTCTGCCGTTGTAGACTTCGTAAACCGCTTCTTGCTCAGGCCAGCGCAGGAATAAATCACGGGCTACCCAGCCGATGTTGAAGGCCAGGAGCGCCACTGCACTCATCACCCCCAGCCAGCGCACGCGCTGCGGGATGGTTCGTAGCAATACCGAAAAGCCCAATCCGAAGTACAGTGCCAGCACAGGCAGCAAAATCCCAAGCGCAGTGAAGTTAGGTGCGTCTCCGGCGAGGACAGCCGCCGGAAGCAGCAAAATCCCTGCCAGCAGTGGCAAGCCGTAGCGAGCATGCCGCCAGTAGCGTAAGCACAAGGCCAGCCCAATCAACAAGACAAAGCCACTGACCAGATCAATCAGCGGACGCTCTGCCACATTCAGCAGCACCGATTGATCCCCGACCAGGAAGATGCCTCCCAGACTGCGCCATGTCGCAGTTAAGAGACCTTCGTAATCCCCCAGGATGCGCCGACCCGCTACCATTTCGGGCAGTCGGGCAGTAGAGATTAAATACGGGATTGAGATGATGATCAGCATCAACAGCGAGAAGCCAATATAGCTGATACGCCGCAGCGAAATCCGTGCGCGATAGGCCAGAATATGTACGATGAAAAGCATCGCAATCAGCACCAGCAAAATCCCCACCGGATGCAAATAGAGGCCAATGCCGAGCAACGTGCCTAATGCTGCAAAATCAATGGTATTCGTTGTTTCCGCACGCAGCCGTTGATAGACAGGAAGCGCCCGTGCTAACGCCAGTAGCACGGCTGCGATCAATAAGGGCAGCAGTGATTCAATCAGGACGACGCGGGCAAGCAAAGATACCGCCAGATTCACACTGACGAACGCTGCCGCTGCCACTCCTGCCCACCGTCCGAACAGCCGTACCCCCAGCGAATACATCAGCGCCACGGTTAGCAAAGATGCAAACACACCCGCCAGTCGCAGCCCCAGAGTCCCGCTGCCGAAAGCGACTCCCGCCAGCGCCAACAACATCTGATACAAGCCTTCTTGCCCACCATCTTCTGTCTCATAGAAGACGCGGATTTCGCCTTGTAGGGTGCGATCCTGCATCAGATCAATCTGCTCTAGTTCCGGGTCGCTGAAACCAATGGGGAGCGTGGTAATTTGCCAGAGGCGCAGGAAAGTCGTCAGCAGCAGAATCAATACAGCCAACAAGTAACTGGTGCGGTTTGACAACGGGGTATTTCCTTTCTGGCAATCAGATACGCTGCAACAAGGTGAACTGTGCGGCGATGGTTTGCATGAACTCCCGCGTTATCATAACACTGACAGCGCCGATTGCCAGTAACACAGCGTGCAATTCACAGAACACCGAGCCACGCGCTGAACCCCAGGACAGAAAGCCCCAGCAGGCCGTTGAACCAGGTCAACAGCACTTCGCGGCGGCGCAGCTTTTGCCATTGTGTTTCGGTAGATTCGTCGCCTTTGCCGCGCTCGAGCAGCAAGCTGGTGCGTTCCAGTGCGGGAGCTGTGCCATATTGCAGCGCCAGCCCCGCCAGCGCCATAAAAACAATCACGATGTGCTTCACCAGCATGACCACGCTCCAGGTGTTATCAAAGCGCATGAAGCCGTCATAATTGGAGTCAGCCGTCATCTGGAATAAACCCGTGACGATCAGCACAAAGAGGCTCAAATTACTGATGGGATAAAAGCGTTTGCGCAGACCACGCAGCAGCGCAATCAGCGGCGGGGATTGTTCTAAACTGTTCCGCACAGCAGGCCAGACCAGCAGCATCGTCACGAACAGCCCACCAATCCAGATCGCAGTTGCAGTCAGATGAAAGAACAAACTAAGGGCAAGTAATTCGCTGCTCACGATACACCTCCTCCGGCGTTCCATAAGGCCAACCCGCGACAATCGTATCGCCACAATAGCGATCCATCGAGACAATATCAAAGAAAGCCGGACGCAAACGACCACCCGGCGTACTCAGCGACCACCACCATTCCTCATCATCTTGCGTCCAATCAGGATCATGCAAGTAAATCAGAGACATCAGGCCAACCCAGGGTCGCCAGTTTTCAGCAGCGTATTGATAGGCTTCTACGATGTATTCACCTTGCTGCTCTTCGCTGACGGCAAACCAGGCGTAGTCAGGGTTTTGCGTGTCCGTCGTCCAGCCAAATTCCAGCACTGCCATTTGTCGCGCCGCATCGTCATAGCGCAGCATGATTTTGCGCAGATCTTCCACACGGCGGAAAGTCGCCCAGCGCCCCTGACCATCGCGCTCCGCGTCATCGGGGCCATAGCTTGGCGGCGCAAATCCCGGCGCATGTACGCCGACGACATCAATATACTGCTGGAATCCAGCGCGGTACATGGCATCAAAATAGACATCATCCGGCGTGGCGCTGGCATCATGCGTCCCCGTTGGCGATAATCCACCGGAAATCAAAATGGCTTCCGGGTCAGCGGCGCGGATGGCCTGGCTGCACGCTGCCAGCAGTTGGACAAAGGCTTCCGCGTCCGGCTGCTGGTCACCCCATTCACGCGATAGATTCGGCTCATTCCAGATCTGATAGGCAGCAATGCGTCCCTGGTAGCGTTCGGCAACGGTGCGACAGTAATTCGTCCACTCTGCCAGATCATCCGGGGGAGCGTCATGTTTATCGACCCCTTCCCATACATCAACAGAGGTCGCCCACTGCGGCACTTTACCCAGGCGGACTATTAGCTGCAAATCGCGCCGTTCGATTTCATCGACGATGCGATCCGATTGCTCGAAGTCCCAATCGCCCTGGATCGGTTCCAAGTCTTCCCAGGCGAAAATTTGCTTGACATGGCTGAATCCGAGCAGCCACGTCACCCAATCTAGCTGCGTCCCGGCATCGCCTGCATCCCACCAGAGAAAGGTCTGGATGCTGTAGGTCAGCGGCTGAAAGGGAGGATCAACCACTGCATGCCCGTCAAAGGGGTCAGGCTGTGGGCGTTGTGTGATGAATAAGAAAATCCCTGCGGCAGCAATGGCGATCACCAGACCGACCAGCAGCCCGCGACGAAGCGTTTGTTTCATGCGTTCATGTCCGAGTGTTCGGGTAGATGGGTTGATTGAAGGTTAATTCCAGCGTAGGGCGCGATCATGCCAGATATACATCAGGCCTAGCGTCCATTCTGGCGGACACAGCGGTGCTGTGTCCCTACAAAAGACATATTTAACCGTAGGGATACGGCAATGCCGTGTCCGAAAATGCCAGAAACGAGAACCACAAAACCTTATCCTAATATCGATTCGATCCTATCGTGCCCATTTCGGGGGTTGCGGGAGGGTCTGAGACCCTCCCCGACAATGATACATTACCCGCCGACACGCTCCCGGTATGCGGCCTGCCATTCGCGGATGGCATCATAGGCCGGGCGGAAGGTACTGTTGGGACCAATCAACGAGTAGGCGACATTGTCATTCGATGGATCCCAACCTGCCAGCGGGCCATAGTTGAAGTTCCAGACGAAGGCCAGCCAGAAATTGCCGCTTTCCTCCATGTAATCCAGCGCTTCCACGAAGTAGGTTGCCTGTTCTTCCAGCGTATTATCACGGGCGAATTCGAAGCCACGCGGCACACCGTCCAGATCTTCGGCAACCGCCCAGCCAAATTCGGTGATGCACAGCTTGGTATCATAGCCCGCGTTGCGGATGCGCGTGATATAACCTTCCAGCGTGCTGCGGAAGCTCCAGGACGGATGCGGGTTATCGAAGGGGCCACGGAAGACGGCGCTGGGATCGTTCGGTACAGCATCATAGCGCACGAGGGGGCCGATGTTATAGCCGTTATGGTGTACGCCAACACAGTCCGTCACGTCCAGCATCCCGGCGGAAATCATCTGCTCCATGTAGCGCTGGTCATTGATCGCGCCAATGCCGTCATCCAGCCCGGTGGGTGCCAGTGCCCCGGTGATGACGATGGTGCCGGGGCTGACTTCCTGCGTCATGTCGTACACTTCGCGCAAGAGCTGCACATAGTTCGATGCACTCAGGCCACGGACAGAAGTCCATTCACGATCCAGGTTCTGTTCGTTCCAGACTTCAATCGCCAGGATTTGCCCCGGATAGCGTTCGTACAGCGTCCGCACAAAATTGACGTAATCTTCGTTATTTGCCGGGGGGCCGTGCCGTTCCAGGTAAACACCCGGTTCACGCGCCCAATCCGGCGCAGTCACAATGGAGAACATGGGGCGGATACCAAAGACACGCACACCTGCCATCAGCAGGTCAAGCTCTTCGAAGTTATACACGCCCGGTTCAGGTTCGATGTCTTCCCAGCGAACCTGCTTCTTGATCCAGGGCAAGCGCAAATCTTGCGAGACGGAACGCAAGAAGCCATTCATCACATCCGGGTTCAAATCTTGCGGAACCTGTAGCTGAATGCCCACGCGGAAGGTTTCGTCTTCATCCGGCAGCGGTGCGGGGGTGTCCGTCGGAGCCGGTGTTTCCGTCGGGGCAGTGGTCTCCGTTGCAGCCTGTGCCACCACGACAGATTCTTCTTCTGGCACATCTGTCGGCAGCGCTTCCGGCGTATTGGTCGGCGCGGTGGTCGATGTCGCCCGTGATGTCGGGCTGGCAATGACAACCACTTGCCCGCTGTTGTCGCCGCCGGATGCACCAGAGGCCACTTCAACCGTCGGAACGATGGGACGCGAAGCAAAGAAAATTGCTACGAACGTCGCCAGCCCCATCAGGAATGTGATGAACGTCCAGACCACGACGAAACCGCGCAGTTGGCGGCGGGTTTTCTGATTGCGTGTTAAAGATGCCATAGGAGTTAACTTTATCCTCGTTCTCAAATGAACAGGTTAGCGAGCGCCTGCCAGCGCCTGGCATGCCGGGCAGGAGCCATCGGGACGAATGATAGCATAGCCGCCCTGCGGATCAGCACCGTAGAGGGTGAAATCCACATTCCAGATAATCATCAGGCGTACATTACCATTCTGTGACGAAATGGAAGCAGCCTGTGCCAGCCATGCCGCTTGTTGTTGCAGCGTTACATTCTGCGCCCAGGAGAAGAAATCCGGCAGTGGCGGATAGCCTTCCGGGGTCAGGTAGCCCAGTTCGGTGATGCACAACTGGCGCTGGCGACCAATGATGCTGTTGTAGGTGTTCAGCATCGGCTGTAAGAAGCGCGTGTAGTAGCTATCCCCACGCGGATCATTAGAAGTCTGCGTTGGCGGAACGATGCCTTCGTTATAATGCACTCCCACACAATCGGTATATTGCAGGCCGCCAGCCTGTACGAACTGACGCAGGAAGTTATCATCATTGACCACCTGCCCAGGGAAGGCAGCTTCGGCTCCGGTAGGAGCAGGCGCACCACTGATGACCAGCGTGCTGGGATTCGCGCCCTTAATCGCAGGATAGGCCGCGCTCATCATATTGGCGAAGGCCGCACCGCTAATTTGCCCGGTTGGCCATTCGCGGTCAATGTTCGGCTCGTTCCAGACTTCGATAGCATCCGCACCAGCCGCAGCAATCCCTGCCAGCCAGGACGAATACTGCTGAATGTAGCCGCTGCCGCCTGCGCCCAGTTCAGCCGGATTGCCCACTGTGCCGATCAGGATTTTGAACCCGGCTCCATGTGCGGCAGAAATGGTTCCGCTGGCATCCTGCGGGTAACGAATCTGAACCTTCATCCAGGTCATACCAGCACTTTGCATGGCACTGATCGCACGCGGACTATTGGCGCTGGTGACATGCCCCCCATATTCAAAGCCACCGACGATGCTGCCAGCAGCCGGGACATTTGCACCAAAGCCATTGCCACCACCTGTGCTGCCACCGCCCGTCGAAGGAATCGGCGTTGCCTGAATCGGTGCGGGAGTCGGTGTATTGGTGGGGACAGGGGTTGGCGTGCTGGTCGGCAGCGGAGTCGGGGTCGCCGTCGGCTGGAAGAGCGCAACCTGCGCCCCCGTCCGCACGCTCTCCCGCTGGATATTCTCTTCAATCAGAAGCACAGACGGATTGACGGCATAATTGCCATCCGGCGCATCCAGCGTCAACACCAGTTCTTCATCAAGCGCGGTGGTCGTTTCTTGCACCGTTGCGCCGGAAGCATCCACAATGCGCCAGCGTAAAGCCCAGGTCGGGTTCGTCGCCAGCGTGGGAACCTGCGTGCGGTAATCGGCAATCGTCGCCAGCACGTCGCTCGCAACATCATCTTCCAGCAGGTCATCAAAGGCCACGCCACCCAGGGCAAATGGAATAACCCAATCCATGCGATAGCGCAGGGCGTTCCCGGTGGTGATCCACATGCGGGCGCTGAGGTTGCCTGCGTCATCCACGTAATCCAGGGTTGGCGTGCGGACACTTGTCTCTACACTGCCTTCCGCGCTGCGACCATCCAGCCGCGCACGGATTTCTGTTCCCGGCTCAATGGAACCTGTTTCGCTGAACGCATCCGACTCAATGGTCACATTTCCGAGGCCAGCCAAGGCTTCATCGTAGCCAATGGGCGAGAAGCTCCCGGCGATTTCGCGCACAGACTGCGAAGACAACCCTAGCAGCACCTTGTAACGATTCACTTCTGTGACCGTCCAGCGCAGCAAGGCTTCCACATATTGGGTTTCCCCGGCGGCGAACACCATCGGATTCACTATCCCAAGATCAATTTGCAGGTAATCCGCTGCTGCTCCTAACGCACGCCAATCATATGCACCTGTCTGCCAGATGCCGTCAACATTCTGCGCTGGCGGAACAACGACCCCTAACGAGCGCCCCACACCATGCAGGCTATCCGCAAGCTGCACAATGAAACGGCTGAAATTCTCCCGTTGATCCTCCGGCAAGCCGCGATAATCAATGAACAGGCCATCATAGCCACTGCCAGTTGTCACCAGCGTGAGTTCACGCACATGCTGCGCACGCAGTTCGCTGTTGCCGATGATGGCAACCACCGTCTGTGGATCAACAACGCGGGGATCGCTAAAATCCCGAACGACAGGCATCACACGGTAACTGGAATTGAGGTCAACACCGGCTGCGAGACTGCCTGTGATGGAACCTGTGAGCGTGGGTTGCAAACCAGCCGGGGAAACAATCGTCGCTACGCCACCGACTTCCGGTGTGAGCGCTGTATCCACATCATAAGAAACATGTACCTGCGGCAGATCAGGCACAGCCTGGAAGATAGCAATACGCTCCGGCACTTCTTCCACCGTTGCTTGCAGTTGATTCGCCACTGCCTGCGCGGGGATAAACTCCCAGTTACCGCCCGTGCTGGATTCATACCAGCCGTACAGATCAAGCAAATCTGGCGAAGCAGCATTACCCGGAATGCGCAGGCTGATTTGCACAGCATCCGGGGTAGTCCCCTGCGTCTCCAGGGTATAGACCGAACTTTGCAGGGCGAGATAATACGGCACAGATTGCTTTGCAGCGGGAATCCATTCGCCTGCGTCCACATTTGCCGCTTCAAAATCCTGCAAACCAACGGACGCTACCCGCAAGCCGAACTCCCCATTCACATCGGTAGCAGCAGCAATCGTCAGCGCTTGATCCGGCGAGAGAACCGCATCCCCCTGCTGGCTGAGTGCTGTATAGGGTTCGGTGAAGAGGCGGTTGTACAGGTCGAAGGGAGGCAAGAATAACCCGACAGTGACCAGCAGCAGCGCCACAAAGAGCGATACAAAGGCCGTGAGCCAGCAACCTGCGCGGTTTCCTTGCTGCTGTGGTGGGACAGTTTGTGCCATAGATGGTTCCTCGAAATTTCCGATACGTCTTGTTGTGTTCTCTGGGTATTGTGGCTGGGGATCAGGTGTTAATCAATTGTCGTTTGCAGTAGAGGTGGTTCCCAAAGGACAACCGTAGGGGTTCGATCCTGTCAAACCCGATCATGCGAAATGGGGGCGCGTCGTGGACACGCCCCTACGTTGGTTACAAATCTGGCTAGTTCCCCAGCGCGTAGCAGGCCGGACAATTCCCATCAGGACGGATCAGGGCGTAACCGCCCATCGGATCAGCACCATAGGACAGGAAATTGATATTCCAGATAATCATGATGCGCACCCGACCACTGCTGCGTGCCATGGAAACCACTTGATCTAACCATGCGGCTTGCTGCGCGACGGTCACATTTTGCGCCCAGGCGAAGCCACCCGGCAGCGGCGGATAGCCTTCTGGTGTGAGGTAGCCAAGCTCCGTGAAGCACAGCGGACGACGACCTCCAAAGGCGTTGTAGTAGGTATTCACCATACCGCTGTAGTAGCGGGTGTAAAACTCACTGCGGGGATCACCGAAATTCTGCGTCGGTGGAACAATGCCTTCGTTGTAATGTACTCCAATACAATCCGCATAATTTGCCGCACCAGCCGCCGCCATGCCCGCAATGTAGACATTATCATCGCAGCCATTGGCAGAGCAGCCGCCGAAGAATCCCGTCGGAGCCGGAGCGCCAGTAATCACCATCGTATTGCCATTGGTGGATTTGATGGCGTTGTAGGCTGTCGCCAGCAGTCGCGTATACATCCCCGCGTCGATCTGTCCAGCAGGCCATTCACGGTCAATGTTGGGTTCATTCCAGATTTCGATGGCATCCGCACCCAGCCCCGCCAACCCTGCTGCATATCCGGCATATGCCTCAAAGTAACCACCGTTGTTCAATTGTTCCGGCAAACCCACCAGCCCAATCAAAATGCGGAAGCCCTTTGCATGGGTGTCTGCAATCAAGCCAGCCACCGCATTGGGATCATCACCCTGGGTATAGCGCACCTGGAACTTCGCCCAGGACATCCCGGCGATGCGCATGTAATTCACTGCCACATCATCTAACCCGGTGACATGACCACCGTAGGAGAAACCGGAAACTGGCGATGTATTCACCACAGGCGGCGGAATTGGTGCAACGGGTGCGGTTGTATCGTCAGATGGTGCCGCACCCTGGGGAACTGCCAGCCCAAAGGGCGAACCAACTTCAACAACGGGCAAGGCCGCGACGGAGTTGTAATCCAGGCTAATGAAATTCGTCGATACCCAACCGACGACACCTTCGCCATTGACCCCGCGCACCCAATTTACGAAGGGATCACGCCCATCAATGTTGATTTGCTCACCATAGCGCAAGCCCCCCACACGATTGTATTCCGTACTGGGGCCACCGCGCATATTCACATTTGCAAGTGCTGTCGCCACAACCCCACCTTCGATAGGTGCAGCAACCGGGGCAGGCGCTTCTTGCTGCGCAGGTTCATTGGAGGCAGTCACCGGGACGGCTCCTGGCGGCGGTGCTTCCACGCTGATGGGTGCTTCGCGGTCAATCACGGGTAACGCGAAGATTGAGTCGTCGCCCACGCTCAAATAGCGTGCAGCCATCCAACCCACTTCACCGTTCTGCGTGATGCCACGCGCCCATGCCCCGCTGTTGTCGCGTCCATCCAGGCGAACGTTGGTGCCTACAGGCAGAATACCCAACTGTCGCCATTCTGTCCCAGGACCGACACGCAGCGTCAGATCAATTTCTACGGCAGCAACCACGCCAACCTGTGCGCTGGATGGTGCGATGAAACTCGTAATCGAAAGAAAAATTGTAAGAATCAGTGCGATACGAAAAATGCCAGTGGATTTCATAGACCCCTACCACTCCCAATAAACTGTGCCGAAACGGTCTACCAGATTGCGCGGCGGCATTGTAGCAGACGGCCTATATTTTAGCAATTTGCACACAATGCACACCCCACGACTACCTGACGGTAAAGAGACTTCGGGATCGGTTGTGTGAGGACATGACCTGCCATGCCCGCGACAAGTAAGCCCTCACCTCAACCAGCATCATGCGAATTGCCTGTTAGCCCTTGCCCACGATGTAATGCGTGCTGGCAGCAATCTGCCGGAACGGATCACGGTCACAGTAGGCCATTTCCAACGCCAGCAAATCACGGTAGAAATCCGCATCTTCCTTGATCTCGTTCTGCATAATCAGATCCATGAAGACGCGCACGCCGTAATGTGCCTGAATGGTCATACCCGCCAGGTTCACGGCCTCCGTAATTTGCTCGTAGCGATGTTGCTGCGATACACCCCCAAAGAGCTTATTAGGGAAGGTGGGCTGCTGTTCTACGTTCATCACAGCAGCAGGGTCAAGGTCACGCAGCAGGGTCTTCAACATGCGCCCATCGGGATTGGTCAGCATCAAACTGAGCGTCCCGCCGGGCTTGAGCAATCGCGCCAGCACTTGCAGCGCTCCTTGATAATCTTCTACATACGGCAGCACAAAATGGCACAACACGACATCAAAAGAGGCACGTTCCAGGCTGGCTTCCAGGTCAAACAATTCGCACTCAATCCAGGCAACATCTACACCTGCTTCACGGGAGCGTTCCCTGCCTCTCGCTATCATCTCTGCTGAGAAATCCGTCGCAGTAACGGCGTATCCGGCCTTTGCCATTGGCAGCACCATCGCACCATTACCCGCCCCCGCATCCAATACGCGCAGTGAACTCTGCGGCAAATGTCGTTGTAGCTGCTGCATAATCATCTCGGTGCGCAATCTGCCCCAGGGAGATTGCACATATTCCAGAAAGGTCTCTGCTGATTGATCGAACCGATTGTCTGCTGTCATGTGATTATCTGCGTCCTCGTCTATAATCCGTTCGAGACAGTTCGATTATAGCAAGCAAGATCAGCAGAGGAGCCAAAATGGATAGCAATTTGCTAGATCAGCTCAATGAATACGTGACGCATTTGTATGCGCAAGAAGATGCGGTTTTGCAGGCTGCGCAGCGAAACGCCAGTGAAAACGGACTACGCGCCATGCACATCAAACCCTTTGAAGGTCGCCTGCTGCAATTTCTGGCGGAACTGATTGGCGCACAGAAGATTGTGGAAATCGGCACATTGGCGGGATACAGTGGAATCTGGTTGGCGCGGGCGCTGCCAGAAGATGGCAAGCTCTATACCCTGGAAATGGAGCCGAAGCACGCACAGATCGCGCAGGAGAACTTTGAAAATGCCGGCCTAGCGGACAAAGTAGACATTCGTCAGGGGGTCGCGCTGGAGTCGCTGGAAAGCTTACGTACAGAAGCACCATTTGATATGGTTTTCATTGATGCGGACAAAGTGAGCTATCCGCAATATCTGGCATGGGCGGTGGAAAATGTGCGCTCCGGTGGGTTGATTACGGCGCACAATGCCCTGACCAGCGATGGTCGTCCGCGTGTCTTCCCCCCATTTGCAGAAGGGGATCAGCAGGTGGTGGAATACAATCAGGCGATTGCAGAAGATGAACGCCTGAGCAGTTTCATCATTGGCATGGGTGCGGGGCTAGCTGTAGCGCGGAAGAAATAAGGGTGGTTACCAAGCGTCCCTTTAGTGGACGCTCACCCTGGGGTAGCCTGACGTTTTGAACGTCAGGCGCAGGGCAGCAAGCCAGGCATTTGCGAGAAGAACGCTTAACTTGACAGCTATGGGGCGATTCATGAATCCGCCCCATACCAATCGAGATTGTCTAGCGGGCTATTCTTCTTCCGCGAGTTGTTCTACAACTGCCATATCTTTGCGTGCGCCACGATAGCGCAGCCAGAAACTCACCAGCAAACCACCCATCGCAATCGCAAAAAAGAGCAGCCCCAGCAGCAGGTATTCGCTGTTATCCGGCGTGGTGAAGAAACCTTCAAACACGGTGAAAAAACCATCAGCAAGCTGTGCGCTATCAACGGCTTCCCCGGTGACCAGGGTTGCATAGGTCACACTGCCATCTTCCACCGCGTATAACTGCTCTCCGGTTGGATACATCAGCAGCGACCAATCCCCGCTGACCAACCGTAGTTCTTCTGTAGTATCGGGTTCCTGTGCGAAATCCTCCCCAGCCAACACCACCTCAGCCGCATCAATCGCAGCCGGGAAATCTGGCTCGGAACTCTCTTCCGTCAGCGGTGTGCGCTGGATGTAATGCGCGACCTGATAATTCGGGTCATCTTCCCAGAATAGAATCACGAAGGTGCGATCCCCACGCAGAGTGGAAACACCCGTGATACTCGTGTCGCCAATTTCATAATGCTGCTGATACCAGTTCCCTGTATTGAGCGCAACACGCCCTTCGAAAACAGGTTCCGGCAGTTCTTCATCCAGCAAGGGATTGAGCGTCAGCAGGATGGCTTCATCAACCAGGAGCGTCTCTTCAACAGGCTGTACACGGATGGTGGCGCTCAGGTCTTCGTGAACGAAGATCGCCACATCTCCTTCGCTCTGATCCACCCAGCCGGTTTGTGGAACAGGCACATTCATGATGCCCGTCTGGAAATAGGGGATGGTTTCCCCTTCTGTTTCGGTTTCTTCTTGTGCGCTGGCAACTGGAACAAGTACCCATAGCGCCAACAGCACAAACAACAATTTACTACCTTGCACGGGATTGCTCCTTGGTTAGCGACTCAGCACCTGGATTTTGCGCTGTTCCACTGAGTCCAGTAGATTTTGCAGGCGAATACGCCACCACATGAGCGTAATCGGGAAGATTGTTGTATACAGAATCAGTGCCGGAACCAGCGCCGCCACAACACCAGCGGTTGCATCAAACTCGCCCTGGGCATTCTGTGGACTAGGGCCAATCACGGTGGGGTGAATGGTGTCCGGGCGAATACGGATGATGACCAGCGTCAGGATCACCGTGGTAATTGCCAGAATGCCATAGACCGAAGCAAAGCGGCGGCGCGTCTCGACATTCTCAATGCCTGCCCGCAGCATCAAGTACGCAGCGTAGGTCAGCACCATAATCGCAGCGGAAGTGAGGCGCGGATCCCAGAGCCACCAGGCATTCCAGATGGGACGCATCCAGGCAACGCCAGTGAACAGGGTAACGAGCGAGAAAGCCGTACCCACTTCCACACCTGCCAGCGCCAGACGATCCCATTTTGGATCACGCTTGGCAAGGTACATGATGCCACCCAGCACGGTTGCACTGAAGGCGGTGAACGCTCCGAAGAACGACGGCATGTGGATATAGAAGATACGCTGCACCTGCCCTTGTAGCAGATCAGTACCCACAGCGATTAACGCCATATAGAGCGTGAACAGCAAGCCTATTACACTGACCAGCGTCAGGATGCGCAAGGCATTCGGTACAGGCGGCTGATCCACAACGACTTTCGATTTTCCTGCGGTAACGGCGGACATAGTTACTCCTCACAAAACCTCAAAAAACCTACAGTTTCCAGCGGGAAGTATAGCAAATTTACACAGCTTCTTCCCAGATTATTCTTCGATCACGTAGGGAAACGTGACATAACACAGTACCAGGTAGATGACATCAATGATTGCGATGACTTGAGGCCACAACATCCAATCATTGACGGGCGCATCATTGGCAACTCCGGTAGTGGCACGCACCGCCCCAAGCAGCAGCGGCAAAATCACTGGCAGCATCACAATCGGCAGCAAGGCTTCGCGGGAACGAGTCTGTACGGTCATCGCAGCCAGCAGCGTCCCGGAGGTAGAAATGCCAAATGTGCCAATCAGCAGCGTAATCAGCAGCCAGGGACGCAGCAAGTTCATGTTGTAAAGCAGGCTCATCAGCGGTAGCAGCAGCAACCCCACCGCCAGCGCGAAGACATAATTGCCGAACAACTTGCCCACGAAGACCGCGCTGCGATCAATTGGAGCCAGCAGCATCCCATCCATATTACCGCCTTCGCGCTCCATTGCCATACTGCGGTTCAACCCCAGGATGCTGGAAAATACGACCGTCACCCACAGCACACCGCTGACCGCTTCCTCACGGGCAACGCGATCCAGTTCCAGTGCGAAACTGAAAACTAACACACTGAGCAGTGCGAAGAGCAGCATAGTCGCCACAAGCTCCCGGCTGCGCAATTCTGCCTGTAGATCTTTGCGGATGATGGCACGAACAATCGTGAAGAATGGTGTTTTCATCGGCTGGTTGCGGCTCCTGTCGCCTGGGTATAGATGGCTGCCAGTTCCAGAGGTTGGATTTTTTCTGTGCTATCGTGCGCGACTTTGCCCCGGCTGAGGATAATGATCCGTTCCGCCAGCAGCGCAGCCCGTTCTAACTGGTGCGTGACCATGACAATGGTTTGTCCGGCGGCCTGGGCATCGCGCAGCAATTCATCCAGCACCTGCGCCGCATCTTGATCCAGCCCGGTATAGGGTTCATCGAAGAGCAGCACCGCCGGATTTTGCAGCAGTGACCGGGCGATGCTCAAGCGCTGCTGCATCCCGCGAGAGAACGTGCGCACCAGGCTATCCGCCCGTTTGCTCAATCCCACCTGCTCCAACAGCGAGTCAATGCGTGCAGCATCGCGCATGTTGTAAAGGCTGGCGAAAAATTCCAGATTTTCACGCGCTGTCAAATTTTCATAGAGCAGCGGTTTGTGGCTGACCATGCCAATCTGTGCGCGGACGGCCTGCGCCTCACGGGGGATTTCCCAGCCTCCGATGCGAATCACGCCGGAAGTTGGTTTGCTGAGTCCACTGAGCAAGCGCAGCAAGGTTGATTTACCGCTGCCATTCGGCCCCAGCAATGCCACAAATTGCCCTTTTTCAACGCTCAGATTGAACTGTTTCAGCACGGGCAGGTAACCGTAAATTTTGGTGAGGTCTTCAATTTCGATGACGGGACGGCTCTCTGCCATTAGTTGGTTCGTTTCCTTAGTTACGTGCAATCTGTTATTCAGCGGACGAATCCGTTTACGTTTGATATAGGACACCCCGTTGGGTGTCCCTACAGAACCGAATTTTGTAGGGACGTGCAATGGCACTTCCGCCACACCTAAACACAATGGGTTGTTAAATTTTCAAACGTCAAAAGTGTAGGGGCGCAATGCATTGCGCCCTTACGTCTGGAATATCGTAGGGATATGGTGATGCCATGTCTGAGGGCGACCCAGCGAATCGCCCCTACAATCTCCGTATTTAATCATGAAACCGTACGATCATGCCCCTACGGTGGAAATATACCTTTATGTAAGGGCATGGCCTGCCATGCCCGCGACAATGAAAACCTAACCTGATCGCTGTATGCCTCATGCCTGCGTATTTTAATTCCCGGATTCTGCTAATGCTGCATCAATGGCGGCGTTGATGACATCCAGATTATTTTCGACCAGCAATCCATTGACCACCACCATCGGGGCGCGAATTCCGTCGGCGTATTCAAACGAGGCTTCGATGGCGCTTTGCAAAATGCCCGTCGTTTCCAGGCTGGTATAACATTCATCAAAGGCTTCTGGCGAAATACCCAGTTCTACCGCGCCCTGCTGCAATCGTTCATAGACGAAGGCGAAGGCATCAAAATCCTGCCATTCGTAGAGCGTATCGTGATAGCCCCAGAAGTTTTCTGCGCCAACGCAGAGCGCAGCACGGGCAGCGCTATCCCCTTCCGGGAACTCATCCAGCCCATAAACCGGGGCGAATAAGAAAGCAACTTCACCAATTTCGATGCGCGGCAGCAGCGCGGGCAAGAAGGTTGCGTTGAAGGTGCGGCATCCGGTGCAATCGAAGCTGCTGATGAACAACAAGCGCACCGGGGCTTCTGGATTACCCAACAGTGGGAAGCCGTCGTTATCCACACCTTTTGCAAACCGTGCATACTGCTCGAAGCCTACGGAATCCAGGGGTGCTTCAAAGTTCAGTTCGGCTGTATCCAGGATGCTGAGATATTCTTGCTCGGCAGCGTCTAACGCGCCGATGTTCCCGGTAGTTGCCGTGATGATGGCGAAGGTGGCATCGCTGAGAATGACAGTGTACAGAAAGATTTGCACATCCGGCGTGCTGACATCCGCACGGGCGAACATATAATTCTCGCCCTCAAATTCCTGAATCGGCGGCAGTGATTCGGCATCTTCCGTCTGAGTCAGCAGCAGTGCGCCGAGCAGCTCATATGCCGCTGGATCATCACTCAGGCCATTCACGCGGTTGAGTCCGAAGAGCCGCAACTGCACCAGCAGCGCATCATCCGGCACAACGATTTCGTCACCCTCACCCGTGATTTCACCCTCCACCCGTGCCAGAATCACGACACCACGCGGGCCATCGACAGCACTCCAGCTTTCCGGGTGCGTGATCTGCACAGGCCCCACCGTAGATACTATCGGCGCTGCCTCGGTTTCTTCCTGCGCCTGTACACCGCTGAAGGACATCACCAGCAGCAAGCCGCATAGCAGCATGTTCAAGCCATTTACACGCAAGTGCATTGCTCTCTCCCTGGTTGCCTCATTCTGCATCTGGCTGCTTTTCCATCAATTCGCGCACTTGCTCAATCAAGTCTCGTCGCTTTTGCTGGAACACATCATGATTGATTTCACCCGCCTCATGTTGTTTCTCTAACTGGGCGATTTGCGCTTGAAGTTTGTTGATCTGCGCATCCAGGCTATTCCCGCGCCGCAGCAACAACATCACGGCAATCACAACAAAAACGACACCCAACGCACCGAAGCTGAGTACAAGCAGCAGGCGATCCCCCGTGATGACGCTATCGCCAGTATCCTGCATGAGGATGGATAGCTGCCCCTGCAACTGGAAGATGATGCTTTCACCCGATGCGACTTCCTGCGTGCTGGTATAGCGCCGCGCAATGACTGGCTGCTCCTCTGTCCCCAGGTTGAGTGTCTCCGCTTCGGAGAAACCTTCCCCACTGAGCGTGATCGTATCCGAAATAATGGTTACGGAAACCTCGCCGTCGAAGCGGTTGTTCAACGGAAGATCAATCACCGCGCTATTCTCATACGGGATGAAATAAAAAGCATCATTCGTATGCTCACCCGGATACACCGGAAGCTGGTCAATGACGGCGAATTGTTCCTGCGCGACGATGTAGCGTGGATCATCTTCTGTGAGGATCACCGCGCCCGCCGGAAGCTGCACCAGCAGCGATACCGCCACATTTTGCCCTTCCGGGCGCAGCAAGAACATGCGATCACTATTATTTTCGTACAGGTTACCCTGCGTCACGACCAGCCCAGTACCCAGGTCTGCAACATCCAGTTCTTCAATGATGAGCTGCAACCCCGTCTGTGTAACAACGCTGGATTCGCTGGTGGTTTCATAGAGCGTGATGCTCAAATCGGTGACTTCATCCACTTCCGCAGCAGGCAGCAATTCACTGACAAATCCGCGATCCTGGTATGTGACCGCTGCAAAGTACTGGTAGGTCGGCTCGTAGGGAACATCCTCAAAGCGGAAGGTGTTATCCGCTGCAACATTCACAGATTGTTCCTGCAAGCCATCTGCCTGATTGCCATAACGTAAAGAAGCCACCAATCCCGCCGGGACGCTGCCGCCAGCGCTGCCATTGGTCACTGTGCCAGTGAAGGTGACCGTTTCAAAATCGCGCTGTACGGACTCAGCAGTGGATTCTGGCAGTGGTTCCTCCGCAGCATCAAAGTTGCCCGTCTGTTGAATGCGCTGATAGGCCACAGCCGCGAAAGCCTCTTCGCCTTCCAATTCCAGGGCGCTGGCGAGTTCGGCATCACTGGCAAGCGATAAGCCGAAGTTGCTCTCCAACCCCAATGCTTCACCCTGCGCGATTTGCTCCGGCGTGTAATGCAGCGTATACACGTACATCGCCACATCCCAACGCTCCTGCAAAGAGAGGGCTTCTGCCCACGGTGGCATGATGTTGGCTAAGTTGCCGTTGGTGATGATGTCGTAGTAATACGCGAGGCTCTGTTCGCGGACGTGCGCCGCATCCAGAAACGATGGCATTTGCGGCACTTCGCCAGATAGCACCAGATCGCCCTGCCCGCTGCCATTCGCAGCATGGCATTCTGTGCAGTTCTCCGCAAAAATGCGCCGTCCATTCGCCAGATCAGGATTAGCAGGCGGCAGCGAGATTTCGTCCGTTGGGGCAGCCGGGGGCAGTGTTGCCACGATTTCACCCCCGCCTGCGAGGTCAGTACAGGCTGCGACGAGAAATAAGGCCACAGCCCCAAGCAGCAAACGAACGCGCAAACTCATGAAGTCACTTTGCTTTCTGTGCGTCCTGCGCGGGCGATGGCTTCTTCCACCGCTGCATCCAGATCCGCGGCACTGCGCTGTAGTTCCGGCGCGGGAGCCTGCGGTGTCTCGTTGCCTTCGTTCAGCACCTGTAACACCTGCACACCACGTCCCATCCACAGTTCGCGTTCCACCTGGTATTCTTCCTCGCTGATCTTGCCCGTCGCATGATCTTCTTCCAGGTCACGCAGGTTACGCAGGACACGCTCATAGTAGGCCAGGGCTTGCTGCCGCTGCTTACGCTCGAACGCACCGACGCTCAGTTGGCTGCTGCGCATCAGCGGAATCATCACCAGCGCCAACACAACAGCAAACAAGATCACCGCGAAAACTAAACCACCAATGCTCATGCGCCTGCCTCTGCCAGAATTTGATCCAGTTCAAACGACAAGCGATCATAAGACACACTGCCCAGGATCGTCGCCCGGACGATGCCCTCTTGATCGATGACGAAGGTTTCCGGCGGTGCTTCCACGTTGTAAGCACGGTGGAAGGCTCCGCCAATATCCGTACCGTTCGGGTACGTGATGCTGTATTGGTCAATGAAACCCAGCGCGGTTTCGGGAATATCAATCCAGTTCACACCGAGCATCACCACACCGCGATCCCGGTACGCCATGTGGATGTCCTGCAAATCCGGCGCTTCCGCATGGCATGGTGGGCAGTAATCCGCCCAGAAGTTCACGACCACAACCTGCCCGCGCAGTTCAGATAGACGGTATGTTTCCGTGCCGTCGAAAGTTGTGAGTACAAAATCAGGGGCACGCATCCCCGGCTGCGGCTGCGTTTCACCACGCTGTGCCAATTGCAGCGCAATGACACCAATGAAGACAACCAGCCCAACAAGCAACACAATCGAACCAGGTGAAAGGCCGCGTTTTGCCTTTTCTTCTTGCGGTTCGGATTGTGGCAAGAAATCTACGTTCTGTTCCATCGCCCTGTTATTCTCTCTACTTACTGTAAATCGCGTTCGATCAACGCCCGGTATTCATCATCCACTGTGGATTGTGGCGCAACTTCGACAAATTCCTGTTTCGCCTTGCGTTGTTTACGCTGCCACTGCCAGAAGATATAGACCGCTACGCTGAGTGCCAGCAACGTCCCGGCAATGGGCGCGAAGAACGAGAGGCCGCGCAGTGTAGGATCATACGGCACGCCGACTACATGCTGCCCATACCGATCTACAAAGCTGGTGATGATCTCTTCTTCGGTGTAACCCTCGGAGACCATACGCCGGATTTCCGCCTTCCATTCCAGGCAGGTTGGGTTACGGCATTCGTCCAGCGGTTCATTCTCGCAGATTGGGCAGTACATGCGATCCGCAATGGCGAGCATTTCTTCTTCGGTAGCGACACTGGGGTCTTCTTGCTGCCCCAGTGCCGGAAGTACCAGAATCGCCAGCAGCCCGATGAGGATCAAAAGAACCTTTTTCACGAGGCTGCCCATCCCTTCTGTGCGGCAGATGATGCGCTTGTCTTTTGCTTATCGCGCAAGTGCGCAGGTAGGATTTCACGAGGCCATGCCGCCGCAGCCGTACCAACAATCAAGATCAAGCTGCCCCACCAGACAAGGTTAATCAGCGGGTTGATATAGATGGAGAAGGTCGCGCCGCTGCCATCTGCGTTGTAGCCATCCAGCAACACATAGAAATCGCGTCCTGGTGTGCTGTGCGCCCCGGCGATGAGCATATTCATCTCTGGGAAGCCATCCACACGCGGGCGAATTGTCGCCAGCTCACGTCCATCCTGTGTCAACGTGATGGTTGCGATATTCAGCAGGCGACCATCTTCCGCGAGACCACGATCAAAGCTCTCATAGGTAATCTCGTATTCGCGGACGGTTGCCGTCTCACCGACATCCATGGTGCGGCGCGTCTGGAATTGGAAGACCGTACTGCCGATCACCCCAATGCCGATAATGACAATTCCCAGGTGAACGAGGTAGCCACCGTAGCGGCGCTGATTGCGCACAACAAGTTTCCAGATGGCGAGCAGCCAGTTTTCGCCACGCGCACGAACACGGGCAGAAGCTCCACGATAGGTTTCGTAGATGGCAACATAACCCGCCAGCAGCACAATAGCATACGCGAACAGTGACAGCCCGTTCATTTGCAGCGTGAGTGTCATCACAACCAACGTCACGGCAGTCAGAGCTAATGGCACCAGCAGCGAACGCCCCAAGCGACGAATCGAAGTCGCGCTCCAGGCAGAAAGCGGCGCAACACCCATCAGAATGTACATTACAGCGAACAGCGGCGGCGTGACTTGCATGAAGTATTCCGTGCCGAGTGTGATGTCCGTGTTCATGAACAATTCAGAGATGATCGGCGCACCGAAACTGCCCCAGAAAATTGCCAGGGTCAGCGCCATGAAGACGACGTTGTTCAGCACAAACAGAGTCTCACGACTGAGCAAGCCGGAGAATTCATGTTCATCCTGCAATTCACCCCGATTCCAGCGATACAGCAGGAAGATTGCACCAATCACCGTCAAGGATGCCCAGAAGACCAGCATGGGGAAACCAATGCTCGAACGAGCAAAACTGTGGACACTTTCAACCACGCCAGAGCGAGTCGCAAATGTGCCGAAGATCACCGCCGAATAGGTCGCCAGCACCAGCACCATATTCCATACTTTGAGCATGCCGCGCTTTTCCTGGATCATGACGCTGTGAATGAAGGCCGTCCCGACCAGCCAGGGTAAGAAAGCCGCATTCTCTACCGGGTCCCAGCCCCAATAGCCGCCCCATCCAAGTACATCATACGCCCAGCGCCCTCCGAGGATTAAGCCCAGGCTGAGGAAAAGCCACGCCACCAATGTCCAACGGCGCGTTGCCTTAATCCAGTTGGTGGATAGGTCGCCAGAAACTAGCGCTGCCATCGCAAAAGCGAAGGGAACAACAAAGCTGACGAAACCCAGGTACAACATCGGTGGGTGAATAATCATACCGAAGTGCCGCAGCAGCGGATTCAAGCCACGGGCGCTCCCGGCTGCCTGTGCCGCCGTGACTTCCACTGCACCAGGTGGTGCAACTACTGCTTCGATGGTTTGCTGCGTCGCAGGATTCACAAACCAGCGAGCGAAGGGGTTTTCGATGAAAAGCGTAATACCGACGAAGAAGGCCAGATTTGCCATCATGACCGCAATCGCAATCGGCATCAGGCGGCGGTCACTGCGCCAGTTGAAGACGACAGCACCAAACGTGAACATAGCCATCGTCAGGCACCAGAACAGCAGCGAACCACGCTGCGAACCCCAGAATGCGCTGATACGGTAGAACAGCGGCGTATCCGGGTTGGTCACTGACCAGACGTAGCTCACCTGATACTGCTCCGTCAGCAAAGCATAGAGCAGCGCCGCAGATGAAACCAGCAGCAGGGGCAGCGTCAGCAGGGCGGCATTACGCCCACTGACGATGAAATGTTCTCGGTTTTTCCATTCCCCGTAAACCGACGCAATTGTCGCATAAATTGCGGCCAAAAAGGTTAACAGCAGCGAAACGAACCCAATTTCAGCAGTCATATGTTATCCCATTGAACCTGCAAGCATGTCGGGTGTGTGTTCTTCAAATTTGGTCGGGCATTTCAGATTCAGTTCGGTTGCGTAGAAAACACCGTCTTCGCCAAGTTCGCCCGTGAGGATAGCCTGTGCTTCATGCGAGAGCAGGTCAGGCATGGAGGTATCATCCATGTGAATGACGAGGCGGGTCGCATTGGCATCGTTGGCTGCGAGGTGCAGCGTTTGCGCCAGGTCTTCATATTCCGCAGGCATATTCGCAATCGAGAAGACCAGCGTACCCGTCGAAGGATCGTAGTCAATAGTTTCACCGACGACAGCACCCGTGAGGCGCACCGTCTGCCCCATGTATTCGGGGTTGTTCACAACTTCTTCCACCATGATGAAAAAGCGTGCGCCGCTCACCGTGCTGGAAAATACCAACACCGCTATTGCAGCCAGGATCAAAACGCCACCGGCGATGAACTTCATCCGTTCACCGCTGCGTTTCTGTTTCAGATCAACTTTTGCTTTTTCCGGGCTTTTTTCCCACGTCATTTCTGCCATGTTAGACAACTCCATATACCACTCAACAACAAGTCTATTTTGCCGTATTATCGCCTGGAAATGTTGTAACGATGCTCACGGTTTTTCTATGACCATCTTACCACGCGTAATGCGAACTGTCATTCTTCTTCGCCGTTGGCCTCATTTTGATTCAACATCAAGCCAACGAGCATCACAGCCCCAACGCCAACGAGAATCATCAGTAGGCCAAGCGTGAGACCACTACCCGCTGCTTCTTCAACGGCGGCTTCTTCCTGGGCAACCGCGCTGATGGTTAGAACGAAAACAAAGAGGATCGGGATCAAACGACTTTGTACAAGTTGACGCATAAGATTCGTACTCCCTGGCAAATATGATTGGAACATGAATTAATTATACAGGCGCGGAGTCAGGATTGACCACCGTAATTCATCATAACTTCGCAAGTAGAAGCTCCCATCGCGCCTATTGATCCTGGCTTTCCAGGTAAGCAATCAAGTCTGCAAGCTGCTGTAGATCCAGGCGCAAGCCATAAGCACTGGGCATGATATTGGGGTTGTATCCGGGAGCAATGTAGACATTGGGATGCAAAATGCTTTCCACCAGATACTGGCGCACGGTGTAATCTTCCAACTCTGGCGCTTGCAGCCGCTCTTCTGTGATGCGCGTCCATGTCCCCTCCGTCAGTGGGGCGATGGCTTCGTCCATGTGGCAAGCCGAACAGGTCAACGGAATGCCATCCAGGGCGGGTTCCAGGCCGTTATACAACAACTGACCGTTAAAGGAATCGCCATTGATGGGTTCCAGATCAACGAGGATCTGCTCAATATCATTGCCGACTGCCATTGCCTCAATGATCTGCGGCAAGCCTGCAAATTGCAGCGTCCGCCCGATTTGCGCTTCAGCCTGTTCTGGCGACGGCAAATAACCACAGTCTAAGGCCAATGCCTGCAACGCCGCGCTCAGTTCAAAGAGGTTGGATTGCGCTTCCACTGAATCATCTCCTGTGAGGGGATATTGTTCGAGAATGGCGGCCTGCTCTGCGGCGAGAAATTCCGGCGTGCAATCTTCAGCGCTGCGTTCTTCCTGGGCAAGGAGCCATCCCACGCCCAATAGTCCGATGATAAGTACAAGCAGAACCTTGCGAACCGTAAGCATACGATTACCTCAATCCTTGCATAATGGTTGATTCTCGCGGCAGTATGCCATGCTCATAGGCGGAATCAAAACCCCCGATGGGAAACCGGGGGTCGAATGTCATGTTTCTTTCGGTTCTGGTTTAACCCTGCTGTTCGAGATACGCCAGGATGTCCGCCAGACCTTGCTCGTCAAGCTGTCCGCCCGTCCAGAAGTTCGCAGGCATCTGCCCGGCAACATACCCATCTACGATGTAAGCATTAGGATGAATGATCGCCTCAACGAGATACTGCTCTACGGTGTAGCCTTCCAGTTCCGGCAGGCGTTCGCTGATCGCACGTGACCATGTACCCGTTGTAGCAGGGCCGACCACGCCACCATTATGGCAGCCGGAGCAACCGAGCGAGATATACAACGCCTCACCATTGGCTGCATCACCTTCCAACGTTACAACAGTTTCGGTGATCCCCATCACGTCGATGTCTTCCGCACCACCATCGTCCATCGCAGAGCCACCATGCAGCAGCGCAAACTGGTTGACACTGTTCAGGTCGCCAATGGTCCAGTTATCACCCTTATCCCAGTTCTGGATGTAGGCCACGATGTCGCCAATCTGGTCATCACGCAGCGGGCCACCTGCACGATCCGACCAGGCAACCATCGCACCAGGCCAGACTTCTGCACTACCCGGACGACCATGGATCAGCGTCGTGGTGATGAAGCTGCTGAGGTCACCACCCCACTCAATCTGTGATAGTCGGCTGGTATCCTGTGCGATGTAGTTCGTCAAAAGCAGGGGGTTATCCGCATCAGCGGCTTCCTGGCGAACGGCTTCCAGGCGCGGCAGATAGTTCGCCGCAATGGCTGGTTCCATCTGCGAGAGAATGGTTTCGCGCTCTTCGTACAATGGCGCGAGTTCTTCTTCCAGCAGTGTCTGGCGTTCGGTTTGTTCAGCCAACTGTGCATCCACAGCCTCAATTTCAGCAATGATTTCTGCACGACGCTCTTCACTCAAGCCCTCTTGCCCAATCTCGGTGAACAGCGCTTCGCGTTGTGCTTGCAGGTTCGCCAAGCTGTCCGGGATGTCCTGGAACAATTCACGTTCGCGGGAGCCAATTTCACCGTTTACGGTTGCCAGGAAGTCATAGCCGAAGAAGTGAGGGCTGTTCAAACCGGGTGCCTGCGGGCCACCGCGCCCATCTTTGCCGTGGCAGTTGGAACAGTTGGCTGCGTATAGTTCCGCACCGCGCTCAATTGAGCGGGCGGTATGCTGTTCTTCAAAGGCCGCCATGCGACCCGGTTCGTTAATCGCCACCCAGCCAACCAGCACCATGATGCTCACAAACATCACGATACCTAGCAAGATGCGACCTTCGATATTCGGAATAATCAAGCGATCCATAATACCCTATCCGTCTCCCTTATGTGGAGTAGACCCTAATTCTATGCCCAAACAGGGGGAGTATGCCGCGTCTCCCCCCATTCATCAAGGGAAGCATGGCTTAATCGAAGTAAGCCGCTTCCTCGTGGATGAAGATATGTTCTGTTTTCAGGCGTTGTTCACGCACGACAACCGCATTGTTGAAGGTCATACCGCCCTCAATCGGCTCACCGTCTGTGTTCACAGCAACATAAGTGCCATCACCAGCATCACGCACCAGCACGGCTGCACCGTCTTCATCACGGTAGAGCGTGCCATCTTCATTAGCTGCGAAGACGACATCTGCACCGCGAATTGTGACACCCAGCGGAAGCGGTTCCCCGTCTTCGCCCAGTTGAACGATACCATTGTCGATTTCCACACCATCCCAGAAGATCACCAGATCCATACGGCGCAGGCCATCCTGGTTTTCGCTGACGATGATCGCACCCCAGCCGTGTGCCAGTTGCGTTCCATCTTCTTCGATCATATGGTGCAGTTCTTCCAGAACATGCAGCAGTTCCGGCGCATCATCGGGTACCACACGGAATTCCGAAGGCATGCCCGAAGCACTCAGATGATCGGCCTGAACGAGGGTATCAGACAGGTGATTGAACGGAGTCTTGAAGGTATAGCCAATTGAAATCGCGTCATCCTGCACATAGACAGAACGTTCTGCGGCGATTTCTTCGTTGAAGGCCGCAACAGCCGCAGCCGGGTCATCGCCCTCGAACTGCGCAGTGGTGTACGCACCCGGAACCAGTTGTTCATAGGGGACGGTACGCGCCACACCCACATGACTGTGCGCCGGCTCGAACGTCAATTCGTGCAAGATTTCTGTTTCTGCGGAAGTCGAAACCGCAAATTCCGGCAGCCCCATGTAGCTGAGGATCGTCATAAAGGAAATCAGCGCCATCGCAATCGACAAGGACACACGACGGTGAGCATAGCGGCGGCTGACAGTCACATCCAGGTACGGCAACACAGCCAGCAAGCCGACGACAATCGTCGGGAAAGCAATCCCCCAGAAGAACTTATCTCCAAGCTTCAGCGCACCTTGAATCCACAAGAAGTACCAGGGAGCGGTTGTACCCAGCGGCGTATTCTGCGGATCAGCATGGTTTTCCAGCGGTGCATGGTAGAACCAGATCGACAGCACCACCATAATGAAGGTCGTGACACCGATCCAGAGCAGCTCGTTGGTCAGAATATCCGGGATGAAATAGACGCGCTTATCCAGCGGTACGCGCTTGGCGGTATCTTCGCCGATTTGTTCTTTCTGCGGCGGCAAGCTGTGACCGTGAATAATCACCTTGTAATAATGCACACCCGTGAAGATGAACAGCAAAATTGGCAGGCCGATCACATGCAACATGTAGAAGCGCAACAGACCGTTTGCACCAAGTTCCGGCGCACCACGCACCAGCAGGTTGACCTGCTCACCGATGATTGGCGTGGCTTCCGCCATTGACGCACCAATCGTCACCGCCCACAGCGCAAGCTGATCCCAGGGCAGCAGGTAACCGGTGAAACTGAGCAGACCCGTCAGCACGAGCAAAATCACGCCTGTGAACCAGGTAAACTGGCGCGGCTTCTTATAACTCGCCGTGATCCACGTTCGCATCATATGTAAGGCAACGATCAACACCATGGCTTCCGCGCCAAGGCGGTGCAGGTCGCGGACAAGCTGCCCCAGCGGCACATTGCTGAGGATATTCAGCATATCGCCATAGGCAATTTCTGGTGATGGTGTGTACCAGAACATCAGCAGCACACCCGTGATCGTTTCAAAGAAAACAAAATAGGTGGAAAGCCAACCCAGGCGGAATGTCGGGTAGACACCCGTCATGTCTTTGTGGAAGTACCCGGGGCGCATATGCAGCCAGAAGCCGTCTGCATGCGGGGATAGACGTGGGTTCGGGCGGCGGCTCGGGTCTTCACCACGAAGCGCCTCACGAATATCCTGAATGTTCATCCCCGCTGTCACACGTTCGACAACCTCATCCACGCCTTCTGCGACAGCTTTGCGCAACCCTTTTTCTTGCACATCGTCTAAGAACGATGGAAACGGAAGTAACGACATACAGTTCTCTCCTTACCCGTCCTCTACTACCAATAAATCCTCAATCACGCATTTTGCGGTCCCAGGATGCGGGAACCGGTATTGATACGAATATCAACGATGGTCTTTCCTTCTTCCAACGGAACCGGGCCACCGCTGCCATCGGTGGTCGCTTCTGTGCCATCCGCATAGATGATGGTCACCGGGAAGCGATCCAACGCACGCGGAGCCGGGCCTTCGATGTAGCTACCGTTGCCGGTGAACTTCGACCCGTGGCATGGGCACTCGAAACGAGAGTTGGTCGGAACCCATTTCGGCAAGCAACCCAGGTGCGTGCAAACGCCATACAGCGCCAACAAACCGTTTTCCGTATTGCTGACGTGGAAACGCCCTCCTGCAACCCATTCCGGCGCTTCACCCTGGCGGGGGAGACCCTCCGGGTTGTACGGGAAGACACCACCAAATTCACCCTCACGGAAACGCGGGAAGGCAAACCAGATCAACCCGGCTGTCACTTCGCCGAGCAGCAATGCCATGGACGCGCCCCAGATGTAATACAAAAATTCACGACGGCTCGGCGGCGCAACCTGTACCGCTGGCCCCGACTGCTGCGAACCGGGCTTTGCAATGCTCGCCCGCGAATCACTGCCCTGTGGTGGATTAGCAATAGCCATTTACAAGTACCTCCAAGTCATAAGGTTATAGCCGAACCAGGATTTGATTTTTCGCCTGTTTAAGCTGTGCAGTTGGGATGTGCAGCATCGTTTATGGACGATTTATGTACTGTGTTTCCACGCAACTTGTATGAATTGAATTGCGAAAAATGTCACAATCTCAGCAGTGGAAATATAACATAATCACCAACGAGTGTCAAAATGAGAAACACTTATTTGAGCCATAAACGTATGCGTACACCTACACGCTTTTTCCTTCCTGGAACGCTCCACTTGTAACGCGATCATCCCCATCCACTTGGCTGAACTATTGCCAGCCCCGTCGCGTCAAGCCATAATAGAGTTATGGCTACTCAAACACTCACGCATGGGCGCGTTACCTGGGTCAACATTGTACATCCGACCTCCGCAGATGTCGATGACTTACGCGAGCTATATCCGTATATCCATCCATTGAATCTGGAAGATGTACAGAGTCATATGGAGCGCCCCAAGATCGACGAAGAGAAGGATTACTTATTCGTCGTCATGCACTTCCCCCAGTGGGATGCAAAGACGGCGCTTTCGCGTGCACGCGAAGTGGATTTATTCATTGGGCGCGGTTATGTCGTCACCATCCATGATGGGACGCTGAAGCCATTGCACACGCTCTGGGAACGCTGCCATGAAGACGAAGAACAACGCGAACGAATCCTGGGACGTGGCGCAAATCATACCTTCTATGTGATTATTGACCAATTGGTCGATTATATTTTCCCCATCTTGCGCAAAGTCGATGGCAACATCCGGCGCATTGAAGAAGATATTTTCACGATTGATACGCGCACGGTCATCCGTGATATTTCACTGGTACGGCGTGATGTCATTTCCCTGCGGCGCATCATCCGCCAGCAAGTTCCCATCATCGAACAGCTAGAGCGTGTAGAGCATCCCATCATCCATGATGACTTAGAAGAATACTTCGGCGATATTGCCGACCATCTCTACAAAGCCCGCGACATCATCGACGAAGATTTCGAGATTATCGGCAGCCTGGCAGATACGGCAGACACCCTGGCAAGCCACCGTATTAATGAAGTGATGCGCATTCTGACCGTGATTTCCGTTATCATGCTGCCCCTGACGTTGATTTCTGGTATCCTGGGCATGAATATCTGGCTGCCCTTTGAAGCAGGTGACCCAACAGGTTTTCTCGTCATTATGGTGGGCATGCTGGTAATTTCCGTGCTGATGCTTGTATATTTTCGGAGACGTGGCTGGTTGTGACACCCAAGTTAGCCCCTGCAACTTACATCGATACAGATGATGCACTTCGTGACCTGGTGCAAGAATTGCAAGACGAACCGCTGCTGGCAGTAGATACAGAGTCGAACAACCTGTATTCCTACCGCACAAAAGTTTGCCTCATTCAGATGTCCACACGAACACAAGACTACATCATTGACCCGCTGGCGATCCGCGATATGCAACCGCTAGGGAAGCTGTTCGCTGACCCCACCATCGAGAAAATCTTCCACGCCGCAGAATACGACTTAATCTGCATGAACCGTGACTTTGGCTTTGAGGTGTGCAACCTCTTCGATACGATGTTTGCGGCGCGGTTGGTACATATCGAAAACTTCGGCCTCGGAGATATTCTGTCGCAGTACTTCGATGTGGATGTAGACAAACGCCATCAGCGAGACGATTGGGGAAAACGCCCTCTGCCGCAAGATAGCCTCCTCTATGCGCAGATGGATACGCACTACCTGCCAGAACTACGCGACAAGCTGTTGACGCAGCTCGAAGCGCTGGATCGCCTGGAAGAAGCACACGAAATTTTCCTGGATGTGCTGAACATTGATGTGAAATCCCAGGACTTTGACCCGGACGGTTTCTGGAAATTGGGCTTGCCGCGGTCGCTCAATCGGCGAGAGATGGCCTATCTACGAGAAGTCTATCTGGAACGCGAAGAAATTGCCGAGAAGCGTGATGTCCCCCCCTTCAAGGTTGTGGGCAATAAGGCATTGGTGGCTCTGGCTCGCAAACCACCGAACAATCTCCATCAGATGCGGCAGTTGCGGGAGTTCGCACCATCCCAGGTGCGTCGTTACGGCGAGCGTTTCCTGGATGCCCTGTCACGGGGGCGCAAAGCTCCGTTGCCCAAACGTCCACACAATGATCTGCCGGATCCAGTTGTGGCGGAACGGTACACAACTTTGCATTCGTGGCGCAAAGAGCGTGCGGCGAAACGCAACCTGGATAGCAGCTTGATCCTCTCTAAGCAGACGCTGTGGGAGATCGCACGCGAGATGCCACGAAACCTGGAAGAACTCGGCGAAATTCAGGGCATGGGAGCATGGCGCGTTCGCACATATGGTGAGGAAATCTTGAAGTTACTGCGCACTATGCGCTAAGACTTTCTTACCTCGCCCATACAACGTTTTTGCCCATCATCCGTTATACTGAGAAGCACATAGCACAGTAAGGAAACCACACGCGATGTCTGAACGCAGCAGTGTATTCAGCGGCGAATGGCGGCGCTGTCTGGCAGAACATTACAAATACGTGATCCGCAATCAGGATAAAGGCACAGAAGAAACCCTGGTGCCACGTCTCTATGAATCGGGCTTCAGCGAAGACGAATTGCGGGTGCTTTACCTGGAAGCAACGATGCATGTGGACGACATCCCTGAAAATTTTATACCAGATGCCAGGCGAGCCACGCCGCAGGATTCTTCCGTTGCTTTAGAAACCACCTTTCAGCCGCACCCGGCGGAATGTACCTGTCCCTCTTGCATGGATCAGGTGCTGGATATTGGTCACGATGAAGAAGGCCAGCCTGTCGCTGCGCCGGAAGAACCCGAAGAAGCACAGGGGAACATCTTCCCGGCAGCCAAACCAGAAAAGAAAGACGAAGATAATCCCAGGCAAAAGAGTTTATTTTAGTCGCCAACGGACATAGCAATGCTATGTCTCTACAAGGTTTACCCATATGGACGCAGCGTTGGCCATTGAAGAAAAGGCTGGTTGCGGACACCCCGTTGGGTGTCCCTACAGGTACGATATTTGTAGGGACGTGCAACGGCACGTCCACATGTCGTTGAGCAATTAAAGTTTCAAGCGTCAATGTTTCACCCGTTGGTCAACGTAGACCTGAAAATTTGTAGAAACGGATAAATCCCATGAACAAATTGCATCGTTGGTTGATTGTACCCGCGCTGCTCATATTGGTTAGTGCGCTGCTGGTGGTGTTCGGCATCATTACATTTGAAACGACCTTCCCGCTGGAAAATACCGCGCTCACCGCTGCCGTGATTGCTGGTGCAGTGCTGCTGATTGCCTTCGGAATCGAAGGGCGGACAGCATTGCAAAGCTGGGAAATGCCCGAACCCGAAGATCCACCAAGCGCGGATTATGTCATTCAGCCCAAACCGCTGGATGACGCAATGGACTCAGTCGAAGAAGCGGAGCAGTTCACGCAACGCGCAACCGAACGCATCATGATTGAACTGGATATTGAAGACTCCCGCGATGACCGATGAGCTTCAGTGAGGAAGATTCACGCTGGATGCAAGAAGCCCTGCGCGAAGCGGAAAAAGCCCTGGTGCATGAAGATGTACCCATCGGCGCAATTGCAGTCTATCAGGGTGAAATCATCGGGCGTGGTTACAATCGCCGGGAAGCCGATCAAGACCCGACCGCCCACGCGGAGATGATCGCTATCCGGCAGGCGGCACAGGTGATCGGCTATTGGCGGCTGGAAGATGTGACGCTGTATTGCACGCTGGAACCCTGCGCGATGTGTGCCGGGGCGATGGTACTGGCACGCCTGCCACGTCTCGTATATGCAACCACCGACCCCAAAGCCGGAGCCGGAGGCAGCGTCATGGATATTGCGCGGCATCCGGCGCTGAATCATCAAGTACAGATTGAACACGGCCTCTACGCCGAAGAAGCCGCCGAGCAAATCCGCGCCTTCTTTCGTATGCTGCGTGCGCGGGGGGAGAAATAAATGGTTCCCGATAAACAAAAAACAGGTCGTGCCGTAAGGGTTCGATCACGTCGAACCCGCCTATAAGCCAGTGGGCGCGTCATGGACACGCCCCTACGGAATTTATGATAGTGACGCTCCCCACGCTTCTACAAATTCCCCAATTGCCTTGAAGTACTGTGTCATACCCACGAACAGTAAATCGTTATGTCCGGCTCCGGCGATGATGAGCAACTTTTTGTGTGCTGAAGGCGATGCGGCAAATAGTGCCTTGCCCTGTTCTACCGGAATCAGCGTATCGTTCCCGCCGTGTATCACCAGCAGCGGCAGATCAACGCGCTTCATTTTGCTGGCGTTGTAGATCGGCAGCGAGTCATCGTCCTGCACATCTTCGGGGATAGGCATCCCCAGCCGCCGGAAGACGGTTGGCGCTTCTGCGTAGCCACTTTCCAGGATCAAGCCCTTGATGCGCTGTGGATTCTTCAGCGCAATATACACCGCCGGGGCGCTCCCCAACGAACGCCCTTTCACGAATACGGGTCTATCCGGTTGGATGCCGTGTCCAGTCACGACACTTTCCAGCGCATCCAGCACTTCCTGTGCATCGGGTAACATCCGCGATACCAGCGGCCTGCCTGTACTCCAGCCATAGCCGCGATAATCCACCAGCAGCAGCGATACGCCAACCCGATGATACAGCTTTGCGATGTCATCGTAATCGCTGGCAACTTCCCCATTGCCATGAAAGTAGAGCAGCACAGGTGCATCCGGCGTGTGAATGTAGAGGCGGTAGCCAAGCTGCGCCCCTTCTACCGCGATCAGACCATCTTTGACCTTTGCAGTATCCGGGTGGATGTTGGCGCTGGCACGGCGCGGGAAAAACATATTCTCCGTGATCTTCGGATCATCCAATGGATGCTGGCTCATGGGTCACTTCCTCCTCACCATCTGGTAACTGGTAGCAATCATCCACAAAACATCGTGATAGAACAGCACTATTCCTGGCAGAATTTCCGCCGTAGAGTGTAGACTGTTATCAGGATGAGCAGGGAGTGCAAACCCATGAAATTCATCGACATCATTGATGCACGCCCACACAAACCCAGGCTTGAGCATGATGAACTGCGTGATGTCATCAGCTTATCACTTTTTGCGGGGCAGATGCTGCTGCAAAACGGGGCAGATACCAAGCGCGTAGAAGAAACAGTGCATCGGTTGGGAACAGGACTTGGCGCGGATTGGGTGGATGTGATTGTGCTGCCGGATGCAATCATCGCAACCACAACCAATAACCACGAGTTTCGCACGAAGGCACGCCGCGCCCCCGGACGCGGGGTGAATATGCAAATTATCGCGGACATTACCGACCTGAGTTATCGCCTGGAACGTAAGGAATTGGATCGATTCCAACTTCGGGTGGAACTGCGCCGCATCTCCAACGAAGGCAGCAATTACAATCGCTGGCTGATCGTGGGTGGTGTTGGGCTGGCGTGTGCTGCTTTCAGCAGACTGTTCGGCGGGGATTGGCCTGTCTTTTTCACCACCTTCCTGGCAGCCGGAAGCGCGATGTTTGTACGGCAAGAGCTGCACCGCCGCCAATTCAATGATTTACTCATCGTGATTGCGACGGCCTTTGTCGCCGGATGCATCGCCAGCATACCTTCAGTGTTCCAACTCAGCCCACAACCAACCACTGCGCTGGCTGCTTCGGTGCTGCTGCTGGTTCCCGGAGTCCCCTTGGTCAATGCTGCCGAAGACCTCATCAACGGCTACACCATCCCCGGCGTGATGCGCGGTATCTTCGGCTTACTGATCTCACTGGGTATTGCTCTGGGACTTTCCATTGCCATGCGCATCATGGGGGTAACGGGATTATGATGGAATTGCTCGGATTGATCGTACAAGATGCTTTCTGGTCGGCACTGGCAGCCCTGGGATTTGCCTTGCTGTTCAATGTTCCGCGCCGCACACTGCCTTACTGCATCATTGCCGGGGCACTTGGGCATGCAATCCGCACCTTATTCGTCACACAGTTTGGTTTCAGTATCGAATTTGCTACACTAATTGGAGCAGTCGTCATTGGGTTCTGGGCGAAGAACCGCGCATATCACATGAAAGTTCCTTCGATGATCTTCGGCATCACAGGGGTGATCCCGATGGTTCCTGGGGTCTTTGCCTACCAGACCATGATCGGCCTGCTGGAATTGACCCTGGTGCCGAATTTGGATGCAGCTCCCGTACTTCTGGCGGAAGTGGCTGTGAACGGTATCCATACCGGGTTAATCCTGGGAGCGCTGGCACTGGGAATCGCTTCGCCTATGCTGATCTTCAATCGCAAGAAGCCAGTTGTATAAGAAAGGGGAACATGATGACTGACCAGACGTACAAAGAGCCGCTAGAGAAATTTCTCACCCTGGGCTACGAAGAGAATGCTTGGTTTCTCCGTACAGATAAGTGGCCTGATTACGTAGGGGAATATAACCTGGATGAGTCTCATATTCCCGATTTAATCCGGCTGGTGGATGTTCATTCTGACCCGAAGAAAGAGTTTGATGAAGTTGCAGATTACGCAGCCGTCCACGCATGGCGGGCGCTGGGTCAACTGAAAGCCGAAGCCGCGATTCCCATATTGATCGAAGTGCTGCGGCGGGACATCTGGGAAGAATTCGCCTGGGAAGAGTTCCCCCAAGTCTTTGCATTGATTGGCGAACCATCCATAGAACCCCTTATTGAACAACTGAATAAACCATCTGCTGAAGCATATCAATCCACAATCACGTATGCCATGCAAGTGATCGCTAAGACGCATCCTCAGACCACACCGCAAATCAAGACAGCGCTCATCGAGAAAATGAAACGGTATGAGTATGCCAATTTTGACATCAATGGATTTGTCGTTGCAGCCTTGATTGATTTGAAAGCAACAGAAGCCCTCCCGATCATCAAAGAAGCCTATGATGCTAACCACGTTGACGAAACAATCTGTGGGACGTACCAGGAAGTCGAAGTAGCGTTTGGAGTGCGTGACGTAACAGATGTCACCGATTCACTGCAAATCCGGCGGCAGCAGTGGCTTGAAGAACAAGAAGATTCTTCAGGATCAAGGTGGGGAGAGGATCATAGTCCTGAGACAATCGAGGATAAAGATCTGGAAAAGAAAAAGAAAAAACGTGCGATGGCGCAGAAGACCAAAAAGCAAAATCGCAAGAAGAACAAGAAAAAGAAAAAATAGGCTGCATCATCGCTAAATTGCCTCACCCGTGACTCAGCCATCTGTGGCATACTTGGACACGTTGTCGATTTTTCGGAGAAATGGCTCATTCATGGCTAGCGCAGACATCAGCCAGAAACCACTGCCGCCAGGGGAGATGGGGCTTCCCTGGCTTGGTGTTCCCCCTCGGTTGCTGGATAACGAATACCTGCAAGAGCAGTACGCGAAGTATGGCCCCATCTTCAAAACCCGCACCCTGGGACGCGATATTGCGGTCTTCTTAGGCCCGGAAGCGAATCGCTTCTTGTTGCAGGGTGGCGCGAAGTATTTTTCCTGGCGCGATGGCTGGCCTGGGACATTCAAGGAACTGCTGGGGGAATCGCTTTTTGTGCAGGATGGCGAAGATCATCGCATCAAACGCCGCCTGATTATGCCCGCCTTCCACCGCGAATCGCTGCATCATTACCTGACCACCATGGAAGATGTGACGCTGCGATACCTGGAAAAGTGGGAGCAGATGGAGCAATTCGGCTGGCTGCACCAATTCAAGCAGTTCACCTTTGAGATTGCCAGCACATTATTGACTGGCAGCGCCCCCGGTGACGAAACGGAACACCTCAGCGAGTTGTTCAACATCCTCACAGCAGGGTTCATCACGGTGCCGATTCGGGCGAGTTGGTCGCCATACGGGAAAGCACTCGCAGCCCGCGAAGAACTGCTGCGCTATATCGACCGAGCCATCGAGAACCGCCGCAAAAATCCCACCAATGATGCGCTGAGTCTGCTGGTGCAAACCCGTGATGAAGAAGGCAATGCCCTGAGCAATGAAGAACTGCGTGCGCAGACTCTGCTGCTGCTCTTCGCAGGGCATGAAACCAGCGCTTCTATGCTGACTTCGCTGGCAATGGTGCTACCCTCGCACCCGCATGTGTGGGAAAAAGCGCGGCAGGAGCAAGAGAGCCTGAACATTCAAGGCCGCCTCACAATGGAGCATCTGCGGCAGATGCCCTACCTGGAACAATTGCTGAAAGAAACAGAACGCATGTATCCGCCTGTTCCGGCTGGCTTCCGGGGAGTGGTGGAAGAATTTGAATTCAATGGCTATCGCGTCCCCAAAGGCTGGACGGCACTGTACATGATTAACGCTGCGCACCGTGACCCGGCTGTATACACTGAGCCATACCAATTTGACCCGGAGCGCTTCAGCCCGCAGCGTAACGAAGGCAGCGTTCCGTTCAGCTTAGTTGGGTTCGGTGGCGGGGCGCGTGTCTGTGTGGGGTTCGCCTTTGCGCAGCAGGAGATGAAAGTGATCCTCTCGCATTTGCTGAGACGTTACACATGGGAACTCGTGCCGGGGCAAAATCTGAACACGGTGTATCGCCCTACATTATTCCCCAAAGATGGGTTACAGGTGATATTCAAGCGGCGATGATGGTTTGGGGCACAATACATCGTGCCCCAAACCATCTGTATCTACATCCCCATGCGGCGATGTGTGCTGACGATCTTCTCCAGCGACACAATCAGGGCAGCCGTGCGGAAATCATCCACATTGTAACGACGCACTGCTTCACTAATCTCGATATAGGCCTCACGCATGGTGTCATCCAGGCCGCTGCGCACCTGGCTCAATTCGTCACTGCCGGAGAGAATATCTTTACGCAGCGCATCCGGCACCTTTTGCCCGGTCAAATCTTCAATGGCCTGCAAGGTTGCCTTCGCACGGTATTCATCCAGGCGGCGTTCCAACCGACCAAAGCGGATGTGCGAGAGATTCTTAATCCATTCAAAGTAGGAGACTGTCACACCGCCAGCATTCACAAAGAAATCGGGCAAAATGAGCTTGTTACGCTCGCGCAAGATGGCTGCCGCTGCATACGTAACCGGGCCATTGGCAGCTTCCACGATCAACGGAGCATGAATGCGTTCGGCATTCTCGTGGGTAATCTGGTTTTCCAGAGCAGCCGGGATGAGAATGTCGCATTCCATTTCCAGCAAGTCCAGCCCGTTTTCGTAGTAAGTGCCGCCGGGGAAGCCCTTCACACCGCCATGCTCGTTCATCCATTGGCGCAAATCTTCAATTGGCAACCCTTCCTGATTGACCACTGCGCCATCCCATTCAATGACTGCGATGATGATCGAATCATCTTCTTCTTGCAGGAACTTCGCAGCATGGTAGCCCACATTGCCGAGACCCTGCACAACAATGCGTTTACCAGCGAGGCTCCCGGTCATGCCGATGCGTGCCATATCTTCAGGATGACGGAAGAATTCACGCATAGCATATTGTACACCGCGCCCGGTGGCTTCTGTGCGCCCACGAATGCCGCCCGTATCAACAGGTTTGCCCGTTACCACGCCCAGGTAGTTAATGTCTTCCGGGTGAACGATACGGTAGGTATCCGCAATCCAGGCCATTTCACGCTCTCCCGTACCCATATCGGGCGCAGGCACATTACCACCAGGGCTGAGGTACCCTTTGTAGAACAGTTCACGAGCATAGCGGCGAGTGATACGTTCCAGTTCCGCTTCCGAATGCTCACGCGGGTTAATCACCAGGCCGCCTTTGGAACCACCAAATGGCACATTGACCAGCGCACACTTGTACGTCATCAAGGAAGCCAATGCTTCGACTTCATCCTGGTTCACATGATCGGCATAGCGGATGCCACCTTTCACGGGAAGGCGATGATCGCTATGCACAGCGCGGTATCCCGTGAACACTTGATATTCGCCATTATCCATTTGCACCGGGAAATTCAGTTTAATAATACTGTTGCAAGCTTTAATCTCTTTCTGCATATCTTCAGGAACGCCCATATAAGTGAATGCACGGTCAACCATTGCATCGACCGAATCCAAGAAAGACATTGCCTGGGGTTGTTTTGCATGAACCATACAAAGAAGCCTCTCATCTATTTGTGTACTCTGCCTAAAATATAGCACAAATCCGCGCAAAAAATGTGCATATTCTGGGAATTTTTCGCAACCTGACAGGGAGAGAACAGGCTGTTCATCCTGTCTCTAAATCGCCCACGGTGAAGATTGCTTAATAGTGGCTTGCCTCGTTATTCGGGGTTGGTTTTTCCAGATAGTGTTCCAAAAATGCAAGCAAGGCATTTACAGATTGTTTGGAAATTTCGCGGTACGCTGCAAGAGGTTCCTCGTGGAAGAATTCGTGTGCTGCACCGTCAATGATCTGTACGCGGTGATGGTCTCGCAAGCGAGTCATGGCAAGTTCTGCCTGCAATGCCTGGATCACTTTTGGCTTGGTATAAGGTTCGTCGCTGCCATACAGTGCCAGGATGGGTGTATTAGCGCGGCTGAACTGCCCCAGATACTGCTGCGGGAAACCCGCAAAGGAAATGGCCGCTTCCAGGTCATCGCGCTTAATGGCGGCTTCAAATGCCAGCGTGCCACCCATTCCCAGGCCAACGACCGCCACGAGACGATTGGTGCGGTGATGAGTTTCTAGCACAGTCAGCGCTGCATCCACAATGCTGTAACGCTGCTTCTCTGTCTTTTGCAGCAGATTCAAGGCTTCGGCGGCAGTGTTCGCCCGCAGCCCCAGGTACATATCCGGCACGATGACGTAATAGCCCATCTGCCCCAGGAAGTTCGCCAACAAGCGCATGACCGGAGTCAAGCCCCACCAATCATGCAGCAGGCAGATTCCACTGAAGCGCAGCCCTACCCGTGGCTGCGACCAATATGCCGGAACCTGTTGTCCGCTGTCGGTCACGATGTTGATGTGTCCACTATCGATGTTGTGTTCTAACCGCCGCGAGTCATGGATTGGCATCGCGTATCCCTATTTGCATTCTGATTGGCTATATTCAAAGTATACCGTAAGGTTGCGTCCTATGCCTGCGCAGAGTCAGCGCAATTGCCGCGCCAGAATGATATGCTGCTGCGGAGTCGGCTCCGCCTTATCCAGCAGCGCCAACAGATTGTCAGGCACAGTCATGGTCAGTGTACGGTAGCCCTGCTTATAGGACCAATCACGGATGGCGTTCAGCAGTTGGCTGGTGAGAGGTTTCGGTGTCCAGCAGAAGACTGCCGCCGCACGCGGATTGTAGAGTTCTTGCTGCACACACACAAAGGCACTTTGCCCTGCTACGTCAAAGCGCTGGCGATGGGTGCGTCGTTCTATGATCTGCGGCACACCCTGCCACAATTGAGGCCACAGCGTTTCCCAATGCTGACGAGCGTTCTGGCTGCGCCCGATGGGCATCTGCCATGAGTCAATTTGCGACAGATCAGCATTCAGATGTTCTGCCACTTTGTAAAAACCCACTGTACCACCCTGAGCAGACATTCGCACCGTCTTCACACGATTGATTTCATCAAAGCCGTAGCGTTTGTAGAAACTCACTGCGGTTTCGTCATACGCTGGCTGGCTCACGGTGACAGTTCCCCGTAGATGTTCAAAGAGCGTTTCCAGTGCTGCTGCCTGCGCTTCGTCGCCAACCGTGCGCGTGATGAGCGCTCCCATGTGTGTATGTGTGCCGAAGGGCTGCGGCTCTGTGCCTGGATAGAGTTCTGCATAAGCCTGCACGCCCTTAACATCTTCTAGCAAATAGGGCAGCACACCCACTCGCAGCAAATGACTGAGCCAGATAGCTGCCGTCTCCACGCTCATCCATGCCCCACCGTGCAACCAGCGCTCGTAGATGGTCAGCGCATCATAAGGCAAATCTTCAACCAGCCCCTGTGAGTCCATGCGCTGCCAGCGTGCCACCCCGGCACGGAACAGATCGCTGATTGTCTGTGTGTCATCCAGGTTAGCTTGGCGGATTTGCATTGGTCTCCCTTCGTGCAAAAATCGTGCGTAGCGCGTCCGGTAATTGATCGCGCCAGGCCGTATAATTGTGTCCGCTGGAATGTTCCTGGTAGGTAACCTGGTAGCCACGCTCTTGCAGCAGTTCATGCATGGCATGATTTTCACTCAGCAAAAAATCAAACGTGCCGACATCCTGCCAGATTTTCAGGAGCGCAGTATCCTGCATTTTCAGCAGGTGCGTAATGAGCGTGGATAAATCAGGTCTGTCATGGAAGAAAGCTCCGGCCTGACTGACCACATGACCGAACAGATGCGGCATTCGCAGCGCCGTATACAGCGCCATCAGGCCACCCATCGACGCGCCAAGCACACCATACGAGCCGGGCTGCTCCCTATGATCCAACAAGTTGAGTTGTTCTTGTGCCAGGGGCAGCAAGGTATCCACCAGAGTCATGAGCAGGGTTTCGCCCTGGTTATATTCATTGAAGCGTTGATCATCGGCATTTTCGATCAACAGCATGGCAATTGGCTTGATGGCTTTTTGGGCGATCAGGTTATCAACAATCTCCGCAATTTTGCCGCGTTCCAGATAATCCTTACCATCGTAGACCACCAGCAGCGGGACGGCCTCATCTGTCGGCGGTTGATACAGCCAGATAGGACGCTGTGCATCATTAACGCCAAACGCGCCTTCATATTCTGGTGCGCCAATGACGCGCCTGGTGATAGTGCCTTCTTGCGCTCCCGGCTTCCGTTCGATGAGCGGCGTATGGTTGCGTTCCGGCATTGAAAAATAATGGTTGTAATGCCCGATGCCGCTATCAAATGTACGCATATTCAGCGGATCAAGCACAATGGTTTTGGGGTCTCTGGGGATAATGGCATAGTTGTATTCAATGTACGCATCCGGCGGAAACTCGGCGCTGTACGACCAGATTCCCGGTTCCACTTCTTGCAGTGTTGTTGGCTCCCACCGATCCGTTTCCAGGTGCAGATAGGGGGCTTGTTCCCCTCGCCAAACGAACGTCGCCCGATTGCCATCCAAGAGCGGCGTTCCTTCTTTTTTTGCGCGAGCCAAAAGGTCATTCATCTCACACCTTTCGAGTGCATCTTTCGCTTTCTGATTGTAACATTGTTGGCGTAGATTGGTTAGCAATATTCTCTTGAGCATCGCAGATAGGACGATACCAGAATGTTATTAGCAATCGATATTGGGAATACCAACGTTCATTTGGGGTTGTGGCAAGGCAACAGTTGGAGACTTTCATGGCGTGCCAGAACCGTTGAAAACAAGATGCCAGATGAATACGCTGTGCTGGTGCGGAACTTCCTCGATACCGCTGACGTAGGCTACGGGGCAATTACAGGGGTGATCGTCAGCAGTGTCGTGCCGCCATTGACACTGGCATTCCGCGAGCTGGCAAAACGTTACTTGCATCAAGAACCGCTCATCGTCTCGCATACAACTCATACCGGGGTCAAGGTTGCCATCGACCAACCAGAACAAGCCGGGGCAGATCGCATTGTGAATGCGGCGGCAGTCGTGGCACTCTACACCTATCCAGCAATTGTGATTGATTTCGGCACAGCAACGACATTTGATGTGGTCTCGGCGGATGGTGCATACATCGGCGGGGCGATTGCTCCGGGAATCAATTTAGCACATGATGCTCTGGTGAATCGCGCTGCTCGATTGCACAAAGTTGATCTAATTCCGCCGCCGGATGCTGTGGGTAAGAATACGATCCACGCCATGCAATCGGGGATCTTCTGGGGATACGTCGGCTTAATTGAGGGGCTGGTCAAACGGCTGAAGGAGTCCCTTGCAGACGAGCAAACAACCGTCATTGCGACGGGCGGATTGTCCGTAATCTTCAACGAACATACAACTGTGATTGATACCATTGCGCCGGAATTGACACTGGATGGCCTGCGCGTGATCTATGAATTGAATTACGTTGAGGCGGCAAAATAAATTAACGTGAGTTTTGTTTAAGATATTGAGGGCTTTGCCCTCAAGCTCCCACAAGGGATTGGCATCCCTTGACCCTCTATAAGCCAAAATCAGAGATTTTGGCACGAAAGTTTTTGTCCACTTTTTTCAAAAAGTGGTGGGGTTCGGGGTGAAACCCCGTTAAGTCTCTTATCCAAAATTGACGTTAAATTACCTGGTTTGTCGTAGGGGCGTGTCCACGACGCACCCACTGGTTGGCTGCGGGTTCGACGTGATCGAACCTCAACGATTCTCTATGCCGGGCATGAATCTACGGCAGCACATCAAAAGGAGGGATGCGCTGCTGTACCATCTGCTTGATTTGCGCGACAGCTTGCTGCACCTGGGTACGCTCTGCTTCGGATAAGGGTAGTTCCTCGTATTCGTCTTCATCCAGCAGCAGCCATTCGCCATTGGGCTTCACGAACAGATCCAGCGCCAGATCATCGGCCTTCACAGAATCTTCGGTAATCTGTGCAGGACGTGTGAGGTTGCAATAGAAGCCCTTCAGCGCACCCGTCGTTTGATCCTGCAAGCGGAAGATGTTGTACCAGCGATCCTCAAAAAACCATTCTGTGAAGATGTCGCCCTGTGCCAGATAAACATAGCCGAGATCACGCGACGAGGAAGCAAACGTTGCCCGAATGCATACATGATGTTCCCCACGTTCGAGCAGGTCACCCTGGTAAGAAAGCACTTCTTGCCCCCGATGATCGAGCTTGTAGACTGTAAAATTCATGCCCTGCCTTCAGTATGCACACAGATGAGCAAGCCCTGCTCAATGGTGACCGATACTTCATCTGCCATCATCACATTACTGATGCCACGGGCAGGGCCAAACCGCAGCGTTTCATCTTGTAGTGGATACTGTAACGCTCTCGTCGTAATTCCCGTTACGTTTCCGCTGATGGGAACCAGTGAAAGCGTATCGCCCGCATTTCCCTGGAGCAGCGTTTCACCGGGACGCAGCAGGCAAATGCGCTGCTTGCCCGCAACCAATGCAACGTCGATGTTTTCAAGCTGCGGCAGCGCCAGCAAATAGACATTTGCCAAGACCTGATCAAAGCGTCCACCCACCCCGCCAATGATGCGAATCCATGACGCACCGCGATCTACCGCGAACAACAAGGCCAGTTCCAGGTCAGTCTCGTCTTTCTCGGCTGGATGTCGCAGGATTTCTGTGCCTGATGCTTCGTATGATTGCAGCGTCTCTGGCTCTACAGAGTCCATATCTCCGATGATAACCTGCGGTTCCAGGCCATAGTGATGCGCCACGCGCACGCCCCCATCAGCAGCGATGAGCAGCGCGGTTTCGCGCACTTGCAGCGCACGACGAACCATAACCCCGTCGTCGGGGTCTCCATTTGCAAAGATCAACGATTTCATAGGATTAGATATTGCGCCGTCGCCAGCGCTCGCGGAGTTCGAGCTTGCTGATTTCCGCCACACTGAGGAAATCCAGCGCCAGTCGTGTGAAGGCTTCGCTCTCTAGCATAGGGAAATGACGAACCCCAGGTAGCAAAATCGGCACAAAGACATCTTCCTTTTGCAGGGTGAGATAGCTCCACACATTTTCGCTCGGTGCTTCAATCAAGGGGTCATCCAGGCCATGCACTGCAACAATTGGCGCAGTGATACGACGCAGCGCATCCAGAAAATTCCCGGCTTCGTAGCCATCCGTACTCGCCAGCATCGCACGATCATCGGATTTTTCCACATCGGTACTGAGTTTGTCGTATTCCTGCTCATTGCGCCGGAAACAGCGATCCAGCCACATCGTCATCGAAGTCCCGCGCAGCCGGTTTGCCAGCAGGTTCTCACCCTGGCTGACTCGTGCCTCAGCCGCTTGCCGCAGAATTTCGCGGTCGATGCTCTGCGCACGCGGCGTGGTGGGCAATTCGTTCAAGCTCCCGGCCTGAGAACTGATCGTCTGAATCGTGGGGGACTCATGGTCACCGGGACGATTGAGAATCGTCTCTTCGGGATTTTCCTGCTCGTAATCTTCCAGTTCTGGTGCCAAAGAATAGCGATCCCATCCGGTGAGTTTACGCTTCACCCCAGCCGGGACGCGCCGATCCAGGTCACCAGGGTCAAATAGAGGTAGGCTCGTCAACAGCATGCGAACCGCTTTATCCGGGTTGCGCAGCGCGAACTGCGTCGCTACCAGCGCTCCCAACCCATGACCGATCACGGCAGCCTTAGGGATCGCCAGTTGCTCCAGAAAAAGCTCCAGCATACGCACTTGGTTCTGAATGTTGTAATGCTCGGCATTTTTCACCGAATCACCATACCCCACCATATCAATGCTGTAGACGCTGTAGCGCAAGTGCAGCTTCTGCATCAACGGAACCCAATAACGCCAGGAGCCGATCCAGCTATGGAGTAAGATGACCGGGCGACCACGCCCTAATTTTTCGTAATGTACCAGGTCGCCATTAATGGTGATGGCACTCATAAAGTCTCATTTCCCTGTTTAGGCGCTGCGTCTTACGATACGCCTAATTCCTTCAAGATTTCGCCGATGCGCTGCGCCAATTCTACAGGGCCAAAGGGCTTGAGGATGTAATCATCCGCACCCACTTCACGCCCCTGCCCGATTTCTTCATCCTGCCCTTTTGCAGAGAGAATAATCACCGGGATGTGCTTCAGCGCCTCATCACTCTTGATTGCGCGGCATAATTCATACCCTGTGAGCCGAGGCATGCGAACATCCGTCATGATCAAATCCGGCGGGTTTTCACGCGCAAGTCGCAAGGCATCTTCCCCATTCCCCGCCTGGACAATGTTGTGACCAACCGCCCCCAACGTGAAAGCAATCAATTCACGAATGTCTCGCTCATCTTCCGCAATCAGGATTTGCGCCATCCCTTTAGTCTCCTGCTACCGATTCGGTTTCATCTACTTCTGGCAAGCGATACGATGAAGAGCGGAAACTCGGCTGTTCAATCGGCAGCTTGACGAAGAACGTCGTGCCGACACCGACTTCCGACTCAAACCAGATGTCCCCATGATGCAGCCGTACCAGATCCTGCGCCAGCGGCAAGCCCAGCCCTGTGCCTGCAACATCCATATCAACCGCGTGCTGGTCATAGCGTTCAAAGCGCCGCCATGCCGCTTCCCGGAATTCTTCAGGAATACCAACACCTGTATCTTCAATCGCAATTTCGATATGCTTGTTATCTGGCAAGCGCCGGACGCGGACAGTAATGCTACCACCTGCTGGCGTGTAGTTGAAGGCATTCTCGACCAGATTTTCCAGGGCGCGAATCAGCTTGTCGCGGTCAGCACGCACGAAGGGTACATCGCTGTTGATGTCTACTTCAGTCTGCAATCCCTTGTTCTTATTGTTGGGACGGCGTGCCACGCGGTTCACGACCACGTTCACCATTTCTGCCACATCGACCATGGTAACATGCATCTGGTCATCACCACTATCGACCTTCGAGATATTCAGCACATCATTCACCAGTACCGTCAGGCGATCCGCATTTTCCTTGATCGTGCGCACCATTTGCAAATCGCTCTGTGTCATGCGGTTCGACGCATAACTCAGCAGCAAATCCGCATAGCCCTTGATGGGTGTCAACGGAGTGCGGAATTCATGCGACACATTCTCGATGAATTTCGATTTCGCACGATCCGCTTCCACGTCACGGGTGATGTCGCGGAAGACAGATACCGTTCCCAGGAAATCCCCACCGATGAATACCGGAGCAAGCTGGGCGCTGATGATCCGGTCACCCAGAGTAATTCGTTCCGCTTCTGCCACTTCACCCTCTGGCAGCACATCTTCCGCCGCGCTTGACCATTCATCAATCAATTGAATCCAGCGTGCAGCCGAGGGGCCATACAACCCCGCCAGCTTATTCACAGGCTGCCCCAGTGCCTGGTTACGCGGCATTTCCAGAATGCGTTCCGCAGCCGTGTTGAACAACACAATATTGCCGTTGGCATCTGCCAGCATCACGCCATCCGCAATTGCTTCCAGGATCGCGGTATTTTTCTGTGCCGATTCTTGTTCTGTACGCAGCAAGCGTCCCATGCGTTCCGCCTGCTCGCGGATTAGCTGGTACAGGTCGGCGCTGTTGATGGACGCTGCCACCTGATTCGCTGCCGGAACCAGCAGTTTGAGATGATTTTCGCTGAATGCATTCACTTCTTTGCCCAACAGCACCAATACACCCATCGGTTCATCATTGCTTTCCAGCAGAACCGCAATCGCGCTGTTGAGGCCACTCTTGCGAGCTTCATCCGTCCAGGCTTCATTCTTGTTCAAGTTCTCAATCAGGATGACATAATCTTCCAACGTGTTCTCGTTGCGCAAGAACCAGGTCGCCAGGTCATACGCAGGATGCTCTACCGTGCCATCCGGGTGCTGTGCCAGCAGGAAGTTTGGATCCAGCCAGGCATTGGCGTAAAGCTGTTCAGTACGTGGATTATTCAGGAAGATCACACCATCATCCGCGCCAATGGCCTTGCAGACCATCCCCAGGGAGCGATCCAATAACTGCTCCATATCCAGGGTACGCGCCAACTCCGACGTAATCTGGTAAAGCGTATCGAGGCGGTCGCGTTCTTGTTCCAGTTCTTCGGTGCGAGCATCCACAATATCTTGCAGATTGTCGGCAAAGCCCTGCATTTGCTCAAAGAGCCGGGCGTTTTGTATCGCCGCGCCCAATTGTGAACCAACTGTCGTCAGGATACGATCATCATTGATGCTGAAGGCTCGCGGGTTGGTGACGTTGCGCACGGCTAACACACCGAGAACATTGTTGCCGGATTTCAACGGCACACCCATGTAGGCTTTCACGTCCCCTTCGCCATTCTCGATGTTCATACTGCGGCGAAGTTCATCGGGGCTGAAGTAATCCGCACCCAGACTCAGCGCTCGTTTGTGCGTGATGATGTAAGAAACTTCATCGTTGCCCAGGTCGCGTTCGGGGATGACGAATTGTTCCCCGTTGCGGCGGGTTGCCAGCGGGAAGGTAATCTTATTCGTTTCAGGCCAGTACAGCGCCAGGTACAGTTCTTCTGCACTGGTGATCTGCGGCACCTGATCGCGGATAATTGGCAGCATATCTTCCAGGTTGAGTGTCGAAGAAATCGACTGACTGAGTGAATTGATCGTCAGCAGTTCTTCAAAACGTGCCGTGGTCTCTGTCGTCAGGCGTGCATTCTGGATGGCAACCGCCACCTGCGAACCCAATGCCCGTGCAAGCCGGACTTTCTGCTGAGTCACGCTGTCTTCAGAGTTGGAAACCTGCCCCAGTTGGATCAGGCCAATCGCCTCATCGCGCACCACCAGCGGCACAATCATACGACTACCCTCGCCCACGGAGCGCATTTCTTCCAATTCATAGGGGTAGGGCGGTTGGAACTCTGGATCATCGGATGTGACAATGACCACGACTTCGCGGTTCATCAATGCCTGCTCGCGTGCCGGGTAGGTCACGAGGTCATAGCGTTCGCGCAAGCGCCCGTTCGTCAGTTCACGGCCTTCGCGGTCGCTGCTGAACTGCACTTCCAGTTCACCATCAATGTCATCCCAGATCATGATGGCGCAGTTGTTCATATCCAACGCCGTGAACATCAATTCCGCGACGGTGCGGAAGACTTCATTCAGATCACGGGTGAGCGAAGTGGCTTGCGCAGCCTCCAGCAACGTGCTGAGTTCATTAGTACGCTCGAAGGTTTGCTCGAAGAGATCCGCATTTGCCAGTGCAATCGCCACCTGGCTTGCAAATGCAAAGGCCACATGATGTTCCTGGCGTGTGTTGTAGGAATCGCTGACGACCTTCGCCAGAATGAACATACCCACAACATGGCCTTGATTGACCAGTGGCACACCCATCCAACTGCGGATGTCTCGATCACCGGGTAAGCCAAGCTGCGGAACTTGTCCATCATATTCTGCGTTTACCACACGCTTGGATTCAACAAGCTGCATAATCGGCGGATGTTCTGCGATGCGGATGCGAACGCCCTGTAAATCCAGCAATTTTCCGTCAGCGTGCGTCGCCCCTTCCAATACCATGAAGGAACCATTTCGCCGCCACATGGTCATCATATCGAAGGGGATAATCCAACCCATTTCATCCATTGCCAGGTCAATCACTTCCTGGCGTTCGAGCGTCGCTGTGATGCGCGTCGAAACTTCGGTGAGGGCGGCAAGCTGGTTGGCGCGGGTTTCAATCGCTTCTTCCAGCTTGGCGCGTTCGGTCACATCATCCACCAGCAGCACCGCGCCGCGAATTTCTTCTTCGTAACGCAGGGGATAAATATAGAAATTGCGCACGATGATCTGACTGGCATCGCTAGGTGTCGTCTGCCCGATGCGTGCGCGTGGCTGCCCATCATCCAACACAGCCAGCAATTCTGTTTTCAGGTATTCGCTGAGGTCGGGTTGATACTCGAACAGGTCAAGCCCGCGTGCGCTGTCTTCCCAACCATAGGCCGAACGCATGAATTCATTGATGCTGATGATATGCCCCGAATTATCCAGCACGACGATGCCCTGCTGAATCGATTCCACAACGGAACGATTGAGTACCTGCAAATTCAGCGCCTGATTGAACAACCGTGCGCTCTGTACCGTGCTGGCGACCAGTTGCACCGTGCGGCTGAGAAGCTGCACAATATCCGGGTGCTGGAACATATCCGCCTGAGCGCTGCCGAGATGCAGGACACCCAGGCACATGCCACCAACTGAAAGCGGCAGGATAATCGTCGAACGCTCCCCGCGTTCGTACCATGTGCGCAAGTCATCATACTCGCGGATGACTGCCTCATCGTCCCCGTAGGTGTAGGTTGCCCGTTCCGTATAGCTGCGCCCCAGGGCAGTGCCTTCCAATGTGCTGTGCTGGTCTTCATGCACAGCGACTTCGCCCGAGACACGGAAACCAGCCGTCAAATAATTGAAGTTGTCACCGCTTTCATCGTACAGCACCAGCGACATACTATCGAAACTGGTGAGTTCTCGCAGGCCAGCGGCAAGACGTTCCGCCAATTCGGGTAAGTCCAGCGTGCCGGCGATGGATTCCAGCAAATTGCTGATTTTCGATTCTTGCTGCGCACTCTGCTGGCTCTGCTGGAAGAGGCGCGTATTCTCCATGAGGGTTGCCGCCTGATGCGCGAAGATTTCCAGCACTTCCAGGGTACGGCGTTCCGGGCGCTGATTGTTGTAGGGGCGATCCAGGGACATCAAGCCCAGTAGTTCGCCACCTTGCCCGGTGATCGAGACCAGCAGCAGATCGCCATCATGCCACCAGCGTTTGCCCAGCGGTTCTACGCTGCGGTTGCCTTCATATTCCGCACTGAGTACGGAAATCGACGGCTGATACCACTGCTCCAATTCTTCGATTGGGAAGAAATAACTCTCGCTGGTGAGGTATTCCGGTTGCAATAAGCTGTCCAGTTCATCCCGGTTGACCGTCCTGGATTGCGAGGCATGGAAGCGATCCAGCGGCATCCCGGCTTGTGCCACACGACGAACCTGGTGTGTATCCTCATCCACCAGCAGCATCAAGACCGTATCAAAGCCGACGCTGTGCTGCACGCTGTATGCAATGGCTTCCAGCACCATGACCGGATCGGTGTTGGTCTGTACCATCTGCCCCAGTTCAAAAATGCGATTCAACTGGTCAACCCGGCGGCGCAGGCTTTCGCTCTTCTCAAGTTGTTCTTTGTAGAGCATATCATTGCGATATGCCAATGAAGCCTTCGTCGAAAGCTGGAGCAAGAACCCGGCGGAGCGCTCATCAAAGGCATAGGTACGGCGGCTGTATACATGGATGACCGCAACAACCCGTTCCATATACAGCACGGGTACAGCAACCGCCGAACGCGCATCTGCTGGCATCGGCGTGGGCGTGAACGATTTACCGTAATCCTGCACAACCAGGGGTTCCGTCCCTTGCAACGCGGATTCCCGCTCAATCGGAGCCAGTCCGTAGGGGCCATTAATTACGCCGATGCGATTCAGCATCTCAGGCTTATCTGCCGCACGCCATTCTTCCACCTTACGCAGCAACACAACCGTGCTGCCATCCGCATAGGTCGCACGGGCGGCTTCGGTACGGATTGCGTCCAATACAGATTGCAATTCATCGGTGAGCGCCAGTCGGTTACTCACCCGCGCAATCGCATCCAATTCTTCCACACGACGACGCAAATTTTCACCAGCCGCTTCAAATAGCTGCATCCGTTCAATGGAGGGAGCCACCTGTGCGGCAACCGTTGTGAATGTCGCCAGGTCTTGTGGGGTGTGTCCACCGCCGGCACGACGGTTCGCAGCGCCCATCTCACCGATGATGCGATCCCCCACCGTCAGCGGGACGAGAATCACGCTGTGAAGATCAAATCGTTCTGCAATGCGTCGATACCCCGGCAGCACACGCTTATCTGTCAGCACATCGTCCGATAGGAAGACACGACCACTGCGGGCTGGGATCAAGTCATATCCCGGCTGAGTCAGGTCTTGCAGCACAGGTTCCGTAAGATTGATGCCGTATGTCCAACGCGGATAGCTGATGAGCGTGTTGGTATTGTGGTCAATCACGTTGACGTATACCACTTCACAATCCAGCAGGGCAGCCACTTCTTCCAGCACCGGGGCGAAGGATTCTTCCGCGCTAATCATGCGCGTGGTCATTTCCGCAATGCGGCGCAAACGATCCGCCTGCTCTGCACGCATCTGCACCTCACGCACCAGACGAGCGTTTTCGATGATCGCACCTGCTTGTGCTGCGAAGATTTGCAGCAAGCGTTCGTCACGGTCATCGTAATCAGAGCCGTCTAGCTTGTTCGACACCTGCACAACACCAATCGGACGACCACCTACAGACATCCGCGCCATGAGCGTCTTCTGGATGCCCAGGCGCTCTGCCAGTTCTTCCAGGCCGGCGGCAAATACCAGTGCATTGGTCTTGACGTTATTGGTCTTCCAGGTATCGTATTCATCCCATACCTGTTCCATCGCTGTGCCAGGTGCGAGCGAAATCATATAATCGCGCACATGTTCATCTTCGACCCCATAAAACGGCAAGCGCGTCACCAGGGAACGGCTCAGGTCATCGTAGAGCAAAATACCGCACATGCTGCTCTGCATCAGTTCTGCAACGCGAGAGGTGATTTCGGAGTAGAATTCCCCTTCGTGGCTCAATGCACCGATGGCATGAGTCATCGTCTGCAAACCCAGCAATTCCTGATCAATGCGCTGTTCACGCTGAGACAGCCGTACATTTTCCACGACAATACTCGCCTGTGACGTGATGACGCGCAGTTGGTTCAGGTCGATGGGTAAGAAGCCACCCGGCGCTTGCTTGTTGCTGACGGCGAGTAAGCCAATGCGTTCCCCTGCAATATGCATCGGGAACATGGCCGTGTTACGGATTCCAGCGGTTGCCACCAGATTTTCCAGTTCCAGGGCAAAGGTCAGCGGCTCATCTTGCAAATCGTTGGAGACCCAATAGGGCTGGCCTTCCCACAGTTCACGTTGTGAAGAGTCTTTTGGAAGTGGGATTTCAAAGCGTTGTGCGATGTGATGCTGCAAACCATAAAACGGAAGCTGCGGAACCAACATCTGGCGCTCGTCGTCATAGAGCAGCACACCGCACATTTCTGTATTTGCCAACTTCGCCACACGTTCCGTCAACATCTGGTAGATGCTGGCAGCCGGGTCACCCTGGCGAGTCTGGTCTGCGATCTCTTGTAGTGAAGTAATGTCTTGAATGAGCGATTCCTGCCCTGCGTAGTGCTGGGCATTGCGGATAATCGTACCCACTGCGCGACTAACAGCTTGCAACAACGAAATATCATCCGCATCAAAGCGCCGTGTTTCTTCGGCGTAGAGCAGCAGCGTACCCATCAAATTATCACCGAGGAACAACGGTACGCCCGCAGCGCTCTTATAGGGTGCATCACTCATCAGCGATTTAATCGCTATCGGGTCATGCCGCCCGTTGATGAGCATCGGCTTCTTGTTCTTCGCCATCCAACCCGGCACACCCTGCCCCAGCTGGTAACCACCCCCACGCTCATCCACCATCAGCAGGTAGCGAGTATCGCCAATCCAGCCGCACTGGTCGAGGCGTTTCGCCTCTTCATTCCAGATGCAAATCTCCCCCGCATCGGACGAAATCGCCCGGTTCAGGATTTCCAGGACAACTTGCAGCGCAGGTTCCACACCCACACTGGCATCGGCAGTTTCATTAATCTCGTTGATGATTTGCATCACCCGCGATACATCCATGCCTGTTTCTTGCTCAGAACTCCGTTCCGTGGGCATGGTCAATTCGCGCATGACGACTACAACATTCATGCCTTCTGTTGCCGGGGTGTAATGCGAGGTCGCTTCCACCCAGCGTTCGCCGAATTGGAAAGCAATGCGAGACTCTTTCGACAGCAAATCCAGCAGATGATCTTCCGGCTGCGTCAGCCGGCGCACATCATTCAAATTCGGTTCTGTGCCATTCAGCCCCATCCAATCGCGCAGCCGATCATTCACATGCACCAATTTGCCATGTTCGGTTGCAACCAGGACAGCCGCCTGATGTTCGCTGGTAGCTTGCGCCGCCCGCAGCGACTTTTCAACCGTGAGGTTTTGTTGCTCTTGCTCTCGCTGGCGCAGCCAGAAATAGATACCAGCAGCCGTCAGCAGCCCTAAAAAGATGAGAATAAAAGGAAAACTGCCCATGTTCCTCTATGCACCTGAAACCTGTGTGTTTTGATGGTGGGATGCGGCGGCCTGTGGCATAGCGCCTTACCAGGCAGTGAGAATGTCGTTGCCTGTATCCTGTCCACCCACATCACCGCTTCGTTTCCGACGGCGATCTTCCGCCGCCAGTTCTGTAATTTCGCGTATATCGGAGAACTGATGCGTGCGCGTCGAGACAGACCCAACCGTCAAACTCATCAATTCCCGCTGTTCTGTACCGTCAACCAGCATATAGCCACGCTCACGGTCAATGAAGGAATAGTGCTGCGGAATTTCACGCTCGAAGCGTTCTTGCAGCATCGAAATCATCGTCTCGCTCTGCTGCGCGTGGGTGATGACGACGAAGTTATCGCGCCCCGGATGACCGAGGAAATCATCATTCGTGCCTTTCTGGTCGATGACTTCCGCCAGCATCAGCGACACAGCACGGATCACCTGGTCACCAGCTTGCCAGCCGTAGACTTCGGAGAAGGGTTCAAAGTTGGTGATCTTGATGTCGATGTACGTCCAGTCCTGGCTACCGCGCATCAGGTCGCGCAGATGATCTTCGATCAAGCTGCCTGTCGGCAAATTACTCACAGAGTCGATCAACTGAATTTTCTTCGCAGCCTGGATTGCATTTTGCACGCGCAGTTTCAACTCTTCAATGTCGAACGGTTTTGTAACATAATCGTCTGCACCCAATTCCAGGCCGATGATTTTGTCACTGCGCTCGTCCTTCTGCGTGAGGAAAATAATCGGAATGTGGCTGGTGCGGGTGGTAGTACGCAAGACTTTGCACACATCATAGCCGCTCATATCCGGCAGGTTAATATCCAGCACGATGAGATTCGGCAATTGCTTGCGCGTGGCATCCAGGGCTTCCTGCCCCTTTGGTGCGACTTCAACGTTATAGCCCTGCCCGCTAAAGTAGATGCGCAGCATGTTTGAAATATCAAAATCGTCTTCGACGACGAGGATGGAACCTTTGCTCATAATTCAACGACCCTCACTACATTTTGGGGGTAAACAGCATGTACAAGTTCGCGCGAGTAGTTCAGTGATCCACTCGTCATTCTACACTATAACGGAACTTGTGCATAATTACTGTAAGGGTCGTACCAAAGGCCAAACACAGGCAAACAAGACTCGTGCAGTTTTCAAACAGTTTGTTATCCTAAGCGGCTCCTGAGTGTATGATTGGCCTGCAATTTAGGGGAACAACGGCGCAACCATACGCAGAGAATTTGTTGGGATTTCGTTATTGTTGTAGGCTGCATGCAAAATTGAGAGTCGCACAAACGGCATTTCAACCTTAAGATGAATGAATAACTGACCCTAGGCACTGGTTCATGAAAAGGTACGGGATATTCAGAGCAACCGATTCGATCTCAGCATTTCAACCTGACAGGGTTTCATGAGCTAATTACAATTGAAAACCAGGTTTTTGCGGGCGGCTGATCGCTGCACAATTACGCTCATCGGATCTGAACAAGCTGAATGCAAGAGTTACTACGCAACATCAGTGAGTAAAACGAGGTACACATCATCAAGAACACATCTGCAACATCCACCCATAGACCAAACATGTACGGAGAAACAACAATGCTGATCGACCCTGTGTCGACGCATGAGCGCATCTGCAATTGGATTGAGACAAATTACCAGGCACATATCGTGCAAAACAGCCGCTACATCCTGGCGAATACGGCGACCGCAAACCTGACGGCACTCAGTTATATCGCGCAGCACTTCGACGTTGGTAATGGCTACCAGTTTGTGGGGTATGAGGATTACGATTGTGAACTCATTTCGCCCGTTCACTCGTACTTCGATGAACGCCCCGCACACCGCAGCGGCGGCTTGCTCTTCCGCTTCAGCAACGGAAGTGATGAATTCGCGGTGCTGGTCATTTCCGTCTGGATGTATGACGCGGATATGCACAGCAGTCTGATAAGCATCGCCAGCGTGCCGGAAGCTCATACGGCACAATGGATCGCCTTCGAGAAAGAATGCCAGCGCATCTACCACAGCGCCATTCCCTATCGGGGCAAAGTTTATATCGTAGGCGGCATGGATATTACCTTTGATGCTTCCGTCCAGTGGGATGATATTTATCTACCCAGCGTATTGAAGGACGACATCCTCAAAGATATTGATGCTTTCTTCGCCAAAGGCGTGCAGATTTACCAACGCCTGAACATCAAACCCTTCCGTAAGCTGTTGTTTGCGGGGGTTCCCGGCACAGGCAAAACCATGCTGTGTTCGGCAATTGCGGGATGGGCGCAGGCACGGGATTACTTCGTGGTCTACGTCAGCGGCAGCAATCAGTACGGCGCGAAGTTCTGGAAGATTCATGAAGCGCTGGAAATGGCTGCCAGCAGCGATGCACCGACCATCGTCCTCGTAGAAGAACTGGATGCCTACCTGGATGAAGAGTCAAAAGCGCAGTTGCTGAATGTGCTGGATGGCAACGAATCGCCCAACAACAAGCACGGCACGATTTTGATCGCTACCACCAATCACCCGGAAAAAATCGACGATCGCGTGATGAAACGTCCGGGACGGTTGGATCGCATCTTCATCATTCCAGAGATGGAATCCGAGGACACTGCGCGGCGCATGCTGCGTGAATACCTGGGGGATGCATGGCAAGATGACCATGAAGAAATCGTCCCGGAATTGCTGGGTCGTCCTGGGGCTTTTGTGCGTGAAGTGGCGCTGCATGCCCTGACGATGGCAGCCTATATAGGAACAGAAGAACTCACTCTGGAGATGCTACAGAATTCGCTCAAAGATCTGGTGAATCAGATCGAAGCGAAGGATGACTTCCTCACAGCGCACAAACGCCAGCCAATGGGCTTGGGCGAACGTCGCAAAGAACGGCGCAACGGTTTACCCCACACAGACGAATAGAAAATACCCCTCTGCTTGGAGGGGTACGTCTCTCTCATTTTAACTTGCGCTGAAGCGCTGTTGTGCTTATTTAGCGACCTTGCGCACGCGATCTTCGACATCGCCACGGAAATCCTGTGCTTGTTCGCTGATGCGTTCACGCACTTCTTCACCTTCTTCGGGGGCGAAAAGCAGTGCCAGTACCGCACCAATGCTCACACCGATACCAATACAAAGAATGGCGAAACGAACACGTTCAGCCTGTGCGCGGGCGCGAGCTTCTTCACTGTAATAGATACGGCTTGCCATCATGTACTCCCTTATGTTGTGTTGACTTCATGCTCAGATGTTGCCATGCCGAGCTAAAGTTCACACAAGCAGTGCTGTTAGAATTACATATAGGCGCATGAGCAAGCCACAATCAACACCAGCCGATCACGGCAAAACGATATGTATCAGGTTTAGCCTTAATGCTGTGTCCGAAAATGCCGGAAATGAGAACCATGAATCCTTATCCTGATGGGTATCATCACGGCAGAACAGGCCGCCAGTTCTTGCGGTTGAGGAAAGCATGTTGGCGTACTGTGTCGATGGTCTCTTGCGAGACGGACGTTTCAAAGGCGCGGAAGCCACTCAGCTTAAACCCGTGACGGTTGCAAATCTCGCGGATTTCTTTCACCTGCTGCGGCTGAATATCCCGCCCCAGGGTGAAGTTCTCATAGCGTTCTTCCATCGCAAGCGCGATTGTCTCTACCATGCAGGCCAGGGCTTTGCGCGGTGGATAGCCAAAATCGAAGTTGAAATTCGCATTGGCTCCTGGGACTTCCACCATCCCACCTTCAATGACAAGCACATCATTGCGCTGCGCGGCTACCGCTGGCGAAACATCTCGCGGACGCGCCACATCCAGCACAACCGAACCCGGTTTGAGGTGCTGCGGCTGGATGATGGCATCAACCGCACTGGAAACGGTCAGCACAAGATCAGCTTCATACACGCCCTGCACATCATCCGCAATCACAATTTCCGCTTTGTTGCCTTCACATAATTCGCGGACGGCTTCCAGCTTTTCGACATTGCGCCCGATTAATACCAACTTGCCACACAATTCTGAGAACATGCGGGCGCAGGCTTTGCCAATCGACCCCGCTGCACCGACGATAGCAATGGTTGAATCCGAGACTTGGATGCCCATGATATTCGCGGCTTCAATCATGGAATCAATCGCAATTGCGACCGTGTAAGCATTGCCCGTCGTCACCGGGATATTCACCCGCTGCGCGATGGTCACGCCTGCATCACCGACGACTGCGACGTGTGCGCCCAATCCTATGATCTTCGCGCCACGTTCTTCCGCAAGGTGGATTGTATCGACAATCTTTGCGTAGACTTTTTCCAGCGGAAGCTGTGCCATTGCCTGGGGGGTATAGGGCGCGGCAACGAACCAGCCCTTCACTTCTTCGCCAGTATGTGCAGAAGTAATTCCTGTGATTTCGCTGATGTACTGCGGCGGGAAAAACTGGCAAACCCAGTTGATGAAATCAATCGGCAGAATCGTCCCTAGCGGCGGGAATTTCTTATTCACATCTTCCCGAATGCGAATCGGGTGGAAGATGAATCCAAACGTGTTGCCTGTTTCCGACATGGCATACCCCTCAATTTGCGCGGTTCCACTTATATAGTGGCTCATGTGTAAAAAGTGTGATTTGTAGGGGCGCAGCGTGCTGCGCCGTTTGCGGAAAACCGCAAGAATCACATTTTCTGTAGATGAGCCTATGAAGTCATTGTAACAGCGTTCAAGTCAGGGAAGACTTACAACTTGTTATCCCTACCAGGCTTCTTCCCAGGATTGCGGTACAGCGATATGCTCATCTGCACGCGGGTACTGGCGCTGGTGAACTTCGCCCCCTTTGACGAAATGATGATCGCTCTCTTCATAAGTCACGCTGCGGTTGATCACACGGCGATTCGGGGAAGCAATCAGCACTGTATCCGACTCAATCATGCGCCCAGGGAACACCACCATGCCCGACCCAATCCGGCAGTTATGACCAACTGCGCTGCCCAAAACAATTTGATTGAGCGACTCTAGATCGCCGTAGCGGTTGGCTGCCTTGATCGGTTTCTGTGCCACCAGGTTAAAATCCGTGAAGGTATTACCCGCACCAACGAAACTGTCTCGCCCGATGACACACATCTGCAAGCAGGTGTTTTGCGCAACGATGGTATTTTCCATCAGAGCCGTCAGATATAGGGATGCGCGAAATGGCAAGAAACAACCGTTCCCAACCACACTCTGGAAGAGGACACAGCCTGCATCGACGGTCACATCATCGCCAATTGTGGAGTTATCAATCACGACACCAGCACCGATGGAGACACGATCCCCAATTTTCGCCGGGCCTCGGATGACGGCGGACGGGTCAATATTGGTATCTTTGCCAATCTCTACCGCGCCGGATGCAGTCAAGACTTGCTTCTGCTCGACGACAGCATGCCACAACATACGCAAGCTGGCGAAGAAGCTCTTTTCGATTTTTTGATCCAGGCGACCTGAACGCGCAAACGTACCGAAGATGATGCTGGCAAAATAAACATGCACCCAACTTTCGATGCTGATGACAGAACGCATGGGCGCATAATGCGTCAGATCACCTTGCTCCATCGTCATGTAATCCGGCACACTGAAGAAGCCAATCTCACGCGCATCACTGGGTACAATAATTGGCTTCACTCCTGGATCGTAGGAGCGTGGGAAGTACCACAAATCAAGATAATAGATTGCACGTCCGGTTTCATCGCGGGCAGGCTGTAAATCTTGCGCCAGCGGAATCGTATAGGTAGCAAATGCCCGGTCATCGGCAGCAATCGCCGCACGACAAGGGCTGCCACTGCGCCGAGCCGCCTTCATGAAATAATCCAGGAACTCTTCATCAAACCAGAGGTTATCCCGGTAAACGACAGCCTCACCCTGGCACGTCACGAGTTGATCCCGGCTGCTGAACACACCGCGCAGCTCGGCATCTCCACCGAAATACTGCGTGAAGAGTTCATCCTGGTGAAATTTCAGCACTTGGGTTCCGATGGTGAGCATACTCGCTGGCTCATTGAAGGGATGAACGTGCTGTTTGTCTTCGATAATGTAGCGATACATGGATCGTCCTTCGCCGCACTTGGTGGCAAATACGCGATTACCTGTAGTATAACGCCAAATTGCAACAATGCGCGATAACGTTTGCTAGCCGTTGTACAAAAAATCTTTGACGGAGTCGTGGAAGCGAGTGGGTTCATCCAGCATGGGGAAGTGACCGGATCGCTCAAATTCTTGTAAGGCTGCTGTGGGCGCATGTTTGACGAGGACACGCCCCTGATTGGGGTGAACGATAATGTCTTTCCTGCCGTAAATACCCAGGATTGGCATTGCCAGATCAGGAAGTTCCCCGGTCAGATCGGTCTTGTGCAGCGTACCAATACTCTGGAAGAAAGAATCTGCCGAAACCTTGGAAGAATCTTCGCTCACCATCCGGTGTAATTTGCGCCCATCTTGTGCTGCAAACTGGGTGATACCAAAGATGAACCCCTGAAGCAGCGGAGGCACAGTAAACAGGAGGTTAGCAATTGCCTTATTCCCACTGAGCTTGAGGAAGATGTTCAACGAAGAACCCTGTATCGGGGAACCAATGACAATGACCTTTACAACTTTTTCCGGGTAACGGGACGCGACACCCAACGAAACAGAACCGCCCATCGAATGCCCAACCAGGGGCGCTTTGACAATCCCCAGACGCTCCATGAATTGGTACACGAGGTCAACGTAATTGGTGACTGAGAAATCTGCACTGCGATCCAGCGAATCCCCAAAACCGAAGAAATCCAGGGCATATAACTTGAAATGCTCCCCCAGGATTTCGATTGTTTCTCGCCACAAGGCCCAGGAACCGAGCCAGCCATGCAGCAAGATCACAGGCCGTCCGCGTCCATATGTCTCGTAATGGACAATTCCTTGATCGGTTACGAGAGTTGGCACGCACGTTTGCCCTTCACGCAGATAACCCAGTCAGCACCATCAACTGCCCTAGTTTTCCATCTCTTCGAGGATGGTATACAGCAGTTCCAGCAGCACGTTACGAACCTTATCCCGATCCGTGGCTACGCACGGCAGCAGCTTTACATCATCTTCCAGGCGCAGGGCGATCTTCATATCGTCCGGGTTCCAGGCATCGTCGTGATCCTGCTTATTGGCAGCAACGACGTAGGGTGTTGGCGCGTAGGCGCGGAAGGTATTGAGGATGCTCTGTGCTTCGCGGAAGGTTTCCGGCTTGGTACTATCGACCATCACGATGAAACCCAGCATCCCTTCTGCCAGGATTTCCCACATGAAGTCGAAGCGGCGCTGCCCCGGCGTACCGAAGAGATACAGCACCAGGTCATCATCTACAGTAATACGACCAAAGTCCATCGCTACAGTCGTATTGTCTTTTTCCTGCGCTTCCGCAGTGCCTTCCTGGATCGAGCGATCCGTGGAGACAACATCAATTTCACTGATCGAACGAATGAATTCGGTCTTACCAGCACTGAAAGGCCCTGTGACCACCATTTTGACTGTCTGCATAATGCCCCGCTCTTCTCATGATCTATGACGGATAAGCAAGCCCGCACTGAGTAGTTGCCTTGCAGCAGGCACAAAGATAAACAAATTCAGCGTATTAGATGTTCTTCAGCTTATCAATGAGTTTGTTGATAACCTTGACATCTGTTTGCGACTGACGACGACGAGAGCGCCGGGTCGGGGTCGCGGAGGCAGCTTCTGCTGGGCGCTGCCGCACGATTTCAACCAGCCCTGCTTGATGAAGACCGTAGACCACCCGCTTGATTTCCACTTCCGACATATTCAGCACTTTCATGATCTGCCGGAGGCTGTTCTTCGGGTTGACGTAGGAGACGACTTTCCATTCATCCACGCTGAGGTGAATGCCCTTGAATTTCTCCTTGGGGTTTTCCGGGAAGCTCAACGACACATCCAAATTTTCGATGACGGCGTTGATCTCGCCGACTTCGCGCATGCGCCGCGCACCCTCAATGATGACATTCTCCAGGTCAATCGGAACCAGAATGCGATCCTGGGTGGGGGTTTCGTTGTCCTCGAAGCGGAAGGGACCGTCCGTCCAGGCCATCAAATTGTAAACGGTATCCAGGATATTATCCTTGATGCAATTCACAATATCTGCCTGCGTAACATAATTCGCGCCGATGAGTCGCACTGCCAGCGCCTTATCTGATGTATTTTTGGCACGTTCATGCAGCACCTTCGCCTGTGCATCAGTCAACTTCCCCGCACGGTTCAGAACGCTAACAAGGCCGTTGTCTCGCCCGGTCAATGATGCATAGACGAGCTTGCCCTTCACAAAGCCGACCTTAGAGCGTTCCTCGCCCGGCATCATCTTCTCGTTCTGCATTGCATCTTTCTCACCTGTCGGCACGCCCTCGTAGATGGTCAGCATCCCGGTACGGCGGCTCAAGTTCACCAGATTGAGAAGTTGGGTTGTGCTAAAATCACGAATATTGCCCTGAAGTGGCATCTATGCCCCCTGGTCTATAACATAGTCTGGTATTCGGTCAGGGTCTAAAGAAACCGTTAGAATGAACCGATTATAAACATGCCCTGGGGAACCGTCAACAAAGGTGATGATCCCCACTTCTGCCAGTCTGCTGTATTGTAAAGCATCTTGCTATTTCCCACAATTGATTTTAGCATGGTTCGCAATGCACCCACAGTAGAGAGGCGACGCTGAGTCGATGCTGTTCTTACGCTTCTCCCGCATCATCCCACAAATTTTTGTCACTTTTTTGCTATTCACTCTTGTTGCAACCCACATCACATCACAAGAGATCACACCAGAAGCCACGGCTGAAGTCCCCCCTGGCGCGATAGGGCCTGCCACATACGGCGAAAATATCAATCCACTAACGGGGTTGGCGGTTGAAGATGTGGCTGTGTTGGATCGTCGCCCGATTGTGGTGAAGGTTTCCAACTCGCCCGCGCTGGTACGTCCACAGGCTGGCATCGGTGCGGCGGACTGGGTTTATGAGCATTACACCGAAGTCGGTATTACACGCTTCTCGGCACTCTTTTACAGCAATGCTCCGACTCGCGTGGGTTCCATTCGCAGCGCCCGTCTGATCGACTACGAATTAGTACCAATGTATCAGGGCATGCTGGCCTTTGCTGGTGCGAGTATCGGCGTGGATAAGCGCATTTACGGCAGTGAGTACGTCACCAACACCCTATGTGCCAATACTGAAGCTTTCGAGCAGTGCGCGGCGGATGTCGCCATCGTGGGGCCTACCGGGGAGATACCGCCTTCGGACTTTGTGGAGCGTGCCTACAAGGGGGTATTATTCGGCGCACCTTATTTCTACCGGGATGAAACCATTCCCGTGCCGCATAACTTCTTCGCCAATTTAGAAGCGCTCTGGCAGTTAGCTGAACAAGATGGCAATAACACCCGGCCTGATTTGCAAGGACTGGCCTTTCATCCAGAACCCCAGGGCGAACCCACAGGCAGCGGCATCTACGCGCAGGTGCGCTACAAAACAACCCTAGTCGAATGGCATTATGAACCAGAGAGCGCCCGCTACTATCGCAGCACCGATGGTCAGATTCATCTGGATGCCAACAGCGAGGAGCAAGTCAGCGCCGCGAATGTGGTGATTGTCTATGCAGGGCATTACCTGACGGACATCGTGGAAAGCAGCTATCAGGATACAGTGCATTGGAGCGTGCAAATCACCATCTGGCCCGAAGGTGATGCTGTGATCTTGCGTGACGGCGTGCGCTATGAAGGTCGCTGGCTGCGTCCTACTCGCCCGGACATGATGACCTTTCAGACGAACGAGGGCGAAATCATCTATCTGAAACCGGGTAATACCTGGGTGCAGTTGGTTCCCCTGCCGGAACAGATGGAACCCGAAACTGAATGGGTGAATGTGGAATAGAGCATGAACCTATTCCCCTGCCAACTGCGCTTCCAACGCTAGCAACGTCGTTTCCAGCAATTTTGCGGAATCAATACAACCTTTGCAGAGTCCCTGCGCAAAACGATCTCTCCCGCCGCCGCGCCCGCCGAAAGGTTCCAGCGCGGCCTTGAGCAAATTCCCGGCATGGATGGCTGTATCTTCTGCCGCAGCAATTGCCAACGCCACATCGTCCCCCTGGGAACTCACGAGCAGCGCGACGACACCCGGTTCACCTGCCAGCAGATTCGCCAACAGGCGCAGGTCTTCGCTGCTGCGCTCTGCAAAGCTGGCCTGCACCACACGCACAGAAACATGCAGCGGTGCATCCGCCAGCAGCGCATCTTTTTCCAGCGAAAGCAAGGCTTCCCGCTGTGTCTGCGCCGCCCTCGCCAATTCCTGACGCTCTGCCTGTAACTTATTCACTGCTGCCAGCAAGTCATCCGCTGTGGTAGAAAATTGCTGGCTCAACGCTGCCAGGATTGCATGTTCCTGTTGGAAGACTTCCAGCGCCTGTGTGCCTGCGACAAAATGTACCCGTGAACCTCCTTTGTAATTCTCGGCCTTCAGCACTTTCAACAAGCCGAGCATCCCGGTAGATGGCACATGCGTCCCGGCGCAGGCGGACATATCCCAGTCTTCAATTTCCACAATGCGCACATCTCCCGTGACCTTCTCGAATTTCACAGCGCGGCGCAATTCATCCAGCCGGGGATCATCTGGCGCGAGGTAATAGGATTTTATCGGACGGTCTTCGCGGATGATGGCATTGGCGCGATCTTCAACCAACCGCAGTTCGTCAGCGCTCAATTCAGCGCGGTCAACATCCACTGTGGAAATCCCTTCCGCGTTCATCTTCACGGCAACGGTAGCGGCATCCAGCAAGTGCAAAAAGGTAGCAGAGAGCAAATGCTGTCCGCTGTGTGCATGCATATTGTTCAGCCGATACGAAGCATCCACTGCGCCTTCAACTTCCTGCCCCGGCGCAACTTCGCCCTGCACCCGATGCACAACAACGCCGTTTTCTTTGCGCACATCCACCACGGGCAAACCCGCCAGCATTCCGCGATCATGCGACTGCCCGCCGCCTGTGGGATAAAAGCAGGTGCGATCTAGAATCACTTCTGAAAAACCATCCTGCGCGGTCACTTCCTGTATATGAGCCGTGAAGGTCATTTGCAGGGGATTGGCAATGTATAGGAGCTGCGTCATTCTCGATTTTCCTTGTTCGTTGTTCTCGCATTTTTGTGCGCAATTTCGCCAACACATCATCAAAACAATGTATACTAACAGAAGAATACAAGGCAAGGGGAACAGGCACAACGTACATGGCATCTCGCAACATCGAACAAGGCATTAAGGCAATCCAATCAGGGAATCACGAAGAAGGCGCACGAATGCTGCGTTTCGTCTTGCGAGATGAGCAGCTAGACCCAAAGCTGCGTGCAGTAGTCTATATGTGGTTGGCGGAAACCAGCGCCGATGTCGCCTTCAAAGTCGATTGTTATCGTAAGGCAAATCAGGCCGACCCAACCAATGCGGATGTCAGCCAGCGCTTAAATTACTGGCAAACTCAGAATTTCCCCGGAGCAGCGCCCAACCCTGGGGATACCGGGAATTATTTCCCACAACAAGGAAATCCCCAGCCACCCATCAACCCTGGAGACACGGACCGTTATATCCCGCAGCAGCCCAACCTGGGAGATACGAATCCTTTCCTACCCCCACAACAGAACCGACAGCAACCAAACTCTGGGGATACAGACCGCTATTTCCCCCAGCAACCCAATCCAGTACCGCCGAACCAGCCAACGGTGAATAACAACAACTTCTGGCTGGAAGGGACAGGACATCAGATTCCACCAAACCAGGGAACACCACAGCAAGGAATGCCACCTTCTGGCTGGAATACCAGCAGCGGTGGGTACAATTATCCAATGATCTCGCAAAATCCGCTGGCAGCCGATTACGGTGGCAATTTGCCGATGGCTCCGCAGCCCCTACCCAACCCTGCCGACAACGCGGAACAGCGGCTCCTATTACAGGATGCTCCCTTCTCCGTGGGTATTGTCGGTGGCCCCAACGGGAACGGCAGCGGAGTCTATATCACCCGCGATGGCTTGGTGGCTACGACGCGCTACGTTGTCGGCGGGCAAGAACGGGTGAACGTTTTCCTTCCCGATGGACGGCAAATTCTGGGGCAGGTTGTGCGCTCGTACCCCGCGCTTGATCTGGCATTGATCCAGACCAATGTGCAGGTGACGCAGCTACTTCGCGTTACGCAGTCCCAGGTGCTACCAGACCAGATGGTCATATATGCGGTGACACATCCGGGGCAGCAAGGGCAGGTTACAGAAAGCGTCAAACGCACCACGCGCCATCAGACCGCAGCGCACTGGTTCCCAACCATGATTAACCGCCTGATGGACGCAGGAGGTAACCCGATCTATGACCAGCAGAATACGCTGGTGGGGTTGCTCACGAAGAACACCAGCCGCTCCAGTGGATACGCCTACGGCTTGCATATCTTGAAAGTCTATGAAGCCGTGCAGCAGTTCTACCAGGAAAAGCAGCAAAATGTCGGGCAAACTCTCTACTGCTTCTCTTGCGGCATTATGAGCCGCGCAGTCGCCTTCAATGGTTTTTACTGCGAAAATTGTGGCAGCACCCTTTCGTATGCGGTGGAAATCACCCGCTACCCGCAGATGAATCTGGTAGGGCTATATGGTGAAAATGCACATCGCCCCTGCCCGAATTGCAATTCGCAGGTGGGCTACTATAAGGGCTTCTGTATCCGTTGCGGTTACGAGGAAGAAAAATAGGAGCAAATCATGTTCTGGAGACAGCAGCAAAATCGCCAGCCTAAAACCAGCTCGCTGGATCGTCATGCGGATACGGTAGAGCAAATTCTGGCTTCAGTGGGAATAGACCCCACACGGGCGCGTATGGCAACTGACCAAGGATACGGCTGGAGCTTCCAGCGTGGGTCAGCTTTAATTGAAATTTATATCGCAGAGCAGCAAGGCCGTGAATATTTGCAGGTGCTTTCGCCTCTGATGCATGTTCCACCCGCCGGGTTGCTGCCGCTGTATCGCCGACTGCTGGAATTGAATCTCTCACTGACGAACGCATCCCTCGGCGTATACCTGGATGTCGTCTACGTCTTCAATGAGCGTCCGCTGGCAGGGCTGGATGCTGCCGAAGCTGATTTCATCATCAAGCAAATTTCTGAGTATGCAGATGACCTGGATAATCAGTTGGTCAATGAATTTGGTGGGAGACTCTACGGGCAGGCGTAGCAGGCTACCAGAACCAAACAGGGGCATGATGGGTATCACGCCCCTGCATAATCCTCCGGTTATTCCTCATCCGGTGGGGTTTCTTCTTCCTCTGTATCTTCATCCCGCAAATGACGGGTGTTGATCTTGAATTCCGTTGTGCTATTTCCTGGATCAAGTTCTGTTTCCATATCGGATGCGGTGCGTTCTGACAGTGGTTTGGTGCGCACCTTGCTCGAATCAATCTTGATCTTCGGGAACTTGCTGGCATCTTCTGTTGGGTATTCCACACGCATTGTATCGGATGTAGGTTTCTCTGCTGATGCATCCGCTTCGGCATCCAGCGCATTCGCAACATCTGGCTGCGTGGGAGGTGTTGCTGTTGGTGGCTTACGCTGTTCGGTCTTCAAATGATCTTCCGCCAGAGGTTGAGTCGGCGGAGTTGGCTTCGGTGGTTCGCGCTGTTCTGTATCCAGTGCATCCCCGGCATCTTGCTGCGCTGGCGGTTCATCCAGCGTATTCGTCACATCTCGTTGTGTCGGTGGGGTCGCCGGGGGGCGCAGAATACGGCGTTCGGTATCCTGCAAATCTTCCATATTTAGCGGTGGAATATCTGCAAAACGTTCATCCACCACAAAATCTTCTTCCGGCTGCTCTTTCTCTGTCGCCTCTGCGATAGGTTGCGCGGCGGGTACAGGCTCATCCGGGATTTCGGCCTGCACAGGCGGCACGACCACCAGAGTTTGTGCGGGTGCTTCTGTGTCGGTTACATCCCGCCCCCAGCGATTCGGCTCCATCAACGCATACTTTGGCTGAAGCACATAGGCCAGCAGTGCGTAGTGTGTGAACATGAAGACCGCCATGCTGCCATAAATCGGCGTGAAAACCGCCACGAGATACCAACCAATCAGCATCCCCAGAATACCCAGCCCACCCCAGAGCGTGCGGCGCTGCGCACCCCAGACGAAACCACCAAGCACAATCGACCACAATGCCCAGAACAACTGCGGCTGCACCCCCCAGGCGACATCTATACCCAGCAGAGAAAATTCTACGGGGACATATTGCCAGATTTCCGGCACGGCTCCGGCGCGGATTGCGTTCCAGATGTGGAATGCATCAAACGCAAATCCGCCGACAATTGCCAGCGCTCCCATCAACAATAGGCCACGCGCACCCCACCGCGCCCAACGCAAGGTTGCCAGCGCGAAGACAAATGTGATGAAGCTCCACAAGCTCCAGCCCAATGCCCAGGCTACGCTCTCCTTCAGAGAGAACAACGCCAGCACACTTGCCAGCCCCGTCAGTACCAGCGTGTAAATCAGCATCGTAGTCAGCCAGCCGCCGCGTTCTTTTCCTGCTTTTGCTTTGCCGATGCGCTCCCACCAACCGAGCAGCAGGGGTTGCATCTGCGTGCCCAGCGCAATCACGAAGAGCATTGGCAGCGCAATGCTGTATACCTGATTGGTATCATCGTAATGGAAAACAGGCTGCGTCCGTGCCGGGATCAATTGCTGCGCGTGATGGTAAGTGATTTCCAGCGACAACGTAGGCGGCTGGTTCGGAGGCATGAAAGTGAACGTATTGAAGTTCCAACTCGCCAGTGCGTAAAATCCCGCAAAGAACGCCAGTGCTGCACCCGCAAACAAAAGACGGCTGCGCCCCCGGAAGTAGTAACTCGCAAATGTGCTGCCAAACAGCGTCAGCAAAAACAGAAGCAGCGCCGCATCCCACGAAAGGAACACGTCCTGGGTCGCCAGCACTCCTGCTTCCAGGAAGAATCCCCAGATGATGCTCGCAACCCCCACGCCGATAATGCCTGCCAGCAACCACTGCGCCCGTCGTGTGAACCGCAATCGTGGTTCAATGCTGGCAACCTGCGCAGCACGCCAGCCCATCCACGTACCGACGAGGATCATCAGTAACGTCAGCGGAATGATGGTCGTCTCCGCTGTGTTGTAGTAGGCATTATGTGCCAGATGCACCGCCGCAAATGAGAGCAGAGTCGTCAGTAGTACGCCTGAAAAGCCACGCAGTTCCAGCAGGGTAGAAGCTACCAACCCCACCGCTAACGCAGCCCCGGCGAAGCGCATCAAATCCCAGATGGGTGTGTATTGATAGAACAACCAGGTGAACCCACCATAAGAGAGGGTTGCCATCAAATACCCCAGCAAACCAAAGACTACCAGCCGCATCCACCAGGGCCAGAAGACCCGCAACCGCCGATTCATCTCATTGCTGATGAGATAGGTCACACCCACGAACAAGCCAAAAACCAGCCCCACTGCGATGGTATTCGCCCAACGCTGCGGCGTGAACAACTCCTGGCTGCGGAAGGTGCTGTACACATACTCGCCCATGCCAATCCAGCCACCGAGCAGCGCCAGCACAAAGCGCAAAATCGTATCCAGCGGATTGATTGCCAAGCGCCGTGCTGTGTTGGCAATCCAGGCGTAGGCACGTCCTTGCGGGGTCACAATATCCGGCAAGGAAGCCGCTTCATCACGGATGATCGCCAGCGCTTCCAACGCGCCCGGACGTTTCTCGCGTTCGGCATCCGCAATATATTTCACTGCCGCCAGCGAACGCATGCGCCCGACCGTTCGCGCCGCGTATTCCTCTACACGGGGGTTGCCTTTGAAGGCTTGTTCCGCGACCAGGGTATCAATCTCCTGACTGTAGACTGCCTCGCGCCACTGCGTCGGCTCCATACGCTGGATGCCCAACCGTGTCATCGTCGTGAGCAAGCGCCCCTGGTACTGCGTGGCAAGGTTCAGCGAGGTTTGCTTCATCAACTTCGCCCGTGTACCCAACACGGTCAGCGCAGCAATCTCGGCATTTTCATCAGTTTCGACGCGCAGCGCCTGCGCTACCAGACGTGGAATCTCCGGCGCTTCGTCTTTATCGGGCAAAGTCTCCAGGCGATACAGCGCTCGAATGCGTGCCGGGGCGTTTTCGCTGCGCAGTGCGTGCAAGCACACCCACCGCCGATTATCATCATTGAGGAAATCCCACCAATAATCTGCTTGATGATCGTATTCGATAGCACCACGCAGCAGAATCTGAAAGCCTGTTTCATCCAGCAGTTCCAGAATATCTTCCGCTTCTTCTGGCTTATTGAGCTTCTCATGGAAATAATCCGCCATCAGCATGAAGTGCGTCACCCCCAGCAAGAAGCGCCCTTGACCGCCCTGCCACGCCAGCCGTGCCCGGTTGTAGAGTTCGACGGCTTCAATTTGCGGAGCAGAGCCGATTTCAACCGGAGGATACAAATCTTCCCCTGCGCCACTGAGTCCGAGCAGTTCAGTTTCAGAATAGCCCATCATATCCAGTTCAGGCTGCAAGGCTGCCCGAAGAGCATCCATGACCTGTGCATGGGTATCCGGGCGGTTATCCGCATCTTGCGAGGTTCCCCACCGCAGCGCATCGGTTACTTCCGGGGGAATCGTTTCATCAATGGCTTCCAGGTAAGGCAGCTCTTCGCCTCCCTGAATTTGCCGCAGCGCCAGCGGAACCAGCCCATCGAAGGGCAATTTCGCCGTGAGCATGTGAAAGAGCATGATGCTAAAGGCGTAAATATCAGCGCGGTGGTCGATCTTCTCCGCAACAAGTTGCTCCGGGGACATATACAGCAACGTACCACTCCCCGGATTATTGGCCTGCCCCTGTTTATCCAGTGCCTTCGCCAACCCAAAATCCGCCAGATAGGGCGTTTCAAAACTATCCAGCAGAATATTTGGCGGTTTCAAATCCAGGTGGATATAACCGCGATTATGCGCAAAATCCAGCGCGTCACCAATCACCTGACCGACGCGCAGCACGTCTTCCGGCGGCATCGGGCCGTCGGCAATCACATCTTCCAGCGAACCGCCTGTCATATAGCGCATGACGATGAAGAGGTTTTCTTCATACTTGCCAAAATCGTAAATCGGTAGAATGTTGGGGTGTTCCAGGCGGGCGATGGTTTGCGCTTCACTTTCGAAGAGCGTGAGGGAATCCGAATCTGGCGAAAGCTCCGCACCAATAGTCTTGATTGCCACCATGCGCTGCAAGAATTGGTCGCGGGCAGACCAGACATCCGCCATGCCCCCGCGCCCAATATGTTCAATCACCTGATACTGGTTCTTGATAACTACGCCGATTTCCATGCTGCTGCTGTGTCCTCACGCTCCCGGTTGCTGCATTCATCATTCCATATGTAGCACCGTTAGGCCAATTCCGCCACTACAATGTAGCCACTGCGGGCAGCACTACGCTTTTCTGCCGTAATCCCAATTTCGTCCCAACGGTTCGTGTGTTCCAGCAGCAAATGAGCGCGGCCTTTGACCTTCACGCCATAATTCGCCAAGCCATCTTCGGTCACGCCCCAGCGCATCGGTGCCTGCATACCAGCGAAATCGTTGGCTGCACGTTCGATGTAGCCCGGATTGACGACATCGAAGATGAACCCAGCCCCAGGGTACTGTTCACCCAGGGTTTTGAACAAATACTCAACGCCCTTTGGGTCAGCAAACATCAAGACACCTTCGGCAATGAACAAAATGTTTTTCGGCTTGGTTTCCGGCAGCCGTTCGATCCAATCCAATTCAGTAAAATCGCCCGACAAAAACCAGTGTTCATCCACCGCCACATCAAATTTGCGGCGCAGCGCAATGGCTTCGCCCAAATCTTGCTCGATCCAGACGGCATTTTCTGGCGCTAACCGGAAGAAACGAGTAGACAACCCAGCGCCTAATTCAACAACCAGGGCTTCTTTCTTCCCTTTCAACCAGTTCTGTACCGCTTCGTCAATCAAGCGCGTGCGCACAACCGTCGCCACACGGAAGGTTGCGTTGGCCTCATACCAGTGATTCAGGTCGGGATATTCGGGCAAATATGCAATCCACTCTTTCGACCAGGGATCAGCAAATAACGGTTCAGAGCGATCCTGTTCGTCGGCACGCGCACGGAGAGTCAATAAGAGGGTACGCGCTGTACCCTGTAAGTTGGCATCAATCATGGCAAGAACTCCTATTTTCAGAAACAATCTTCACAGTTTCATCATAACACACTGCAAGTTAAGCTCCTGTAACATGTGAAATAAAACGGGCATGGAACCCGATCCCATGCCCGCCATTGTACGATTTTGCGAATGGCGAAGCCGTTATGCTGTAGCCACACCAGAACGAACCTGTGCCTTGCGTTGCTCCACTGCTGCGATGAGCTGCTGGCGATCTTTGTTCCAGGCTTTCTGGACATCAACGCTGTGTCCTGCAATCGCCCATGGAGCGCGGTTGTACACCGCTTGCAGCATTTCATCGACTTGCTGGCTGCTGCGTCCCTGCACACCCATCAAATTGCCATGTTTGTCGTGGAAGCGAGCAGTATGCTGCGTGCCATACCGTGAGCGCACAGAATGTTTATACAGCCAGACCAGGTCTTCCAACCGTGTCGCCTGGAAATTGCCGCCCTGTAGATGCACAACCCAGGTAGGTGTAATGTACAGTCGCTTACCAATAGGTTCATCCGCCAGGGTCAATTCTTGCTCAATTGAGCCAATGACCATTTCGACATTTCCGTAGCGTTCCAGCTTCTTAAATGCCGGGTGCTTGTGAGGATCACTCTGCCGCTGGATAAAGAGGACAACACCACGCACGCCCAGCAGAATCAAGACTGCAACAATGGCTGTGCCGATGTACCACATAATTTCATTGTCCGATGTACTGAGCATCATCGGCAGGAATTGAATGTCCGCAGCATCGTCACCCAAGTCGCGCAACAGATCATCCACGACTTCCCGCTGAATATCCCCCGGTATTTCGACCAGGGAACCGACCAGGGTTGTCTCGCTTTCGTTGATGCTATCCGATGTGCGCACGAGCAAGAAACGCCCTCCACCCAGGTATAACGCGCCGAAATAGGCATCCGTGCTGACACGCCGCCCGGTATCTGAGTCGTAAGTGTATTCTTCATAGCCTGTATCCAGCATATCTTCGCCCGTCACTTCGCGGAAGTACAGCGGCTGGAAGAAATTCACTTCAGTGCTGACAAGTTCTTTCGTAGTGATTGGTGTTGGCTCTGTGAACTTTGCGAGGAAATACGGCAGCGTGGAGATCACGAAGGCTGCAACCCCTACCACCAGCGCAATTGTGCTAAAAATAATCAATGTTGTGTTCGAGCGACGGATGCTCTTGGTTACCAGGCTATCCATTGAAAAACCCTTCCTACCCCGGATGAGCAATGTGTGGCAGCGACCAAAATAAAGGGCTTGAAAAACGCAATAATGTTCGCTGCCCTGGTCGGGATGACTTTATCCTATGGCATTCTGAAAGGAAATGCTGCCAAAATAGAATAAAGAAAACTTACGCCCCGTCACCCCATCCGCCGCCGCCCGGTGTTTCGATGCGAATGCGATCCCCTGGCTGCACCTGAATGCTGGCCTTCGCGCCAATCCATTCCGGCTGAGCATCCCGGCGCTGCAAACGATTGTTCCCTGCGGCTCCTGGTTGCCCCCCCTGTAAACCATAAGGAGAGGTGCGCCGCCGTTCGCTGTTGATGGTCACCGTTGCGGGCGAGAGAAATTCGTATTCGCGCACGATGCCTTGTCCACCCCGGAATTCGCCAGCGCCGCCGCTGTCTTCGCGCAAGGAATACCGTAACACGCGCAGTGGGTATGTCATTTCCAGCGATTCAATTGGGGTGTTCATAGTGTTGGTCATGTGGCTTTGCCGTCCGCTGAGGCCATCCCTGGCTGCGGATGCACCATGCCCCCCGGCGATGGTCTCGTAATAGACAAACTGCCGCCCGCCATCCATGCCGCCGACGGTGAAATTGTTCATGGTTCCCTGGCTGGCTGCGGGGATGCGATCCGGCAATGCTTGCGACAATGCACCAAGCACCACATCCACTACACGCTGACTGGTTTCCGTATTGCCGACGCTGACCGCCGCCGGGAAATAAGGATTCAGCAAACTACCCAATGGTGCGATCACTTCTACCGGGGCGAAGCAGCCATCATTCACCGGTACATCCTCATCCGCCAACAGACGCACACAATACCACGTTGCGCTGCGAACAATCGGCAGCACAGCGTTAATATTCCCGGCAACCTGCGGCGCACTGCCCTCAAAATCTACCGTCATGCGCCGCCCCTGTACCGTGACCGTCACGCGAATGGGAATCTCGGAGTCGGTTTGCCCATCCCCTTCCAGCACATCTTCAAATTGATACACGCCATCCGGCAAGGTAGCGATCAGGCTTTCGGTCATGCGCTGCGAATACTGCATCAGGGCTGTGGCATGTTCCTGGGCATGATCCACCCCCTGTTTGACCATAATATCCGTGAGGCGGTTTTCCCCTACGCGATGCGCCGCAAGCTGTGCTTCCAGGTCACCGATGCGTTCTTCCGGGTTGCGGCTGTTGGCCGTAATCATTGCCAGCACCCCGTCGTTAATCCAGCCACTGAGCTTGAGCTTCACAGGAGGAATGATGATCCCTTCCTGGTACAATTCCGTGCTGAGAGGCAGTGATCCCGGAGACATACCGCCCACATCGGCGTGATGGGCGCGGCTGGCAATATAGAAGGCGATTTGATCGGCAGCAAATACAGGCGAAACCATCGTAATATCCGGCAGATGCGTCCCCCCGCGATAGGGATCATTCAGCACAATCACATCCCCCGGATTGAACTGGTCGAAGGAGCGCACGGCAAACTCAACGGAAGCGGGCATACTTCCCAGATGCACCGGAATATGCGCCGCCTGCGCCACCATCCGCGCCTGTGCATCGAATACCGCGCAGCTAAAATCTAAGCGCTCGCGGATGTTGGGGCTGAAGCTGGCGCGTTGCAGCGTCACGCCCATTTCTTCCGCCACACCAGCAAATAAATTTTTGAAGACTTCCAGGGAGATTGCATCAACGGGCATGGGGCATACTTTCTCTGGTTAGTTCAATACGGTTGCTGAACGCCATCACCCAGCAGCGGCAAAAAATGTTTCGTGTTGCGCGTGTACAGCGGCAGTTGTAAGCGATGCGCAGGCGCGGCAATGAGGGCATCGGCAACATCAATACCAAAAGCCAGACTGTGGCGCGTCAATTGCTTTGTCGCCCAGATAAAATCCGCCTGTGTATGTTCGACCATAGAGAACCGTTTGAGCAAACGCATGGCATCGCGCAGATTTTGACGGCTCGTGGCACCCTGAACAACTTCCATATACACCATACGACAGACCGCAGGCGTACCTTGTTTTGCTAACCACAATTTTGCGGGTTCATGCCCTCGCAGCAAATCAATGATGATATTGGTATCCGCCAAACACGTTACCATTGATTCTGTTCCCGTCGTTTGCGGCGCATTTCTTCAACGTACTCGACACTATCTTCAATGCCGAGCTGTTTCCACGAACCAATTTCAGGAGACGCTGCAATCTCTGCGCCAGACTGTGGTTCGGAGCGCAGTAGTTCGTCCAGTTCTTCGTCTGACCATTCTTTTTCAAGACTCAATTCCACCGTGATTTCTCCCGGTTGCCAACCTTCCGGCAGGTCGATTTTCACCTGTCCATCTTCTGTGAGTTGACCCTTAACCGTAACACGACTCGTTGTCATACGTGTTTCTCCTCTAATACGGCTGCTGAACGCCATCACCCAGCAGCGGCAAAAAATGTTTCGTGTTGCGCGTGTACAGCGGCAGTTGTAAGCGATGCGCAGGCGCGGCAATGAGAGCATCGGTTAGGTCAACATTGTGACTTAGCTTGTATTGAAAAACTTGCTTCATTGCCCATTTCTGGTCGGCTTCAGTTATGTAAACCACCTCAAATTGTGAAAGAAACGTGCTGGCAGTATTCCGACTTCTTTTGTCCTGCGCACCTTGTATCACTTCAAGCCAAACAATGGACGAAATTCCGATAATGGAATCGCCCAATGTTTCTTTCCATTCGAGCGATGGTTGATACGAACGCAGCAAATCAACCAGAATATTCGTGTCCACCAACACATTCACCACTGTGTTTTCTCCTGGCGTTTGCGGCGCAATTCTTCAACATACTCGACACTATCTTCAATGCCGAGATGTTCCCATCCGCCTGTTTTTATCTGGCTTGCAGGAACGGGTTCGGAGCGCAGTAGTTCGTCCAGTTCTTCGTTTGACCATTCTCTTTCAAGGCTCAACTCCACCGTGATTTCTCCCGGCTGCCAGCCTTCCGGCAGATGATCGACCTCGATACGACCTTCTTCCGTCAAACGTCCTGATATGCGGATAGTTGTCATACGTGTTTCTCCTCATCCAATACATCCATTATACGACATCCATCATGCTACAATGTTCGCAACCAACGAAAGGAAAGCAGCAGCACATGGCGGAATCCATCCTGATCTTGATTGCCCTGATTGCGATGGTCGCATCCCTGTTCTTGATCCTGATTCCGGCACTTCCCGTGACGGCGCTGGAATGGGCGATTGCGATGGTGTTGGGTGTGCTGACAGGCTTCACAAGAGTGACACCCGTCGCAGCAGTGATCGTCACAATCCTGATGGCGATTGGCTCCACCAGCGGATTCTGGATGCCCTTCATTGGGCTGCGAGGACGGCAGTTATCCTGCCTGGGATTGGTGGCCTTCTTCATTGGCATGGTCGTAGGATCGGCGTTGATTCCCATTCCCTTCATCGGCACGATTCTAGGTGGGGTGATCGGGGTGATTCTGGTGGAATTTGCACGGGTGCGCGAAGTAGGCAAAGCAATGCAAAGTGGTGGTTCTGCACTGCGGCTGATTATCTACGGCATGATCGCGGAATTTGTGTTTGCAACGCTGGTGATTCTGGTAACAGTTCTTTCGATCATCACAACCGGGTAGCTACAACTTCTCCAGGATCAAATTACGATAGCCATCCACCCGCGCTGACCAGCCCTGCGGCACATAGACTGTACTATCGAACTGGAAGACCAGGGCTTCCCCGCTGAAGCGCATTCCCGGCGCGAGTAATTCCCGGTCATAATGCGCGATGATGCCCCCAAGCGGAGAACGTTTATCGCCCAGGTATGCCTCTTCAATCGCCGCGCTGGATGGCGGTTCAGGATGAATATCGGGTTTGATCGTCAAACCACTGGCTTGCAGACGCATATTCACAATTTCAACACGGCGATTTTCCAGCGCATAGCCATAGGTTGCTTCATGAGTACGGTGAAAATCCTGCACGACATTCGCACCAAAAGGAATCATCAGTTCGTGCGCCTGCCCCTCATAGCGCATATCCAGCAGAACTTCAAATTGCATATCTTCATCGGCAACGCCTTCACTGCGCAGATCATCGCGCCCGGTTGCCAGCAGTTCGGCCTGCATCGCACGCAGCCGCGCCACGAGATCACGGTTGGCCTTCACCAGAATGGGCAAACTGTGATCGACTTTAACATCAGCAACCAGCAGACCCAATGCACACAGCACCCCCGGATAGCGCGGAATCAGCACCCGCGTCATCTCCAGACGATCCGCCACTTCGCAGGCGTGCAGCGGCCCCGCACCCCCAAAAGCCACCAGGGTGAAATCACGCGGATCATGCCCCTGTGCGACAGAAACCCGGCGCAAAGCCCGGTCAATATTGGCGTTAGCGACATCCACCACACCTTTTGCTGCTGGAATTACATCCAGATTCATGCGATTGCCGAGCTTCTCAAAGGCTTTTTGCGCCTTACGAATTTGCAGCTTCATTGTGCCACCCAGGAAATGTTCCGCATCCAGGCGACCCAATACCGCGTTGGCATCACTCACTGTGATCTGATCCCCACCCTGCGCGTAGATCATCGGGCCTGGGGAGGCTCCGGCGCTTTCAGGCCCCACGCGCAGCGCCCCGCCGCTGTCGATTCGGGCAATGCTTCCGCCGCCTGCGCCGATGGTTTCAATATGTAGATGGCGAACGCGCAGCGGCAATCCGTCAATCTGGGAAGCCGCCGAAAGCTGGATTTCACCGGGACACAAGGCAACATCGGTTGATGTCCCGCCCATATCGAGCGTAATGATCTGATCGAAGCCAGCCAGCTTTGCGACGTGGAACGCGCCAACAACCCCGGCAGCAGGGCCACTGAGAACCGTTTGCACGGCTTGCTCCCGGATGCGGCTGGCACGCATCACACCGCCATCACTTTTCATCATGCGCAGCGGCAAATTATCCGGCAGGCTCTCTCGCAGGCGGGAGATGTAACGAGTCATCACGGGACGTACATAGGCTTCAAGCGCTGTCGTGCTGGCACGTTCATATTCGCGGAACTCCGGCAGCACATCCGCTGAAAGCACAACCTGCCATTCTTCCAACAGACCACGCTCTACAATGCGCTGGCGCACCCGTTCTTCATGGCTGGGATTGATGAAGCTGTAGAGAAAACAAACCGCCACTGCATCCACACCTTGCCCCATGATTTGATCCAGTACGGAATCCAGCGCCGCTTCATCCAATGGTTGCAGGATTTCGCCCGTGTAATCCAGCCGTTCCGGGATCTCATAGGTTCGTTCGCGGGGAATCAGCGGTGGCGGAATAGTGGGATGCAGGGCATAGAGTTCAGGGCGATTCTGCCGTCCGATCAAGAGCAAATCGCGGAAGCCCTGGGTGGTAATCAAGGCAATGCGCCCGCCTTTGCGTTCGAGGATGGCATTGGTTGCGACGGTGGAGCCATGCGCAATCTGGCGCAGCGCGGTAAGATCATCGCGGGTGATGTGCTGCAAGCCGCGCAGCATTGCTGTCGCCGGGTTATCCGGGGTACTCAGCACTTTGTGGATGCGCAAGCGCCCATCCACACTCAACACCAGATCGGTGAATGTGCCGCCAACATCAACCCCTACCAGCATGGTATATCCTTCCAGCTTACATCACGAACCACATAGCAGGGATTATAACGCAGGATGCCTCAAGTCTGGCTTTGTTCTTGCAACCAACTGCGGGCACTCGCTTCATCCGTGAAGTATTTCGCCGTGACAGGCGGTGAAAGTAATTCGGGGATCATTTCATAAATGGAGAGAATAACTGTTTGCGGATCATGCACAAAAGCAATCGAAAGCTGCGGTGCATCCAACCCTGGATAGCTGCGATTATAGTCACTGAGCAGCTCAAACAAATAGCGCAACGGGAGTTCCCTCGCTGTGCGTGAATCCAACAGAAGCCGCAGATGCCCTTTGTTGTACCAGAGATGGCTTAACTGTAATTGTTCGATTAAAGCAGCCCAGGCTTCAACCGCTGCGCGACTGCTCTCCTGGAACACAAAATCATGTTCAAGGCTAGCGCGTTGCTCATGAGTACATAGCGGCTGCATTTTCTCTTGCATCATAGTGTACCTTTTCCCTGCATGCCTGTCTCACTGCATCGGAACAATGATGCCCCATCCCCAATTCATTTCATCCTACAAGGTATTATACGCCGAAAAATCTGAGGAAAGCGTTAACACGTTCACCTGTGGAGTTTCAAATCGGGCAATGCCCCGGCAAACAGCTTGACCCGGGATGTGATTCTACCCCTCCTCGTGCGGCGCTCCCTGTTCTATGATGAGTGCAATTGTGTACATCTCAGCAAAAATGGATATGTTCGGTTCATGAACAAGGTCAAGGTCATGCAACAACTGATTATCCTGGCGGCAATTTTCGGCGCATTGGGCGTTGGGTTAGGAGCCTTTGGCGCACATGGGCTTTCGGCTGTGCTGGAAGCCAACGGACGCGCAGAAACCTTCCGCACAGGGACACATTACCATCTCATCCATGCCGTGGTGCTGCTGGCGGCTGCCTGGCTCAGTACGCAGGTTGATAGCAACCTGGTGCTGTATGCCGGTTATGCCTTTGTCGCTGGTATCCTGCTCTTCAGCGGCAGCCTTTATATCCTGTCGATTTTCAACATTGGCATCATGGGGGCGGTGGCTCCTTTCGGTGGAACTGCCTTAATTCTTGGATGGGTGCTGCTGGGGATCGCAGCATTTCAGATCAAGCCAGGGGCATAAGGGAATTCGCCTGTGCCATCCTTCCTGACATCTCTCGCAGCAGCCAGCACGGTTTTTGGACTGGCGTTCTTTCATTTCTGGTCAGCCATACCTGCTGGAATCGCCCTGGGGATTACACCGCTTCTGGTCATCATCGTAACAACATTGAGTTATGGCAGCGGCGCTGCGCTGGTGATTCTCGTTGGTACGCCCCTGCGAGAGCGGATCAACCGACGGATGGAAAGTCGTTCTGACGCGGTTGATGCAAAACCCAATCGCACCATTATTCTCGTTCAAAATACCTGGGAGCGTTTCGGATTGCTGGGGCTGGCAATTCTTGCGCCGATGACAGTCGGTTCGCAGATTGGGGCAGTAATTGGCCTGGGATTCGGGGCACATCCCGTGCGGCTGGTGCTGGCACTGACGTTGGGTGCAGCAGCATGGGCGAGCTTGATTACGATGGCGGTGCAGTTCGGCTTGATGACGGTGAGCCAGTTGTGAGGATTTTGTGGGGCGATTGATCGTTCATGATAGTCATCAGGCTAAGGATTTAAGATTCTCGTTTTGGCATTTTCGGGCAAATGGACCTCACCCCTAAGTCCCCTCTCCATGTGGAGAGGGGACTTTCCTGGCCTGCTCTGACAGGTTTTGCTCCCCCGCTCCGTCCGGCGAGGGGGCTGGGGGGTGAGGTGAAAAATGTGAGAAACCCGCCATGTCCACGACAATTGAGGCTCAACCTGATGCGTATCATTTGATGGGTAATCGCCCTATCGTTTTTAGACCGCGTTGAATTCTTCTTCGGAGCAAACACGCAGCACGCCTGCGAGTTCATGCCCTAGATGCAGTATTTTTTCGCCGAGTTGGATATGCAACGGACCGTTGAATGGCGCACGCTGTTCTAGTTCAATGCGTGTGCCGGGACGCAGCCCCAGAACCTCGAAGTACCGCAGCTTATCCTCATCGTGGGTATTCACGCGGCTGATGATGTATTCCTGCCCCACGGCAACTTCGTGCAAAGGATAGTCGATGATACGCGGCATGAAGCCATCTTCTGTGGGGATTGGCTCCCCGTGCGGGCAGCGGTGTGGGAAGTTGGTCATTTCAGCAATGCGACTGACCATTCTTTGACTGACAACAGGCCCCAGTTCGTCCGCCGCATCATGTACTTCATGCCAACCAAACCCCATTACATCCACCAGAAAGCGCTCCACCAGCCGATGGCTGCGGATATTGGCAAGGGCTTCGCGTTCGCCTTTTTTCGTCAGCGAGATTCCACGATACGGCTCATGCTCCAGGTAGCCTGCATCTTTCAAGCGCTGCACCATGCGCGTCACGGCTGGCGCAGAAACACCCAGCACGTTCGCAAGCGCAGAGGTCGAAACATATGGATTATTCGGCTGGTAGTACGCAATGCGATACGTTTCAGCCAGGTATTCTTGCATGGCAGCACTGGCAGCAGCCATTGATATTTCCCTTAGAATATGCAATTAAAACGACGATAATCTACTAAATAGAGTAGTCATCTGCCGCACTTTTCGCAAGGGTTAAATCTTAAGTTGCAAGGGGTTTAGGGAAATTCTAAGCAAACCGTAGTTTAAGAGTCTATCCGAGTATTCTCGTAGGGGGGTGTTCACGACGCACCCGCAGGACTGAAGGCGGGTTCGACAGCTTCGAACCCCTACGAAACCAGTCTCTCTATGAAAGCATTTTCGCGGGTAGATACTTAGAGCGTGTTTGTAAATAAAAGTGTTACGATCAGAACCAGGCATATTTAGCCACTCCCCACCCCGATTCTCAAGGAAGGGGCTAAAAGTCTCCCTATAGCTGTCAAGTGTAGCATTCTTCTCGAAAATGCATGGCTTGCTGCCCTGCGCCTGACGTTCAAAACGTCAGGCTACACCAGGGTGAGCGTCCGCTAAAGGGACGCTTGGTAACCACCCTAATCTATAGAACACCCTTATAACCCCTTCAGTGGGTTTGGGTCTTTTGTAGCCGGGGATTTTAATCCTCGGCTTTCGCGTAATGTCCGTTTTAACAAACACGCTCTTAATTCTCACCGTTTCTACCGTGCAGAAAGTGCATGAGAGCCTGCATATCCAGCGAGTCTACCTCCAGCCCGCTGCCACCCTGCATTGCTTCAATATGCGCGTTGATCCATGCACCATCTATTTCAGGAGATGCAAACACCTCTTCGCTAGAATGGCAGTATGCACAAGAAATCGTCGGAACGGCACTCAGGCGTTCATCGGTTGCACCATAAAACAAACTTGCCCCTAGCTGCGTCTGCGCCGGAATCGGCTGGCTGCTTGTAGGAATTGCATCCAGCAAAGTGAAGAACTGCGTATCAAAGGCGCTCAATGTGCCATCTACGGCATCATAGGTGTAGACCTGCGTGAAGCCGCTGTTGAAGAGGATTCCTCGCGGATTTGCTCCTGATGCAAAATGGGTATCCGCCAGACCAGTATCCATATTCAGAACCGTAACATCATTGCTGCCTGCATGGGCGATGTACAGGCGGGAGCGATTTGAAGGCTGCGCCAGCGCATACGGCATACTCACATAGCGATCTGCAACCGTGAGATTGATGCGCTGTGTAACCAGCATCGTTTCCAGATCCACCACATACAACATTGGCACGAAGCGATTATCCACCAGAGGGCTATCTTCATTGGCGATGCTCTGCGCCAGATAGGCCACACCATTAATGGGATTGACCAGCAGCGCATTGAACAACGTCGCTTCTGCATCCGGCGAAATCGTGCGCACGACTTCCCCTGCTGGCAGATAAATCAGGCTGAACTGCCCCGACTCGTAGTGCGTCACGTAGAGGAAATCCGCCCACAGTGCTAATCCAGCAGGCTGCGGCGGCGTATCAATCCGCTGCACAACGCGCCCGCTTTCGATCTCCATGACGATGACCTGATTCTGCTGCGGCAGTGAGATAAAGGCATGTTCTTCATCCGCGACGAGGCTGTGCGGTTCGCCGTTCAGTGGATGCAAAATCTCAATTTCGTTGGTTTCCAGGTCAATCACCAGCAAGCCATCCGCACTCACAGCCAAACCTCGCAGGTTATCCGGCGTGATTGCCACGCTTTGCGGTGCTGCGCCTGTCTCCCATTCGGCCTCTATTTCCCCTGTTCCCGGCAAAATCAGCGAGACGCTGTTCACAAAGGCATTCGCAACCAGCACCCGCCCGCCGCGTGTGACGGCGATTGTGCTGCTGTTCTGTACGGGATAGGCGAAGGGTTCCGGCAAATCGTAGAGAGGCAGCGGATTATCCTGTGCGTGCAGGGTCAGGGGCAGCAACAACATCCACAGAGAAAGCAAGCGAAGTCGGTTCCAGCGCATGGGATTAATCCTCAAAGGTGTATAACGTTGTTCCGCGCAGCGTGAAAACCCGCGCCCGAATTTGCTGTTCGCCAGCGGAATCCGTCCCGGTCATGGCGAAGGTGAAGGTGATTTCGTCGCGGTCAGAATCTGCGCTGGCTTGATTTTCCAGGAAAGAAAATGTCCGCGCAACCAATCCCGCATCGAAGTAGTAGCTGGCCTGCGTGCCTGCCAGCGGCTCGGTATTTTGATCCAGCACCCACTGCGGCGTTCGCACGACGCTGTACCATGTTACATCTGTCCAGCCTTCCGGCACGCGCAGCGGAATGCTGAAAGGCTGCTGCACAGGCGTAACTGCATCCAGCGTTGTTTCCAGCGCGGGGGAATTTCCCGGCACGGCGAAGACGAAATAACCATCATCCACACCCAGAAGGCCACCTGTCACCGGACGTTCTACCGTTCCAGCGGATGTCTCCCCGCTGAAGCTGGCTTCTGTGCGAAGTTGATAGACTCCCGCTTCAGCAAAGTTCACCGCATCACCCTGATAATAGCCATAGGTGCTGGCAGAAATTTCCTGCTGAAGCGTTTCGCCGTCTGGCTGGATGATGCTGGTTTGCACAGAAGCGGGCAGTGTCGGCGCGACAATGCCACGATTGACGATGCTTTCGCCAGCCTGTACCACATCGCCCGGACGTATCCCGGTTGGCTGCACAAACAGCCAGACATCTTCGCCGCGATCTTGCAGCAGGGGTTGATTGAAGGGCGGCGCAACACGGGCGCTATCCCGATCGGTGATGACTGCGACGGCAGCGTATGCGATGGTACTGTAATCGTACCCATTGCCGAACAAGTACAGCACATCACCAGGGCGCAAGCCTTCGCTACCTGCGCCGATTTGACCGCCAGGCAAATCATCCGCCGTGAACCAGGACGCAATATCTGGTTGCCAGTGCTGCCCAAATTGGCGCACGCTGAAACCAGGGTGTACGACGCTCATCAATTGAATATCGCCCGTACTCAATATCGGTTTCAACGCGGCCTCATTTCCATCCGGCAGATAAACCACATCACCAGGAAAGTGCGGAAAATTCAGAATAGGCATTGTCGGGGGTGCATCCATTGGATAGACCGCTGTATCAAACCAGACCTGTGATGAACGATCATAATTTGCCAGACCGCGCACCCCATAGCCTGTCCCGCCAGGCTGCGTGACCACTCCCGCGACTCGGCGGCTGACTGCCCAGATCGTTTCATCTGCTTCAGCCTGTGTATGATAATCGACCACATAGACACCCGGTTCGGTGAAGGCAAAATCTTCGGTTAATTCTTGCTCGGTGATTGTGCCATCCAGCGTCATGAAGCGCAGGGTAACGCTTTTTTCTGCACCGGGGATGGTCGGCGAAATGGCAAAATCCGCCGGGAAAGACTGCCCCACGACAAACGGCGTTCCCGCCAACACAGGCGGATGCAGAGTCAGCGGCTCGGCAAATTGCACGCTGTAAATTCCACCGCCTGTGTAGCTGCGCCCGAAGGCATCTTCGACAGTGCCGGATACTTCGATTTCGGCGGGGTCTGCACTGGCGAGAAATTCTTGCGTGAAGCGCTCATCGTAGGTTTCCAGATAGGGCACACCATCCCGCAGCGCTGGATAGGCGGGTACGGATGCGCTGGCGTTCTCACTGCTGAGGCGAATATCCCCGCCGTTCAACGGAAGCAGCGATGCACCGTAGAGGCGCGGTACAAGTTCATACACGCCGGCATTGAATACCGGAATTTCTGGCGTGTGCTGGATCAAATCAACGGTTCCGGCGATGCTGACATCTTCGGCAGCCGTCGTATCCAGCACGCCCCACAACATGCGCGGTGATTCCACTTCTCCTACTTGCAAGAGCATCGGCAGCACGGTTGCTGAATCACCAGCAGACTCCGGAAAATCAGCGCCGAAAATCCGATTAGCGTACCAATCAAAAGGCTGGCTATCACCAACGGCAGCGCTGCCCGTGAATACAAGGACATAGCCCCCTGGCACGACATTATCCGGCAGCGCTCCGCTGAAATCGAGCGTGAAGGCAATTTCGCCGGGTATGATTGTCTCGTCGGAATTGTCTTCTTCTGTGGGGAAAGCTGCCTGCACTTGCACTGGCTCCGCTTGCATGAGGGGAATATCCGCAACGGACACGCCGAGGATGGGCAACCCCGCCACCAGTTGCGCAGACCAATTCTCGCCGCTGCCGAGCAAATGCCCTTGCGCGTCAAACAGCGGAAGCAAGCTCAAGCTACCCCAAAATGTATATTCCAGCGAGGGATCGCTATCCGGCGCGAAGAGTCGCACATCCAGCGTAAGCGAAAAATCGTCGCCTGGATCGAAATTCAGGGCATTGATTTCGCCATCTGCCAGCCAGTAGGACGCGCCATAAGAGACTTCGCCGCCAATGCTGAAATGGTCTTCTGCCAGCATATCCGGGTAAACGATCACACCAGCGCCGGGGATGGTATCGTAATTTTCGCGTTCCGCCAGCGGATAGGCGCGGGCGCTGTTGACTTGATAGGGCATGGCATCCGTGCCGTTGAGCGTGGCCTGAAAGCTGCCATTCGCCGCAGCCGAAGCATAAACCGTCTCGCCTGTGTAGACATTGCGCACGGCTACCTGTGCCGCCGGGAAAACTGCCCCCGCTTCACCGGATACGGTCACTGTCGTTTCGGTTTCCTGCACAAAAGAAATCAACGGGGCAAACGGTGGATCATCTGCTGTGAGTGCGGGGATTTCCTGCGCATGGAATAAACCGCCGAACAGCAATATCACCAGAAATGTCGGGAAAAGTTTGTAAAACCGGAACATCAATGTGCGTGCGTTTCCTACTATAATGAGCGTAACCAACTATACCGCATGGACGCAGATTTGTACCCTGCGCCAATTGTACGCTTGATGATTGTTCCACATTCCATCTTCACGGACATTGCTCAATTGATCCAGCAGCGACTCGGTTTCAGCTTCGCTATGGTTCAGCACGCAGGTTCACGAGCAGTGCTGGAAAATCTGGCGAACGGTGATTGGCCTGGGCTGTATCAGGCGCTGGCAAACTCCCCGGAACACAGCCTCCTCTGGCAGCGCATCATCCATGAATTTGCCATCGGCGAAACCTTCTTCTTGCGGGAACACCGCCATTACAAAATCTTGCGCGAACACGTCCTGCCGCAGTTGATCCGGCATAAGCAGGCCACACAACAGCAAACCCTGCGCATCTGGTGCGCCGGATGCTCTACAGGTGAAGAAGCCTATTCGCTGGCGATTACCCTGCTGGAAACAATTCCCGACCTGGCATCCTGGCAGATTCGCATTCTGGCAACCGACATCAACGAAGATTCGGTGCAGCGTTCTCGCATCGGGCAGTACCGTGATTGGTCATTCCGGCAAGTTCCGCCGGGATTCAGGGAGCGTTATTTCACTGAAGCCGGAAGCCTGTACCAGATCAAGCCACATGTGCAGGCGATGGTTTCGTTTCAGCGGCGCAATTTGCTGGAAGGCGCTTCCCTGCTGCAATGTGATCTGATTACCTGCCGCAATGTAATGATGTACTTCGGCAAGGAACAGAAGATCGTGGCAGAGGATGCCCTCTTTTCGGCATTGGCTCCTGGCGGTTGGTTGTTTCTGGGGCAGGCAGAAGCTATTCAGGGGCAGCGTGGGCGCTGGATTACCCATATCTTCCCCGGCGCACCCATCTACCAGAAGTCTTCCGGGGCATCCAGCCTGCGCAATACGATTCAACACCAGACGCTGACTCCGACACAGCCATTCAGCGAATCTCAGCATATCCGGGCAGATACCTATGCAGTAGCGGTACAGGCCGTGCATGACGAGCGCTTTGCAGAAGCCGAGCAAACCCTGGCGGAACTACTCGCTGAACACCCAAACCACGCCAGAGGGCATACGCTGCTCGCTTCCCTCTTCGCCAACCAGCAAGCCTACCCGGAAGCGACAGCTCATCTAGAGACTGCACTGCGCCATGATCCCATGCTGGCGGACGCGCATTATTTGCGGGGACTCATCGCACTCGAAGAGAGCCAACCGGAAGCGGCTATTGAAGCCCTGCGACGGGCGCGATATTGTGAGCCGGGTCATATGCTGGCAGCCTTCACCCTGGGAATGGTCTATGCACACGTTGGCGAACTGGAGAAGGCCAATATTACCTGGCAAGGGGTTCTCGCGCAGACGTACAAAGCAAAGCCCAACGCTCTGATTTGCGATGTCAGCAATATTTCTGTACGGAAATTGCAGAAACTGCTAGAAACACGGCTAGGCCACTTAGAACACCCCCGACCTTACGCAGAGTGAACACCTAATGACTCAAGCAAGTGATCTAAGCGCTGCAACAATGCCTCCGCCGATCCTTCATTGACCAGGGTGTAATCTGCGATGGCGATGGGGCCACCTTTCTCGATATTCTCGATTTCCTGGTAATCGCGTTCTTCGGCTTCTGCGGCAGTCAGCGGACGAACATCGCGCACCGAGAGGCGGTGATACCGCAGGTGGCGCGGCGCAGTAATCGCAACTACAACCATATCTTCGCCAAGTTCTGCACGCAGAGTCTTATATTCACTGAAGCTGTACAGGCCATCAATGATGATACAATCGCGTTCCTGTAATGCCGTCTGCAAGCGGGGCAGCGCACGCTTTGCAATCGCATCCATGCCTTCATTCTTGCGGAATTCTTCACGGACGATGCGCTCATTCTCCGGGTTCACTTCCCATCCACGGTTTTGCACCTCGTCAACGATGATGCTGCCGAAACGAAATTGGTAGAATCCTCGGTCTTCGAGGTGTTTGGCACACAGAGTCTTCCCAGCACCTGGCATACCCACCAGCGCCAGGGTGCGTGGAGATTGCATCGGAGTTGTCATGTTTCCTCTTGGAGAGTGTTAGGCCAGCACCAGCCCATCATTATACAGCGATAGGGATTGATGAGAACACCGGATCATGCGTGTCATTTGCCACGTAGACCCATGTTTCACTACGAAGACACAAAGGACACAACGAAAAACGTAGGCGCATGATACACGTCAGGGTAAGGATTAATATTTCTCTTTTTGGGCAATTTCGGGCACGACATGTCGTGCCCCTCTATGGTAGAAACCTGGTTTTTGTAGGGGCGGATCATGATCCGCCCGCGCCAATAAACTTTCTCTCTGTTCGTACGCTCTATGCGTGTTGTTTACTGCATTTTCCGTTTGGGGTATAGTACCATCCATGCGAGAACACAATTCATCTGACCCTTCAATTGAGAACTCACCGGAGCTGTTTGCTGGGCGCGATGCCATTTTTGTGCGGATGCAGCAGCGCATCTTCGATCAACCATATCGGCAGGCGATTGCCTTCATCGGGCAGGATGGCATGGGCAAAAGCGCCCTGCTGCGCCACTTCACGCACACCTTCCATGATCCAATTCTGAGCCTGTATTTTCCACTGGCTGATCTGACGTGGACGACGGAAGAAGATTGGCTGCGGCTGCTGCGTGATGCCACCAATCAACTATTGATTGACCATAACTATAGCATGAGCCGCGTCCCGGAACTGTCCGCACCGGAAGAGGACGGAGAGGCTCCCCCGTTTGCGCAGTGGTTCCGCGAGGACTACCTGCCGGAAGTGCTGCGTATTTTGCGCTCCCATCGCAGGTTGGTGTGGCTCTTCGATGATGCAGAAACTCTCTGGCAGCAACTACCGCCAGATCATCTCCTCTATTTACAGAGCTTGTTGGCGGAGCAAGAACAGCTTGCTATCGTCGTCACACTGAACAGCCGTAACGAAGATGACATCCCCAGATTACAACCGCTGGTGAATCCCCTGCATGTAGAGCGTTTGCATCCCTTGATGCAGCCCGAAGTTGAAACATTTTTCCGGCAAATTTCCCCGCACCTGAACGAAAGTGCAATTCAGCAAGTCTGGCAGGAAAGCGCCGGATTTCCCATACTGGTACAGCGTTATGCCATGCAGATCACACAGCGTGGGCAAAATGTCCCGGACGCAGGCAGCGCCGTTTATGCTGCCAGCATCGAAGAATTTCGCAGCCATTGGCAGCAGCTAAACCAGGATGAGCGTTTTGTACTGACGGCCTGCGCCAGCTTGCTCTATGAAGACCCTACGAAGCCCATCACCGCTGAACGCATTGAGCGCTGGCTGGTGGAGACAGATTACCCGCTGGATAGCATCACCATTCATGCAGCATTGCGCGGCCTGGATTATCGGCATCTGGTGCAGCAGCGGGCAGAAGGCCACCTGGAAATTGTGGGCAAGTTATTTCAGCGCTGGTTGATGGAACATGCGAGGATTGGTGGAACAAGCGAAGGTGCAGGCGAAAATCGGTTGAATTGGCGGATCATTGCGCTGGTTGCAATTCTTGTTGTTCTGGTGCTGGTCACGGTGGCACTACTTCCGCCGATGGTCAGCGCCCCGGCTGCCGTCCCCACCGTGACGCTGAGTCCGTAGAAGATATAGGGTAGTTCTGAGAGCCATTGCCATCAAGCATTTTCGGGCACGACATATCACGCCCCTATCGTAGAAACCTGGTTTTTGTAGGGGCAGATCATGATCCGCCCGCACCTATATCCATCTGAACTGATGCGCAAGTCACCCCATCAATCGCCCCTTTGGGCAAATCTCACTAGCGCAGGGGCATCGCGTCCAGGTCAATTGCGCAACGCAGTTCAACACGGGTGCGCGGCCTATTGGTTTCACAACGCTCGATTACATCCACAGGGCCAAGGCGTACTTCAAAATAGGCTTCTGGAGATTGGCTCACCCAGAACGGCTCCAGATAAGTCGTCACCCAGAACGGCGTATTCTGGCAGAAATCCTCCGCAAGTTCATTGTTCTGGGGTAAGCTGCTGAATATAGAACCCGCCAACACCTGGAAGCAGCGTCCCTCCGGCACATCAAAAAGGCTTTGCCCAAACGTCTCGTTCATCAATTCAAACGTGACCGTTTCTTGTAGTTCACCTTCTTCATCCGGCTCAAACAGCACAAACACCAGATCATCCAGATCAACTGGATTTTCTGTATCGCGATTACCAATCACAATCATGCGCCCATCGTAGCGCAGCAAAACCTGCTGTGTATCGTCTCCGGCCTCAGGATCAAGCTGAAGATCGGGTGTCGCTGTTTCAGCGACGGTTGGCATGGGCGAAGGTGTCGCGGTTGGCGTGTTGGTTGATGTGGGTGTCACTGTCGGGCTAGCCGTATTCGTCGGCTCTTCTGTTGCCGTGGGTGTATTGGTGGGTTCGTCTGTTTCCGTTGGCGTATCACTCGGAGTCGGCGTTTCGGTAGGCTCTTCGGTCTCTTCTTCCGTCGCTGTATCAGCTATGGTGGGTGTATGACTCGGTTCTTCCGTTGCTTCTTCAGTAGGCGTATCGCTCGGCTCCTCCGTGACAGCCGCAGCAGCCAGTGCAAGCGCCGTCGAAGTTTGCCCCTCTGCCGGATCTTCAGTGGGTGGCGGAGTCGTGGCCTGTGCGACTTCCGTGGGAGCCGCAGCCCCCTGCAAATTGGGCAACACAAGCAAACCCGCCAGCACCAGCACGATCAATGCCAGGGTAATGATTCCCGCCCACAACCAGCGGCGGTCGTTTTGCTGCTGCGGCGGAATGGACATTGAAGCTGGCACACTGCGCGGACGAGATTCTGTACCGGGAACAGTACGTGCATCTTCATCCGCCAGTACCCCCTGCATCTCGGGTGGGAGCAAGGTCGTCGGTGCGACGGCTGCCGAAGGCGAAATACTCTCCGGCAGGGAGATGTCTTTGCTGGTCATATCTGCGAAGACCTCATCGACTGCGTCCACAAAAGCGCGTGTCGAGGGATAGCGCTTATTCAGGTCTTTATCCAGCGCCTTCAGCATGGCCTTCTCTACCCCTATCGGGATATTCGGATTGAGGTCAGTCGGTGGCGGCGGTGGATCGCTAATATGCTTGAGGGCTACGCTCATCGCACTGGCATCATCAAAGGGAACTCGCCCGGTAAGCAGTTCATAGGAGACAATCGCCAGTGAATATTGATCGCTCTGCGGAACAGCCTGTGCGGACGAAATCGCCTGCTCTGGGGCGATGTAATGCACACTGCCGAAGGTGTTGCCAATCGTGCCTTCGACGGCATTCAGCGCCAGCCCAAAATCCGTCAGCACCGCATGCCCATCTTCTTTGACAATGATATTCGATGGCTTCACATCTCGGTGAATGATGTTGTTCTTGTGTGCATAATCCAGGGCATCCGCAATATCCCGCATGATGACCAGAAATTCTTCCGTCGGGATGACTTTGCCCTGGCGTAAATAACTCTTGAGGATGTCGCGCAGGTTGCGCCCCTGCACATATTCCATTGCAATGTAATAGAGGTTCCCCACCTGGTTGAACTGATACACCCCGACGATGTTCGGGTTATTCAAACGGGCAATCGCACGCGCTTCGCGCAAGAAACGTTCGCGGTATTCATCTTCTTCGGCGCTCGCAATCAACTGAGGCTCAATCACCTTAATCGCTGCATAGCGATCCAGGGCATCATCATAGCCTCGGTAGACACGCGCCATACCGCCTGTGCCAAGGACACCTTCAATCAGGTAGTCGCCCAGACGTTTACCGATGAGTGGATCGGATGTAACCATTGATCTTTTTCCAGGATGCGTCGATCATCAAAATTGTGTACCTAGGGAATACGTCCATATTATACCCGCCAACCAGAGAATTGAAACGAAATGTTAGGAACTTGGATGCAATAGCGTAGGCAGCGGCTGGCAGGTACGGTGGTTCAACGTCGTTTTAGTTGTGACAAAAGGCCGTAAAAGCTCATGAGATGCCATGCTGCGCCTGCGCTCCGTTGTATCCCCCTTTTGTACTAGTGCTTTGTGGGCAAGTTTTTAGCAACCCCAGCGCTGAAAATACGGTATACTAACGTGAGTATAAATTGCGATAAAGCGGAGATGCGGATCTCGTGACACCGTCCCCCGATATTCCAGAACAAGAAATACGCGAAAAATGTGGCGACTTACTCAGCCCAGCAGCAGAGGAAGCCCGCAAACTCGGACACAATTTCATTGGTACAGAGCACCTGTTCATCGCGGCAACACGGCGCGAAGGTGCAACGGCGCAATTCCTGCGGCGGGCAGGTTTTAATCCGCGCCAGGTGCGCAACGCCATCCGCCGCGAAATCGGCACGCTGGAAAGCCCGGTTGGGGAAGTGCTGCCCCTGACACCGCGCACCGCCATCGTACTATCCATTGCGATTTTCCTGGCTGGGCAGGATAAATCCGACGAAGTACGCGAAGAACATGTGCTGATGGCACTGCTCCAGGAAGGCGAAGGCGTTCCTGTGCGCAAATTGGTGGATATGGGCTTCGACCTGAACCTGTGGTTGCAGCGTCTCATCAGTGACCAGCACCCAGAATTCTCGCCGTCACCGGAAATTGAAGAGGAAGTTGACGATTTCTGGGATGACGATGATGACGAGGTAGACTTTTCATCTTCGGACTTGCTGGATAGCTCCCCCTACTTCGATGATCGCGTACCGCTGACCCCCTTGCTGGATCGCTACGGACGTGACCTGACGGAGCAAGCCGCCGAGGGCAAGATTAACGAAGCTGTGGCGCGTAACAAGGAAATTCGCGCAGTTGCTCGCACGCTCTCGCGCAGCAAAAAGAACAATCCCTTGCTCCTGGGCGATGCTGGTGTCGGCAAAACGGCTATCGTTGAAGGACTGGCCTATGCCATCCACCACCAGACCGTGCCGCCGAATCTGCTCAATCGGCGCATTGTGCAAATCGAAATTGGGACGCTCGTCGCCGGGACGAGTTTGCGCGGGCAGTTTGAAGAGCGCTTGATTGGTATTGTGGATGAAGCCCGCCGTGCCGAAAATGTCATCCTGTTCATAGATGAAATTCACACCATCGTCGGCGCTGGCGATACGATTGATAGCAACCTGGACGCAGCGAATATCCTCAAGCCGGCGCTGGCACGCGGCGAAATTGTCTGCATCGGCGCGACAACGCACGAAGAATACCGCCGCGCCATCGCGCAAGACCCGGCATTGGATCGGCGATTCCGCACAATTGACGTAGAAGAACCCAGCGAAAATGATGCCGTGACCATCCTGAAGGGGCAGCGTCAACGTTTAGAAGATCATCATCAGGTGACGATTACCGATGAATCCATCGAAGGCTCGGTGAAGCTCTCAGTCCGCTATTTGCCGGATCGCCGCCTGCCAGATAAGGCGCTGGATTTGCTGGATGAAGCCTGCACCCGCGTCACCATCCGCACCATTCACCCGGATTTAAGCGAAGAAGAGCAAGACCGGGATGTGCGCGTGCAGGATGTCGCAGCGGTACTTTCCGATTGGACAGGGATTCCCATCACGGAATTGACGAAGGACGAGAAGAAGCGCCTCGCCTCGCTGGAAGATATTTTGCAGAAGCGCGTCATCGGGCAAACACGGGCTGTGCATCTGGTGGCGGATGCCATCCGCACCGCACGGGCTGGCCTGAATGACCCGAATCGCCCGATTGGGGTCTTCCTCTTCCTGGGGACATCCGGTGTGGGCAAAACCGAGTTGGCGCGAGCGCTGGCAGAAGTACTCTTCGGCACGGAAGATGCAACGCTGCGCCTGGATATGTCCGAGTTCCACGACTCGCACACCGTTGCCCGTTTGATCGGGTCACCGCCGGGGTATAAAGAGAGCAACCGGGGCGGACAACTCACCGATGGGTTGCGTCGTCGTCCGTACTGCGTGGTGCTGCTGGATGAAATCGAGAAAGCTGCGCCGGAAGTCTTCGATATTTTCTTGCAAATCTTCGATGATGGGCGCGTCAGCGATGCTCATGGTCGCACGGTGGATGCGCGGCACGCAGTCTTCATCATGACCAGCAACATCGGCACACGAGAGAACAGCAAAGTATTGGGCTTCGCCGGTATCGAAGATGATGCCGAACCAGATTTCACGCCGTACCTGAAGCAGTTTTTCCGCGTCGAGTTCCTGAACCGTATTGATGAAGTCGTCACTTTCCGCATGTTGGATAAAGAGACGCTCAACCAGATTCTGGAATTGCAATTCACGGATATTCAGAAGCGGCTGCGTGAACAACGCCTGGTGCTTGAACTCGGCGAAGAAGCCCGTGAGCTACTGCTGAAAGAAGGGCATGATCCAGCAAACGGTGCGCGTCCGCTGCGGCGAGCCTTGGAACGATTGGTGATGCGTCCGTTGAGCGTGCGCATTGTAGAAGAATCCTTCCAACCTGGGGATACCATCATTGCCACCGTCAGCGAAAGCGGCAATGAGTTGGAATTTTCCAGGAAACAGGAAGAAGCACAATAGGCCAATCAGCCTTCAAAAACCATAGGGCGGCAAACCGCCCCCTGTACACTTGATTGCGCATCACAAGTCCACATATTGATTACGAGGTGTTATTTCGCTTATGCAACCACCGCAGACGAACCGCCGTCCGCGCCCCTTGCCAGAAGAGGAATATCGTCGGCTCCTGCGACATCCTCACCCTGAAGACCGCACCGACCCCTTCGTGACCGATCCGTACCCGGAGATCAGCGAAAAAGGGAAACTGGCGCTGCGCGTGACAGCAGACAAATCCAATCATTACTTTGAATTGGGCGATTTGTGCACCCGCCTTATTCTTTCCGATGACAACCGCCTGCGTATTTTCTACACAGGGAAAGCCTTGATCGCGTACCAGCGTGCGCATGACAATGCGGCAGACAGCCTCGCCCGGACACAAGCCGAACGAGCGATCAACAACCTGGGAACATGGCTGCTGGATGTAGCAGCAGAATTTCCTTCGCAGCGCAATCTGGCGGTGGCACTGTGGGCAAATGCAGATGACGACGACGAGCTACCTTCGCCAACCATAGACCAGAGTTCTGCCCTGATTCTGGTGGAACGCTATCGCAGCGGGCTGGCGAATGAACCACAGGAGACGATGTACGATGTGGAAAGCGAAGAGCGCACGCGCCCACCGCGTTCGCAGGAGCTTGATGCGATGAGTCTCGACAGCAATACGCGCTTCCCGGCCTACCATGAACGTCGTTCCGAGTCGCTTGAATCCATGACCAGCGTGCAGGCAGAGGATGAAACGCGCCTCAGCGTCAGTGTGGAAAGCAAATACAGTGACGTAGAAGCGCCGGAATACCCGGAAGATGGCACTCAAGCACCAATTGAAGTTCCGGCGGTGAAGCCGATCACCCAGCAACAGGACTTCAACGTTGGCGATTTCATCGAAAACCGCTATGAAGTCATTGATGTGCGCCTGGGTGGGATGGGTGTGGTTTACCTGTGTTATGACCATGACCAACGGGAACCTGTCGCCATCAAATCCTTCCAGCGAAAATTCCTGGATAATGAACGAGCGGTGATGCGCTTCGAGCAAGAAGCGTATACCTGGATTCGCCTGGATAAACACCCGCATATTGTACAGGCACGGCTAGTGCGAAACATCAGCAACCGTCCCCACATCATCCTGGAACACATCAGCGGGATGGAAAACATGGGCGCTGACCTGCGCAGTTGGATTGATACCAAGCGCCTGACACTTCAGCAAACCTTGATCTTCGCACTGCATGTGGCATTGGGGATGCTGCACGCGACCCAGAAAGTTCCCGGCCTGGTACACCGCGATTTGAAACCAGGTAACATCATGGTGACGCATGACGGAGTTGCCAAGATCACGGACTTCGGTCTGGTGCGCTCGGTTGACCTGGACAAGATTGACGAGTTCAACGCGACGACCACGCTGCATGAGAGTGAAATCAACGCGGTTCGCCTGACGCAAATGAATGCCGTCGTCGGCACACCGCCCTATATGTCACCGGAACAAATTCGCGCACGCGATGTGGACAGCCGTTCGGACATCTACGCCTACGGGGTCGTACTGTACGAGATGCTCACCGGGGCGAACCCCTACAATGCGCGTGGGGTCAGCGAATGGCGCGAGGCTCATCTGAATATCACGCCACAAGCACCCGATTCAACCCAGATGCGCATCCCGCAGCCTCTGAGTGATCTCACACTGAGCTGCTTGCGCAAAGTCCCGCACGAACGTCCCCAGAACTGGCACGATATTGTCAGCACGCTGGAGAGCATCTACGAAGCGGAATTCGAGGAAGCACCACCAATCACGCTGGAACCGAGCAGCCTGGAAGCCCGCGAGTTGGTCAATAAAGGCTATTCGCTGACGGAACTGGGGCGCTACCAGGATGCGCTTGAAGTCTACGATCAAGCGATTGCCATGCAGGCAGATTACGCCTGGGCATGGGGGCGCAAAGGACGCACCCTGCGCTTGCTAGAACGGCATGACGAAGCGCTGACGTGTTACGATAAAGCCTTGGAACTGCATCCGAATGATGCCTGGTCATGGAATGGCAAGGGGATCATCCTGGATCGTACCGACCGTCTGGAAGAAGCGCTGGAACATTTCGAGCAAGCAACCAAGCTCGACCCCGCTTACGTCTGGTATTGGTATAACCGCGCCGATGTGCTGTACCAGCTAAAGCGCTACGACGAAGCGCTGCGTATGACACAGCATGCGCTGGCAATTTCGCCGGATCACGCCAACAGTTGGGGCAAACGTGGGCAAATTTTGCGGGCAATGGAACGCTTTCATGAAGCGCTGCATGCCTATGAGAAAGCTGTTGAAATTCAGCCAGATTATGCCTGGGCGCATAACGGGCGCGGCCTTTCTCTTAAGGCACTCAATCGCCTGGATGAAGCCATTATCAGCTTCCGGCAGGCGATCAACCACCAACCACACGGGATCTGGCATTGGTACAACCTGACGGAAACCCTGGTGGATACGGAACGGTATTTTGAAGCGCTTGATCCAGCAGAGGAAGCCGTGCGCATCCAGCCAGACCACGCCCACAGTTGGGGCAAATTGGGGCAGGTGCTGCGCAACCTGAATAGATACGATGAGTCGCTGGCTGCTTACGAACGCGCCATCGAAATTGAACCGAATTTCGATTGGGCGATCAACGGCAAGGGACTGGTATTGGAACACCTGGGACGTTTGGAAGAAGCCCTACAAGCCTACCAACGCGCCAGTACATTGAAGCCAGACCGGGAATGGTACTGGTACAACCAGGCACACGCGCTGCTGCTGATGAAACGCTATGAGGAAGCGCTGGATGTACTCGACCATACGCTGGAAATCAAGCAAGATTCGGCACGTACCTGGGCGCTGAAAAGCACCGTCTTGCGCGGACTAGAACAGTTAGAAGAAGCGCTGCAAGCGGCTGTCGAAAGCACGACGATTGACTTCACCTTCGCACGCGGCTGGAACGAACAGGGCATGGCGCTGGAAATGCTCAAACGCTATGACGAAGCCTTCACTGCTTTTGAAAAAGCGGCGCGTTACTCCGATGACCGTGCGCCCTATATCTACAAGCAAGGCGATATTCGCGTGATGCAAGAACGCTATGAGGATGCGCTCGCCCTGCTGGATACATCGCTCAAGATCAACAACCGGGCGGCCTACGTTTGGGCGAAACATGGGCAGGTCTTGCGCAAAATGGGGCGTTTACATGAAGCGTTGGACAGCTACAACCGCGCAGTTGATCTGGATTATGAAAGTGCCTGGGCGTGGAGCGGGCGCGGACTGACGTGCAGCCTGATGGGATTGCATGAAGATGCCCTGCAATGCTTCGCCAATGCCGTACAGATTGACGATGGGGATGTCTGGTACTGGCACAATTATGCCGAAGAATTGATGATCCACGGGGATTTCGATCATGCACTGGATGCGCTGGATGAAGCGATTAAGATTGACCCAACGCACGCGGAAAGCTGGTCGAAATGTGGGCAAGCACTGCGCAGCATGGGGCGTTACGATGAGGCGCTGCGTGCCTACGAAAAAGCCCTGGAATTACAGCCCCGTTTTGGCTGGGCGTGGAATGGTAAGGGATTAACGCTCAAAGAGATGGGGCGGCAAGAAGAAGCGCTCGCCAGCTATGCCCAGGCCATCCAGCTAGAGCCACAAACCGTCTGGTATTACATCAATCACATGAATGCACTGCTGGATATTGGGCGGCAGGAAGAAGCCCTCGCCACCATCGAACGTGCGCTGAAAGTCGCGCCGATGCACCCGACGGTCTGGGCGCGGCACGGGCAGGCACTACGTCGCCTCAGCAAGTACGAAGCGGCGTTGGAAAGCTACAGCCGTGCGTTGGAGCTGGATGAGACCTACGCCTGGGCGTGGAATGGTCGTGGGATGTGCTTCAGCGCTCTGGACAATAACGCAGAAGCCCTGGAGTGCTACCGCATGGCGGTCTTCTATGATGATACTGATGCCTGGTTCTGGCATAATTATGGCGACGCGCTGTATGTGGATAAACGCCTCCAAGAAGCCCGGCAAGCCTTCCAACGTGCCTTGCGCCTGAATCCCAAGCATATCGCTGCCCGTGCAGGTTTGAAGAAAATCGATAAGGAATTGGACGAAGAATGAGCTACCAACAGCGTGCGGATATTTCCGTCACTTTTATGAGCGGCCCCCTGGATGGCAAGACGCTGGTCTTCGAGCAACCCGCGCCAGGAGAGCAGCGTTTGATCACCATTGGACGACGGGATACCTGTGACATTCACCTGCCGTTCGATAACCAGGTTTCGCGGTTACACGCTCGCCTGGGATGTGTGGCAACCTCCGTGAGTGAGAGCGAATCCGCTACGATGCCTTCCCTGCTCACGTTCTGGCTGGAAGACAGCGGCAGCCGCAACGGAACCTTCATCGAAAAAAATCCTGATCCGCTGGAAGAACGCAGCAACCTACGCCCTGGAACGCTCTTTCGTATCGGGCGTACCTGGCTGCGGTTGGATGTACCGCTGTCATTTGGGGGATGAAAAGTCAGTTTTATCCGGGGTAGTGGATGTGCCGTTGCGTGTCCCTATAAACATCGTACCTGTAGGGACATCCAACGGGTGTCTGTCCACAACGAACCGACGATTACCGTAGGGATAGCATGAATTTTCATCGCTCACGGTGTGTTTTGCTCATGGGCAACTTGGGGTTTCAAATCATTTTGCTACGATTTCCCTGTCTGAATTTGCCAATTCGTTGAATCCCGCAGTACATCGGTTATACTGAAGTGCAGTTCAAAAACATTTCTTGCAACTAAGGTTTGGGAAATATGCACCATTCACAAGAATCTTTCACCGCATCCGATGGGTTGCAGATTTTTACGCAATCATGGTTACCCGAAACAACCCCTTCAGCAATTGTCATACTGGTACACGGCTACGGTGAACACAGTGGACGCTACAGCCACGTAGCGGAAATGCTCGTTCACGCAGGCTATGGCGTGCATACGCTGGATCATCGCGGGCATGGCAAAAGTGAGGGACTACGAGCCTACTACGCCTCAATTGATGAACCCGTCCGCGACCTGGAACAATATTACCGGCATATCCAGCAGCAGCACCCCAGCCAGAAAATCTTCATGATCGGGCATAGTATGGGCAGTTTGATCGCGCTGAAGTTTGCCCTGCGCAACAAGGAGAAACTCGCTGGATTAGTCATCAGCGGAAGCGCCGTCAACAGCACCGATACTGTACCGGGTTTCCAGCGCAGCTTGCTGAATGTCCTGCGCAGTGTCGCGCCCAGGTTCCCGCTTGTGCCTTCTCTCAGCGCAGATGCCCTCTCCACCGATCCACAAACAGTACGCGATTATGACGCTGACCCGTTGAATTATCGCGGCGCGTGGCGCATTGGATTGGCTGCGGAACTGCTCAAAGTGAGTGAAGAATTGCAATCTCGTGTAAAAGAACTAACCCTGCCGCTGCTGGTGATACACGGCGAAGATGATGAAATCACACCCATTGCCGGGGCGCGTACCGTTTACAATGTTTCATCGTCAGCAGATAAAACCATGAAGACCTACCCCGGTATGCGTCATGAAATCTTTAACGAGCGAGAACGTGAAACTGTGTTCGCAGATTTGCGCGACTGGTTACAAGCCCATTAATCCAAGGTGAATACTTGTTGCGGCACTGAGAATTTTTTGTTATCTTCATGATTAATCAAACGCACGTTTAATTGTGCGCCGTCCGTGATATTGTTTTTTTATTCCAGCGAGATTTTTTCTTATGCCAACCAAATTAGAAGTGCAGAATATTTCCCTCCGTTTTGGAGGAATTAGAGCGCTGCAAGATGTCAGCTTCCAGGTACAAGACCAGGATATTTTCGCTGTCATCGGCCCCAATGGCGCTGGAAAAACCAGCCTGATTAACAGCATCAACGGCTTCTATCATCCGCAAGAAGGCCAGATCATCTTTGAAGGGCAGGACATCACAGACCTCCCCCCCTACCAACGCGCCAAACTCGGCATCTCCCGCACGTTCCAGAACATCGCGTTGTACACCAATGCAACTGTGCTGGATAATCTCATGGCTGCCCGCCACATCCATATGAAAAGCAATATGTTCACCGGGGCGCTTTTTGCAGGGCAAGCACAGCGTGAAGAAATTCAGCATCGACGCATCGTCGAAGACATCATCGACTTCCTGGAAATGGAACACATCCGTAAAGCCATCGTCGGTACACTGAGTTACGGCCTGCGCAAGCGCGTAGAATTGGGGCGTGCGCTCGCATTGGAACCGACGCTGCTGTTGTTGGATGAGCCAATGGCGGGGATGAACGTCGAAGAGAAAGAAGATATGGCGCGGTTCATCCTGGATATCCACGAATTGAATGGCACAACCATCATGCTGATTGAGCATGACATCGGCCTGGTGATGGATATTTGCGAGAAAATCGTCGTTCTCGACTTCGGCAGGAAGATCGGGGACGGAACTCCGGCAGAAATTCGTCAGAACGATGATGTTATCCAGGCATATTTAGGACACGAGGCATAGGCTTATGGCAGTTGCGAAACACGAAGAAACACCAGAAATCCAGTATCGTCCCACCAAGCCGGGTACGGTTTACACATCACACCTGAACAAACCAGCACCACAGCCAGATCCTGTGCATAACACCCTGCCCAAGAATTTCTTGCAGCGTGTGAAGGAACTGGGCAATCAAACCGCAATGCGCAAGAAGCGTTACGGCATCTGGCAGGAATATAGCTGGAATGATGTTTACGAGCATGTGCGGGATTTCTTCCACGGGCTGAAAAGCCTGGGACTGCAAGAAGGTGAAACGGTGGTCATCATCGGGGAAAATGACCCCGAAATGTACTGGTCACAAATCGCCGCCCATAGTGCCAGCGCGATGACCTGCGGCGTTTTCGCGGATGCCTTGCCTGACCCGGATTTGATTTATGTCATTGGCAGCACCAACGCCACATTCATCGTTGCGCATGACCAGGAACAGGTCGATAAAGCGCTGGCGATCAAGGAAAAAGTTCCGCAGATTCGCCGCGTGATCTACTGGGAAGATAAAGGGATGTGGAGCTATGACGATCCCTGGCTGGCGACCTTCCGCGAAATTGAAGAAATAGGGCGCGAACACTACAAGCAGCACCCCAATCTATTTGAGGAAAGCATCGCGCAGACCCAACCGGAAAATACGGTCATCCTCAGCATGACATCCGGCACAACCAGCCTGCCGAAATTCGCCATGATTACCAACCAGGATGTGATGTGGCGGAATGAACTGAACCGGGAATTCACGCCGCTTTCTACCAAAGACAATTGGCTCTCCTTCAGCCCGATGGCCTGGATGACCGAGCAGGCGTTTGGTTTTACGCCCTTCTTGCTGGAAGGTTTCACGGTGAACTTCCCGGAAGGGCCTGAAACCGTGCAGATTGATATGCGCGAAATTGCCCCCGTTGGTTTGCTTTTCCCCAGCCGAGTCTGGGAAAATCTCGCCAGTTCCGTGCGCTTCCGCATCAACGATAGCACCTGGGTCAATCGCTTACTATTTGACCGCTTCTTGCCCATTGCCTATAAAGTCATCGACCTGGAAGATGCAGGCGAACCCATCCCGGCGAACCTGCAACTCATGCGGCAGTTGGGCGAACAAGCGGTCTTTGGCCCCTTGCGAGATCGCCTGGGGCTGACCCACGCCAAGAATGTGCTGACGGCTGGCGCGATGCTCTCGCCGGATGTGATCCGTTTCTTCCGTGCAATTGGCGTGGAACTGCGCCAGTTATATGCCTCAACCGAAACCATCGGCACGATTCACCTGCCTGGTGATGTGAAGCTGGAAACAGTCGGTGTGATTGTGCCCGGTGTGGAAATCAAAATCTGCGAAGATCAGGAAATTCTCATTCGCTCCAAGGGGCGCTTCGGTGGCTACTTCAACTCGCCGGAAAAAACCGCAGAAGCCATTGACGAAGAAGGCTGGTATCACACCGGGGATGCGGGTTACATGCGCGAAGATGGTCATCTGGTCTATCTGGAGCGTGTGAAAGATATGATCGAACTGGCAAACGGGCATACATTCAGCCCGCAGTTCATCGAAGGCCGCCTGAAATTCAGCCCGTTTATCCAGGACATCATGACCATTGGCGGCTTTGATATGGAGTTCGTGAGCGCCATCATCGTCATCAACTTTGAGAATGTGGCACGTTGGGCAGAGAAACAGGGGGTTTCCTTCACCACATTTGTTGATCTTTCGCAGAAACAGCAGACGTATGATCTCATCAAGCAAGACGTGCTGCGCGTGAACGAGTCGCTGCCGCCGCAAGGTCGCCTGCGTAAATTCGTAATCCTGCACAAAGAGTTCGACGCAGACGAAGGCGAACTCACCCGCACGCGCAAGCTGAAGCGCCGCACGCTCTACCAGAAATACAGCGAGATTCTGGAAGCGCTCTACAGTGATACCGAAAATGTGCGCGTCAGTGCAGAGGTCAAATACCGAGATGGTCGCAGCGGTGTGGTCGAGACCGAATTGAAAATCATGGAAGTGACGGATTAATTATCCTCCTTCCGTCCCATCGCTGCGCAGGGGGAGACCACATTACGGAAAAAGCACCGGACAACACGAGTGTTGTCCCTACACAATAACATCTTTCGTAGGGACGAAACCCGCCTCGTCCGCCGCATTACGAATGCACCGAATATGCGTACAACAACAGCAACAGAATTATTTTTGGTAAAGGATTGTTTCATTGACACAGGTACTGCGAGATAACAGCAAATACTTCATGTGGGCGATTTACATCGCGGCGGCAGTATTGTTGATCGCGTGGCTTTCGCCTCTCATCATGGAAAAAGCGCCGCACACCATCGTTCAGCGCACCATCGGCGGTGTTCTGCTCGGTGGGATTTACGCCATCATCGCCCTGGGCATCGTCGTGATTAACAAAGCCTCCGGCGTGTTCAACTTTGCACACGGCGCGATGATGATGTTTAGCGCGTTCATCTTCTACTCGTTCTTCACTGCGAACCAGATTAGCATTGTGGCAGCGACCTTGCTCACAGCAGCAGCCGTCATGATGGTGGTCACGACTGCCAGTTGGAAAGCCCTGCGCGATTGGCGTGTCCTGCTTGCCTCAGTGCTTGCGACTGTGCTACTGATCTTCCTGATGAGCTTTCGCCAGCCAGGTTGGGCATGGATCAATGCAATGACCGGGGCAGTTGTCGGCACAGTGCTGGTTGGCCTGACCATTGAACGCTTCAGCATCCGCCCCTTGATTGGGCAGCCGATCTTCGCAGCCGTGATGGTCACGCTGGCACTGGCGGAGGTTCTGGGTGGTTTCACAACGCTAATCTGGGGATCGCAGCCTGTTGGCCTGACGATCTTCGGCATGGAAAGCGGTTTCGTACCGGGACAATACACACGAATCAACACCCCCATCACCATTGATACGGCAGCATTGCTCGGCGGGCCTATCAACATTGATCAGCCGCGTTTGTTCGCCTTCTTGATCGCGCTGGCAACCTTCGGCGCATTCTTCCTGTTCTTCCGCTATACCAACATCGGCCTCGCCATGCGTGCGACTTCTGAAGATCAGCAGCTTGCAGAATCTGTGGGCTTGCGCGTGCGCAACATCCTCGCCGTGACGTGGGGCATCGCGGCCTTGTTGGCAGGGATTGCCGGGGTTTTGCAGGTAGGCGCGAGCGATTCCAACTCGTTGAATACGGATTTGCAATTCGTCGCGCTGCGAGCTTTTCCGGCGGTACTGCTCGGCGGCCTCGAGTCGGTATCTGGCGCGTTGATTGGTGGCTTGGTCCTGGGGCTGACGGAAGAATGGGCGAAGATGCTCTTCAACACGGATATTGCCAGCAACCTCGCACCCTATGTTGTGCTGATGGTGATCCTGGTACTGCGCCCGGAAGGTCTCTTCGGCGAAAAGCGCATCGAACGCATTTAAACAGACCATTCACAGAACTTAGGCTTATTTTTGCGAAGGGTACTTCATGGCTGATAACATCCGTCCCGCCGGGACATTTGATACCTCTTACAACGAAGATATGGCGCTGAACCGAACACGAGGTTCGTTCTTACGCACCTATGGTTCGACGATTCTCTTACTGTTAGTTCCACTGCTGGTGACACTGCCCATCATTGGTGATATTTTCGGCTCCGTCTGGGTGACGATCATCAACACAATTGCGATCTTCGTGATTGCGGCGCAAGGCTTGAATATTCTGATTGGCTATGCTGGTCAGATTTCGCTTGGTCATGCGGCGTTCATGGCAGTGGGGGCTTACAGCGGCGCACTGCTGGCGAAGGGTTTCACGATTGGGGAAATGGTCATTCCCGCGCTGCCCTTCTGGTTGGTGATCCCGCTGGCGGCCTTATTCACTGGCTTCATCGGGCTGATTTTTGGGTTGCCCTCGTTGCGTGTCAAAGGGTTTTACCTGGCAATGGCGACACTCGCTGCGCAATTCATCATCCCCTGGTTGATTGAAAATCCGCTGAAGCCCTGGACGAATGCGCCGGATGCGCTGCAAAACATCCCCGCACCGTCGATTTTCGGGTTCGAGTTGGCGACTGCCAGCCAGATTTATTACTTGATTGTGCCATTATCCATTTTGCTGATGCTGCTTGCCCGTAATGTCATGCGTACCCGTACAGGCCGCGCCTTCATTTCGGTACGCGATAATGACCTTGCCGCGGAATTACTCGGCATCAACATCTTCACCTACAAGCTGCAAGCCTTCTTCCTCAGCGCCCTTTATGCAGGGATAGCAGGCTGCTTGCTGGCGTATGAACGCAACACCCTCAGCCCGGATTTCTTCTCGCTGGAAGTTTCGATTGAACTGCTGGCGATGTTGGTCATCGGTGGCGCGGGCTTCCCCAAGGGGCCGTTGTTCGGCGTGGCCTTCGTCAAGCTGATGACTTCGGCAGTGATCCCGGCACTGGGGCCTGTCTTCAACGCAATCTTGCCGCCGCTGCTGCCCTTCATTGATCCGGTGAACATCGGTACCTCACTGAAGCCGATCATGTTTGGTCTGGCGCTGCTGTTATTCTTAATTATTGAACCGCGTGGGCTGGCGTATCGTTGGGAGATTCTCAAATACTCCTGGAAGATTCGTCCCTATGCGTACTAGCTGTGATGGTAGACGAGGAGGCTTCCGTCAGCAAAGAAAAAACGGGGGATACATGTTTCGCCCCTACGAATTTCTTTGTGATCTCTGCCTCTCTCTGTGGTGAAAAATCGTTTTGCAGCGATCCGTCATCCAATTCTCAAGCCGCACGGCAAAAAGTGCGCTACAATTCTCGTTGGCTACCCGGTGCCATTGTGCCGGATAGAACAAAAATTACTTTACTTTGTGAGGAAAGGTGTTCATAGCATGAAAAAACTTGGGATTTTCTTCGTCGTGTTGCTCCTGTTGGCAGCAACCACCGTTACTCTGGCACAGGAAGAACTGCCAGAATTCATCACAGAAGCGCGTACTCCCTGTGAAGTTGATCTTACCGGGCAAACTTTTGAATTCGCTCACCTGGGCGACCTGAGTGGTCCCTACGGCCCGATCACGCAGCCTGTACTGGCTGGCTTTGCGGATGCAACCGAATACTTCAACGCACGCGGCGGCATCTGCGGCGCTGAAATCGTCCTGCCCGATCCTACCACCGTCGATACAGGCGGTGACCTGGAACAGACACAGGTCATCTATGACCGTGTTTCCGCCGAAGAGCCGAAGCTGATGGTGCTGTACTCCTCGCTCGATAGTGAGCTGCTGCGCGAACAGGTCGCAGAAGATGAAATTCCGGTGTTGATCTCCGCTGGTTCCGTACCCGGCCTCTATGGTGAAGATGCAGATAGCCCTGGCTGGATTTTCGCAACCAACCCGCTCTATGTAGACCAGTTCGGTCACTTCTGCGAATATGCTTCTGAAAATCTCGAAAGCCCGGTCATCGGCTACATTAGCTGGTCCGGCGCATTCGGTGAAGCAGCCTTCACGCCGGAAACCGTCGCCTACTGCGAATCGCTCGGCGTTGAAGTGATCGACGAACCCGAATTATTCGCCCCCACCGATAGCGACATCTCCGGTTCTGTACAGAATCTGGTGGACGCTGGTGCCAACGTTCTCTACACGAACAGCCTGGCTACCGGCCCCGCACTGGTCGCAGCAACCGTCAACAACCTCGGCCTGTCCGACCAGGTGCAAATCGCTGGTGTGAACTGGGCGCTGGATACTTCCGTTGGCTTGCTCGGCCTGCAATCCATCGGCCCGAATGGTCTCCCGGCTGTGAACGGCATCATTGGTTCGCTGCCCTTCGTCTGGTGGACGGAAACCGACAACCCCGGTATCCAGGTTGTGACAGAAGTTGCGAACGCAAATGAGCGTCCTGCAACCGTGCGCAACATCTCCTACATCCTCGGCTTCCTGACCATCGACCTCTACATTGAGATCATGGTACAGACTGCGAATCGTGTCGGTTCCGCTGACTTTGGCGGCGCAGAAGTTTATGAGACGATCCAGGGGCTGGATTACAGCAACATGGATCTGCTGACTGTGAACTATCAGGATGGCGCAATCCGTGATACCACGGGCAACCGTATGGCTGTGTTGACCTATGCTGGTGCGGACGGTGGTACCGTTCTGGATGGGCAGCCGCCGCTGCTGGTAGAAACCGAAAACGGCGCAATTCCGGTTCCGGTTGTGGTTCCGCTGGAAGAAGTGCGCGACACACCTGACCTGCGTCCGGGCGGTGCTGACGTGCCGATGGGTGAATAAATCGTAACGTTTCTCTTTTCGGGCATTTCGGGCACGACATGTCGTGCCCGTACACCACCAACACGATGTCGTTCCTGAATATTGCTTGCAGATGTTCTTCGCATCCGCGACCAATGCCCAGGAGCAAACAAAAAATATCCAGAAATGAGGACTTATTTTTATGGCTGCGGTAGCAAATACAGAAAAATCGTTCGTTGATGTACGCAACACCCTGACAATCAACAACATCGAAGTGACCTACAGCAACGTGATTCTCGTGCTGCGCGGTGTTTCGCTGGAAGTACCGCCGGGGAAAATCGTCTCCCTGCTGGGGCCAAATGGCGCGGGAAAATCCACCACGCTCAAAGCGATAAGCGGCCTGTTGAAAGCAGAAACGGGCGAAGTCACACGCGGCACCATCACCTGGGGTGATATGCGCCTGGACACGATGACGGCTGAAGACATCGTGCGCAACCAGATTATCCAGGTGATTGAAGGTCGTCCGCTGTTCCGCCACCTCACAGTCGAAGAAAATCTTCGTATCGGCTCCATGACGTACAAAGGTGGCAGCGAATACAAGGATGATGTGGAGCGCGTGTACAGTTACTTCCCGCGCCTCAAAGAGATGCACCATCGCATCAGCGGTTATCTTTCCGGCGGGGAAGCACAGATGCTGGTGATTGGTCGCGCCCTGATGGGGCATCCCAAGTTGCTGATGCTGGATGAACCTTCCCTGGGTCTGGCTCCTATGTTGGTGAAGGAAATCTTCGAGATCATCAAAGAGATCAATGACCGTGAAGGCATGTCTATCCTGGTGGTGGAGCAAAATGCCCTGGTCGCGCTGGGTGTGGCGGATTATGGCTATGTGATGGAAAACGGGCGCATCGTGCTGGATGGCCCTGCACAGCAGTTGCGCGAGAACGAAGACATCAAAGAATTTTACCTGGGTCTGAACCAGATGGGTGAACGCAAGAGCTATAAAGAAGTGAAGCACTACAAGCGCCGTAAGCGCTGGCTGGGCTAGATATTGACCGGGGCATAGATCATTTTCTGTGCCTCGTTTTTTGTTCAGAAATGGATGCACAGGAGAGAACCCGTTGAGCAACTTCGATGAACGAGTACGTGAACTTGTCGCACACGCTTATGAGAACGCCCCCGCTATCAAGCAAATCTTGGATGATGCTGGTGTCTCCCCGGCGGATATTCAGAGTACGGCTGACCTGGCGAAGATTCCAGTACTGAGTAAGGATTCGCTGGTGGAGATTCACCGGAATAATCCCCCGTTCGGCGGCTTCCTCACCATTGATCCGGCAGAGTTGCCGCGCATCTATATCTCACCGGGGCCGATTTACGATCCGCAGCCGCCAGCCGAAGACCCGGAAATGGCGCTGGCTCCCTTCCGCTATGTTGGTTTCCAGCGTGGGGATCGTGTGCTGAATACTTTCACGTACCACCTGACTCCGGCGGGGATGCTGCTGGATGATGCGCTGCGGGCATGTGGCGCGACGGTACTGCCAACAGGCCCCGGCAATACTGAATTGCAGATCATGATGGCGATGGCACTCGGCGCAACGGGTTTTGTCGGTCAGCCCAGCTACCTGATGAGCATCCTTGATAAAGTGCAGGAACAGGGCATCACGCCGGAGAACTTCCCCATCAAGAAAGCGCTCTTTTCTTCTGAACCCTACACCCCCACGCAGCGCCAGCGCTTCGAGGGCGAATGGGGCATGAAGACAACTTCGGCATTTGGTACGGCTGACCTGGGTTTCATTGGCTATACCCGCGCAGGGCTGGATGGCTTTGTGCTGACTCCCAATATTTACGCGCAGATTGTTGATCCCAAAACAGGCGAAGATATTGAGCCGGGTAACATCGGTGAAATTGTGGTGACGACTTTCAACAAGGCTTACCCGCTGGTGCGCTTCGGCACAGGAGATCTGGGTGCGATTGCGCCGGAATTGCTCGATGGCACGAATCAGCATTTGCTCGGCCTCTATGGACGCAGCGGGGACGCAATCAAAGTGCGCGGGATGTTCCTGCATCCGAACCAGTTGAAGATGGCAGCCGCACAATTCCCGATGATTGTGGGGATCCAGGCCATTATCACACGTCCTGAAAACAAAGATGTCGTCACGCTGAAGGTCAAGCTGCAAGAAGGCGCTTCGCAGGAAGGCATCGCCGAGAAGTTGATGCAGCTTGCGCAGAATGCTGTTCGGCTGCGCATTGATGAAGTGCTGTTCGTGGATGAAATTCCCAGCAATGAGCGCACCATCAGAGATGACCGTGATTGGGACTAGTTCGCAGCATCTAGCGTAACGATTTCAACCACAAAGCCAACAGGTTCGGTGTTTATTGGCGCGGGCGGGTCATGATCCGCCCCTACAAAAACCAGGTTTCTACCGTAGGGGCACGACATGTCGTGCCCGAAAAACACCCCAAAAAAGAAACATTAATCATTATCCTGGCGTGTATCATCCACTGGTTCACCCTGATTTCACGCATGTCTGGCGACGATCACATCGCGGCGCTTAATCACCCGGTCAACGCGGTGTTCTAACTGGGAATAGGGCGCACCGTTCAGTACAACCAGCGCAGCACTTTCTTCGACCAATGCCACCATTTCCGCACGCGGGAAGCGAGTCGCATCCCAGGCGAAGACCAGCGCACCGCCCTGCATCAGCACCCGCGCCCACACGGGCAGGGCTGAACGCAGCAGTTCTTCCAGCGTGCCGCGATGCTGGATGCCATACGGTAAATCCGCAACAATCAGATGCGGCTTTTTGAACCCGGTGATGAGTTGATCCGTCTGCGAAGTATCCCCATTGGCAAAGACAAATTCCCGCGTGCCAGAAGCGTTGATCGTACACCACCAGCGCTGCCCCAATTTCTTGAGGCGTTCTTCTTTGATCTTGCAGCCAATGCCTTCACTGCGCATGTAATCCCGCAGGAAGGCAATCGTCGTTGAAACATCCTGCGCGGTGCGTTCCACGCCGACCACATCAGCACCCAGACTGAGCGCGATCAGAAGGGTGGTTCCGCCTCCCGCCAGCGGATCCAGCAGGCGAAGTTCGCCCCAGGGTTTCTGGGCAAAGTCGCTGCTGAAACGCGCCAGATTGCAGAGGAAATGCGTGAAAAGCTCGTTCGTCTTGCCACGATAGCGCCGCGTCAGGGCTACATCAGGCGATAGCACCGGACGGAATTGCGGGTCAATCGGTTCCAGCACAGGCACAGGATGCCCACCAAGCGACTCATGGTAGAGGAAATATGCGCTGGTCATAGCCAGTGTACCGAGTTCATAATATAAAGCATCATCCAGCACTGTCGTCAGCATGAGTTTGAGGTAGGTTTGCCCGCCGAGATCAATCGGCTGCACACCCTGCAAATGGGGTCGCAAGCCGCTGAGTTGGATTTCGTAGGGAGCCAGTGCTGTTGCAAGCTGTGCGTATTGTGTGCTGCGCTGCGGCGCAATCTGGGCTACCAGGGTCAGTTCAGGCATTGAAACCTCCTCATGAATTCCGCAGGTGAGCAGTTGGCAGTTCAGAAGGGCGCATCCGCAGCGGACTGTTACCGAACCCAGGCCAGACCCGAGTAACACCAAAGATCATCCGCAATGCGATCCAGATAGCGGTCACAATCCAGATCAAGGCGAAGGCATTTTCAGCAGCAGGCGAAATCAACAACAGACCCATAGTGCCAAGCAGTGTTGCCACGAGCATGGCATTACGCAGCAAGGCATAATCTGCTGTACCCCAATGAATACCATCCGTGACGAAGGCCATTGCATTCAGCGGCTGCGTCAGCAAAGCAATCCACCAGCCCATGAGGACGAACGTGGCAACCCCTTCGCCCGGAGCCAACAGCGCAATCACCCCATCAGTGAGTAGCAGCATTCCAACTGCCAGCGCAACACCTACCACCAATCCCCACCTCAACGTGAGTAGTGCAGCTTTTCTTGCCACCTGCACGCGACCAATTCCTAAGAAATATCCCACCAGGCTCTGAACAGTAATCGCCAGCCCATCCAGCAGCAAGCCTGTGAATAACCAGACTGTGCGAATCACCTGGTGTGCAGCTCCCGCTTCCGGGCTAATCTGGTTGGCAATGCGGGTACTCAGCAGCATAAAGACATTCAGCAGTGCCGTGCGCAGGAATAAATCACCACCGACACGCAGCAACACCCGCACTTCATCCAGGCGGAAATACCAGATCAGGCCAACACGCCGTGCAATACTCCACAACACCAGGGCTGCACCGATCCACTGTGCAATCGTGCTTGCCAGTGCCGAACCCGCCACACCTAACGCCGGAATCGGTTCCAGGCCGAAGATCAACACCGCATCCAGGATGATGTTCAACACATTGATGAGTACCGCAATCCATAAGGGCGTGCGCATATCCTGCAAACCGCGCAGCACCCCGAAGCCAATCAGCGTCGTCAGTACGGCAGGCGCACCCAGTAGACGCAGTTGCAGGTAAATGCTCGCATCATCAATCACCGCACCTTCTGCACCAAGCGCCATGCTGACGAGACCAGCCCCAGGAATAAAAAACAACGCTACAATGCTGCTGAGAATTACGCCTACGATCAGCGCAAGGCTTGTAATCTGCGCCGTTCTCCCGTAATTCTTCGCCCCAGATGCCCTGGCAACTTCGGTCTGTGCGCTGATGCTGAGGAAGTTCAGCACCCAGAACATGACGGACAATGCCGTCGTGCCGATGCCTAACCCCGCCAACGGTGCAGCGCCTAAGCGTGCAACAAAAGCCGTATCGACCATGCCTGTGATCGGCTCTGCAACCAGCGAAAGCGTTACCGGAACAGCCAGTGTGAAGATTGTCCAATTCGGGCGCTGCAAAAAAGAATGTTCAGAAGCTTGGTGTTCCACAGCATAACCTTTATGCGATACACAATCTGACCATTGTACTCGGTGCATAGAATCAAAAAAGGCCGATAAAGGCCAGGAAAATAGAATCAAAAAGAGGATGTATGGTGCTGACGAAGGGTTGCAAAGATCAGATAGATGTGTGGTGTGGATGAGATAT
>CAYVVZ010000009.1:0-120129 GCA_964455365.1 uncultured Anaerolineaceae bacterium | reverse complement strand
GGGGATTTTAATCCTCGGCTTTCGCGTAATGTCCGTTTTAACAAACACGCTCTTAGTTTTCGGTTTTCAGTTGTTAGAAGAACACCTATCGGCTGGTCGCAGCACTCAGCACAATTTTCCTGCTAGAACGTCCCGGCGTAGCTGCGCCAGCTTGTGTTCAGCAGCGCATAAATCTGATTCGTTCCTGCCAGCCAGATCATGCGCCCATTGTCGAAATTCAACACCGTCGCCGTTGCCCCCTGTTCCGTCGCGGTTGCCCATCCTAACCCATTCCGTACAGTGGGCTGACTGCTCCATACTTTGAGGAATCCGCGAATGGGGGTATAGAGTCCGGCGGGTGCGGTCTCGCTGCTCGCCTCTGGATCAACGCCCTCGGTGAATGTGTCAGGGTAACTCTCCAGTGCGCTGTCCAGGTCATACAGCACGACGATTTCCCCATTGAGCCAGAGCATTGTCCCACGCTCGAAGCGCTGCTGCGCGGCGGGTATTTGCTGCGCGGTGCTGCTGAGTGGGCAGCCCAACTGCGTCGCCAGTGTCGGATTCGCCTGATAGACACCGCCGAATCCGCCGGGTGGATTATTGGGGCAGTTGGTCACAGAGGGTAGGGTTGCGCCTGTTTCCGGCACAATCACCGCTGCACCCTGAGTCGGGGTCAGCGCAACATTGGTTCCTTCAAAGCCAGGGATTTCATAATCGGATGGTAAGACTGTTGCCGCCAAAGCTGTAAATGCCAGCGCCACCAGCGGACGCTCATCAGGGCCAATGGTCGGCGCGGGGGTGAAGGTCTGGCTGGGTGTGACAGTAATGGTAGGGCTAGGCGTATAAGTAATCGTCGGTGTGATGGTCGCGCTGGCTGTGCCGGAAAGCACCTCTGCTGTCGTTGGTGTTTCCGTGGGGATAGCGGTATCGGTTGCTGTTGCGGTGGGATCAAATACCGTCTGCCCAACCTGGGTTGGCGGCGGGGCATCGGTAGCCGTCACCAACCGGGCACGAGTTGGCAAGACGCTCTGCTCTGGCTGGCAAGCTGCCGATACGGTAAGGATCAACAGCAGAAGAATCAGTTTCCGGGTCATGGGATGCTCTTGTATGTGTACCGAACCTGCGATCAATCACAGTCATATCGTAGCACGGTTTGAAATTCGCAGGCAGACCCGGTTGATTGCGTGGGTGCATTTCAGATTGTTGGCAGGTGACAACACGTTGGCCTACATTGCCACACGCTGATGCAATAAGAGCAGCGGGAAGCACACGAAAAGGCGCTCTGACCTGCCGCACACAGTCCCCTTTGGTGGACTTGTCGGTTTCTAGCGGGCTGGCTTCAGCCGCCAGCGGCACGAAAAACAGCGCGATACGAATTTCTTTGTGTCCTTCGTGTCTTTGTGGTTCAAATCGTTTTGAAGCAATTGTCCTGCCCAAGCTCGCACAGGAGCGTCCACACAGGCGCTCCCCTACAATTTTGATTGGATGTAGTACGCCAAATCCGAAGTTGCCAAAATATTGAAATGCATCCTGATTGCGTGGGGCAAGCGCTGACTCTGATGCTAGATGGACACTGCTTCGCGCAAGCCTGTCAGCGATTCGCTCACTTCCCAGAGGCGGCGCTGTGTCTCCGCATCATAGGAGGCGGCATTCGAAGAAACCATTTTTGATTTCTCCCAGTATTTGCCATTGATGCCTTTCACATCCGGCGAAGAGGCCAGATAAATACTGGTCTTTGCGCCTTCTTCCGGTGAGATGGCAACAATTTTCTCCACGACGCGCACCAGATTCCCCAGGATTCCCTGCGCATTGGCATTGAAACCTGTTGCTACAAACCCAGGATGCAGGGCATTGACCGTTATATTTGTGCCTTCTACCTGCCGCGCCAGTTCGTAGGTGAACAGCACATTCATCAACTTGGATTGAGAATATGCGCCGAAGCTGTTATAACCGCGCTTCTTCTGCAAATCTTCAAAATTGACCCTGCCGCCCCGGTGTGCGCCAGAAGAAACATTCACAATGCGGGCTTCTCCCTGTTCGGAAGCGGTGCGCTTCAGCACATCCAGCAGCAGATTCGTCAGCAGGAAGTAACTCAGATGGTTCAGCGCAAAGGTCATCTCGAAGCCATCAGCGCTTTCGGTGCGCTCATAGAAGATGCCCCCTGCATTATTCACCAGCACATCCAGCCGATCATAGCGCTGCAAAAATTCTTCTGCCGCGCCGCGCATCCCTGCCAGCGAAGACAAATCTGCCTGAATCGTAGCGACCTTTTCGCTGCCTGTTGTTTCATGGATCATGCGAGCCGTGTTGTCCAGCTTGCTCTGGCTGCGGCTGATGAGGACTACTTCCGCGCCTTTGCCTGCCAGCACCCTGGCAGTTTCTTCCCCGATGCCGCTGGTAGCGCCCGTGACAATGACGATTTTCCCGTGCATGAGTCTACTTCTTTCCGATGAGTCAATCATTCGGCAAGGATACCACCATTCGGTGAAGTGCAGATGATAGCCGCATAACCAATCCAGAGAAATCAAATCCCGACAGCGGCCTTTGCCAATCTTCCACGCCAACCCGGTTCCAGTGCCTCAAGCTGCGATAAGGCGAAGGCGGCTTTTCGTTGTTCGCTGCGCCTATCCATCACCTCATGAGCGCGGGTGATTGTCCATTCCGGGTGCGGATTTTCCAGCAGGGTGATGGACATCCCGGCTTCTGCATGGCCTTCATCCAACACACGCAGATACCAACCTGTGCGCCGAGTCTGTGCGACTTTGTTCTGGATGCCACGAATACCAAGCGCCTGATAAATCTGGTTGCAGGGCTGGCGTGGCTGCGAAACCTGTACGCGCAATGCGTCTCCAATCTGGTAAATATCCCCGATGGCAACCTGCGTTTCATCCAGCCCTTCTACGGTGAAGTTTTCACCGAAGGAGCCATAGGGCAAGCGCTGCCCCAACTCATTTTCCCAGGCATCATAATGTGTGCTGTTGTACATCAAAATTGCGCGATGTTCGCCGCCGTGAAATTTCTTGTGGTGCTGGTCATCCCCTTCGACATTCAGTTTGCTCACCCATACCGCGCCGGAAACCGACTTCTTAAAATACCCGGTTGTCCAATCCTTGCCGTTATACTCGTGGGTTTGTACTTTGCCCACCTGAATAGATAGCAATTTCATTTGCTCCGCCTTTCCTCATTCACATGCTGCGTTGAGATTTTCGTAGAGTACGCCATCCGGCACAACTAGCAACTGCCGTAGATTGAGTTCCGCGCCGTAGCGTTCCAGGTCACCGTCATCAAAGAGCAAGTAGCGCGAACGAAACGGCGGGGTCATCGCTTGATCCAGCGGAGATGACAGGCCAATCCCGCCATCCACCGCCAGCAGCACCGATGTCGCGCCGAAGAGGTAGCGATGCGAATGCAGCAGCGTATTACACCAGGGATCAGCCCCCGGTTCATATTGCACCACCTTCTGCAATTCCGCTTCCCAGGCATAATATTCTTCGCGCTTCTCTTCGCTGACGTGCCACTCTGTCCAGATGCGGTAGACATTCAGGGCTTCCGGCAGGATCAGCAGATTGGTCGCCAGCAAGATCACTACCAGGAAACGCCGCCCCTGTGCGATCAGCACCAGACCTACCAGCAGCAGCAGCGGAGCCATGACGCGGTAATCCCGCCATTCTTTGACATCGTAGAGGATAATCGTCAGGATGAGCGCCGCACCAAGCGCATATAGCAGCAGGGCAGATTCGCCCCAGTGCATACCGGAGGATTTTGCATCCCTGCGCCGCCACAGCGAAAACAGCAGGGCAGTCAGCAAGAGCGCTGCCATCAGCAGGATTTGCAGCCGCAGCCGCATTTCCAGCAAATTCCCTTCCCCAAGCAGCGCGAGATTGGTCTGTATATTTTGTAGGAGCAGGTTCAACGCCGTGACGGGATCATCGCCCAATGTACTCAGAAATAGGCTGCGGAAGTTGGGGAAAGGCGCAGCCGTCCAGCTATAGAAAACGGTTACTACCGCGAAGATAGCCGCACCCAGTACGAAACCAAGCAGCACATTGCGCCACGTCCAGCGAGGTTGCAGCAGCAGAACATACGGCACAAAGAGCAGACTCCATGTCGGACGAACCCAGGCAGCAACAACCAGCAGGGTAGTGAGTGCAATTCGCGTGGTTTGTTTTGTCTTGTCACGCTGGCGCAGCATCAGCACAAATCCCGCTGCGAGGCCGATGCTGATGGCTTGCTGCAAGACGGGCAGCAGGCTCGAAGACGAATAGATGATAAAGGGCGCGAAGGTCGCCAGCAGTGCGCCGATGCCCAACAGTTGCAGCCAGTTCGGACGCAGCGCATAGACGAAAGCCGCCAGCGCCAGCGTGATACTGATCAAATTCACAAGCGGGATCAAATACAGGGGCAGCCCAGCTACCGCGCTGATGCTTCCGTAAAAAATTGGCGTTGCCATGCCCCAGGCCAGGAAGCGCGAGAAGTCTGCGCCAGCGGGGATTTCGCTCACGGTGTAGTACCCGCTGTTCAATCCGGCTTCGCTGAAGGATTTTGCCTGATGCCAGTACCAGACTTCATCCGCCCAGATGGGAACCAAATCTGTGAGAGTCGCGTCAAACTGGGTTCGTAGCAAACCCACTGTGAGGGCAGTCGGCAGAATCAACAAGATAACGATCAACAACCACTGCAATGAACGAGCGAACATAGGGGGCGATGCCTTCGGCTGGTCGGATAACCGCCGTTATCGTAGCGAAGTCTACAAACGGGGGGGAGGCTGGGTTTTGCAAAAACGCAACAGAGGCGATTATGCATCGCCCCTGAGAGTTTTTCTGTGATTTTCGCCGGAGTTACTGAATGCTGAGGATGACCTGCCCGGCCTTGCTCCACAATCCTTCGAGGTCGTAGTAATCGCGCTGATCTTCGCTGAACAGATGCACGATGACATCCCCATAATCCAGCAGTACCCAGCCGCTTTCCGGCGTGCCTTCAGTGGAAACAGGAAGGCGTTTGTGATTCTCTTTTACATCTTCGCGCACATAATCAGCCAGGGCGCGAAGCTGGCGGTCACTATTGCCATTGGCAAGCACAAAAAAATCTGCAATCACCGTATCCGGGCGCAAATCCAGCAGCACAATATCTTCTGCTTTGCGTTCTTCTACGATGTCCACAATATGCCGTGCTAAGTCTAAACTATCCAGAGTCTGCCTCCGTGTTGCTCTCGTTCAAAGGGAACGTCTTTCAGATACCGCCATAGTATAACACGCTTCCGTTAGATGTCTATTGGCGGCTTTTAAGGGTTCAGGATGGGTTATTGCGCTGAACGATGCCGCGCCATTACCTGTTGTGTAAGCTGCGCCAGATACGCCGCTGCTTCCGGGCTGTCTTCGGCAGGTGACCAGGGCGCGAACTGCTTATGGGTCGCGGCATCATACGGCCCCTGGATAATTTCTAGCGCGGCGGATGGTTCCAGCGGTATCAGCGTGTGATAGGTGCGCGGGGGAATATCCACCACACGATTTTCGCCCTGCGCATCCAGCACAATCACCTGCTCCAACGCACCATCTTCCCGGAAATGCACCACCGCCAAGCGTCCAAGCAGGATGCTGAACAACTCCACTTTGTCGGGATTTTCGTGCTTGTGCGGGGAGATATAGGATCCCGGCAGCAGGACATTCACCATGCGCTGCACAGGCTCTTCATGTTCGTGTAGGCGTAAAATGGTTCGTTTGCGTGTAGAAGATTGCGCAAGCTGCATCAATTGGGCGATGTTGGTCTGGGTGATAGTTCGCAGCATGGAGTATCCTGTTTTTGAAACTCAGGCGAGTAAGGTACGTAACGCTGCGACAGCTCCGGCGGAAAAAATCGCAATTGCCAGCAGTACCAGCTTTGTTGCTCTGGCCTTCAGCGGAAAACCCTTCAGGCGATAATCAACTGCCAGCAAACCAAGAAATGCCGAGAAGACCACCACAGGCCAGAAGAACGTCAGCATGAATCCGGCGATGGGTTCGTACAGGTCTTTTAAGAAAGGCGATTGCAACGAAGCAAGTGTGGTATAGAGCAGCGAAACAACCAGAAATCCACGCGCAGCATACAGCGGAAACCGCGATTCGTGAGTGCGTTTTTGCTTCAACATACCTGTTTATTCCTCAAGAACTATCGTTTCGTTGTCGATTGCGATGATAAGATGCGTATTATTTTTCGTCAGCCGGATCGGTTCAAATTGCCCCAGGCAGGGGGTGCGATCCCACTTCTGCACAAACCGACAGATGATTCCCAGTGTATCACAACGTACCAGAACGACATCACATCCCAGGCTGCCAATGCTATCAGTCTGGTAAAAAATCCTGTACTGATGCTCGCCAAGTGATTCCTGTTGTAGATGATGAGCCACCTGTGGAATGGCAGCAGTCGGCGCAGCGATGGTGAATAAGCAGGCCGCTGATACCAGCATCAAGGCAGCAGGCCAGCGCAGCCACCCCAGCGGAGTCCAGGCGCGGTGCAGGAACAGCCATCCACTGAACAGCGCAATCGCCAGCAGCATCCAGGGCGCACGCGCCGCCTGATCTACATGCGACCAGTAGACGAAGGGCGCACCGCTGTAGATTTCCGGCACGCTGTAGCGGAAGACAAAGACATCCAGAATTGCCAGCACCAGTAGTACCAGCGCCAGCCCATCCAGGGATCGCATCACACTTTTTCGCATAACAGCAGCATAGCATCAATCGCTTAGTTTGCACATTAGCGATGCTGTTGGCGAATCCATGAATCATTGTGTTTTTGTAGGGGAGCGCCCGTGTGCGCTCCCAGGGCGACCACGTGGGGATCGCCCCTACACCGATTCGCCAACAAGGTCATTAGCCTAATGTCTTTTAAGAAATGAATACGGGGAAGAATCTCGTGTAGGGGCGCAGCGTGCTGCGCCCCGGGAATATTGTGAGGACATGGCATTTAATTGCGAAACTGCATTAGGCTCATTAAGCCTGTCACGCGCCGAGGCGTTTATCCAGGTTTCCAGGGTCATCAAAACGGCGCAGGGAGAAGGTTTCCAGCGCGATGGGTGGTGTTTCACCCAGAGCAAGCTGTGCCAGGATTTCACCCACAGCAGAACCAAACTTGAATCCATGCCCGGAGAACCCCGCACCGATGACGATGTGTGAATGCTGCGGGTGGCGATCCAGGATGAAATGATGATCCGGCGTGCTGGTATAGAGGCAGGTTACGGTTTCAGATGGCTGCTTCTCTACATGGGGGAAGGCGCGTTGCATCCAGTGGGTGAGCGCCTGTAGCTGCGCCTGCGTCGGTTCGGGACGCGCATCGTCCGGTTCAATCACCGTGCCGGAATGATGCCAGCCTGCTTTGATGCCGGGAATATCCACCTGCGGCAAGCCATAATACGGCACATCAACGCTGTCTACATAATCAATGATGCAGGGCATGGTTCCCACGCGATGGTCTACGTCATCCACCGGACGGAAGTAACCTACTACTTCCTGCGTCACCACCAGCGGCAAATCCAGCCCGATCTGTGCCGCCAGAGATTTTGTCCAGCCACCCGCCGCAAGGATGAGTTTCTTCGCGTGCCAGCGTTCGCCATCCGTGCTGTGAACCGTGACAGAATCGTCATGGGCTTCAATGCGCTGGATGCGTGTTCCGCTGCGCGTTTCGCCCCCTGCTTCTTGCACCAAGCGCCACAGCGCCTGTACAGCCTTCGTCGCAAAACCCACCGCGCCATCCGCCTGATAGATCAGTTTGCTGCCAGGTGCAAAATGGAACTGTGGAAAGCGCTGATTGGCTTCTTCCGCACTGAGCGATTCATAGGTCAGGCCATAGCGCTGCAAATTCGCTTCGGACTCTGCGACAGGTTGGCTATCCGCAGGGCCATATTCAATCAAGCCTGTGCGCTGAATCAGGGGTTCGCCTGCTGCGGCAGAGAGGGCTTCCCATGCCGGATACGCCAGCATTGCCAGTTCGACATAAATGGCTTCCGTATAGTTGAAGCGCACAATGCGCCCATCCCCATGCGAGCTGCCATGCGCATGACCCGGTTCGTACTGATCCAGCAGCAGCACAGCCTGCCCACGCTTTGCCAATCCATAGGCGGCAGCCGCCCCCATTATCCCACCGCCGATTACAATCGTGTCAATCATCATGAAAATCCTATGAGCAAAATCCAGCAATATCCCACTTTATCCCAAATTTCCTGCCGGGTCTTTGGGCAATGGTTCCAATGTTGTTTGACGATCACTCCCAGGACACGTTGACGATGATACGATCACCATAATCTCCGTAAGGCGTGTGTTCCGGGTCATACATCACCTTGAAATTAGTTCCCCTCGGCAGCAGCAGTTTGCAGAAACCGTAGGCCATGCCATAGACCAGATCATACGGGTAGAGGTGGTCTTCTTGCAAAATCAGGCGATAGTTCTGCTCACCCAATTTCTCGGTCACAACCGGGGGCAGCGTGCCACCGCGATGACTGGCTTCGTAATGCTCCTGCCAGCCTTCGAGGATGCCGGCTAATGTCAAACCATTGAGCATATCAGGCGGGAACGGCGATTGCTGTGCAATCTTCATGCCCATTGCGACGAAGGGAGCGTGTCCGCGATTCTGGGCGGCAATGTCGTTGAACAGGCCGAAGACTTTATTCAGCGGATACCACGCTTCAGTATCGACGTTTTCCAAACCATGTTTCTTAATTAGCTCTGCGTAATTTGTGGAATCGAGGTTGCTGACGAAGGACAGCGTCGTCAACCCGGCAACTTCTAGATTTGGATCAGCAGTATATATGCGCATTTGGACTCCCCCTGTATCTGTAATTATTCCTGTGCCTGTATTGTAGCCTGTGGGAACGCCCGAAAAACGTAAGATTGCTGAATTTCCTACGAGAGAGGGGGGGCTGGCACACTAAACTCTGGCACACTCAATGCGCGTGCTACCCCGGCAAGACTCAGCCACATGGAAGTACGCGCCATATAATCCGCCGGATACGGTTTCCCCTGATCCAGCCACCAAATCGCCAGCCCAATCTGCGCCCCGGCTGCATGATACGCGATGATTTCCAGCGGCGCTTGCAAGCTGTCAGGGTCGATCACGCTGCGGATAGCTTCCATTGCACGGGTTGCCAGATGATGCCGCAGGCGTTCGATTACAACGGGAGTTCCGCGGCTGGAAAAGAGAAGCCGGTAAAGTTGTTCTTGCTCCGCGATATGTTCATACAGCACAAGAACGGGTGTCTTGCCGCTGCGGATGGCCTCTGGGGTGATCCGTTCAGTACGCTCTGCCAGCTCATCATACAGTTGATTAAGGCAGTCCATGAGCAATTCTTCTTTGTCGGCATAGTGTCGATAGAACGTGATCCGCGCTGTTTCTGCTTCGTCCGCAATATCCTGAATCGTGATGGCATCATAGCCTTTTTGCAGGATCAACCGGATAAATGCCTGACGCATGGCACGGCGAGTCTTGCGCACTCGCGGATCATCGGGATTCATGGGCATGGTACGTACCTCTGATCGCATATCAGAATGATACAACTGTAACATTTGTAACGACATGCATCAATCACTTGTTGACCCCGTTACGAAGCAACCTAAGATACACATTGTCACATGATGATTTGCAGAAATATCACACATACAACCAGAGGAGACCTATGAATCGTAGACAGCTTTTCATCGTACTGGGAGTTGTCGTCATTGTTGCTGCCGGAATCGGCATTTATGCCTACAGCTACATCAGCAATCTGATGACCTTCGAGCCAATTGATTTCACATTCAGCACCGCAAACACCGATATGCCTGCGAACCCCACCTGCCTGGGTGGAGACGAAGCCAGCCCGACCATCGCCAAGGAGATCATCAACCTGGAAACGGGGGAGATTTTCGTCGGGGGTGGGGAGAATGAAATGCCTGATGATGTCTGGCTTGCGCATAATTTCCGCCTGCCGATTCTGCAAAATTCCACGCGCAATCTGACATTTGATGAAACCTGTTTCTTCCGTTCACCGGATGCAGCAGGAGATTGCTCTGGCACGGAGGAGTGTTTCACAACGCAGGAGATTGATGGCTATAGCTGGTATCTGCTGACGTACAACCTGGGACAAGACTGCTTCCCGGATGCTTCCGGCTGTCAAGCGGATGTGGTAGAACCAGGGTATGTGAGCATTACAACGATTGATAAATGCCAGCAGGTAACCTTCAATGGCCCGGAAGTCTATATCCTCAGCGATGGACAGGGCAACCGCTATGTGATGCACGCCACCGCCACTGGCACGCCCGATGTAAACCCGGATTTGCCCGAAGGTTGGACGCTGGACGCAGTGCAAATTGATGAACCGCTGGTGCTGCTGCCTGTAGGCGAAGATCGCTGCTATTACAACATCGTGCGCGATAACCTCGTGCAAGCCTATCACCAGTTTGAATACGCCGGGGATGTTTACCCGCTACAGAGCGAATAGGTTTTCCCCCACCCATCCTGTATGCAGGGTGATCGCATCAAAACGATTTGAACCATAAAGACACAAAGGACACGAAGAAAACCGTAGGGGCACGATATGTCGTGCCCGAAATAACCGAAATAGAGAAATCGTGTTTTCGCTGAATTCAGTGCATTTGTGATCTGTTGCGTTCGTCGTTTTGCGCGTTTTCTGTTTCTAACGATCCAAAGAAAATTTGATGCGATTGCCCTGATCCTGTATGGCGGATTTTTGGATTTGCTGTGCAGGATGGGTAACATCCCCCATCGCAAAAGCATAGCGTGAGGGCTAATCATGCAAAATGCACCGTCCGAAAAACCTGTAGAAAAGAAACCGCCGCGCCGTGGCTGCATGGGCATGGTGAATTGGGGCATTCATCAGACATTCATCCTGATCCTGGGTGCGATCCTGGTTATCCTGACGATTTCCAATCTGGTAGGTTCCAGTTCGCTGTTTGAAGCCTGCGGCCTTGTGCATCCTGTCGTCTTTGAAATTGATGTCGATACGATCATTCTGGAAGACGATGACCGCCTGAGCTTCTCACGCGGGGCGCTCCCCTGGGATGCAGAAATTCCCGATTCGGAAATCTTCCGTGAGGATGAAATTGCCAATTATTGGGAGTCCTGCGTGCAGTATTGGGGCTATGTCACGGGGGATGGCTTCCGCATCAATGTGTATGGGATTGATTATTTCGCACCGGGTATCGAACGAGTGGTGAATGAAGGAACTACCACCACCACATTCTTCGATGAATTTGGGCGGCAGGTAGAATTGCGCTCTGAAGTGGTGTTGAGTGGCATCGGAACCCTGGCATTGTATCTCTTCGTTCCGGGTCTGGTTGTGCTGCTGCCGATCATCACCGTTTTCCTGATCCGGCGCGAGTCCGGAATCTGGTGGGTGGTGATGCTCTCGCTGGTCGCCGCGTATGTGCTGACCAGTTCGCTGCTATATATCAGTCTCGCAGAAGTTTCCGGCATTGAGGCGCTGACGGACTTCGGTTCGGGCATCTTTGGCGCGGTAACGACGGGCACAGCAATTGCTTTCATGGGCAAGGGGCTGGAAAATTTCGGCTAGTCACCAACGACAGAACAGGCGGGTGTCAGGTTCTGCCTGTTCTCTTTGTGGCAAACAACCCGTTTGCCGCGATCCCCGGCAAACAACACCATTGGCCTGTTCCGTAGAACCCCAATCCCCGCTATACTGATGGCGAAACCACATGATGGAAGGATATGCCAACGATGCGCGTCAAAATTGGCCTCGCGCAGATGTACCCCAAACTCGGAGATTTACAGACGAATCTCGACATCCATCTGAAGATGGTTGCAGATGCGGTCGCACAGGGTGTTGACCTGCTGATTTTCCCGGAGCTTTCGATGACGGGTTATCTCGTGGAAGACCTTGTTTCGGAAGTGGCCATGACTGCCAGCGAAGCGGATCCGACGTTTCGGGCGCTGATGCAAGCCAGCCAGGAGCTTGATCTTGTCGTGGGGTTTGTGGAGCGTGATGCCCGCGCACGATTCTACATCTCCAATGCGTATCTCTCGGACGGGGAAATCGTTCATGTTCACCAGAAGGTGTATTTGCCTACCTATGCCATGTTCGATGAAGGACGTTTCTTCGACCTGGGGAACAACATCTGCGCATTTGATACGAAGTTCGGGCGCGTGGGCATGTTGATCTGCGAAGATTTCTGGCATATGTCCCCGCCGTATCTGCTGTGGACGGATGGCGCAGATTTGTTCTTATTCAGCAGTGCCAGCCCAGGGCGCGGCCTGGATACAGAGGATCGCCTATCCGGTTCACGCTGGGTGGAATTGGTGAATCAAGCCTACGGCAGCATGTTCACCTCATATGTGGTGCATTGTAACCGCGTTGGCTATGAAGATGGGATTGTCTTCTGGGGTGGTTCTAGCATCGTCAGCCCGGATGGGGAATTCTTGCTGAGTGGTACATATTTTGAAGAAGCGCTGCTGATCCACGAAATCGACCTGAACCAGTTACATCGTACTCGCGCACGGCTGCCCCTACTGCGTGACGAACGCCCGGAATTGGTGATGCGAGAATTGCGACGTATTCTCGATGAGTGAGCAGTTTGCCTCAGGTTTTTGTAGATTCCCTATCTTTGGTTGCCAGGATCTGTGGCATACTACAAGTAATAGTACGTAAGGTTTATGCACGAACCCATGACCCAGACACAGGATAACGCGCAAAAATTACGTGGCTCATTGCATCATCTGGAGCAGACAGCAATTGCTCTGGCAGGTGGTGCCTTTGGCGTACTCGAAGCGGAGCAGCAAGCCGCCGCCGAAAGTATCCTGCGCGAAGCGGTCTCGATGGAAAAGCTACTGAACGATGTCGTGCAGACCATCGGCTTGCGAAACATCGGGCAGCGTTACTATTTGCATGAACGTTTCCAACGGCATCTTTCCCCGATTATGATGCGAGGGCGCGGTTTACAGCATAATATACAACCCCCTTTGACTCAGCCGCAGTTGGTCTGTGTACAGGCAATCCTGGAAGCTGGGGCAGATTTGCAGCACAACCTGGATAACCTGTGGACGTATTCGCGCATCCGCAATGGGAAGCTCCCTGTGGTTCGCGCAGAGTTCGATGTGGAGCATTTGCTGCTACCGATTGAACTGCCAGATAGTGATGCGCTCCAGCTAGAAATGCATGTGCCGGAGGATTTTCCCTACATCCGGGGAGACCTGGAACGCACGCAAGAAGCCTTCCGGCAGGTGGTGGACAATGCCATTCACTCCACACGGCAGGGTCGCATTCGCATCAGCGCCGTCACCGGGAATAATCTGGCGAAAATCCGTGTGGAAGATACCGGGCGCGGCATCCCGCCCGAACACCATGAAGCGATCTACGAGCCATTCTTCCAGATTCACCCAGAAGAACGTGGCCTGGGGTTGGGTTTATGGATTGCCAGAGCATTGATGGATTTGCAAGATGGCAGGTTGACCATGGAAAGCATCCCTGGTGATGGGACAACTTTTACGCTGGTGCTTCCCACTGCACAGCAGGGTTAATACCGTATGGAAGCAGTGATTAAAGACGATTTGATTACGCCGATTGCATACAGCCTCATCATGACCGAGCGCATGATGCGAGAGGAATTCGGGGCGCTCAATGATGAGCAAGCTGAAATCGCGCTGATTCTGCATCGCAGTGCTGTCGATGGCTATCGGCTGCTGAAGCAAGCCCTGGCGTATTATGAAGCAGATGATACCGAAGCACTGGCGCACATGCTGCATGATTTGTTCTCTCCTTCTGCAACCATGCTCGGCTACTGTGATTATTGGATCGAAGACCTGCTGGAAGAATCTACGCCGAAGCAAGAACATGTGATTCGCTCCCTGGTCTATCGGTTGCATCACATGCGGCGCATGGCCTTCAACCTGGTGGAGTATGCTCGCTTGCAAACCCTGCCCCCGGATGATTTCACCATCCTGGAATTGCACAGCCTGCTCGTGCCGGATATGGTGGTCATGAAAAATGAAAATGAATTGCGCTGGGATGTGCCGGAAGAATTACCTGCGGTCTTCGGCAATCGGCGCTATGTCGCACGCAGTTTCATCAATGTGCTGACCAACGCCCTGCAATATACCGAAGAAGGCGTAGTCGATGTGCGTACCCGCCTGGAAGAAGATATGGTTGTGGTGCGCGTGCGGGATACAGGCATCGGCATTGCGGAAGAATATCACGAAGCGATCTTCAAGGCATTTTACCAGGTGAAGGCCAGCACGCAGGGACTCGGCCTGGGGCTGACGGTTGCGCGTTCGCTTATGCGCTTGATTGGCGGTGATTTGCAGTTGAGCAGTGCGCCGGATCGGGGGAGTTCTGTGCAGCTTTATTTCCCCATTGCAGACCCTAGCTTCGGCATTCCGCCAGAACGCATCTACACCAACCGCCCATAATGCCGCAGCCAGTGCAGCAGGGCATCATGCGGCAGCGCATAGAGCATGTGACCATTGTGCCCACGCATGGTTTCGGCTGCGAGTAGGGCGTTGTACACTGCTTCTTCTACACTTTCGATCACCGCACGGAACAGGGGATTAAAGACGCTGCCTCGATCTGGCAGGCGGGTGATGGTCTGTGCTTCGGTGTGCAGCGGATAGGCAGTTGAAAAAGCAAGCACAAAATCCCCGCTGCCATGATCGCAAATTGTCCCTGTCCGTGCCAAACCAAACGAGACTCGTCGCGCTAACCGTCCAAGCTGGCGAGAGGTCAGCGGCGCGTCCGTTGCTAGCACGATCATCACCGAACCTTCTTCACCGGGGGATTCTTCCGGCGGCGTTTCTGGCTCCGGCACGACCGGGATGTGCTGCCCGATAGGAGCGCCCAATACCAGTAAATCCCCTCGTGCGCCGAAGTTGGTCTGCATCAGCACGCCGACAGTATATCCCTGCGGAGTCTTGCGGGAAGCAGTGCCAATCCCACCCTTGAAGCCATAACAGCTTGTGCCTGTTCCCGCGCCGACGTTACCTTCGACTACCGCACCAGATGCCGTATGTTGCAGCGCCATCAGCACATGATGCGCCTGGATATGCTGCCCGCGAATGTCATTCACGAATCCGTCATTGCATTCCCCCACCAGCGGATTCACCGAACGCAGCCCCCAATTTTGCCCAGCCATGTACTCTGCCAGGGTATGCGAAGCCATGCCCACGCTGAGGGTATTCGTCAGGATGATGGGGGTTTCCAGCGCACCCAGTTCGCGCACCTGCTCGAATCCGGCAGCTTTACCAAATCCGTTGATGGTATGCACGGCTGCGGGGAGCGGCTTGTCGTAGAGGTTATCGCCATGCGGCAGAATCGCCGTCACACCTGTGCGGATGTCGCTACCTTCGATTAGCGTCATATGCCCGGCGGCAATACCATCGACATCCGTGATGGCATTGTGGGTTCCGCTGGGTAAATGACCGACGCGCAGGCCGTAGTCCTGGAATCGCGGCATGTGGGTTTATCCTGATATTTGAGGGGAGTGAATATTTTGTAGGGACAATTCGATTAAGAACCTATCCGAAAAATGGTTGCCACGAATAAAGCCTGTCGTAGGGGTTCGATCATGTCGAACCCGCTTTTAGGCCAGCGGGCGCGTCGTGGACACGCCCCTACGACAGACTCAACGGTATGCTGTGTCCGCCGGAATTGAGGCGAAACCTGATGGCGATCCCTTACTGCCCTTGCAGCGAAGGATCGTTGAGCCAGATGTCCTGGCTGATGAAATTCGCGCCTTCGATGGTGTAATTGGTGCTGTAACCATAGGGCAGTTCAAACACATTCAAGCCATTGAAGGTGGAGATAATCGGCACAAATTGCCCGGTTGTGTTGTCGAAGATGCTCAACACAGGCTCGCACACCACCTGGCTCGGTTCGCGGCAGATTTCCAGCGCAACCTGCCATGCGTTGATTTCCGAACGTTGCAGCAGGTAATTCACGCGGATGTAATTCCAACTCACCGGAGTCTGTGCGCCTGTTTCTGGCGTGCCTTCCGCCTGCCCGGTGGGGATTGGCGCAGGGGGTGTATTGGCGTTGATGATCTCCAGAAGTGGGCCGCTGCCTGTTGGTGTCGGTGTCGGCGCGGGGCCGTTACACCAATCCGCATCGCAGAACGTCAGCGGACGCACACCGTCCAGCGTGGGCAGGGTTGCAAATGTGCTTTCCGGCAGCGTCGTCCAGCGGCGATCAATGAACAGTGCGAAATCCACCCCGCTGACGAACATCATGTTGGACTCATTGAAGTTGCGATACCATGCCCGGAACTCGATCCCCCAGGGCAGCACACCCATGTACTCGGTTGCAGCAACATCCAGGTAGGCGAAGGCATTGCGTGATTCTGCAACGAAGCGCTCGTCACCTTCTGGTTCTTCAGTCGCGCCTTCAACGATCTCCGGTACAGGCGGATTTTCTACATAGTCATTGACCGATGCACGCACCACTGTACAGTAATCCAGGTCTTCACTCACCGTATCTGGTGCAGGTGCCTGGTAACCAAAAGCACTCTCCGCCAGGAAGATCAAATATTGCAGCGCCGGGTTGCACTCAAAAATCGGATTATTACCCTGCCACCCGTTCGGGCGTACTTCTTCGCCCAGTGTTGCATCCGCGAATAATTCCAGATCAAAGCGAATGGTGCGGAAGGTCGCCAGTTGCGACTCGCTCACTGTGCCGATCCAATCCGGCGGGCGCACATCGCGTCCGAGAACCACATCTGCCAGCACGCTCATATCAATCTGGATGTCTTCCGCCAGCGTGGGCGAGTTGATGTCTGTATTGTCGATCCATCCCGGCGGACGATTGTTGACACCGAGTAACTCATCTGCCAGACGTTCCAGATCACCGCGCACCGCCAGGATCAACGAGGGGGCATTCGCTTCCTCTTCGCTGAACGCGCTTGCGCCCAATGCCTGATCAATCAGGCTCTCTTCGATTTCGATCAGGATGGATGCGCAGTAATTCACTACGGCTTCCGAAGTGGTCGGGCGAACGTTATAAACCGTATCCAGCACGTAAAGATCATTCATCAATGTGCGGGAACAGCGATACGAAGCCACGCCACCAATCCAGTCATCCGGCCTATTACCATCCCCCAGCCACGCATCAGCAGACAATTCCAGATCATGCCGGATGTTGCGAGCAACAAGACGCGCATTGTTAGTCGTCGCGCCGATCCATTCTTCAGGGCGAGTTCCGCTGCCGAAGACTGCATCTGCCAGCACTTCATTATCAAACCAGAGATCCGCCAGCATATTCGCAGACGTAGTATCCAGATTCCCCGTCCAGAATTCGGGGCGCGATCCACCACCGTATACACGATCCGCCAGCGTTTCCATATCTGTACGAATCTGCCCTAGTTCCAATTGCTCAATATTCTCTTGCGCAACTGGCATCAATACCGAGGTGATTTGCAAAATAATCCCCAGTAACAGTGCCAGTAAGCCAACGCGCAGCAAAACCTTCATGCCAATAATCCTCACACGGTCTCAGTCTTGTTTGCAAGTGTAGTATACTCCGTGGTGGCATTCCTGGCACGCGAGGATGGTACTAGCAGGGTGATCGCCTCAAAACGATTTGAACCACGAAGATACGAAGGACACGAAGAAAACCGTAGAGGCACGATATGTCGTGCCCGAAACAACTTGCTGCAAGGCTGCACTGCTTCATGGCAGGCGCAGAACATCCCGCTGAACATGTTCCAGCAGTTCAATCAGCATCGGTTCGTTGACGGTCATCTCGTTCAGTTGATACCAGAGTGCCGCGTATGCCATCCCCAGGCTGTATTCATAGCGCGGGCCTGTCGGTTCATCCCCCACGACGACGCAGGCCATCCCCGGAAAAGTCATCGTTGGCTGGGCTGCCAGGGAACGCAGCACCCCGGCAGGGAAACGCGCCCATTTTGGCAGCGGACGATTGCGAATAGTGCGCAGTTGTTTTGCGCTCTGTAAATCGAAGATGGTACTTCCCTCTAAGTCAGGGACGGTAAGCGTCTGCCGATGGTTTTCGGAGGGCTGTGCTGCCAGCCACATCGCCCGACCCGGCACCTCAACCAGTACATCCGGCGTTGTTCCTTGCGCGTCCTGAAAGGCCGTCAGCAGGCGCAGCGGTGGATTCATCACAACCATTTTTCCTACTTCTACTGTCTCGAATTCGTGGCACAGTGTAGCATATTTTGCGGCTAGCTGTATGGGGTGTGTGGTGGGGGTGTATGGTACAATGCAGCGCCATTCTATCGTTCGTTGATCTTGCCGTGAATTGATGAAGATACCTATGCACCGAAACCAGCTATTTCGCCTGTTGACCCTCCTCCTCACTACGATCATTGCCTGGATGGGGAGCGCCTGCACCCCTGCTGAAATCCCTGGTGTCATCGAATTGACGAATGCGCCGACTGAACAGGTCGCCGCTGTGGAAGCATCACCGCAGGTCATTTATGTGACACCAACGCCAGTGCCGACTCTGGTGGCAACTGTAGCGTTGGCTTCCGAGACCCCGGTTCCGAGCAGCACACCACAAAACACACCGACAACCAGCCCTGCCGCGCAGCAAGCCTCCTGCACCGCCATCCTGGATACGCTTTATGCGCAGGCTTCCGAGCTGTGCCTGGGGCAGCCGGAAGGGTTTTTCTGCAACGGTGGCCTATCCCCCAATGTGGAGCCAGCAGGCCCCGTGCGCAGTGCGCTGTCCGTACAGGGGGCAGTAGTTCCGGCGCAAGAAGTGACGATGGTACACAGCGCTCCGCTGATTTCCAATAACAGCGGCGGTCTTCTCTGGCTGCGGCTGGCGGATGCTGTTGCGATGAGTGCCGTTCTGGTGGGGGATGTGGAACTGCGGGATGTCACGCCTGCGGATGCGAATCTCCCGGCATGGCAATCCTTCACGGTGACGACCACCGAGCATGAGCAGGCTTGCGGCCTCGCGCCACACAGCCTGTTTGTGTTGCAAGGCCCCTATGGGCAGACGACCCGCGTGGCTATTAATGGGGTTTCGGTAGAGGTCAACGGCACGCTGGCTGTACAAACTTCCGGCACAGAAACCGCCTTTATCGCGCTGGAAGGAACCATGCGCCTGACGATTTTCGGGCAGATTCGGCTGCTCAGTGCTGGCGAACAATTGAACGTCACCTATCCCGAAGGCAGCTTTGAACGCCCCGCCGCAATCCCGGAGCAACCTGTTCCATTGAATTATGCCGTGATTGAGAATTTTCCCATCGCCCTGCTGGATCGTCCGGTATTGCTGCCGCAGCCCGGATCAGTCGTCACACAGGGGAATGTGAATATGCGCTCTGAACCCAATGAAGGCGCACTCCTGCTCTATGAAGTGCCTTCCGGCACGGCGCTGAGTGTGTTGGGCATGAATACCGAGGGAACCTGGGCGAACGTCCGCCTGGGCAATGGGGAAACGGGCTGGATGCGTGCTGATCTGATTTCGGGGGATTTGTCGCTGGTGAGCGTCTCCTATGACAATACGCCGCTTCCACCGCAGCGCTACGGGTCGGAGAGCAATCAGGCGGTAGTTGTGGCGGCCTCCGGTGGGAATTTGCGCAGCGCCCCGGATGTGGGCTTCCCGGTTTTGAATACGCTGGAACCGGGAACTGAACTTTCGATCATCGCACGCAGCCCCTATAGTCCCTGGGTCAAAGTAGATACCGGCGGGACAATTGGCTGGATGGCATTAATCACCCTGGAAACCCAGGTCGTGATTCCCTTCCTACCGATTGATTATGATGTGCCGCTGCCACCTGGCCCCACCGCGACACCCTTCCTGGTCTTCGGCGGTGGTCACGCCTACCCGGACCCCACCGGGGGGCAATAGATGGCGGATATAAAAACGATTTGAACCACAAAGCCACGAAGGACACAAAGAAATTGGCTCATGTGTAAACAGCATGATTTGTAGGGGCGCAGCGCGCTGCGCCCCTACATGACGTTTGAACTTTAGAAACGCGCTAGAATCTCTTCTAGATCGAACATAAATTTTGATGCGATTGCCCTGATCGAAACCCGTACACCTGGTTGGCGAACCTTGCTTCAGGGCGTACTCTTCAGCACATCACGCGGCTTGCTGCTGCCCTCTTTCGCAGGGCCAATCACACCGCGTGCTTCCATCATATCAATCAGGCGGGCAGCACGGGTGTAACCAATGCGCAAACGACGCTGCAACAGGCTGATACTGGCCTTATCCAGGCGACGCACCAGTTCGACGGCCTTCTCATACAGTTCGTCTTCGCTGCCTTCGTGGTCGCCCGTTAATTCGCCTTCGGTCAGTTCCACATCACTGTCGTAATCGTCATCATCATCGAAGCCACCAGCCGCATCCCAGAAGGCTTGCTGGCGAACACGATCCCCGCGTGGCATCACTTCCTTGGGCGTATCTTCCGGCTGTAGCGAAGTCGCCAGCGGCAGTGGTTCCGGCATGGGAGCGGAGGGCTGCTGCATGGCCTGCATCTTCCAGTAGCGCGTGATGTTGTTGATCTCCATATCGGAGAGGAACACACCCTGCATACGCAGTGGCGCAGGCGAATTGCCGCTGAGGTAGAGCATATCGCCCTTACCGAGCAAGCGTTCCGCGCCCGGTTGATCCAGAATAACGCGGCTATCTACTGAACCTGCTACCGCGAAGGCAATACGCGCCGGGAAGTTGGCCTTAATCAGACCCGTGACAACATCCACCGACGGACGCTGCGTTGCGATGACGAGGTGAATACCCGTCGCACGCGCCAGCGCCGCAATACGGGTGATGGTGCGTTCCGTCTCTTCCGGTGCGAGCATCATCAAATCTGCCAACTCGTCGATGATGACGACGAGGAAGGGCATGATTTCTTCCGTCTTGGGATCAATGTGATTGTTGTAGTCCACGATATTACGCGAACCACGTTCTGAGAACTTCTTGTAGCGGTCATCCATCTCGCGGGTGACCCACTTCAGCACACCGACGATGCGTTCCAGATCCACCACCACCGGAGCGACCAGATGCGGAATGCCGTTATAGCCGGTCAACTCCACGCGCTTCGGATCAACCATGATGAACTTGACTTTATCCGGCGTGTTGCGCACCAGAATCGAGGCGATGATACTGTTCACACAGACCGATTTACCGGAACCCGTTGTCCCTGCAATCAGCAAGTGGGGCATCGAAGACAAATCCGCACTGACGGGCGCACCGGAGACACTCTGCCCCAGGGCAATCGCCAGTGGCGACTTGATCTTCTGGAAGCTGGCGGAATCCAGCACATCGCGCAAGCTCACCAGCGCCGAGTCTTTGTTCGGCACTTCGATACCGACATAGCCCTTCCCCGGTACAGGGGCTTCCACACGGATGGAACGCGCACCCAAAGCAAGCTGCATATCTTTATCCAGCGCAGCCATGGCGGAAACTTTCACGCGCTGCTTCTTGCCACCGCGCCCCGTGATGTAATCCGGCTCCACGCCGAACTGCGTAATCACAGGCCCCGTATTGACTTCTACCACGCGCCCCGGCGCACCAAAGGCTTGCAGGGTATCTTCAATGATGTTGGCCTGTCGCAGCAATTCTTCGCGGTCGAAATCCGTTTCGCCGCCTTCGCTCAACAGGGTACGGTATTCCGGTGTGCGCCAATTGATCTGCGGGCGTGACTGGTTCTGCACGCGGCTGGAGACGGGGGGTTCCGCACTCAGGCGCTGCTGACGCGGTTCTACATTCCCATCTGGCTGTACAGAAGGCAGTTTACTCGGCGGGATGAAGGCATCTTCTTCTGCTGCCAATGCCGCCCGCACGCGATCCCGCACGACTTGTTCCGGTTCGGCTTTAGAAGGCCCTGCCTGTGCAACCACGCCTTCGCGCCGTGCATCCGCCAGATTGGCCTGGCTCAAAGGACCTGATTCGCCCCGACGCAGCGCATCCAGGCGTGCCTGGCGTGCCTTCACCGGGTCAACCTCTTCCGCTTTTTCAGCACCAGCAGATGCAGCCTCGGCTGATGCAGCAGGGGTTTCCGCTGCGGCGGCAGGTGGCTGTGCTGGGTTCAGCATATCGCCCATCCGCATTGGCGGTGGTTCACTGGCTGGCGCGGGTTGTGCTGGCTGCTGCCCACCATTGGCCTCACCATCAAGATGCGTATACCCATCATCCATTGGCAGCAGTGCGGCTGGCATTGTCGGCGGTGGTGGCGGCGCAGATTTGCCGCTGTTCCCACTCCGGCTGAGTAAGCCACCCATTGCCGCGGCAACCCCACCAAAGCGGCGACCATTATTGTTATTCTGCTGTGTACGCGGCGGTGGCGGCGGTGCGTAGGACTGCCCATTGGAAGCCTGCGCCGCTGCCGGGTTCAATGTTGAGAACTGCCCACCAGACGAAATACGAATCTCGCGGCCTTCAAAGTTGGCATCTGCTGCGGCAGGTTGTGGTGCTGCTTCTGGCGCAGGAGCCGGATTTTCTGGTGCAGCCTGAGATTGCTGTGCATAATTTTGTGCGGCTTGCTGCGCGGCAAGCTGTCGTTCGATGCGGCGTTTTTCCGCCTGCTGCTTCATGCCCTCGCGCATACTGAGCCAGACACCCGCCCCGGAACGCAGAATTTCGGCTGCGGTCAGCCGTGTGATGAGCATTACACTGACGAGCATCAAGAACAGCATCAGCACAAAGCCGCCAATTTCCGTGATGGTGCTGTAGAGGAATAGATAAATCTCTGCCCCGATCAAACCGCCGCCTGTTTGTTCGCTTTCCCAGGAGTAGCGAACACGCGCTTCCAGCCATTCTTGCAGCAGCTCCATCGTGGTGATGTTGTTCGGAACATCGTACTGGAACGAGTTGAAATACTGGAACAACACCAGCAGCGCCACAAATCCCAGGGCAACCCCCGCCACGCGGATCGGGTCAACCGTCGGGGCATCGTCGCCGAAGTGTCGCACGATCAACCACATGCCGATGGCAAACATTGCAATCGGTACGCCAAGCGCACCCCAGCCGAACAACTGCCCCAGGAAGGTATGAATGGCAGCAATCGCGGCCTGTTCCTGGCTAATGGCGCTGAAGAACAAAACCAGCGAGAAGAAGACCAGCCCCACACCCAGAATATCCAGCCAGTTATCCAGCGTCAGGCCATCTTCTGTCTTGGCCTGCGGGACTTTCGACTGGCGTTCGCGCTCTGTGCGCCGCGTGCGCGAACTGCTGCGGCTGGATGAAGATTTGTCTTCGCCACCACGTCCGAACAATCCGCCAATCCGTGCGCCCAATCCGCCGCCGGAGCTTTCTTCTTTCGCAGCGCTAGCGCTCTGCGCAGACGAAGTACGAGAACGCCCCAATGGGGATTGTTTAGGATCCTCTTTTTTCTCTGTGCTGGATGAGCCACCACCCAGGCGGAATCCGCCACTGGAACGAGTCGAGGTGGAGGCGCTCGCAGTTCTGCTGGATGAAGTACTCGTGCTGCTGCGACTGCCGCCAAATGAACTGCGGCTGCTAGCAGCGGATGAGCCACTGCTCGTTTTGTCATCCTTCTTGTCATCACCGGATGAACCGCCACCGAAGCGGTTGCCCAATCCACCGAAAATACCACTACCGGACGAGCCACTCTCTTTTTTGTCACCCTTCTTGTCATCGCTGGATGAACCACCACCGAAGCGATTGCCGATCCCACCGAGTATGCCACCGGCAGAGGCCGAGCCGCTGTCTTTTTTGTCGTCCTTCTTATCATCGCTGCCGGATGAACTGCCGCCCAGTCTGCTGCGGAAACCACTCAATGCGCCGCCGGATGAACCGCTGTCTTTCTTATCATCCTTCTTGTCGTCCCCGCCGGATGAACTGCCCCCGCCTAAGCGACTACCGAAGCTGCCAAAGCTGCGCCCAGAGGACGAGCCACTACTCGTTTTATCATCCTTCTTGTCATCCCCGCCGGACGAACTGCCCCCGCCTAAGCGACTACCGAAGCCGCCTAAGCTGCGCCCAGAGGACGAGCCACTACTCGTTTTATCATCCTTCTTGTCATCCCCGCCGGATGAACTGCCCCCGCCTACGCGACTACTCCCAAAACGGGAGCTACCGCCAAAAGCAGAAGAACGGCTTGACGAAGAACTGCTATCATCGCTGCTCTTGCTGCGGCTGAACGACGTTGATCCCGGCAGGCGGCTGCTGCTTCCATAGCGCGAGCTGCCGGACGAGCTTGTATCGTCATCGCTCTTGCTGCGGCTGTACGGCGTTGAACCGGGTAAGCGTCCGCTGCCAAAACGCGAGCTGCCGGACGAGCTTGCATCGTCATCGCTCTTGCTGCGGCTGTACGGCGTTGAACCGGGTAAGCGTCCGCTGCCCAGGCGCGAACTACCAGTGTCGCCAGAGGTTGCGTTGGTCAGGCGGTTACGGATTTGATCTCGGTCTGAACCGCCAGATGATCCACCGCTGCTGAATGGACGGACAGAACCACGCAGCGCAGAGCGGGATGACGAACCGGACTCTTCGTCATCGTAATCGAGGAATTCTTCCTCATCCTCGTCGTAATATTCATCGTCATCGTCGATGTAATCATAGTCATCATCGTAGCGCATATTGCATATCCCATAGCAAACTTACCGGATGGGGAACTCGTATGCTGAGAGCCTACTTTCCCAGATGTAACCCTCCTGGAAAAGAACTTCTTCAACGAGTTGTACCGGAGTACATTCGGTGCTTCTGAGAGCATACCACGAGAAACCGCGAACCACACGAAAAGGCAATGCTCTCAGCGTTCAGCATACCACAAAATGAGGTTGAGCGCAGTAAATTTAGCACAAAAGTTCTGTTAGAAAATCAGTAATACCGCAGCAAGTTGTCTCGATATTCGGTGGACGAGACGGGACTCGCCCACACCAAACATTGTGCCGCTACCCTATGATTTCATTCGCTGTACGTCCGGCTGTTGAGAGGCCACATGGGGGTAGCATCAAACGTCAGCGACGGCGCAAGGCCGATTTGCTGGCGATAGTAAGCAGCCGCTGCGATCATTGCACCATTATCCGTACATAAGTTCAACGGCGGATAGCGCACCGGAAGTTCGGTTTCGCGGCGCATTTTCTGCCGCAACTGCGTATTGGCACTGACCCCGCCAGCGATGAAAATTTCAGTTGCGCCGGATGCCTTCGCAGCACGCGCCGTTTTTTCTACCAGCACATCAGTCACCGCCGCCTGGAAACTCGCCGCCACATCATTCACCGAGACATCACTGCGCAGTTGGGCGTTTTTCTCCGCACCGCGTTCGCGTCGGCTTTTTGCGGCTCCGGCGGGCTGCACCGTGACTTCGCGCATCACGGCTGTTTTCAATCCGCTGAAGCTAAAGTCATAGGTTTCGTCGCGCTTGGCACGCGGGAAGGCATAGGCGGTAGGGTTGCCGTTGTTGGCAGCACGTTCGATATTGGGGCCACCGGGGAAGGGTAAATCCAGCAAGCGCCCGACTTTATCAAAGGCTTCTCCGGCGGCATCATCCAGCGTTCCGCCGAGGCGTTCATACTGCCCGTGATCCTTCATCAGCAGCAGTTCGGTATGTCCGCCGCTGACGATCAGCACCAGCACGGGGAAAAGTACCTCGCGGAAAGGCTGAGTCAGCCAGAGAGAATAGACATGGCCTTCCAGGTGATTCACCGGGAAGAGGGGCTTGTTGTTCATCAGCGCCAGCCCCTTCGCAAAGTTGATTCCCACCAGCAAGCTCCCGACTAAACCGGGGCCGCGAGTCACGGCGATAGCATCAATTTGCGCCATCGTCATACCCGCATCTTCCATCGCTTGATCCACTACGGCGCTGATGGCTTCGGTATGAGCGCGAGAGGCCACTTCCGGGAATACACCGCCGTATTCCGCATGCAAATCAATCTGTGTAGCGACAACATTGGAGGCGATGGTGCGCCCATCCACCACCACACCCGCCGCCGTTTCATCACAAGAGCTTTCAATTCCGAGGATGTTCATAGGGTTCTCTGGGTTTCGGGTTCAACGAAAATATACAGCCGGTATTGTATCATGCCACCGGAGAAATGCTGTACGCAGCGATGAGCAATCCGGCGCAAAGACGCGATGTGAATGCAGACGGCTGACATAGAACCATTCTTTCGCTACACTTAGAAATAGTGGAGACAATGCTTGGTGTCCCCACGGTTTCGTGTAGACTGCGCAATCAAAAACTGTGAATTAAAAATCGAACACCGAAAACTGATACCGGGGACTCTATGGCTTTCGAGCTGGAAGCGTTAGTCGGACATCTGTATATCGCCGGTGGGCGCACCATCAAAACTTCGCCACCCGGCACCATCTGCGAAGTCGCGCCCAAACGCGCCGCACGCGGACGCGAGATTGACACTTTCTTCACGCTGGTGCTGCCATCGGGCAATATTGCGCCGAATACATTCTATGAACAAATGGCGCTGATGGCTGCGGAACGCTACTTCAGCAACAGCGGCAGTGTGACTTCTGCCCTGCGCGATGTCTACAATACGTTGAATAACAATCTGTACGAGCATAACCAGAGCGGGCGCAAACCCTACGAAGCCAGTATGATTTGCGCTGTGCTGCGTGCCAAAGAATTGTTCATCGCACGTTCTGGCGCGGCGACGATGGTGCTGAAGAACGAAGACGAAACGACGCTGATCCCCTCCCCGCTGAACAACGATGAGGCTCTCTTCAAGCCACCATTGGGCGTACAGCCGATCCCGGAAGTGGAGATGAACCGTTTCTCGCTGGAAGCGGGCGCACGGTTACTGCTGGCAGATGCCAACCTCGCCGAGATTCCACAGCCGAAGATTGACCAGGCGTTGGCGGCGGCAGATATGGAAAAGGTGCTGGATGAGTATAAGCTGCTGGTGACGCTGCAAATTCAGATGGTGGCGGTGGAGTTTGTGCTGCCAGAAGAACCCGTCCACGTCCCTGCTGTGACCGGGCAATCATCCGCTGTGCTGGCAGCAGAGATCGCAGCCGCACGCGCCAAAGCCGCCGCAAAACAAGCCGCCGCTCTCGCTGAAGAGAACGAAAGTGATAGCCAGAATGTGACAAAGAATGCGGCACGCAGCCGCCTGCGCGACCGTTGGGATCAATTCCTGATTGGACTCTCGCGCATTGGGGGATATTTCTTCAGCACCATTGGCGATTTACTCAACCGCATTCTGGGTGGCAGCAATGAAGAGGGAAAACGTTTGCCAACCGGGATGCTCACCCTGGCAATCATCGGCTTCCCGGCGGTGGTGATTGTGGTGGTGCTGCTGTCCTGGGTGCTGAATGTGGGGCAAACGGCCTTTGAAGAATGCGTTGCACGCGCTGCGGATGCGGCACAATTCGCTCGCTCGCTCGATTCATCGCAGCGGGATAGCGTGATTGCGGGCTGGCAAAGTGCGCTGACCATCGTCGAAGAGTGCGACGAACTGCGCGAAGACCATAACGATCCCACGTTGTTCCAGATTCGCACGGAAGGTCAGGCTGTGCTGGATAGCCTCAACAGTATTTCGCGGCGAACGGCGATTCCGGTCTGGGCATCGCAAGATGAGGGCGCAAACCTGACGGCACTGGTGCGGCAAGGGTTGGATATTTACGCGCTGGACAGCAACACTAATCTGGTCTATCGCGTGCAGCTTGGCAGCGATGGCACCTCGCTCGCCAATACACCGCAGCCCATCGCCAATATGCGAGCCGGGGCGCGGGTGGAAAGCCTGGGTGTGAATGTCGGCGCGATTGTCGATATTGGCTTCGATGTCGAGAATAATCTGATTGTCGCACTGGATCGTAATGGCATTCTGATTCGCTGCCGCCCTCTGTTCATCAACCAGTGTAACCAGCAGCAGTTGCAGGGAACAGAAAACTGGATCAACCCGATTGCAATTTCGTTTTACCTGGGCAATCTATACGTGATGGATATTGGCAGTGGGGGCAATGGGCAAATCTGGCGCTATGAACCTATCGGCGGGGATAATTATTCTGCGCTGCCCATTGAATATTTCCGCGCTTCGGTGCGCCCGGATTTGTCGCTTGCCAATGATTTCGCCATCAGCAGCGCCGCCAACACACCGACGACTCGTGGTACGATTTATGTCTTGCGCGAAGACGGAGTGATCAGCGCCTTTTACCAGGGCGATCCACAGCCGTTCGCTTTCAGCCCCTTCCCGGTGGGGCAAGAATTAAGCGCGGTGACTTCACAGGCGATGTACCTGAATGACAGCCCGATTGATACCGGGTTCTTCATCATCAGCCGACCAGCCCGTACCATTTATGAAACCACCGCCGCCGGGACATTTGTCGCGTCGTATCGCGCCTACAATGAATCGATGTTCGAGCGCTTGAATGATGTCGTGGCAGATGCCGAGCAGGGTATCATTTACGCCGCGTCGGGGAATGCAATTCTCGCAATTCGCAAGGATGGATGAGGAGATTGAGTATGTTGTGTAGGGGCATGATAGTTCATGCCCATGCCTGTCAACGTAAGGGAATAGAACTGTTTCTCCGCTTCCTTCGCTGCTGGTCGCCGAGCCTTTAAAATCCCCGACTACAAAAGAACCCAAACCCACGAAAGAGGTTATAAGGACGTTCTATAAATCAGGCTGGTTACCAAGCGTCCCTTTAGTGGACGCTCACCCTGGTGTAGCCTGACGTTTTGAACGTCAGGCACAGAGCAGCAAGCCATCCATTTGCGAGAAGAACGATTCACTTGACAGCTATGGGGCATGATAGATCATACCCCTGGGAAATCTCGAAATAAGAGACTCATTGATCCAGCATGGCATAAGCATTGGAAGCATATAGCTGGGCAGTGCCGTTCACCGGGGCCTGCTGAATGCCCTGTGCTGTCGCGTCCTGGCGCATGGCCTCAATGCGCTGCTGCAAATCCTTCACATCACGGTCATCCGGGTCTAGCTTCACGGCTTCGTTCAGCAGCAGCGTACAAATATCCAGGTGACGCTTGCTGCGAGTCAGCAGCCGCACCAGATCCACAATGGTACTCACAATGTCATCCCGCGCTTCGCTGGTGAAGGCCAGATGCAGCGCACGACGATAACTCAGCAGCGCATCCGGCAGACGGTTGGATTCTTCCTGTGCCTGTGCCAGATTGCTGAAGTGCAATTGTTCTTCTTCTTTATCCTGCACTTCACGGGCGATATGCAGCGCAGATTGATAGTAACCGATGGCTTCCGTCCATCGTCCGAGTTCGCTGTGTGCGCTGCCCAGGCCACCCAGCACACGGCCTTCATAAGCGCGTTTTGCTTGCTCTTTGAAAAGCGCTCGTGCCTGCTCTAGCGAATGGATGGCATCATCGGTTTCGCCTGAATCCAACTGGGCATAACCGAGCTTGTAGAGCGCAATGGCTTCATTCTGAGAATCATCCGTCCTGCGAGCAATTTCCAGCGCTTTTGAGTAGGATTCAGCCGCAGATCCGGATTCGCCCAATTCTTGCCGCGCATCCCCCAGGGTAATGAGGATTTGCAAATAGGTTTCCTGCTCATCCAAACGCTGCGCCAGTTGAACGCCGCGTGTTGCATGCATGATAGCTGCCTGGGTGTTACCTGTTTTAGTCAACAAAGCAGCCAGCATATTCAGCGTATCGAGAATGCCAACTTGATCGTCTGTTTGCTCGTACTGCTCCAGCAGTTCGTTGTAAGTGGTGATCGCTTCCGTCTCGCGCCGCTGGCTCACCTGTACTTTACCGATGGCCTTCAATAATTGGATCACACGGTAGGGGTTATTTTGCTGACGTGCTTGTGCGAGTGCCTGCCGCAACTGCTCAATATCAATTGTCGTCAGATGATCGGTGCGCAAATCAGCGCCAATCGCATCTCCCGCTGTATCCAATGACGGTGCGGGCGTTGGCAGCGGATCATCATCCCCCACCTGATCCAGCAAATCATCTACGCCGAAAGCATCTTCTAACTCATCGAATTCGTCATCATCGTCGTCATAAAAATCTTCATCGAAGTCGTCATCATCGAAGTCATCCAGCAGATCATCTTCTTCGTCGTAATCTGCCTCTGCTTGCATCGCCGCGATGTCTTCAGCAGTGACGGCTGCCATATGCCCCGTACCAAATTCTGCCTCTGGTTCGTATGCGGGGAAGGGGGAGGTGGAGCCAGAGGATACGTGCCGTAGTTGCAATAGTTCATAGCGATAACCACGCTGCAAGATGAATTCATCTGCACGGGTCAGCAGTGCCACAAACTGATTCGCCGTATCGCGGTTGCCCTGGCGCACAGCCCACTGCGCCGCCGCGATGAAGTTATCCATCTCTTTTGCAAGGTTGGTATGATTGCTGCTGCCAGTGGTAGCATTGCGCCGCACATATTCGAGCGTTGCGTCATGGACTTGCTTCTGCAAGTTCTCTAGCTGATTTTTCCCCTTCAGTGCGGCCTGGGCAAATTCATACACTGCCGGGTGCAAGCGGTAATAAGGACTTCCCTGGAGCTGAAATTTTTCCACCAGATACAACTGCGCCAGCACAGTCATCACCTGCTGGATGGTTTCTTGTGGGACGTTGCTCACAGCGGCGATGTAATCCAGCGAACCTTCCCCCCGGAACGTTGCGCCCAATACCAGGATCAAACCCTGCAAGGCGTTGTTCAATGCACGGTAGCTGAGAGCGATTGCAGCGGTGATACCATCCCCCACCGTGCGCTGCACTTCCTGCAAATTCTTGAAGTACGCGCCCGGGGTTTGCTTGGCGGCAACCATTGCCCGTGCCGCCAGTACCAAGCCCAACGGCTTGTAGTCTACCAGCTTGGCAATGCCATAAATATCAATATCGTGGTCATCTGTGGTCAGCCCGGCTTTTTGCTTGAAGAGCATCACCGCGTTCTGATCCTGCAACCTGCCAAGCTGCACTGTTTCCCAGGGACCTTCCAGCGGCGCATCACTCAGCAGCAGCAAGGGCAACCCGCTGGCAGCTTTTTCGATGAAGGCGCTGACCGCTTCCGAGCTTTCAACATTATCCAGCACGATGAAGGGTTTCTTCTGTGCCAACTCCGTAGCAACCACACCCACCCGTGCAGCAGGCTGTTCGCTGGTAATCACATCATTGATGCCCAACGCCCGCCCGACACGCACCAGCAAGGATGGCAGTGGATACGTACCTGTGTCGATCCACAGCACACCTTCTGGTTGCTGCGCATAGGCTGCTGCTAAAGTCGCTGCCAGGGTCGTCTTACCGATTCCGGATTCACCCGTCAGCAGAACCGCTTTCTTATCCTGCAAATGGGTGTAGAGAGTCTTGAGTACCTCGTCACGCCCGACGGGTCTACCCGGCTGCATGACCGGAAGCTGGCTCACATCGGTGACGGGTGCTTCGTGGGGAATAAACTCAGTTGCCATACCGCATCGCCCCATTCATGAACGAATGATGATTACACTATGTTTTGAGTATAACATTGCTTGTTCCGTTTCCACAATCAATGGGGTAGGAGGTTCAGGCTAATCCGTCACCGTGAGGCAGGTTTCATTGTCAGCATTCGGCAGTCAGAGGCTTTGGGGATGGGAAGAGGGAACGACGTGCAGAATAATGATATGCCAGCGACAGAACAAGTGAGGGGCAAACTCATGACAAGCAGCACCATTGGGACAGTCTGGCTCAGGGTGGCAGATTTACAGCCGATGATCCAGTTCTATGAAGACATCATCGGCTTGCGCGTGCAAGACATCATTGACGATACCGTATTCCTCGGCGTGGCAGGTTCAGCGCCGCTGCTGGCTTTGATCCACAAACCGGATGGCAGGCACTATCGCGGCACAACAGGGCTGTATCACTTTGCGATCTTGCTGCCCTCGCGCCTGGATTTAGCGATTGCATTCCGGCATTTGCTGCAAAACCGGGTGCAGTTGCAGGGCGCAAGTGATCACATCGTCAGCGAGGCGGTTTATCTGGCAGACCCGGAAGGCAACGGCATCGAAATCTACCGGGATCGTCCGCGTGAAGAATGGTACAGGAATGGGCAAATGCAGCTTGATACCCTGCCAATGGATGCAGAAGGCGTACTCGGCGAATTGAAGGACAGCTTCGGGCGCTGGAATGGCCTGCCGGATGGGACAATCATGGGGCATATCCATTTGCATGTGGCGAATGTGCCGCAGGCCGCTGCCTTCTATCAGCAAGCGCTTGGCATGGATTTGATGTTTGATCTGGGGTCGGCGGCATTCTTATCATACCATGGCTATCATCATCACGTCGGCGCGAATATCTGGAATGTACGCGGACTCGCGCCAGAAGATGCGCTCGGCCTGGAACGGTATGAGGTGTTCGTCACGCCGGAGCAGTACGAAAAAATCGCAGCATCACCGCAGGTGCAAGAAGGGTATGGAGGCCTGCTGGCATCTGACCCTTCGCAGAATACGGTTGTCGTTCTGAAAATGGATGAGGACTAGGGGAACGCCCGCTCTGATTCACTGCACATCAGGGCGGGGCATTTCCGTATCTTCGGGTACATCGCGCACGCAGGGCGGCAGCGTGACCGTGAAGACTGACCCCACACCTAGTTGGCTGCTCACGGTAATTGTTCCGCCGCAATATTCCACAATTGCCTTGCTGATCGCCAACCCTAAGCCAGTGCCTTCATGTTGGATTTTTTTTGCTTTTTCGCTGCGATAGAAACGCTCGAAGATGAACGGTAAATCTTCCGGGGCAATGCCAATCCCGGTATCTTGCACCCGGAAGACAACCTGCCCCTTTTCGATGCCTGTTGTCACGCGCACTGTTCCGTATTCGGTGTAGCGAATGGCATTCTGAATCAGGTTATTGACCACGCGGCGCATCTGTTTCTCATTTGCCAGGACGCGAGTATTGCCTTCCGTCAACTGCACTTCCAGCCCGAGTCCCTTCATCGCAGCTTGCGCCTGGGCATTGTACAGCGCACCCTGCACCAGACTGTTCATGCTCAAGGCTTGCATGGTAATCACATCATTGCCCTGCATCCGCGACAGCGTGAAAAGGTCATCAATTAAGTTCGTCTGGAATTGCACCAGCCCCTTTAACTCCTGGATCACTTCGGCACGTTTTTCCGGCTTGCGATCTCCCAGGCGTTCCAGAATGCCCACTTTCAACAAGATGGCGGCAAGTGGGTTCTTGAGATCATGCGATGCATCCCGAATGAAGTCATTCAAGACGCGCACCTGCGATTCGGTGCTGGCGATTCGTTGGTCGCGCACTTCGATTTCCTGTTGGGCGGTCACATCTTCCAGGATACCCGCATAGCGCGAGACCCCTTCTTCTGTGGTGATGGGGAAAGCCCGGTTGCGCAGCCAGCGGATGCTGCCATCACTGCACCGGATACGGAACACCTCTTGCTGGGAATCCGTGAGCGCTGCCAGTAACTTATGCCCGGTTTTGCTTTGATCTTCCGACAGGATGATGCTGCGCAGCCAGCGCGGATTGTCATAGAAATATTCCGGGTCATAGCCCGTGATGGTCTCGAAAGCGGGGCTGAGGTAGAGAATGCGATCCTTGTCCATATCCACCAGCCAGAAAACTTCCTGGATATGCTCCGTGAGTTGGGTATAAATTTCACGGCTGATCTTCAGTTCTGCCTGAAGTTGGCGCATGGCGTTGCTCATGCTGCCGAAAATGCCGAAGAGCATATCGAAGGTTGGTCGTTCGGCCTTACCCTGGTATTCCGGCAAGCGTGAGGCAAACCGCGTCAGATACAGTGCCAGCACAGGCCAGATTAAGAGCGCTGCCAGCGACTTGCTCACAATATCCCCCGGCAGCAGCCCGATGAAATTCGGTGTGCCGATGAAGAACAAGACCTGGAAGACAATCGCATCCACCCACAGGGCAACCCCTAGCGCAACCCCGGCATTGATCCAATCCGGCGAATCGAAAAGGTTGCGCAAACCCTGCCGCACGATGGCAATCATGACGACATCTGCAACGAAGGCAACCAGAGAAGCCAGCACCCCGCGCAAAAATGACAGCGTGAAAACATCCCCCACCAGTACCAGTGCCGTCAGCGTTGTGTTTTCATCGCGTAGATTGATGTACGCCATCATGAAGCCAATCGTCAGCAGCACCAGCAGGTTAATACCCGTCAGCGCAAAGAGTACCAACTGCGCCCGTGAGGTTCCGTTGGCGATGTACAGTACCAGCACTGTCGTCAGAATCACGGGGACGTACACATGCCCCCCGGTGCGCAGCACATAGCCGGGGAATGGCTCAAGCTGGATTTCCATCATGTCTGTGAAATTGAGGATCACAATCAGGGAAGCGAGAAAGAACAATAGCGGCGTTAAACCGAACTTCATCTGCCGGTAATGGAGGAGCAGCGCAAGGAATGTAAGCAGCAGAATGTGAACTGCGAAGATGCTGTAGCTAATCATGAAGCCATCACAATACAGTGGACATCCATGTTCATAATATTACAGAAGCGAGATGCTGAGTCGAAAGCATTACAATCTTCATACGTACTAATCCCATTTATAACAACTTTCCTTGATGATCTGCGTTGCGCAGTTGTGTAGAATCCCGGAAAATGTGAAAGAATGCTACCCCTTAACTAACACATTGCAAACCCAAAGATATTGAGGAGTAAGCCATGCCCACCGCTGCTGACCCGCTGCGCTTCGTCCACATCAGCGATACGCACATCAACCCTGATCCTTCGTATATCAAGAGCTATGCCGCTTATTCGCCGCTGGTCGGCGCAGAAGCCCTGGTGCGTGCGATCCAGGAATTACCATTCCAGCCGGATTTTGTGCTGCATACCGGAGATGTCGCGTATGATCCTTTCCCAGAAGCCTACCATGCTGTCGCGGAATTGATGAGCAAACTGGATATTCCGGTGTATTACCTGGCGGGAAACCATGATGATGCCGCAGCCCTTCAGCAAATCGTCATGAAACAGGAGACAGCCCAACCCTACCTCTACTATGAATTTACCGTGAAAGATGTGCAGATCGTCTGCCTGGATAGCAACGGCCCACACGATCCTGAACGCCCCAGCGGAACCGTCACGCAGGAGCAGCTTGATTGGTTGGATGAAATCTGCACTTCCGATGATCCGCGTCCGCTGGTGGTTGCGGTGCATCACAATGTGCTGCCGATGCAGGTTCCCTGGCTGGATGACTGGATGCGGATGGAGAACGGGGAAGCCTTTCATGCGGTTGTGCGGCAGGCACGGGATCGGCTGCGCGGCGTGTTTCATGGGCATATCCACCAGAACACCGATGTGCTGCAAGATGGCGTTCTGTATGTGGCGGCGGCTTCTTCCTGGTGTCAATTTATGAGCTATCCCATGCCGGAAAATACCCGCGTCGCGCCTGATTTTGTGACACCGCCGGGGTTCAGCGTGGTGACCATCACAGATCAAAGCATGGCGTTGAAGCGGCACAGCTTCACCCTGGAAGCCTGATTTGTCGTGAATAGTCGCCTGCCGGGAGCGCACACAGGCGCTCCCAGTTGATTGCGGGATGTACCAACACTCCCAGGGCGAATAGTCGGATGGATGATTACCGCGTATAGCGCACGGTGTAGGTAATCACGACTTCTTCACCCGGCGGGACATCCACGCGGAATTCAATGCCGAAGGCATTCGTCTGGGTGAAATCCGTGCTGCTGCTGATGATCTCCCAGTTTGACCAGCGAGACAGGCGTTCCGGCACGCGAATTTCTACCGTCTCATTGTCTTTGCGGTTTCGCAGGCGAATCTCAAACGTCTCTTCGATGACATTGCGCGAGATCATATTGAACTCGGTCTGGTTGCGTTCACCGACCAGATCAAAGGCATTGCCCAGGTAGATCGTCACATCTTCACCTTCAGGCGTGTGGTCGATGTAGTTCTCGCCAATCAGCAGCGCTGCCCCATCCACATCTTCCTGATAGACACGGATGCGCCCTGCCGGGAGATCAGCACCGAGGCCGCCTTCTTCATCGGTGGTGAATTCCAGGTAATTCTGCACATCGGTGATTCCGGTGATGCCGAAGTATTGATCGGTGTAGAAACTGCCATAGCCATAATATGGCGTGCTGGCATCGTAGACATAGAACGTTGTTGCAGCGACACCCGCCCCGGATACAAACTCGACCTGCTTGGTTTCGTTGTTGCCAACGGTCACATTGCGCCCGATTTCGTACAACTGATACTCGAAGAATTCGCGCTGCTCAACACCGCCAACAGCGTCTTCGGCTTCGTCAAACGCCAGTGCTTGTGGTTCCGCAACCGCGCCGCGCCCTGCTGCCACACGGTTCACATCGCCTGCTACCAATTTGACCTGGGCATCTTCGTAAGCGGTGCCGCTGTTGTTGTTCAGCGTCACCCAGCCGTTGAGATCAAGCGAAGAATTATCGGTTGCCAGCAAGACATTATAATCCGCCGACCAGTTGATGCCGCCTGTAAGGTAGGTCAGTTCGACTTGCTGTTCGCCGCCTGCTTCGCTGTTCACCAGCCAGCGCAGAGTCGGGCGGGTAATCAAGCCATCCGGCAGTTCCGGGAATTGAATGTCGCGCAGATCATCCGGGCTGACGACGATCACCTGGCCTTCTTCGGTGCGCAGGATGATTTCGCTGCGTCCGCTGAGAAGCTGCCCCCGGAACACCTGCCCGTCGATGGTCGTCACCTGGATGGTTTCATCCAGATAGCGCTGCAACAGTGCCGAAGAATTGACCAGATCATAGACATAATTCTGTTCCAGCACGGTTGTCCCGGCAGGATCCGTGAGCGAGACAAAGGTCACAGAGGTGGGATCAATGCTGCTGGCAACATCAGTGAAGTTAATCAGGTTATTGCCTTGATCCAGCGAGAAGGTACGGCGATCCTGCACCAGCGCTGTCCCCTGGTTGTAAATGGTCAGGGCGACACTATCGCGTTCTGGTGAATTGGTGCTGCTGGATGTACTCACATCATCCTGTGCATTTACCACCAGGGCAAAGGAACCGACGAGTGCGGCTGCTGCGATGAGCAGTACAGCGAGAAAAATACGGGTCTTGTTCATGATTTTTGTTTCTCCTTGATAATTAGCAGATAGTATATGCGTTTTGATTGCAGGTTTTCGGCGGACGTGCCTAAGATACACATCAAGATAAGGATCAATGGTTCTCTTTTTTGGGATTTTCGGGCACGACATGTCGTGCCCCTACGGTAGCCCCCCAATAACCGACCGGATGGCTATCGTCCTACGCTAACGGCTGAACGTTCTTCTACAAATCCACCGATGTGCTGAACTCATTCACCTGGATAGTGACCGTGCCGCCTTCAAAACTGCCATCAACGCGGATGGTTTCTTCATAGAACATCAACACTGCCGGACACATCACATCCACGGGCAATTCCCGGTAAATCGAAATCGTGACGTTGTTCCCATCCACTTCCTGTTCCACCTGCACGGGGACATCACATCCATCTGGCTGATGCCCGCTGATGGTCAGCTCTAGCTGCATCGGGAAGGATTCCAGCACTGCCACCTCAACTGATTCAATAACGGTGAATACCTGCCGATTGTTCCCATCTGGTTCCATGCCCTCATCTTCCTCCACCATTTCAATCAACTCGCCCAGTTCGGGGGCATATTCATAGAGACGGTTATCGGCTTCAATCAGATGCACATCTTCCGGGTTGAGGTTCGTTTCCAGCATGATTTCATAGGGTTGCACTTCCGCAGTGCAGTCAATGAATGGGGATCGGAAACGGAAGACTTCGAGCAAGTGACGCATTTCATCCACAATATCCGGCACGAAGCGGGCATAAACCATCGTGCTACAACCATCCGGGTGTGTGCCTGCTAGCGAAAAAACGAGCGTATCGTCCTCGCTGATGTCCACAGAGATTTCATCAATCGAAGAATACACGGGGACAGCCGGAGCCAGCAGCGTATCTCCAACGGGAGCCTGCTGTGTGGGATGATCCATCAAGACCCCATCCGGGCGCGGTAGATAAATTTCACCGACGAAGTCATTGACGACGATGGCGTAACTCTCATCATTCTGGAAGTCATCGCCCAGGTAAATATCTTGCTCACCAAAGGCCGGGGAATCACAGGCCAGATCTTCGATCTGTGCGGGGCTGGCAGCCTGCACGGAAATTACATTGTTGGCGACTTGCGTCTCGAATTCTGCGACCAGGCAGTTGCCCGACATCCACTCCACACTCAGGAACAACTCATTATTCTCAGTACGTTCGACGGTGACGGACTCAATGATTGCCGGAATAGGCGGCTCCCCTTCTGCGATCCACTCATCGTTATTTTGCGCGTGTGTGCTAACGCCTGGCAGCAAGGCGACCAGGGTGAGAAATACCCATAACATGGTGTGCTTTTGCATCAAATCCTCCTTCGGTATGCGTTTTGGTGTTCTATATAGGCAACGTGCGGGCATGGGGATTGGTTCCATAATTTCTCGACTTTTCTTAGAAAGCCACTAGACCGCGCCGTCAGGGATGAGAACATGCAACCAACATGCTATAATGCCCGTACTAGTACAATAGTCGTACACGGATGAAGGAGCAAACTAGCATGGGGATTGATACCCTGGCAACATTGGCTGCAATTGGCGCGTTTTTCGTCGGCTTCGCCGGCATCGTGATGATTGTAGCTTCGGCCTCGCGTGGAACCTCTGTCGGGCGCGGGATTACCCTGGCAGTCGTTGGTTTCTTGCTTGGCATTGTTTTCTTGATTGTTTCGATTGGCTTGTTGGTCGTTGGCCCCACCGAACGTGCGGTCATCTTCAATAACCTCAGCGGTAACCTGGAAGAACCGCGTGAACCGGGCATCAGTATTGTCGTCCCCGGTGTGCAGGTTCCCACCATTTACCGCGTCAGCCGCCAGGAATACACTATGAGTGGTATCACAGGCGAAGGCAATCGCACCGAGCCCGATCCAATTGAAGCCCGTTCGATTGATGGGCAGGAAGTGTTCGTGGATGTGACGGTCATCTTCACGATTGACCCGGAGAATGTGAACACCGTTCACGCCAACTGGTCAGATGCTTCGCAGGGCTACGTCGATGGCTTGATCCGCCCGACGGTGCGCTCGATTGTGCGTGATTTGGTCGCAACAGCGCAAGCAGAGCAAATCTTCGGTGCGCAGCGTACCGAAGTGCAGCAAGACATCGAAGACCGCGTAACCGAAGCATTAGGCGCTGAAGGCTTCACCGTTATCGATGTACTGCTGCGTGAGATCAACTTCTCGCCGGACTTCATCAACGCGATTGAACAGCGCCAGGTTGCAGAGCTGGATCGTGACCGCGCCAGCATTGAAGCGGAACGTGTCCGCATTGAAGCACAGGGTCGTGCCGAAGCCACCATTGAAGAAGCACGAGGCGAAGCAGAAGCGATCCGCGTGCGTGCGCAGGCAGATGCAGAAGCGCTGCGTCTGGTCAGCCAGCAGATTGCTGCCAATCCGAACCTGATTCAGTACCTCTATGTGACCGAGCTTTCGGACAATGTGAGCGTGGCACTGGTACCGTCTAGCTCACCGTTCCTGTTCGATGCCAGCACCTTCATCGAATCCGATGAGAACTTCACGCCGCCGGCTGTGCCGACACGCGAAACGACACCAGAACCGGAAACGGACTTTGGTAGCGACAGCGACAGCGACAGCGAATAGCACCGTCGCTAGCTTCAACTTGCAAAAGGGTGGATCATTTGATCTGCCCTTTTTTGTTTTTTCCCTACTCACAACGTCAGTTTTGGATAAGCATTTGACAGCATTTAGAGGGTGTTTGGGCAGCAAAAGAGAGGGTCTGAGACGCTCCCCTACACATAAAAATGCCTTTTCGTAGGGGCGTGGTCTGTGACCCGCCCACAGTAAACCCATACTTATGGTACGCAGTTGTCAGTTAACGGTTCTCAGTTGTCAGTTTTTGGGTTCTCTCGATGCGAAATCTGCGATAGGCACAGATTTTCACTGATAACTGACGACTGAAAACTGAAAACCGACGATATTTGTATGCCAAATGTGGCAAGTTACAAGAAAAGTGCGTAACGTCAGCCCATAAATAAAACTCACGTTACTCACAACGATTTTCAGGCACTCCTCACTCAAATGGACGGCAGTCCGTTTTCTAATCCACTGCTAACGCCGATACCGAAAAAGCCTGCTATACTGCACTCAACAGTTTAAGCGGACTATCGTCCACATCAAAGCAAAGGGAGAACGACACATGGCTACCTGGAACATCGACACGGTACACTCCAACGTAGATTTCATCGTCCGTCACATGATGGTAACGAATGTGCGCGGCACGTTTGACGAAGTCAGCGGCACAATTGAATTCGACCCGGAAAACCCGGCAGCAACCACAGTTGATGTCAGCGTCAACGTTGCCAGCGTGAACACGGGCGCAGCAGACCGCGACAATCACCTGCGCAGCGCGGACTTCTTCGAGGTTGAGAAATTCCCGGCAATGACTTTCAAGAGTACGGGCGTAGAAATCACCAGCGACACCACCGCCACCATGACCGGTGACCTGACCATCCGCGATGTGACTCGCCCGGTAACGCTTCAGGTGGAATATCTCGGCACAGGCAGCAGTCCCTTCGGCGATGTCCGCGCCGGGTTTGAAGCCACCGGAAAGATCAACCGCGAAGACTTCGGCCTCACCTGGAATCAGGCGCTGGAAGCGGGTGGCGTGCTGGTTGGGCAGGATGTGAAGCTGCAACTCGCGGTACAGGGTGTGCGCCAGGGTGAACCCGCAGCCGTATAAGCAAAATCGAACACGCTCAAAAACGAGGTCAGCAACTTTGCTGGCCTTTTTTGGTTACACACCGGGCGGAGCCTATTCCAGCGATCCCTCCCCATTCTTAACAGGGTCAGCACTTGCCCTATCTCCCTATTGAGTGATATTAATGCAGCGTACAACATCGCCCAACGGAGCCTTCATGAGCAGCCAACCACAACCACCGAATACCCTGCGCCGGATTATCAGCTTATTGCGGACGGGGCCTCGCCCACTGGTACTGCGATTTTACGATCAAGCGACCCGTAAACGCAGCGGAGCGCCCATCTGGGAACTGAGCCGCATCACACCGCAGTTATATTGTGGTGGGCAACATTACGCCCCCGGTTGGCAGAAGATGCAAGACGAAGGCATTAGCGCGGTGCTGAATATGCGCGAAGCCCATTATGATGATGCTGCCCAGGGCATCGGCGGGGAACGTCATTTGCATTTACCCACGCCGGATAATACCCCTGTTTCCCTGGAAGACCTGGACAGGGCGGCGGATTTCATCGCAGAGGAAATTAGCAGCGGCGGCAAAGTCTATGTGCATTGTGGCGTTGGGGTCGGGCGTGCGCCATCGGCTACGGCGGCCTACCTCATCAAACACGGCGGGTTACAGGCTGATGAGGCCATCCGCACGATTCGCAAAGTGCGCCCGTTCGTTCATCTCACCGGGAAACAGGGAAAGCAGCTATTCGTCTATGCAAAATGGCTGGCGGATGAAAACAATTAGAAAAATGGTTCCTGCGGATACAGCCTGTCGTAGAGGTTCGATCCTGTCTGGCGCATCGTAGACACGCCCCTGCGAGATTTCTCGGATAAACACCAGGCTCATCTACAGAAAATGTAATTCTTGCGGTTTTCCGCAAACGGCGCAGCACGCTGCGCCCCTACAAATCACACTTTTACACATGAGCCAAAAACTAAGATGTACACAGCGGGCGCGTCGTGAACACGCATCTGCGAGATTTCTCGGATAGACGCTTAATCCCAGCGAGCAACGCCAAAAATTAGAGACAGTACCAAATGCTCAGGGTTCAACAACTGCCCAAATTGCAGAAAACATGCTATAGTCGTAAGCAGAAATTTGATACATCCCCTGGCGGATCGGGCGCATAGCGGAGAAAGACCGCGATGATGCCGTGGCCTGTGAAGCGCGAGAGAGGTTCCGATGACCCAGCAATACAAAAGTGATGCCCTCGAAGATGAATTAAAGAAGCTGCACGCCATCGTAGACGGCGTGAAAGCGACGGTGATCGTGAACATGGACGGGCTGCTTGTTGCGTCCTACCCGGCTGGCGATGAAGAGAATCCCCACGAGAATCCCACCAGCAGTCCACAAGTTGCAGCCATGTCTGCCACGCTGATTGGCCTGGCAGAAAAGACTCTGGGGCGTTTGGCACAGGGCGAGTTGGAGCGGCTGTTGATGCAGGGTGAAGATGGCACGATGGTCGTCTACCCCGCAGGCCGTGCGGCGGTGGCTGTATTGGTCAGTAATTCTGCGGATATGGCGAAGGTACTGCGTGCCACCAAGGGCGCGGCAACCGAAGTGATACGCATCCTGGGTGCGTAGTTCCGGCTTTGATCGTGAAGTCTATTCGCTTGCGCTGCGGAAGCTGATCTTCATCGAGAGGTTTCCAAAGCGCACAGCATCCCCGTCATGCAGCGGAAGTGTCCCGCCGGAAGGCACACGTGTCCCATTGACGAAGGTACCGTTGCGGCTCTGCAAATCTTTGACAATCAATGCCTGGTTCTCTACGCGGATGATGGCGTGTCGCCTGCTCAACCCCAATCGATATGCACCAAAAGGTGTCAGGTCAATATCCGGCATGTAATCGGTGACACTATCCGCACGCCCAACTACCAGATCATGATCAACAATTTTGGCCAACTCCTCATGCATTTCCGTGACGTAGATCACAAGGTGCATCGTCGCTGGATCAAAGCGGGTTTGCGTTTGCTGTATCTGCTCGTCTGATGCGCGGACTTGCTGCTCTAGCTCCAGAGCTTTGTAAGCAGCCTGTAGCAGATCGTTGGTGGTATTTCCCATGTGTTCGTGGTCTGATTCTGAGGGCGGGCTTGGCAAAACACTCGTTTCTGAACCGACGGGTTCTTCGCCAGAGAGCGTCTCCAGGGATTGCTCTTCCTCTTGTTGTTGGCTCGCCTCAAACAATTCACGCGCCAGCCGCGCTGCATCACGCAAATCATTGGTTGTGTTGTTATGGCTGTCCGAATTTTTGGGGGGAGTTGGCTGTTCAGTCATGGTCTGCTGCTCTTCAATGCCCATATTAATGGCATTGTATCACCATCAGGTAACCCAAACAACACGGCAGACCATGATTCAAACCAACCAGCGAGAGGTGTTTGTCGATTGTATCTCTTACGGTGCAAATTAGAGTGCCACATCAGGCAGATAACGGCTTACGGAATCGATCAAGTCATCAACGGAGATGGGCTTCGTCAGGAATTCATTCGCTCCATACTCCAGACCTTTTTCACGGACATCGAAGTCCGTATGTGCCGTCAACAAAATGACGGGAATATCCTGGATATTCGGATCACTGCGCAGATTTTGCAACAGAACAAAACCATCGGCATGCGGCATACGAACATCACACAATATCAAGTGTGGCAGAAATTCTCTTGTGACTGCCAGACCCTCACGTCCATCAGCAGCACCGCGCACATCGAAATGCTGCAATTGCAAAATCTCGATGAGATTTCCTCGCACATTGGGTTCATCTTCTACAATTAGGATACGGGGCATTCTGATGCTCCAACAAATACAATACTTAATGACCAGTTGAGGGTTATCCCTCTAGCGAACCAATATCATCACTTTATCTTATCATTGTTGCGCATGTCAGTTGCTTAACGAATCGCTAGGGAGCATTTGAAATTTCTTACCGAGGTGCGCCAATCACCTGCCAGACTTCGCCACCGGGTAACAATTGCAGTACGACTCCGTTACTGCCGCTGATGTAAAGTGTCTCTCGGCTGCCACTTGCAGGGGCAGTTTGTACGAGACCCTCGAAGACGGCTGCATCTGCCAGCCCCAACCCCAACCGATTGCGCACGGTATCATTCCCGCGCCAGACGTAGCCCAACTCCGCCAGCGGCTGAATGAAATCCGGCGGCGCATTGGGGTCACGATCCGGGTGGATTTCCGGGTTGTAATTGTTATCGAAGCGTATCCAACCCGGCTGCTGCCCATCGTTGAATAACGCATAGACGCGATCTGTCGATTCAATGTAGAGCAAACGCCCGCGTTCCATCTGCTGATCCATAATGAAGGTCTCGGTCGGTGCATCGCTGGCGCAATCATCCGGCGCTGGTGCAAAGAACCATTCCACCGGGCATTGCAGCGGGATCACCAGAATTTGCTCTACCGTATTCGCACCTTCACCAATCGTCAGCACGAAGCGCAAATCTTCGCGGTCACTGCTCCGCGTATCAATCGGTAGGTTGCCATCCGGCTCCACGTTGTATGCCTGGGAACGAATCCCCTCTGCATCCAGACGGTAGATCACTGCATTATCCACCCCACGCGATGACCAGAACAAGGTCACCGTTTCCCCTGGCTGCACAGTCAGCGGATCGCTGGTGAAGAATTCGATGCGCGGCGCATTCGGATTGAAAGGGCGTGTCGCCGTCGGGAAGTCTTCCGGCACAGGGGTACGTGTTGCACCAAACAGTGGCGTGGGCGAAGGCCCCCCGGTTGCCTGTGCCTGAGCGACCCGTGTCGGTTGGCGTGTTGGCATATCGCTGCCGGGGGTGCGCGTCGGGGAGGGCGTGTAGGTCTGCGTTGCCGTCGGCGGTTCCGTGGGAATCACATAGTTCGCCGTCGCTTCGCAGGCGGATAGGACAACAATCAGCAGCACAAGCCCTGCGAGGGAGAAAAAATGTGGCATAACCCGACTCTGTGGTTTCATAACCATCTCAAAATGTCAATGTATCGTCATCGCCAGCAGAAGATGGCACAAAGCTCGGACGATCTGGACGATCAAACAAAGCATTGACGTGGATGGTACGCCCAAGTGCGCCGCTGTTGAACTGCTGTTCCGGCACATACAGGCCGTACCGCGCAAAGCGTTTATTCACCAGCACATAGACTTCCACAAATTCCAGCGCCGGGTTAATGAGCCAGTATTCGCGCAGGCCATGTTTTTCATAAAGCGTGAAATTCTCCCCCCGGTCACGGATTTCGGTTGCAGGTGAGAGAATCTCCACAATCAAATCCGGCGTGCCGTGCCAGTAGCCTTCCTCATCCACCTTGCATTGCTCGTTTTTCCAGCTCACCAGGAACAAATCCGGCTTTGTCTTTGTCTCTCGATCCAGGTACAACACAGTAGGAGTCGCTCGTAGTTCGCATTCTACAAGCCATTGTGAGATGCGGCTGATGAGACGAATTACCATTCCCTGGTGCAAATCACGTTCTGCAACGGTGGACATACCCTGTTACCTTCTAAAGTGCCAGAATGTCTTTTGCCCTCCATTATACAGGTTGTGCGCGTATTTGTTCAGCACCTGGCTGCAAAGTTTCTAAAGCTCAAACGTTATGTAGGGGCGCAGCGCGCTGCGCCCCTACGAGCCATCAAGAGCGCTTTTAACCTCGATTGTGAATTTGGTGCGATCACTCTGGCTGCAAAGCGCCATCGCACCTTCAGAAACGTGCGATTCTGGTTCAGATACGGCTTGCATTTCGTAGATACCCAACACGCGGGAATTTTGGGGGGCTTGCGATTGCAGCGGTTTTCGTATATTGTTTGAATGTGCAAAACTAAGAACTGTCGTCGTTGGCAGTGCCAACCGATACCTGAAATACGCAAGGCTGTTCCTCAAAAGCACATAGCGGTTACTAGACTCATGTTGATGGAAATCCGCTTTTGGGGCAGCGCCCAACAAGGGCAGCACGCAAGCTGCTGGGGTAGCAATGACAACACAAACCATCTGCCAGCATTGTGGCGATGGATGAAAACCGGAATTTACGCTCGATCATACAGAGCAAATTTGTCAGTGATGGAAATGAAATCAGTCGGTACAGGTTCGTTTGATACAAGGTGATTGTTCGGCAGGAGCCATGATTCTCCTGCGACTCGGTTTGTGAACCTGTTCTGTGGTTCCCGCCTGACAACGAGTGAAACCGCAATCGCGTGTTGTTGCGCTCCACCAGCCGTGTTGTCCATACATGGATACGCGGCTTTTGTGATTCTGAGATGATGTCATGCCGAAAGTGACGCGGCTGGAGCGACAAAAGAAAAATACCGAACGTGTGAACGTCTACCTCGATGGCGAATTTGCATTCGGCCTCAATGAGATGGACGCGATACGGCTGCGCATTGGGCAAGAACTCACCCCGGAAGACCTCGTGGAACTTCAACAAAGTGATGCAATCGAAAAAGCTGTGGAACGTGCTGTGAATTTGCTCTCGTATCGTCCGCGTAGCACGGGGGAAATCCGCGAAAAGTTGGCGGAGAAAGAAACCCCGGATACTGCCATTGATGCAGCCATCGCCAAACTGACACGCATGGGCTATCTGGATGATCGCCAGTTTGCCCGCTTCTGGGTGGAAGATCGCCTGCGCAATCGCCCACGCGGAAGACGTGCGCTGCAATTTGAACTACGGCAAAAAGGCATTGCCGATGCACTCATCAACGAAGTGCTGGATGAACTGCTGGATGAATCGCAGGCCGCCTACGAAGCTGCGGAAACCCGCGTGCGTCGGATGCGTGGCGCGACTCGCCAGGAATTCAAGCAAAAAGTGGGAGCGTTTTTGCAGCGCCGGGGCTTCGGCTTCGACTCTGCAAATCGGGCGATGCAATCCTTGATCCAGGACATCGAAGCGGAAGACGAGCAGTACTTCACAGAGCCACAATCAGGCTGGGAATAAGGCGTATTGGTATCACCACGACGGCATGGATTTTGTGTGGTTGTTGGTAAATCCTACGGAAAGGAGAAACGGGGATAAACACACGGGGGACACCGTGGCTTGTATCCTCGCAAAAAAGATATGGAACCCATACTTGCTATTGGAATGGCGATTGTTACCGGGTTGGTAGCAGCCGTGATCGGTTATCTATCGGGGCGATCCAATGGACGCACCCAACTGCTGGAACAACAAAAGGATGAGGGGGAGAGCATCCTCACCCGCGCCCAGAGCGAAGCCCGGCAGATCACTGAAGATGCAGACAAGAAGGCAAAAGCAGCAATTGATGATGCCGAACGCAAAGCCCGTAACCGTCTGGATGAAGCAGAAGAGAACATCAGCCGCCGCCGCCAGGAACTAGACCGCGAAGAGAATGGTTTGCAGCGCCGCCGCGAAGGGCTGGATAAACGCGCCGAAGATATTGACCGACGGCAAGAACGCCTGGAACAGCGCGAGCAAAATCTGAACAAACGACAGAGTGTGTTGGATAAAAAGCAGAACGAACTGAACAAAGCGGAAGAATTGCAGTTCGAGGAAATGCAGCGCATCTCGCAAATGACTGTAGAAGAAGCGCGTGCAGAAGTGCTGGCAAAAGCCGAACAAGAAGCCCGCAACGACATCGCCCGCACCATCCGCCAGGTGGAAGCGGAAGCCCATGAAGAAGCCGATAAACGCGCCCGCAGCATTGTCTCGATGGCGGTGCAACGACTCGCCAGCGAACACGTCAGTGAAATCGCGGTGAGCGTTGTTCCGCTGCCGAGCGATGATATGAAGGGGCGCATCATCGGACGCAATGGGCGCAACATCCGTGCCTTTGAATTGGCAACCGGGGTAGATGTCATCGTGGACGATACGCCGGAAGCCATCACCATCAGCAGCTTTGACCCGGTGCGGCGCGAAGTCGCCAAGCAGACGATGGCGAAATTGGTCGCTGATGGGCGCATCCACCCCGCACGCATCGAGAAGTTGGTGGAAGATACCAACAAAGAAGTTGAGCAGACGATCCGCGAAGAAGGCGAACGCGCCGCCTACGAAACGGGCATTCATGGCCTGCACCCGGAAATTATCCGCTTGCTCGGTCAACTCAAGTTCCGCACCAGCTACGGGCAGAACCAGCACGCGCACGCCATCGAAACCGCGCACCTCGCCGGGATGATGGCCTATGAATTAGGCGCAGATGTGCAGATTGCTAAAGCAGGCGGTTTGATGCACGACATCGGCAAGGCCGTTGACCATAACACCGAAGGCACACACGCCACCATCGGTGCAGAAATTTTGCAGCGCTATGGTGTACATCCCAGCGTGGTCAACTGCGTGGCAGCACATCATCATGAAGTAGAAAAAATCTGCGTGGAAGCCTATCTGGTGGAAGCCGCCGATGCCATCTCCGGCGCTCGTCCGGGCGCACGCCGTGAAAGCCTGGAAAATTACATCAAGCGCGTGAAAGCACTGGAAGAAATCGCCAACGGTTTCAAAGGTGTTGACCAGAGCTACGCCCTACAAGCAGGCCGCGAAGTTCGTATCATCGTTCGCCCGGAAGAAGTCGATGATCTGGCAGCGCATGAACTCTCGCGCACCATTGCCAAGCAAATCGAAGAATCAATGCAGTATCCAGGGCAGATCAAAGTCCATGTGATCCGCGAAACCCGCGCAATCGAATTCGCCAAATAGCAGCAATCTTCAGGGGCACGGCAATTACACCGTGTCCCTCTTCCCATGCCATGCACTATGAAACGTTAGTTTTGGATGCGCTTGCATTGCTGTCGTGCTTGTCTTTTTGTCTCATTACCGCTGGCTGTTAGCTTCTGGCGGCTGAATCAAAAGCTCTAAGAGCGTGTTTGTTAAAACAGACATTACGCGAAAGTTTGCCATTTTGCTCGTCATGTATCCCCCCTCTAAATAGCGTTGTCCGGTATTGAAACCAACGCAAACATCGGGTTCATAGGCAAGATCGCCGCCTGTAGGGACAACGCCTGCGTTGTCCGCCTGCTTGTTTCGGACGAGGCAGGCCTCGTCCCTACAATGTGATCTGTTAAAAGCCGAGAAAAGCCTCAATGACCACGACAGTAATACCGGACAAGCCTTAAATCTCCCCCCACTGTGTGAGGGGAGACTTCTAGCCCCCTCCTTGAGCATCGGAGAGGGGGTTGGGGAGTGGCTCAATATGCCTTGTTCTGATCGTAACATTTTTATTTACAAACACGCTCTAAAACTTACCTTGAATGGTGGGCATGGCGGGCCATGCCCCTACGAGAGTCTATTGCAGCGGAATGACCTATAGTGCCTAATAACAATGCTCTTTCTAACCATGAAGCCAACAAAATTCACGTTATTTACAGCCGTGCTTCCAGCGTTTCGTAAGCGTGAATGTATTCTATCGCCTTATCCTGCGAGGTGGTGAAGTGCAACAGCGCCGGATTTTTGCGATCCTGCGAGAAAGTACGCACGACCAGTTCCAGCATCTGCCGCAGAAAAGTATCCCGCGTAACGATGATATTGAGGCGATCATTGGGGTGTTCGCTGTTGAGCATCCGCCGTAAATTGGGGATGGCAGATTTCGGCAGCGGGTTGATGTTGCGCATATCGTAGATGAGGTCAGTAGGATGATTGACAGTTTCCTGCAACTGGTAGATACGCTCGATCATCACGTAAGCGTCTTCCCATGTCCATTCCGTCGGCACTGTCGCATAGATAATATTCTGCTCGTTGTTGTGCCAGCGCACAATTACTTCTGCGTTCATGGTAAAACCTGATCCGTTGTCCCAACATGTAACACATTGTAATGTACGCCACCTGAAAAATAAACAAATATTTCGTTACAAAGCGTAAGGTTTTGTTTTGATCTGGGAGGGTGCAGGGGAAAGCAACAGGACAAAAGGGCTGTTTTCTATTTACATCTCTATTTATAATTTACAATTGAAAACGGGATTTGATTGCATGGGCGATCCGAAGGGAAGAAAGCCATCAGAACAAGACATATTTAGCCACTCCCCAACCCCTCCCCGATTCTCAAGGAGGGAGCCAGAAGTCTCCCCCATCGCTGTCAAGTTAAGCGTTCTTCTCGCAAATGCATGGCTTGCTGCCCTGCGCCTGACGTTCAAAACGTCAGGCTACACCAGGGTGAGCGTCCACTAAAGGGACGCTTGGTAACCACCCTGATCTATAGAACACCCTTACAACCCCTTCAGTGGGTTTGGGTCTTTTGTAGCCGGGGATTTCAATCCTCGGCTATCTTTCGCTTAATGTCCGTTTTAACAAACACGCTCTGATTGCATGGGCGATCCGAAGGGAAGAAAGCAATTTCGGGCACGACATGTCGTGCCCACAGTAGAAGCTGGTTTCTATAGGGGCGGAACATGTTCCGCCCGTGCCAATCAACTAATTCAACGCCGCTGAGATGGTGTTACATGCGGGGCATGTTCCATCCGGGCGCACGATGGCATACCCTGCCTGCGGGTCAGCCCCACCGAAGTTGGTTGAGTCCACATTCCAGACGATGAACAGGCGCACAATGCCGCTGTTACGTGCCAGCACAGCCGCTTGCGCCAGCCATTCCGCCTGCTCTGCGACACTATTGCCGGATGCCCAGGAGAAACCGCCGGGCAGCGCCCCCAACCCTTCACCGCTGAGGTAACCAATTTCTGTGAAGCACAGCGGCTTACCGGGGAAAGCGCTCGAATAGAGGTTCACCATCGGCTGATAGTACCAGGAGTAATGCCCTGCACTGCCAACCGGAGCGCCGGAACTTGCCGTTGGTGGAACAGCACCCGCATTGTAGTGAATACCGACACAATCCATGAAGTTCGCTGCCCCTGCCTGCGCCATCTGCTGGATGAAGGCATCATCGTTCCAGCCCGTGGTGGTGTTATTCGGCAAGCCACCAGATGGAGCCGGAGCCGCACTGACGACCAGAGTCGCGCTGTTATTGGCCTTGATGACCTGATAGGCGGTATTCAGCATCTGTGTGTAATTTGCGCCGCTGATCTGACCCGAAGGCCATTCACGGTCGATGTTCGGTTCGTTCCACACTTCGATAGCATCCGCGCCACCGGCAGCCAATCCACCTAAAAAGGCGGCGAAATCCTGGTAATACTGTGTCGGGTTCGCAGCAAGTTGTGACGGTTCACCAACGACGCTGAGTAGGATGCGGAAGCCGCGACTCTTGGCTGCATCAATTTCACCCTGGAAGTTGCTGGCGGGTGTCCCCTGTGACCAGACAATCTGGCGTTTCGCCCATGTCATGCCTGTGCCACGCATCAAATCACTGTACGGGTAATTGCCCTGTGTGACATGTCCACCGAGTGCAAAACCAGTGATCGGCGCGGTATTCGGCGGTGGATTTGTACCACCATCAACAGGCGGCGTTGAACCTGTGCCGCCGGGGATGGTCAACTGCTGCCCGACGAAGATCAAATTCGGATTAGCGATGCCGTTGGCCTGGGCAATTGCCTGGTAGGTAGTTCCGAAACGCCGTGCAATCGCACCCAGGGTATCCCCCGCCTGCACGACGTAGGTTGATGGAGTACCGCCATCGCCTGAGCCATCACCATCGCCCGGTTCCGGGGTAACGGGCGTACCGCCAGTCGTGCCGGGAATGCGCAATTGCTGCCCAACGTAGATCAAATTTGTGTTGGCGATGCCATTAGCCTGGGCAATCGCAGTGAAGGGTACGCCGTAGCGCAATCCGATGCGGTACAGATTCTCCCCTGCTTGCACCACATGAATAATTTCGTTGCTATCATCCTGGGCGATGACGTTCGTCCCCAGCACGGAGAATAGCACGATACAGATACCAACAAGCAAAAAACGGCGCATACATGCACTCCTTACTTCATGGTCGCAAATGAATATCACTTCCTAGTTTGCAAGACTACTTGTAGTGTAGCATGAGTTCAGTAATCCCGCTGTTCAAACGACGAGATAGGCATAGCTGTATGACATCAAAGCGTCCTTCTACGAAGTCGCCCAGGACACAACGCAGTTTTCGGCGTTTGTACCTGCAAGCGCTCTATCCTGGCTGGTTGCGGGAACATCTTCACCACGCACTTCGACTGCCCCTATTTCTTTGTCGCTACCTCGCGCATAATACAATCCCTGCCCCGCAGGAGGACATCGCCAGATGATTACCGGAAAATTGTATGGAAAACCGTTCATTATACCTCTGCCGACATGGGCAGCGCATTGATGCCATTCGTCCCAAATGGTACAGCACAGAAGATAAGCGCCATGATCCTCACCTGAGCGAACAGGGCATGCGTCAGGTACAATTACTGGCGAAACGGTTGCAAGCCGAAGCTATCGACCATATTTTTGTATCGCCCTACATTCGCGCCCTACAAACGGCTGCACCCATTGCGGAGTCCCTTCAGCAGCCAGTCATGGTCGAGCCAGGGATCGGCGAATGGCAGAGCCGTTACCTGGTTTCCAGTGCGGTTGAACTACCCACTGCGCATCAGCGCGGTGAAGAATTCCCCATGATTGATACCCGTTATACGCCTTTCATCTTGCCTGTATTCCCGGAAAGCGAAAAAGACGTGCGTGAACGCTTGTTGCGCACCGTGACACATCTGCTGGAACAATATGACGGGAACTTGCTGCTCGTGGGGCATGGAAAAGTCGTCAGCGGGGTCAGCACGCAGCTAACCGGCAAACCAGAAAACACCTTCCGGCATGATGTCGCTTGCTTGACTCAATTGGTCTACGAAGGTGGGAAGTGGTATGTGCGCATCAACGGGGATACATCGCACCTGAACCCGGATGTGCAGTGGGTATAAGCCAGCAGTAGAGGGCGCATCCGTGAACGCGCCCCCATACACAGGATGCTTATTCGGTGTCTGTGGCTAGCGAACCGAAATTGCCATCCATGATTTCCACGAATTCGCTGCTGTCCAACGTCTCGCGTTCCAGCAAGATGCTGACTAACTGCTCCATCTTCTCGCGGTTTTCCGCAAGCAGCGCCTTTGCGCGGTGATACGCTGCTTCCAGGATGTTCTTGACTTCGTCGTCAATGGCCTGGGCGTAGTGTTCGCTGTAGTCGCGGGTTTCGCCCATCTCGCGCCCCAGGAAAACCGGGCCATTGTTGCTGCCATAGGCACGCGGCCCCAGCTTCTCGCTCATACCGAACTGCGTGACCATCGCACGCGCCCAGGATGTCGATTGGCGCAAGTCCTGGCTGGCTCCGGTGGTGAACTGGTTGTAGATCAGTTCTTCTGCTGCGCGACCACCCATCGCCGCCACGATGCGATCCACAAATTCTTCCCTGGAGAGCAAGCCATTTTCACGGACAGGCAGCGGCATCACATAGCCACCCGCCTGACCACGCGCCACGATGGTGATCTTGTGAACGGGCGCGGTGTGTTCCAGCACATGATGCAGAATGGCATGGCCTGCTTCGTGGTACGCGATTTTCTCTTTCTCTTCCGGGCTGATGACGCGGCTGCGGCGTTCCGGCCCCATCACCACGCGCTCCATACTTTCCTGCATTTCGCTCATGCCGATGGACTTCTTGTTGCGACGTGCCGCCAGAATCGCGGCTTCGTTCACCAGGTTTTCCAGGTCAGCACCGCTGAAGCCTGCCGTGATCTTGGCAATCGCCTCAACGTCCACATCTTTACTGAGGGGTTTCCCGCGTGTATGCACTGCCAGAATGTCTTCGCGCCCCTTCACGTCCGGGTTATCCATCACCACTTTGCGGTCAAAGCGCCCAGGTCGCAGCAGCGCCGGATCGAGAATATCCGGGCGGTTGGTGGCTGCGATGATGATGACATTGGCATCATTCTCGAAGCCGTCCATTTCCACCAGAATCTGGTTCAGCGTCTGTTCACGTTCATCATGACCACCACCCAGGCCAGCGCCACGCTGACGGCCTACCGCGTCGATTTCATCAATGAAGATGATCGCAGGGGCTTCCGCCTTGGCACGCTCGAAGAGATCACGCACGCGGGAGGCCCCCACGCCAACGAACATTTCCACAAATTCCGAACCGCTGATGCTGAAGAACGGCGCACCCGCTTCACCCGCAACCGCACGCGCCATCAGGGTTTTACCCGTCCCCGGAGGGCCGACCATCAGCACACCTTTGGGAACACGCGCCCCCAGGCGGATGAATTTTTCCGGCTCACGCAGGAATTCCACCACTTCTTGCAGATCTTGCTTGGCTTCTTCCGCGCCTGCTACATCAGCAAATGTCACTTGCGGGCGTTCCATATCACGGCTCACTCGTGCGCGGCTGCGTCCGAAGCTCATGGCTTGGTCTTGCCCACTGCGGACGGAACGCATCATGCGCCACAGGAACCAGAAAATGATGACCGTCGGCACAATGATGATGAGCATATTGAAGAGAATGTTCATCGTATCGTCGCCCGGTTCTTCCCGGTAGACAGTACCCGGTGGTAAATCTTCCAGGCTGTCATAGCCCAGGGTTGCCAGCAGATTCGTCGTCGGGTACTTGTAGGTCACTTTGGGGCGAGTTTCCAGATCGTTGTAGATGATCTGCACTCGTTCACCACCAACAACGACGATCTCCGCAACTCTGCCGCTTTCGATGTCAGCATAGATTTCATTGAAGGGTACAGGCTGCCCAGTCACCTGGCGCTGGTTGGCGAAGACGAAAATCAGGATGATGGCTGCACCCGCTATCAGCAGAGGCCAATAGCGCTGCCAGCTACCATTTGCAAAAGGATCGGGGCGTTTATCGCCACCGCCACCACCGCCGTTGTTCTTGGTCGGATGATCGTTCTTATCAGGAGGACGATTTTTCACAATACTACTCCATACCTACCAGATGATTTGTGTTGCTTTATTGTATAGAGCCACCTCACACAAAAAAGGTGACAAATTCATGATGTGCCACCGCATCAATCCCGGCAGCAGAAAAATAGGGAACCAAACTGCAAGGCGCAGTCTGTGTAATGTTCGGTTATAATTGTGTAGAGCCAGAGGCCATGACTGGTTTTCGCTACCGCACACTGACTGGAGACCCTTCATTTGCCGCTGGTTCACGAATCTGCAACACAATATAAGGAAAAGGTGACACCCATGCCCTTGAAGCGAATGATGCCTCTCATTGTCCTGCTGATGCTCGTCAGTATAAGTCTTGTTTCCGCACAGGAAGACCTGCCGCCTCTGCGTGAGCTAGCAGACCTGAATGATTTCTACATCGGCGCAGCCGCACGCGCAGATAACATCAATACACCAGCATACGCGGAAACCCTCGCAGGTGAATTCAACATGCTCACGCCGGAAAACGAAGCCAAGTTCTGTGAATTGCAGCCACAGCAAGGTTCGTTTGACTTTGACGAACTGGATCGCCTGGTTGATTTCGCGGCAGAGAATAATATGGTAGTTCGGGGGCATACCTTGCTCTGGCATCGCTGCAACCCGGACTGGTTGCTGAATGGAGCGTTCTCCCGCGAAGAAGCCATCGACATCATGCGCGAACACATCTTCACCGTAATGCAGCGTTACCAGGGGCGCATTGCCATCTGGGATGTAGTCAATGAGGCGGTGAATGAAGATGGAAACCTGCGCAATACCATCTGGTTGCAATGGATTGGTGAAGAGTATATCGACCTCGCTTTCCAATTTGCCCGTGAAGCAGACCCGGATGCCCTGCTCTTCTACAATGACTATGACGGAGAAGGCCGTTCCAACAAGGCAAACGCGATTTATGAACTCGTCGCCGGGATGGTTGAACGTGGCATTCCCCTTGATGGCGTTGGGCTGCAAATGCATATCGAGTTGGGCGAAACAGAAGCCTACCAGGCAGTCAACACCACCAATCTGACCAATAACCTGACTCGCCTGGGTGAACTGGGTTTGCAAGTGCAGATTACCGAAATGGATGTGTATTACGAAGGCGAAGCTACCGAAGAAGTTTTTGATCGACAAGCCGGGGATTATTACCGCGTTTTGCAAACCTGCCTGAATCACGAAGCCTGCACTGCCCTGGTCATCTGGGGTGTACATGACCAGGTATCCTGGCTGCGTCAGGAAGAGCATTCCGAAAATACGGATGTTGAGCCGCTGATCTTTGATGGCGAGTATCAACCAAAACCCGCGTACTTCGCCTTGCTGGATGTTCTGGCACGGGCAGCCGGGGCAGCGCCTGTCCTCCGTGATGAGGTTGCGACAGCGTATGCAGATGGTGCAATCTTGCGAGAAATCGTCATCCCAGAACCAACCCTGAGCAATGAAGCACAACTTGCGCCTGATGCAGTGCATGGCGTGGCGTATTATGCGCCCTTCCCGGTTTTCATCGAACTGGATGGGGATTTAGCGGACTGGGAGAATGTACCGCGTGTCAGCATGGGCGATACCAGCGAAGATGCGAATACGGAATCGGTGACTTTTGCCGCAGCAGCCGATGACACAAACTTCTATTTCATGGCGAACGTCCGTGATAGCAACCTGGTCTACGGAGTTTATGAACCACTGAACGAGTGGTACAAAGAAGACTCGGTTGAGTTTTACCTGAACACAACGGATAACCTGTTTGCGACCCGCTACAGCACAGGGATCGCGCAGATTGGTGTGTTGGCTGCCAATATCGAAAACCCGGAAGAAACCATCTTCGGTGGATACAACGGAGCCGATGTCAATGTCACCGCTGTTGCTGTAGAGACGGAAGACGGCTACATCATCGAAGCGGCTGTCCCGCTGGAAAATGATGTCTGGACGATTACGCCAGCCAATGGGCAGATACTCGGATTCCAGGTACATCTCAACGGCGCAGCATCGGCGGAAGATTCCCAGACCACCAAGCTGATCTGGTCAGCCGCTGATGCTGACGATCAATCCTGGCGAAATCCGAGCGTATTTGGGCGCTTGATCTTCTGGGAAGTGAACTCACAGTAGATTCGATTCTCCAATTCTGTATCTATCCGAGAAATCTCGTAGGGGGTACGGACTAAGACCCGCCCCCTGTCCAACAAACAGGTTCGACATGATGCAAAAAGGTCCTATGGGATGCTGTTGGCGAATCCATGAATCATTGTGTTTTTGTAGGGGAGCGCCCGTGTGCGCTCCCAGGGCGACCACGTGGGGATCGCCCCTACACCGATTCGCCAACAAGGTCCTATGGGCGTTTTCCCGCAAAAATCGTTTTTCGCATAGGTTCTTAACGCCTGAAGCCCTGCACATATCTCCGTTGCGATCTTTGTGCAGATTGATATGTGACCCATCGCAGTGATAAAGAAGCAGTAACAAGATGGTTAACTGGGAAATTGGTACTATGTGTTTCAATCTCAAATGTCTTAGTATGGCGGATAGGGGCGCGTAAATATCTGAATTACAGTGTAACGGTTGGCTTCTCACACCAACCGATTCAAATCACTACGCGACCTCATACCAAATTAAATCAACGAGCCAATCCCACACAGTAGAAAAAATTCTTGCAGCCGTAATATGCCTTACGAGTACGATTTTATTTCGTTAGTAGGGGAATGCATCAATGAAATCATGGCTCAAGTTTATGCTGCTCCTTGTCGTGGGTGCGGGTGTAATTCTGCTTGATATATTTCTCCTCAGCCGTCTTGAACATCTCTTCTGGGCGGTTACGACGCATCCTATATTTTATGCAGCGGGCTTCGCTACCATCGCTTTTCTCGCACTCCCCCGCAAGCGCTGGATGCGATTCAGCATCGTGGCGGGAATTGCCTTACTCATCCAGGACATTCATGTGCTTCCGTTCCTGGCGTTGATTGCCGTCATTTTTGTTTTTGTTGAGCATTTCCGCGTGTGGATGTTCCGGCTGGCAGGGCTGGCGATGTTGATTGGCGGGCAGTATTATGCAGCGCACAGCCTGGAAATTGCCATCACTGCCCCGTCACCACAGACGATCCTACACTTCATAGCATCAACGGGGATGTACTTATCCCTGATGCTCAACTTTGTCAATCAAGCCTTTCCACGGTACACGCGCAAAACACCCGAGCAAGTTGGCGAGTTACCCCATGTTGCCGTTGTCATCCCCACCTATGGCGAACCAGTACCCATCCTGCGCAACACCATGCGTTCTTTGCGCGGGCTGGAATATCCTGAAGACCGCATACACTTCATCATTTCCGACGATGGTCATCGTGAAGCGGTACAAAAAGCAGCCGATGAAGAAGGCTTCCGCTACAACTTCGGGGCGAAGAAAGATGCCAAAGCGGGGAACCTCAATTCGGTGCTGCGCTACATTGCCGACCATCTGCCACAGGTAACGCTCATTCTCACCCAGGATGCGGATGAAATTATCCATCCCTCGTTCATGCACAAAGTCATTCCCTTCTTTCAGGATGAAAAGATCGCCCTGGTGCAGACACCCAAAGATGTCTGGCCTGTGAAGAATGATTTGTTTGGCACACGGGATCGAGTCTTCTATGACAATATCCAGGCAGGGCGTAACGGCATGAATTCGGCCTTTGCGTGTGGCAGCGGCGTAATCTGGCGTATTGAGGCGCTGCATTCCATTGGTGGGTTCTCCACCTGGAATATTGTGGAAGATTTGACGACCAGCTACGAATTGCACGCAGCGGGCTGGAAAACGGAGTATTACAACGAAGTCCTCACCTGTGGGCTTGCACCAGATGACATCCCCGGTTTGCTGAAGCAGCGCGGTACCTGGGCGGCGGATACCTTCCGGTTGTTCTTCTACAACAGCCCACTGACAAAACCCGGCCTCTCACTGCCACAACGGTTGCAATATGCTGAAAGTGGCGTTTCGCATCTGAGTTCGGTCTTCCTTTCGCCTATGCTCATGGCACTGCCCATCCTCAATGTCGTGACCGGGAATTATATGCCGATTGAAATTTCGCTGATCACTTTCTGGATCATGACGATCCTGGTGTATTTTGTGGCAATGACCGATGGGCATTTGTTCATGTTGTTACGCATGCAGCAGTTCTGGCTGGGGCACTGGCTCACCCACGCGAAAGCTTTCTGGATTGCGATCCGCTCCAAGAACGAAAAACCCAGGTACAAAGTCACGCGCAAAACACGGCAGGATGGCTTCTACCCTAACTTGCTCTGGTTCCAATTTGTATATGTCATTGCCGCGATCCTGACCGCTCTCTATGTACTCATCACGCAACCAGATGTTGATTTCCGTGTGAGCTTCGTGAACATGCTCGTGCTGTTGTTCTACCTGTGGATGTTCATTCCGATTGTGCGGGCAGCGTTCTACGGAGTACCGCTCAAGCAGGTCGTCCCAAAACCCACCCTGCCCAGGGAACCCGTTCGTTTGCGTATCCCTACGCTGAAGCTGCCCGTCGAGAAAGCGATTGCCTGGCTGAGTCCGTCCTCAGAATGAGGCATGTTGCAAAAACATCGTTGGGAAAAAACAGCTTATTCACGCTCATCCACCAGAAAAACGAGGAATTGGGTGGTGGGCTGCGAACGCGGGTTGAAATTATTATCGCTGATGAGGATAAGGGTTCGCTGCCCGTCAATGGAATCGCCCCAGGTCATGCCTTCGATGTTATCCAGGTCAAGGCCGTAATCCCCTTCGTGCAGCGCCAGCAGCGGGATTTTTACCAGCGGGCTGTCTGCGTCGGAGACATCTATCACAAAAAGATGAATTGTATTGCCCACACCGCGTGAATAGGCACGCTCCAGCGCCAGCAAGGTATCATCATCCAGCGCCAGCAGTTCCGTCAGGCCATTGCCCCCAACATCTTCCAGCGGATACAGCCACTCCGCCAGCGCTTCACCCGACTCAGCATCCAGCATCAAAATACGGCTCTGGCTGGCATCATCTTGCTGCAAGCCATTTTCCGTTCCCAGGTAAATCCGCGTGCCATCCGGCGAAATCGCCAGCGATTCCAAAGCCTTGTTGTCCCGCACGCCGGAGAGGTAGCGTTCCGGCAGCGAATACTCCCGGATCGTCAGGCCATCCGGTTGCATGATGCGCAGTGCTGGAATGCCATCTGCATCATTTTCGTTGACCCACAGCAAATTCCCGCTTTCCAGCAGCAGGCGAATTCCTTCCGCGTCCACGCTGCCTTCAGGGTAAAAATCTCCTTCTGTGGATGGCTGGATGGTTTGCATGGCGATGATCTCCACCTGCACGCGATCTGCACTATCGGCATCCAGCGCAATGTCCAGTGTATAGAAACGCGGCACACCCAGCAGCGTATACTGCTCGCTGACATCGCTGATGGTGTAATATGTGCCGGATTGCGGATCAAATGTAATACCAGAGAGGCCACCCACCGGGACACCATCGAATGTAGTCAGTGAGGAAATGCTCGCTTCCCCAAAATATTCCAGGCGCAGGTCTTCCGGCTCCTGTGCGCCAACTGCAAAACTCAGCCAGAAAATCAGCAACCAGTAAAAGAATCGAAAATCTCGTCGCATGGGTGAATTGCCTCATTCATTTGCGTATCGTCGGAGATTGTAACACGCACAGCGTGTTGTAACGCTCTATCAAATGAAAAGTTTCCCCTCCCTAAATCCCTCCCCACTTCGTGAAGAGGGACTCGGTTTCCCCTTGCGCAGCGGGGGGACGGAAGGGGGGAATGGCTTTTTATTCGCCTTCTGGTGTTTCCGTGTATTCCGGCTGGATGACGGGATAGGCGCACGTCCAGAATTGGTACTGGTTGCCGATATAAATTTCGTAGTCGTATTCGCGCTGCGGATCAGGTTCTACGCCCACGCCTTCGATGGTGATATGCAACACATCCTGGATCAGCGGAACGCGGCTGTTCTTACTGTTCCCGGTGTGATCGACCACGCGGTTATAATTGCGCGGCTGCGTGTAGTCGCCGGTCACAATTGCCAGGATGCCTTCGCGTTCCAATTGCTGCGCCGCCACATAATGCAGATTCTCGATGCCGCTGGCGTTATAAACCAGGGCGGTCGGTAAGCCCTGCGCGAGTCGGCTGGTGTTCGGCGGCATAACCACCTGCTGCATCAGAGCAATTACCGCTTCACGCTGCGGATAGAAGACGAAGCGACCATCACCGGGGGTGTATCCCTGTTCGATTTCCTGCCCGATGCGGAAGGTATAGGTTTCGATGGCGGCAGATTCCAGCGCACTCGCCAACGGAAGAAATCCAAGCGCATCGCTGAGGGTGATGTCTGTTTCCACAACGCGATTGAACTGCTCCCACAATTCCGGGAAATTTTCCAGCAAGCCATCTTCGCGGATTTCACGCCAGATCGCTCGCATCACATCTTGCTGACGGCGACCCCGGTCAATATCGTTGCTGGTGCGGCGGCTGCGCACATACCACAGCGCCAGATCACCATCCATATAATGCCAGCCTGACCAGAGCGTGAACATCTCCCAGTTGTTCTCATCGTGCTTATCCAGATTGGGTGCTTTCAGCCGCCAATCCTCAATCGCACAATCGACAGCAATCTCGATTCCACCCACCATATCCACCAGCGAACTGAATTCGTCAAAATCCACCCGCGCATAATAATCAATTTCCAGCCCCAGGTTGTAGGTGATCGCCGCTTTGAGCGCAGCCATGCCGCTGCCCGCTTCGTGGCGCTCCGCCATGAAATACACCTGGTTGATCTTCACCATGCCTTCGCCCTCGGCATAGACGTACAGATCACGCGGGATCGAAACCACCGCCACATGCTCCGCCGATTGATTCACGGAGACGATCATCAGCGTATCGGTGAGTCCCATGTCGTGGCTGTCATGTTCGGTAGCGCTGCCGATCAGCAAAATGTTGGTGATGTCCTGCTCGGTGGATTCCACCAGTGGCATCGGGTCGGGGATGGTGGGTTCTTCGGTGGATTCCTGCGCGGAAAGTGGCACAGTCAATAGCAATATAAATAGGAGAACGCTACAGCGGCGCATGGTCTCCCCCTCTCTGGAAATGATGTACTGTGAATTTGTTCCACAGTAGCACCGTTACAACGAGGCGGATGGTTGCGCGGGATACGCCTCCCCTACGCCCCACCACCGTGCATCAGAATGCGTTGATGGCTCCGGTTTCCTGCACATCGACGCGCATATCGTCCAGCGTGGGGGGGATGATGTCTTCAGCAGCGAGGGCGCTGAGGGGTAGTTTCACCTGTACGAGCGCAACAATTGCCGGGGTGTCGGTCAACTCACCATCGACCTGGGCATAGCCGATACCAACACCAATCACATTGGCCTTCGTCATGAGTAGTTCGCTGTATTTGGCCTGCACTTCGGTGAGATGTTGACGAGTTGCATCATCCATCGTCCATACCTCCTGGGGCTGCGCTAGCTCACGCGCTCCCCCAACTTGCGTTCGGTTCCGGTCGCCAACCGCTGAATATTCTCGCGGAATCGCCATAAAATCAGAACGGTGAGTAAGGCAATGTACGGCACATATAAAGCGCTGTAGCCCACATTCTCCGCCCAGACCAACCCCCAGCCGAGGCCAACCGCAAATGATACCAGCACCGCCAACGACGCATAGCGCGTAATCAGCGCCAGAATCACACCGACGACCATCATCGCAATCAGAGGCCAGGGCGGGAGCAACTGAATCATTGTCCCATACGCTGTGGCAGCCCCCTTACCACCACGAATGCTGAATTGGTGATTGTAGTGGTAATAGAGTGCTGTGGCGAAGATCGACCAGTTGTGACCAATTACAGCAGCCACCCCGGCGATGATCGCAATTGCCAGATGCCAGTCGGGGTCAGGCCAGATGATGCGGGCGATTTGCACCGCGCCGCTGCCTTTCAGCGCATCCAGGAAGGCCGTGAAAATGCCCCAGCGCATGCCGACTGTACGTGCTACATTCGTCCCACCCATATTGCCGCTGCCAACTTCAAATACATTGATCTGACTCGTAAAGAGTACAACGAGATAGGCTGTTGGCAGGGAGCCGATCAAATAACTGATCATGATAATCGACACAACGTGAACAACATTCACTTCCACAGATTTTGTCCTTACGCCCCAAATCAACCATGACAAACTTCATGAATCTGATGTATCCAACCGTGTTACTCCTACTATACATCCGAATCCTCGCAAACTAAAAGTTAAATTCACATAGAGTATAGGGTAGTTGCGAGCTAGTGCTGCGTTCTATGAGGATGAACTTAGGCCTTCTTAGGTGATATTTGCATTTGCTTTCAGGGTTTCTCAGTTGCACAATTAGAATAGGGGTGGAAAGGAACAGTATCATGGCAATTGTTGCGCGGAACTATCACGAGCCGGATGATCTTGAGCGCGTGCGCAATCTCCTCATCGTCACCCAACAGTTGAATTGGACGCGCCATAACTGGTCGCTGCGTCAGTGGGAAAGCTGGCGTTACTTGCGCGACGATCTCGATTCTTTCCCCACCGAACAAATCCGAATATGGGAAACGGAAACAGGCGAACTGGTGGCGCTGGCGCATCCGCACGATTCTGGCGAAGTAGTTCTACAAATCCACCCGGATTACCGTGATGTTGAGCCGGAAATTTTCGACTGGGCGCACGCCAAACTCGCCATACACGCCCCAGTAGGACAGCGTGTGCTGCAAACCTGGGTCTTTGATTATGATGATTACCGCCAGATGCTGCTGGCACAACAGCGCTTCCGCCGCCAGCGTAACCGTCGTCACCAGCGTTGGCGCTCACTACGTGCGCCCGTCGAGGCTCCCTACGTGCCGGAAGGTTATTTCTTGCGTGAGGTGAAGCCGACTGAGAAAGAGGATGGTTTCGTCGCAGAATTGTTGTCGAAATGCCTGAATAGTCCCCTTTCTTCGGAGGCTGTCGGCAATTTCCGGCAATCCCCACATTACCAGGATCGCCTACATCTGGTGATTGAGGATGAAGGTGGGGAGGTCGTCTCGCATTGCAGCGCGATGATGAACGCGACCAGCCAGGACGCGCAAGTGTCCCCTGCGTGTACACATCCTGAACATCGCTTACAGGGCTTGGCAACTGCCCTGCTATTTGAAGTCCTGCGACGACTGCGCTACGCGGGTATACAACGCGCCTACGTAAGCTGCGGGGACGATCACTGGATGAATAACATGTATGAGCGGGCAGGTTTCCGTGACTTCCACCGGGAATATCTCTGGAGCAAAGAATTCTAGTTGGGCTGAGATAGAGTGGAACCCTATCGCAAAGGTTCCACTCCCCGACACTAGAACTTGATATACCCGACTTGCCGTGCGTCGTACTGCTTGCCACAGCGCGGGCAACCCTTAACTCCACAGCCAGGAACATGTGCGATGGTGAAGGCATCTTTCATGCAGAAGATCGCTTTGCAACTGCATTGATAGATGTGATAACCGCGCACATCCGTTTGGCAGCGGGGGCACTTGAAGTAACCTGTCATTCATTCCCCCTTCGGAACCGAATCAGCAATCCGTGTCCGAGGTGTTCGCTGCATGTATAGGCAGGGCGAACACTGCCACGAACACGCACGTTTTACTTTGCCATAGGCTTGACACAGCGAAACATCGTATTCAGGATGAGAAGTGTCAGAAATGACACTTGCAGGAATTCTCCGGGGAACGTGTAAGATGTCCGAAAAAAATCAGGTCATTCGCTTTGTGGAAGAACTCCACGAAACCCGCACGAAGCGCACCTACAAATCCACCTATGAAGCTCTGGGTATCTCGAAAGATACTTTCCGGCGGGCATTCCGCGAACCAGCCGGTGCAGAAGAACACACCAACTACGAACTTGACACGGTGCTGCATTTCATTGATCTGTTTCGAGATGTAATGAATCCGTTTGAGGCTTTGCTTTTCACGCGCTGGTGCGGCCTGGGTCTACGAGCGATTCCGTATCTGCGAACGCTATACCCTTCCAGAAAACTGATGGCGGCCTATCACACCTATTTCCTGGAAGTTGCAGAGGATTTTGATTGGTTCGAGGAAGCGACACGCGAGCACATCGCAGGGAAGATGAGCGTGCTGGAAGCTGACCCCTTGACGATAGCAGCAGATAGCGCATTCGCGGCCTTTTCAATGCAAGCGGAACATCAGTCACTGCAAGTCATTCAGCAAAATAACGACCAGACCAGGGACTCGATTGGACACCAGATTGACCAGATATATGCAAGTGTCCGTCACGGTCATTTACACGATATGGAGCCAAAACTCCAGAATTTGCTGGCGCGAGTCAACCAGACGCAATCGCTCTATCGCTATAAGAGTACCGTTCACAGCGCCTATGGCATTTACCATATGAAGCGCGGGGATTATGCCGCAGCGCAATTACAGTATAGGCGTGCATTGGGATATGCTCACGGCATTGAACGCGCTGTCATCCTGGCGAATCTCGGCTCGGCAGCTTTCTATGACGGGCGTTTCCGCTATGCGAATGCCTACTACCTACAGAGCTATGACCTGGCAAAAAAGGCGAATGCCTTGCTGATCCAGGCATTTACGACGACCAGCCTGGGGACTGTCTCCGCAGAGCGAGGTCGGTATGCCACAGCCGAACAACATTATAAACAAGCGCACAAACTCGCCCTGGACATCAAGCATCAGGAACGGCTGGCTTATGTGTATATGAATCGCGGGGCGTTGGCGTACTACAACGGTCATTCCGCCTTTGCAGAGCGTCTTTATACAGAAGCCTTACATCATGCAGAATCTCTTGATCATACGGAGTTGATCGGGCAGACTCATTGGTATCTGGGTGTGCTGATGGGCAGTGTTGGAGAGCCACAGATTCGCCAGAAACATTTTGATTTCGCCCGTGAAATTGCTGAACACGATGACTTGATCTGGCAGGTCGTTGGGACTTCCGTCGAAGATGGACGTTACCTTGTTCTGGATCGGCAGTGGGTGAAAGCATCCCAACATTTACTGACTGCACTGGAAACCGCCATCTATCACCGACAGAGCGATCATGTGCTGCGGGCGCTCGTGTATCTATGTATTTCGCTGGCACAGCACTGTTCAGGCACGCCGTATGTAAATGCACGGAGTTTGCTGAAACTGCTGAAACAATGTATTCCGGCACTTATCCTACAGCAACTACCGGGGCTGCTACAGAAACCAGAGTTGGATCGAATCATGCACATCATGCGACACGGAAAAGCAGTTGCACCCGCTGATTACGGTGAAGTAATACAACAAGCGCTGCTGATGGTATGGCGAGGCTAACGCACCGCCCTCACCCCTGTACCGCATCCGCGAGTGCTTCCAGCGGATTGGTGGGTTGGTCAGCCTGTACCGCCGCTGCGATGGTTTTCAGCTTCGTTTCCAGGATGAAGCCATGCGAAACAGCGTGTTCTGCTGCTGCCAGCGTATCGCCAATCAGCAACATCTCACAACCAATTTCTTCGGCTTCTTTGGCTAACGCTTCCACTCGCTGATCTCGTGTTGTGCCAGGGCGGTTAGGTTCCACATCACGAATGTAGACCGCTTTGATTCGGCCTGGATACGCTTTGATGATTTCCAGGTAGATGCTGGCATCGTGTTCGCCGCTGTCGCCAATGAGAATGAAAGGAAGCTCAGGGAACAGCGCCAGCAAATCTTCAATGCGCCGTTTCTTATGTTTGCGCGAGACCACGAAAAAATCACTGCTCACGCCAAAATCTCGCAGGAAGATCGGCCCCAGCGGGATATGCCGCAGCCGGAAGAACTCCTCAATCATATCGTAGAGGTTGTAGGGACTGTTCGAGACGTAGTAAATCGGGTTATGCACGCCCTGTGTCACACCTTCTTGCAGCGCCTGGTAAAACTCCGCTACCCCATGAAAGGGCAGCCGCGTGTGAGCATTGCGCAAAAATGTATTCCGCGCCAGCTTGAACCAGTTAATCACTTCGCTGCGCAGCACGGTATCATCCAGGTCGCTGACGATGCCATATTCCGCATTCTCAGAAGGCACAATCACAGCGGCTTTGGCCTGGGCGCTGCGCTCGCCATCATCGTAAGCCAGCTCCACTTCGAGCCAGTACGCTTCGGGGGGTAGCGCCTCTGCTAGCTGGAACTCCACCAGGAAATAGCCTTCTTCATTCGCCATCACAACCTCTTGCTGATCCTGGAAGCGAGCCGTGATTTTTGCATGGGGAACCTCCGCCGTGACGAAGCGGCGGTAAATATTGCGCAGATTTTGAAAGATGCTATCGGCTTCCGTCGCGGGGATCACGCGGCGGTTTTGCAGGACACGACCACGAATCCGCAGCAGATGATGTGTGCCATGCCCGATGAAAGGAACAATCGTCACGGAAGTCTGCTGCAAACTCTTCTGTCTCCAGTGCTGCCAGAGGCGATCCCACCACTGTTCCAGTTGGTGAACAAGGTGACGTAGTCTCTGCCAGAGCGACATAGGTCTCAATCCTTTGGGTTGCTTGTTCGGTGCTACATGATATTATCGCAGAATTGTGTTAAATCACGAACATCCGATTTGTGCTGAACGATTACCAATGACCACAACACCCATCATCCCACCGCGAGTTCGCTTCCTGATGCGTATGGAACGTGTGTTTCGGCGCTGGCTGGCGATTTTCATTTTGATCTTTGCGCTGTTTAACCTGCTGCCGCTGCTGGCTCCTACGTTCATGCAGGCCGGATGGAGCGCCGCCGGGAATGCAATCTATGATCTATATGGGGTGATTTCACACCAGTTTGCGCATCGCTCTTTTTTCTTCTATGGCGAACAGGTGATGTACACGCCGGATGAGCTTCCGTTGGAATTCACCGGGGAACGCCTGGAAGATGCGCGGTTGCTCAAGCGCTATCGCGGGGATGAAACGCACGGTTGGAAGATGGCCTGGTCAGATCGACTGGTGGCGATGTTTGGCTCGTGGTGGATCAGCGCAATGGTTTACGGATTGCTTTCGCTGCGCCGGAAGCCGAACGCGATTCCGCTGTGGCTGGCGCTCCTATTGATTGCCCCACTGGTGCTGGATGGCATCACGCATACCGTCAGTGATGCGGAGACGCTCTTCGCTGGTTTCCGCTACGAGAATAGCTGGCTCGCTTCCCTGACGAGGAATGCATTTTCGCAAGAATTCTACGCCGGAGATGCGCTGGGATCATTCAATTCCTGGGTGCGTATCCTCAGCGGGATTCTCTTCGGAATCGGTTTTGTGGGCTACACTTTCCCCCACGTTGACCGCTACTTCAGCCGCAATGCCGATATTCTGGCGCAGAAATTGCAACAATGGCGCAACAAACGTAACCATTCTCAAACAATTGACTAACGTCCTCTAGACTTCATTGAAATACTTGGTTATATAGTAAACTCAGGATTACTCGTTGCATCCTGGGAAACCATCGTGGAACCAACAGAAGACATATCATGGCATATTGCAGAGACACCAGAAGATCAGGAAATTTGCTTTCGACTACGCTCGACAGGTTACCGCCGCTACTACCGACACATCCCACGCAAGCGCTATGCAGATGAACTGGATTATGAGCAGCTTCCCGATGGATCACCCCGTTCGCTGACGATACTGGTCACGGAACGTGGCAAACCCGTGGGTACGGCGCGTGCATCTCTTGTACGATCCTCCGAATATCCATTTTTGCACGCGGCAATTGATGAGTTGTTTGACGTTCCTCATGAACTGCTGCAAGAGCTTGGCGCACCAGGGCAAGGGAGCGGATTAGGAGAATTGAGCCGTCTCACCATCTACGGTACACGCAGGGCTGCTCGCGTCATTCATACGATGGCTGCTGGTTATGCAGAGGCAGCGAAGTTACTCGGCATTGATGCCTATGTCATGATGATGAATCGATCCAGCTTCCCGAAAATGCTCAAAAAGTTGGGCGTACCCATCCATGAACTGCCGCAATTTAGCTTGAGGCGCGATGACATCGACTCATTGCTTTACATGGTTCGCTACTTCGACTATTTCTTCCCCAACCTCAACACCGTCCTGCCGGATGTGGAAGAAGATAGTTTTGTGAAACACAGCCGAATGACTTTGTTCGAGCTTCGTTCCATCATTGATGGCTTGTATCCCCGTGATCCTGTTAGTTTGTATTGGATTACACCGCAGGAATTAGCAGAAGCATCCACCCAAACTGAAAGCGGAAGCCGTTATGCTCGTAGCCATTAGCCAGACAGACTATACTGATCTCAAAGCAGAAGCAGAAATCTATAATCCGTTCTCCCTGGCAGAAGACGAAATCCAGAGTTATTTTTATGATGCAACCAACAAGCGCCTGCTCTGTATGCCAGGTCATGACCACTTCTATAAAACGCTAACTTCTCGCAATTATCCGCTGGTGGCGCATGACGAGCAGAGTCGTTTGCGTCAGGCGAAAATTGGCATTGCAGGACAGGGAACGGTAGGCGGGAACCTGGCAGTTGCGCTGGCACGTCATGGCTTTGAACATCTGTGGACGAGCGACCACGATACCTTCGATCTATCGAACTTAAACCGCCAACCAACAGACCTCTTCTCCATCGGGAAGAACAAGGCGGAATCGATTGCTGAACAAATCGCCGCCATCAATCCATTTGCTGAAGTGCAAATCAAGGAACCGCTTTCGCTGGAAAATGTGGAAGACTTTGTGGCATCCTGTGAGATTGTCGTCAGCGCCCTGGATAACCCGGCATTGATTATTGCGCTGAATCGCACTGCACAGGCACAGAAGAAACCCCTGCTCCTGGGGACAGATTTGGGCAACAAAGTTTTGCTGGATGTCTTTGACTACCGCCAGGAAATCCCGCTGCTGCATGGTCGGATTCAGGATGGGGACGAAAAACTACCACCGTTGCAACAAGTGATCAAAATTGTCGGCATTGAAAATGGTTCTCTAGAGATGCTCCAGGCGATACAGCGGCTGATCGCCGGGGAAATTTCATACTTCGCACAGACGAATGTGGCGGCTCAGGTTTGTGCAGCGTTACTACTCACAGGGATCAAAAATCTGGTGCTGGATAAGCCCATTGTGCCTACATCATATGTGGATGTGTTAGAAGCAGTGGAACCCTTAGAGATTACGAACACCCGTCAACAACAGCGTCTTCAGGAAATGCAAAAGATCAAGCAGGCTCTTGTGGGTGGCTGAGTATGGTACAGAAGCTGCTCATCAGGCACGTTGTTCTTCGTTGCGAATGAGTGTATAAGCGTCATCTATGGAGTTGGCAAAGCGATAGTTCTTGGCACCAACGGTGATCTTCAACATCAGGCTCATCATACGACGGGCAAAGACGTTGGAAATCACCATCACCATGAGTCCTGAGTTGGTTGGTTCCAGGTCAAGCGCTTCGCGTAGATAGGTGAATGGACTGCCACCTGGCATCTGGGTTTTGCCCGGATTATGGATCACATGTACCTTGTGGCTCTTGGTGCGCATCAAGACAATACCCTTCTTCACCGCTTCGAGATATTCCTCCCAACTTTCGACTGGATCGTGGTAGTCGAGCCGGACGATGGTTTGCTCTTCATTGTCCCAATAGACTTTGATCATGAAGCCTTCTCCAGATAAATGAGATGATACCTGGATTATACGTCCGGGAATGCTTTCAGAACATTACAACTTGTTAGTGCTTTGTGAGGATCCCTAAACGGTTTTATAAGGGAGTGGGCTTGTGCCTCACACGCGCTGTTTCAATTCTTCCAGCAGGGAATAGGCTTCCTCTTCGCTTGCGATGAAGTAATAGCCCGAATCAGTATTGGCAATCTTCAGCATTAATTCCATCATGCGTCGGGCGAAGACGTTAGTAATCACCATCAATATCCCACCGGTGTTACGCGGGGCGTTTTCCATCGCACGTTGTAATTCAGGGAATGGATTGCCATCCGGCATGGAGGTATAGCGTGGGTTATGTAAGAAATATACCGTCTCAGGGTGCGTTTGCGCCAGGGCATACGCTTCCTGAATGGCGGTGTGATATTCATCCCAGGTTATGACAGGAGCAGAATAATCCAGGCAAATGATGTTGGGCGAGTGCTGGCTCCAATATACTTGAATCATGGTGAGGTCTCCAGACGAGCACAAGTTGACGTTGACAACTTCAGTATAACATTTCTTAAGATTTCTGAGGCTTAATCTTTGTTTATGTTAGATTTGAAGTTGGGGAGAGTTCTCCAATCATGGGGGGAAATGGAGGCGAGTTGGGAACTCGCCCGGCGAAGAAGCTCAACAGAACCTCAAATGGAGATTGTGGGCGCAGCCTCTTTCACAAAAATCTTGCCCGGATTCAGGATGCCGTTTGGATCAAGAAGTTGCTTGATGCTCTGCATCACGTCCAGGGCTTCCTGGTGTTCTTCTCGCATGAAAGCCGCTTTGCCGATGCCGACTCCATGTTCCCCGGTTGCCGTGCCACCCAATGAGATTGCCTTTTGCACAATCTGCTTATTGACCTGGTAGGCTTTCTGGAAAGATTCTTCATCACCATACGGTAATTCCACATGGATATTGCCGTCACCAGCATGCCCCTTCATGTAACCTTTGATGTTCGCTTCCTGAATCGACTGCCGCGAATAGGCAATTAAATCCGGGTAGAAACTGATGGGTACAGAGACATCCATAATGAAGATTTCCTCATTCGGGTGATTGCGCCGCAGCGCTTCATATGCCTGATGCCGCGCTTCCCACAGGATTTTGCGCTTGGCATGGTCAGACGTAGCACGGAACGAAACCGCTTCCAGGTCTTCGCAGATTTCGCAGACAATCTCAATATCCGCGGAGAGAGAGGCTTCATGGGCGCTGTGGACTTCCATCAGTAGTGTGGGGTAGGGTTCCAGTTCCGTCCCGGCCTGGTTCAGCATTTCGATATTGGTCTCATCAATGTATTCCAGGGCGGCAACATCAATGCCGCTGCCACGGATCGCAACGACAGCTTCAATCGCGGATTCTACGCTAGGGAACGCAGCAATCATGGCGCTCATATGAGTCGGTACAGGAACCAGTTTGAGGGTCGCTTCCGTGATGATGCCCAGTGTCCCTTCGCTGCCGACGAATAGCTGCATCAAATTGTAGCCAGAAGCCTGCTTGATGCTGCGCGACCCTACACGGATCAGGCGACCATCCGCCAGCGCAACTTGCATCGAAAGCACATTGTCTTTGCTGGCACCATATTTCACCGTGCGGATACCCGCCGCATTATTCGCCAGCATACCGCCAATGGTTGCATTGGCTCCAGGATCAGGCGGGAAAAACAGCCCATAACGCGCCAACTGCTCGTTGAGGTCTTTATGGGGGATACCTGGCTGCACCGTCACCTGGAAGTCATCTGCATGAACCTCTACAATTTGTTTCATCTTCTCCATACTGAGTAAGATGCCCCCATGCAGCGGGATCGGGTTGCCCTCCAGCGATGTACCCACTCCCCAGGGCGTAACCGGAATACGCGCTTCATTCGCCAGTTTCAGCACCGCGGCGATTTGTTCGGCACGCTTGCCCCATACCACCACATCTGGCAGTGACGCTGCATGATGCCCCTGATCCTGCGCGTGCAGGGAGCGTTGTGCTTCTGCTGTGCTGATATTGTCTTCACCTACGATCTCGGTGAGTTGTTCAATGATTGCATCGGTTACAGGTGCATAGTCACTCATTGCTGTACCCTCGTCACAATTCCTGATAATCTTGCCCAGATTGTACCAGCGAAATCAGCTTGATTGCTGGCGTATAATAGATAAACCGTCACCATCAGTAGAAAGTTCTTCTCCAATTATGACGAAACTAACCATCAGCCTCGCACAAATGCAAATTATTCCCGGCGATACAGAACGTAATCGCCAGACTTTTCATACCCTGCTGCGAGAAGCCGCCAGCCGTGAGTCAGAACTGGTGGTATTCCCGGAATTATGGTCTACCGGGTATGTGTTGGAAGAAGCCCAGCAGCATGCAAGCGAACTCGGCAGCGGGATTTTTGCGGAAATCAGCGCTGCCGCCCTCGACCATAAAATGGCGATTGTAGGTTCTGTGCTGGAAAAACAGGGCAACCAGGCCAGCAACTGCGCGACTTATTTTTCTGCCGATGGTGAACTGTTGGCGGTGTATCGCAAACTGCATCTCTTCCGCCTCTTTGATGAGCATCTCTATTTGCAACCCGGTGAAAATCCTGTTTCGCTGGAATTGCCCTGGGGTACGGCAGGCATGGCGATTTGCTATGATTTGCGCTTCCCGGAATTGTTCCGGCATTATGCGCTGGACAAAGGCGCAAGCCTGCTCATCATTCCAGCGGAATGGCCTTTAATCCGTGTCGCACACTGGCGAGCCTTGTTGATTGCCCGCGCCATTGAGAACCAGTGCTACGTTGTGGCCTGTAATGCTGCCGAAGCGGCTGGTGATACGGTCATGGGTGGTCACAGCATGGTGATTGATCCCTGGGGTGAAGTGCTGGTGGAAGGCGGCGAAACGCAGGAATTGCTCACTGTGGAAATCAACACCGATTTGGTAGCTGATGTCCGCAGCCGCATCCCTATTTTTGAAGACGTGCGCCGTAGCATTTTCAAGTGATTGCGATATAATCATCAGCCAATTAACAATACGATTATTCAACCGTCATTGTCTGGTTCTGAATGAGGAATTATTACGCTCGGCAATACTACTTGTCCTGGATACTTGGACACTACTTTTACGATCAAACGCACTATTCATGGGTAGCTGCACCGTTCTTTCCACACAATAGTAACAATCCTAGATCATCGAATCCGCTGAGATTGTATGAAGAAACCTATAGTGCATGGAAAGAGCAAGATCCGTTTAGTGATGCGTGGGATGTCATTCGTGCGAAACTACGCAAAGGGATCGAATCGAATGTGTCTCGTCTCAGTAAATCAGAACAACGGAAACTCACGACGATCATCGACGATGTTGATATTCGCTATTTCTATCCGGTAGTGTATCGAGTGGACGTGGATCGCATCCCGGTTGCACGTTTGAACGATCAGTTTGGCTCGGCAAATGAGCGTGATTCGATAGAGTATCGAATTGCTGATCTACAAGAAGATGAGTTTGATATTCTATTTCTCGATTTCGAGACAGAACCCTTGCTACAAAGTGATGCTGTTTTCCAGCGTTTCTACCTGGATCGTAGGCAACTTAACCGCGCAGATGTGTTGCACTTGTTGCAATTACAATTGCAGTAAGTTTCAAAAACCCGTATGATGAAGTTTACACACTTGTCGAAAGCATCAGTCTTATGTCAGATCATTTCATGATACCGATTGTTCCAGGTGAAATTGAGATCATCACATCGAATGACAAACTGTATCAGGAATACACAACAATACTGGTATTGTTGCATGATCTCGTGAGTCGTTATGGTCTGGAAGATCCGCATTTCCAGATGACGGAGGCACAAATTCAGAAGCGCTTGAAGGCATCTCTTAAGCGCATGAAAAAACAGCGTGTGAGTGCCGAACTCGTCTCCACAATTGAGTCGAATATCGAACATGCCACATCTTTCAGCAAGCGTCCTGAAAGAGCTGTAGATGCAGATAAGTTTGCGAAAGAGCTTTTGAACGAATATGCAAATCTTCGCCGCAGTCGTTACGGTGCAGGGTAAACCATAACAGCGTTTCACCAACCCTAGAAACCAAAACGCCCCGCTGAAGAAGCAGGGCGTTGTTTTTCTGGTGTACTGCGGAATTGTTTAGCCGAAGCGACCGCTGATGTAGTCGCGGGTTTCCTGGCGTTCCGGGTCGCTGAACAAGTCCTGGGTCGGGCGGAATTCTTCCAACACACCCCAGCGCGTTTCCACACCATCACGAACTTCTTTACGGATGTTGTAGAAGGCCGTGAAGTCACTGGCGCGTTGTGCTTGCTGCATATTGTGCGTCACGATGATGATCGTGTAACCAGACAATTCTTCACGCATTAGTTGTTCGATTCGCTGGGTAGCAATTGGGTCAAGCGCGGAAGCGGGTTCATCCATGAGGATGATGTCCGGTTCGACTGCGATAGTACGAGCGATGCACAGACGCTGCTGCTGACCACCGGAAAGCGCCATACCACTCTTGGTCAGGTTATCCTTCACCTCGTCCCAGAGGGCTGCACCGCGCAAACTCTTTTCGACGATTTCATCAAGGACGTTCTTCTTGTTCACACCCAGCAGACGGGGGCCATAGGCGACATTGTCGTAGATGCTCTTGGGGAATGGATTCGGCTTCTGGAACACCATGCCAATGCGGCGGCGAACTTCCACTGCATCCACGCCAGGAGCATACAAATTCTGCCCACGATAGAGAATTTCACCCTCTAACCTTGCACCGGGGATCAAGTCATTCATGCGGTTGATGGCGCGGAGGACGGTACTTTTACCGCAGCCGGAAGGCCCGATGAACGCGGTGATCTTGCCACGCTGGACAGGAATGGTCACTTCACGCACAGCCTGATAGCTGCCATAGTAGACGCTGACTTCTTTCAGAAGGATGGCGTAATCGACATCGTCCTTGATTTCAGGAACATAGTAATCAGGGGCTGCTGCCATTAGGAATTTCTCCTCAGTATTCTCTCTCGGTGTCTCAACGATTTATATTCTTGCCAGGGGCACGAAAGTGCCATTTTGCAAATTGATACAGGAAAAACTGTGTGTAGGGTGGTAGCACCTGTGTGCTGATGCCCCTACAAACTTATTTCCGTGTTGAATTTCTTAAAGAGCATTGTTGGTTTGTCTCGCAATTGTTCAGGATTTTGAAAAAGGCCTGTTTTGGTAGGGGCATGATCTATCATGCCCCATTATTGTGAGACGAACCAGTTATCGTACTCTTCCACTCAGTAACGCACGCTGTAGCGGTTGCGCAGGTAAATTGCGAGACCGTTCAGCAGCAGCACCAGCGTCAGCAACACAATGATCGCTGCCGCAGCAATGAACTGGAACTGTGCCTGCGGACGTGCCGTCCATTGGTAAATCTGGATCGGCAGCACGGTGAAGTTCGAGAAGGGGCCATTCGGATCGGTGAGAATGAAGGTTGATGCACCGACCACAATCAGCGGAGCCGTTTCACCCACCGCACGCGATACCGCCAGAATCATCCCGGTCATGATACCGGGGATGGCTTGCGGCAGCACAGTGCGCCAGATCGTCTGCCATTTGGTGGCTCCCAGGCCATAACTCGCTTCGCGCACAGCGAAGGGTACGGATCGCAGCGCCTCTTGTGCGTTGATAATCACAATCGGCAGGATCAAGAGAGCCAGCGTGAGCGACGCAGAAAGGATGGTACGCCCGTTCACGGTGAAACTGGCGAATCGTTCCAGCCCACGCACCAGATCGTTATACTGCTGTACGGTGATGATGCGGTCATCAGACAGTTCGAGTTGGGCTTCCGCATCATCAGGAATTTCGCCTTCAATGCCAAGAGCGCTGTTTACATTCGTCTCTGCTACATCCGTAGAAATTGAGCCGTAAAGGTTGGAGAAACCGACGTTCCCCAGGCGCAGGAAAGTGCTAATCAGCGCTTCGGCCTGGTCTACGCTCAGTGTTCCATCTTCATTGATGCCAACATATTCATCTTCAGCATTGATTTCGTAGATGTCATCCACGCCGAGGCTGTTGTGAATGGCGGTGATTGCCTGACGATCTGTGCGGGTTTCGACATTTGCGCCGAAAATGATGCCGCTCGTAACCGGAGCCAGCACACGCACGAAGATGAACAATCCCAACAACCCGTAGATGATCGACGGCACACCTGCCAGCGTGCGCACGTTGGTTTCAATCAATCGGTTGAGGGCATTCTGGCTGGCGTATTCTTCCAGGTAAATCGCTGTACCCACGCCAATCGGCAGCGAAACGATAATCACGATTGCCATCATCAGCAGCGAACCGAGGATCGCGGTACGGATACCCGCCTGTGCCGGAACACTGCTCATCGGTATGCGCAGGAAATCCATATCCAACCAGGATTGGTAACGGATCAATTCCGTGCGGCAGCCTGCTTCGCTGTACGGGGTATTCATGACATCCACGAGTTGCTCAGGCGAGAGGTCATCAGGATCAACGTATTCGCCCGTGCAGTATGCAGCTTGCACTTCGGTTGTGATGCTGGCATTCACCAAATCATCCAGTTCGCCGCGCAAATCATCATACGTATCGCGGTTTTCATCGACCTGTGTGCGCAGTGCCGAAATCTCCTCATTGAGCGAGGTAATTTGTTCACGGTTGTCATCAGCCCCGGCAGCACGTAACTCACTGACCTGGCTTTCCAGGTCTTCAAGCTGTGCATTCAGCCCTTCCAGGTCTGTATCAGCCGTCTGCATTTCTACAACGATTTCTTCCGCACGCTCCTGCTGGGCTTCACTCGGTTCATAATTCAGGATCGAGTCGAAGAGACCCCAGGCTTGCAGCACCTGCAATTCTGCGACTTCTTCCAGCACGATATTTTCCAGATCCGCGTCAGAGAGATTCAGCGCCAGGAATTCTGCCAGAATTTCGTTGCCATTTTCCTCAGCGCTGATTTCATTAATCGTCGTATCTGCATAGCCTTCCGGGTAATTGGCATTGGGTGCCAATTCGCTCAGGGTCGAGGTAGTGAAAACGCTTGAGTCCACCGTACTCATGCGGTCGCGCACCAGCACGCGCAAGTTGGCTTCATATTCGACGAGGATGTCTGCCAGTTCTTGTGCGTTCAAGTCATCCAGGCTGCGGCCTTCGCCTGCCAGTTCATCCGGGTCAATGGTGAAGCTCTGTGCGATAGCACCGAAGGACTGGTTGATGACGTTCAGGAAGAGCGTAACCAGCGCCAGGATCGCAATCCCAACCGAGAAGTAGTAGAAAATACGCCCGAAGAGACCCTGGCGGTGGCGTGCTGCCAGCCGCTGCTGAAAGGTCTGCTCATCCGGCATGTACGTCTGTGTGTTGTTCTTGTTCTTGTCTTCCATTAGTTAGTCGGCTCCCGTTTCTCTCTAGTACGCTTCGCGGAAGCGGTTCAAAATCTGGCGGCTAATCAGGTTCAGGATCAGCGTAATCACGAAGAGCGTCAAACCGATAGCGAAGATACTCGCATAGTCGATTGAGTCATAGCTCAAGTCGCCGCCGCTGATACGTGCCATGTGTCCGGTCATCGTTTCAGCAGGTTCAAAGATGATGCCGGGACCGCGATCCCGCAACAGCCCAGCGATGTTGTTCTGTGGGCCTGCACCTGCTGCAACGGCTACAATCATCGTTTCGCCAATCGCACGCGAAATCGCCACGATGAAGGCTGCCAGAATACCGGATAGCGCAGCCGGGAGAACCACTTTAATCGTCGTTTCCAGCTTGGTAGCACCCAGACCGTAGCTCGCCTCGCGCAGCGCACGCGGCACAGCACGCAGCGCATCTTCACTCATGGAGGCAACCAGCGGAATGATGAGAACACCCACCACAATGCCCGCCGAGGCCGAGTTATAGACTGCCACCGTTTCGACCCCGAAGATGCTGCGCAGCAAGGGAGTCATGAAGGTCAGCGCGAAGTACCCGTACACAACCGTCGGAATACCCGCGAGAATTTCCAGGATGGGTTTTAGCGTACTGCGGACGTTTTCCTGCGCATATTCGCTGAGGTAAATCGCCGCGCCGATACCCAGCGGCAGCGCGACCAGCATCGCAATGAAGCTGGTTGCCAGCGTACCGTAGATCAGCGGAAGGATACCAAATTCACGGATGGCAGGCTGCCAGACATCGTTGGTGAAGAATTCGACCAGTGTAGCGCGGTCACCAATCTGGATGCCTGTACCCTCAGTATGGGGTTCAGGTTCCGTGTTTTGTGCGCCACGGACGACATCGACACGCGGCAAGAAGCCCGCTTCGTGGAAGACATCCGCAATTTCTTCCGTCAGCGGGAAGACGGTGGAACTACCTGCCACGCGGATTTCGCCGTTCGCCGCGCCCGCATCCACTTCTTCCAACAGGCCATCTTGCAAATCTTCACCCGTCACGCTGGCGAAGGTTTCGCGTGCTTCCTGCAAGGCTGCGTCGCTGGCGGGGAAATAGCCCACTTCTTCAATCACGTCATTGACGTGCGTCAGGTAGTAGCTAATAAAGGCCACAACCTGTTCTTTTTCTTCATCTGCCAGGATTTCTTCACTGGTGTAGATGAACAGGGGACGTGCCAGCGGATACGTGCCATCTTCTACCGTTGCACCTTCCGGGGTCACGCCTTCAATCGGTACCGCTCGCAGGGTATCTGCATTTTCTGCGTAGTACGCATAGCCGAAGAAACCGATTGCATATTCGTTCTCGCGCACATTACGGGCTAACTGATCGTCATCTTCCGAGGTTACTTCCGCCACACCCAGCGGGATGGAGGCATCATCCTCGAAGATTTCTTCCGCGAAGTAATCCAGCGTACCGCTGTCCTCACCAGGGATGGCGCGGAGAATGGGCTGGTTGGGCCATTCGGAGCGGATGTCCGCCCAGGTTACAGCACCGCCGAAAATCTGCGCCAGTTCCGCGAAGGTCAGGCTGTCGACGAAATCATTCTCCGGGTTTACGACGACTGCCAGCGCATCCGTGCCGACGCGCAGTTCTACCGGAGTAATGCCATTACTCTCGCAGAGCGTTTGCTCATCTGCACTGATGGGGCGGCTGGCATCGTTGATGTCCGTGCGCTCTTCTGCGTTTTCCGAGCAGAACAAAGCGAAACCACCACCTGTACCCGTCGAATTCACAATGATCTCATTGCGGTCATACGATTCGACCAGCATGATTTCTTCATTGAGGCGGATGATTTGTCCGGCGGCTAGCTGGCGACCGCCGACTTCGGTATGAAAATAGGTGTCATCTTCACCGATAGGTTCTGCCAGACGGCGATTGCTTTCTTCCCAGAGCTGGCGTGTGAAGAAGTTTGTGGATTCTGTGAACAATACATAAATGATACCAAGTGTTGTGAAGATCGACAGAATACCGCAAGCTAGCAGCAACGCCTGCATAAAACTTTCAAAGGGGCGCGGTTTGCGCTTCAGATTGATAGTAGCATTGGGGTCAGCAATTGCGCGACCCAATACCTCATCGAGGATACTCTCCCGACCCGAATTTTGCTGAGATGCCATCACTCCCTCTCCGACAAATCTACCATTGTCCCAGGGCGCTTCGCCCTTCCCGCTAGGCTCTTCAGCACACCCACATCCGTACCACTATGAAGAGCGCAGGGGGAAACGCAGCACACCCGATTATTCGTACAAAAATGGGGCGCGGCACATTGTACCGCACCCCATCTGCATTGCATACATCCATTACAAGAAGTTACACAAGCTTATTCGCAGGTAGCCTGTGCGTCCAGGAATGCCTGACGAGCAGCACCCAGAGCGTTGTCGGAAGCCGGGAAGTAGCCAACTTCAACGATTTCGCTGTTCACGTTGCTCAGGTAGAAGCTGATGAAGGCAGCAACCTGCGGCTTTTCGCACATGATGCCAGCATCGCTGTAGATGAACAGCGGGCGAGCCAGCGGGTAAGCATCGTCACCACTTGCTTCAACGGATTCAGCGGACGGGGTCACGCCGTTCACGTCCAGCGCGGTGAGCGTATCTGCATTTTCCTGGAAGTAAGCGTAACCGAAGAAGCCAACTGCGTAGGGGCTACCCTGGATACCCTGAACCAGAACGTTGTCATCTTCACTGAGCTGGGTGTTGCTTGCAGCCAGAATCGGTGCTTCATCTTCGTCAAACACTTCTTCAACGAAGAAGTCGAAGGTGCCGCTGTCCGTACCGGGGATGAAACGAGCGATCGGTTCTGCCGGCCATTCTGCGCGAACGTCAGCCCAGGTTTCAGCTTCGCCGAAGATCAGAGCCAGTTCTTCCATGGTCACATCGGTTGCGAAGTCGTTTTCGCTGCTGACAACAACAGCCAGAGCGTCGGTGCCAACGCGGAATTCAATCGGTTCACGACCGATTGCACGGCAGCTTTCGATTTCGCTGTCGCGGATTGCGCGGCTTGCATTGCTGATGTCAGTCTCGCCAGCAACACAGAAGCGTTCATAACCGCCACCGGAACCAATGCTGTCGATGGTGATTTCGCCGCCGTAGCCAGCTTCAACGAAAACTTCAGCCATACGTTCACTGAGCGGGAAAACGGTGGAGCTACCAGCGGTCACGATGTCGCCGGTAACTTCGAGCGGGTCAACTGCGTCGAGTTCGACCATTTCCATCATTTCTTCGCCGCCCATGTCGCCCATGCCCATAGCATCAAGCCATGCCTGACGAGCAGCGCCCAGAGCGTTGTCGGAAGCCGGGAAGTAGCCAACTTCAACGATTTCGCTGTTGACGTTGGTCAGGTAGAAGTTGATGAAAGCAGCAACCTGCGGCTTTTCAGCCATGATGCCAGCATCGCTGTAGATGAACAGCGGGCGAGCCAGCGGGTAAGCATCGTCACCACTTGCTTCAACGGATTCAGCGGACGGGGTCACGCCGTTCACGTCCAGCGCGGTGAGCGTATCTGCATTTTCCTGGAAGTAAGCGTAACCGAAGAAGCCAACTGCGTAGGGGCTACCCTGGATACCCTGAACCAGAACGTTGTCATCTTCACTGAGCTGGGTGTTGCTTGCAGCCAGAATCGGTGCTTCATCTTCGTCAAACACTTCTTCAACGAAGAAGTCGAAGGTGCCGCTGTCCGTACCGGGGATGAAACGAGCGATCGGTTCTGCCGGCCATTCTGCGCGAACGTCAGCCCAGGTTTCAGCTTCGCCGAAGATCAGAGCCAGTTCTTCCATGGTCACATCGGTTGCGAAGTCGTTTTCGCTGCTGACAACAACAGCCAGAGCGTCGGTGCCAACGCGGAATTCAATCGGTTCACGACCGATTGCACGGCAGCTTTCGATTTCGCTGTCGCGGATTGCGCGGCTTGCATTGCTGATGTCAGTCTCGCCAGCAACACAGAAGCGTTCATAACCGCCACCGGAACCAATGCTGTCGATGGTGATTTCGCCGCCGTAGCCAGCTTCAACGAAAACTTCAGCCATACGTTCACTGAGCGGGAAAACAGTGGAGCTACCAGCGGTCACGATGTCGCCAGTAACTTCGAGCGGATCAACTGCCGGGAGTTCAACCATGTCTTGCGCGAAAGCAGCGGACACGAACAGGCTGACGAAAAGCGCAGCCACGATCAAACGGAACTTCTGCATACTGTGTACTCCTACCGTACTAATTGGGACAGTATTTAAACGGAATCTGGGCAGATTCCGACTGAGAATGTACCGACAGCCTGTTAAACCGCTTTGTCGCTGGTATCAAGTTTCGTGCCAGATTATTTAAGCGATCATTAAGCAACCTCCCCTTGAATAATAAAAAAGTTGCAAAGGATCAAAAAGGACTCACATCGGCTGCAAAACGGGTTATACTGTAAGTTACAGTGCAACATTTTCACATTAATGCAGCACAGGAGAACATCAACGTGGCAGCGCAAAATCCACGAGAACTGGGTCAGCAATTCCTGGAAGCCAATGGTAAGCGCCCGGAAGTCACCCAACTTCCCAGCGGGTTGCAATACGAAGTGCTGCGCGAAGGCAGCGGCAAACGCCCCGGCGCAACAGATACCGTCAAAGTGCATTATCGCGGAACCTTCATTGATGGCAGCACATTTGATAGCTCTTATGATCGCGGGCAGCCGATTGAATTTCCGCTCAACCGAGTCATCGCTGGCTGGACTGAAGGCTTGCAGCAGATGGGGGAAGGGTCGCATTACAAGTTGTATCTCCCCTACGATCTGGCCTATGGCGAAGGTGGAATAGGGCCTATTCCTGGCTACAGCACGCTGATTTTCGAGGTTGAACTGCTTGAGGTGAAGTGATGCTTCCGATTATTCATTATGTCCCTGAGCCAGTTTCAGATGATCTCGCGCAGCATTTACAAGCCATTCGCACACTGGAGCATATTTTCCAGTGGGTGCAGGTGGCGCGTCTGCATCTGGCGGATATGGTGCAGCAAGACGAGTATACGACGGATGTGCTGGTCATCATCCATGATGATCTGGTGTTGAGCTTCGATGTAAGCTGCATCGGCAATGTACGTACAGTGTGTGTATGGGATCATACACCGACGGCGCAGGAGTTATTACAGGCGCGGTTGGCGCGTGGCTGGCAGCCAACCAGCAGCGAATTCAGCAATGGTGAGCGCATTGTGGGGTATGCTGGCGAAGCGGAGTATTGATCTTCTACATTTCATAATGTAATGGTTCGATCATGTCGAACCTGCAACCAACACCTGCAGGGTCATCGCATCAAAACGATTTGAACCACGAAGGCACGAAGGACACGAAGAAAACCGTAGGGGCACGACATGTCGTGCCCAAAATGACCGAAAAGCCAACACCGGGCGCGTCATGGACACTCCCCCTACAATCCCCTTAACTCATTGCGGCTTGCGCACAATATTCACCTGGTTCACGCCCAATGTCAGCGGCATGAAGGTGGTGCGCGTCATCACCTGGGCGAAGGCCGGAAAGCCGAAGAAAGCAAATTGCAGGCTGCGAGGGATCAACGGCAGATACGGCACATCCCACAGGCCATCTCCGAACTGCTTCAACACGGTGAAGCCCGCTGCTTCACACCAGTGTTTCCAGGTCGCTGGAACATGACAATTGATGTGCGTTTTGTCCTTACCGATGGCATCATTGTCGCGGTCTTTGAAGCGGCGCAGGCTGTATTCCGGGTGCGGCGTGGCAAACAGGAATAATCCCCCCGGTTGCAAACGCTCGTAAATCTCACGGATCGTTTGCTGCGGATCAGGCAGATGTTCCACCAGATGCAGCGCCACGACGACGCTCAATTCTCCCGGTGCGTACCGACTAAAATCGGTGGCATCACCCACGTATGCTTCCGCTTTTGGTGCATTTTTCTTCGTCTGCTCAATGCTATAGGGGATCAAGTCTACACCGATGGTGGTGAAATCATCTTGCAGCAAGCCGAGCAAATCACCCAATCCGCAGCCCATCTCCAGCAGCTTGCGTTCGCTGCCGCCAGCCGGGGCATAACGCCGTACCAATGCGGCATAGTAGCGGCGGGCGAACCAATACATGCTGAATTTCCCCAACGGGCGATCCGCATAATTCCATTTCTGGAAGTATTCTTCAGTGTAATGTTCAACAGGTGCTTGTGGTTGTGTCATGGGAATTGTTCTTGGTCACTGGTGGTTGGTTCTGAGATAGTCTTCATCCCCGCCTGAAATCCGTCCTCGGGCAGCGGGAGGGGATTGCTTTATGTACTTCAGCTTACTCATGCCTGATTGACATGTCCAGCGAAAGATCACAAGTGATGTAGATGATGCAGCTATTCCGAAGCCACTGCATCGCTCGTTGCTCAACAGGTGTATAGAATTTAACCAAAACATAACAGCCTGATTGGTGTGAACTTGTTATACTCTTAAACAAATAGACAAAATTTCGCCGCTATCGTCATCTACCCACACCCATTGCAGCATCAAACAGCGGCGGTGATTTACGCAGCAAGGACAACAAAGCACATGGCATGGCGCGTCCACCTCACCAATCAGGCCATTCGGCAGCTCCATATCCTCCCGTCAAAACCAGCTACCCTCGCCGCCTGGACTCATCGCAATCGCGTACAGTTCTATAATATGGAGAATGGGACTCTGCTGGAAGAGCGCACCATCCCGGATGCACCGACTGCACCGCGCCAGAGCCACACCTGGCAAGAATACGCGGGGGCGCTCACGGGGGCGAATACTTCTTTTTACCTGCCCTATGTTCGCACCCGGCAGATGGAGTTGTATTCGACGGACGATGGCAAACTGCGGCTGTATCGGCTGGCGGATGGACGACTGTTCATGGAAACGGATGGTGCGGAAGAAGAACTCCAGCAAGGCAAGGATTTCATTACGCTGGATTTAGACCGTGCGTTGGGTACTGTCGTCGGGTTAGATGGAGCCTATAAGCTGCACATCTACCAGCAAGATATGTATATCGGTGCCTTCGATATTGGCTTGCAACCAGACCCTGGCTTGCGGCCTTCGGTGCGTATCTCACGCGGGGGAACGCACATTTACGCGACAGATGGGCAGCGGCTCGTCGCAGCAGACCCCAGCGGCAGCGTCAAGAAGACTCTCACAACACATTATTTCATCGGGCAGATTGCGGCCTCACCCGGTGGCGGGATGGTCATGTCCAGCGATATGGAATCTGGCGTGCTGCGTGCCTACTACGGGGACAGCCTCGTACTGACGCATCAACGCTTTGCGATTGATCTGGTTGCGGAAGCGAACCAGGTACAGCTTCTGGCAGATTTACCGCCAACGTCTACCGCAATCAGCGCCCTGGCAGCACACCAACGCGGCACACTGGCCTTCGCTATGTCCGGCGTGGTTTGCGTCACGGATGTGCAGCATATGGACGAAATCCCGCGCCCGAAGGCCTTGCTGTAAACACGCACATCATCACGGCGCAAACAGCGTCACCGACTCCCACATCAGCGGCAGCGGAACAACGCGGTGAAACCCTTGTTCGTCGCTGGCGAGAGTCCCATAAACATGCAGCGGAATCTTATTCATCATGGCATCCTGTGCCACGCTGGCGAGGCTGCTTTCTTCCGGTGCGATCAATGTCACCAGGGCTGGCTCGATTTCATCATCAATTCCTTCGTACCAATCCGGTGGATCGTAGTAAGGCTTCATCAAATCCGGGAACGGCGTTACATCCGGCATCAGCGGTTGCGCACTGAATAGAGCTACCACCAGCGGGAAATCCGCGCCGGGAAGCTGCATCATGTGGATGGCTTCCACCATGCCCCCCATGCGAAAATCCCCTCGCCATCCCAGGCTATCCGCCTGCCAGCGAAATTGGCGCAGCACGGCTCCTTCGTCTGAACCCCAGCGCAGGGACAGAATCGGCTCCGGCACGGGTAGCTCAAACAGGCCGGAATCACCCTCACACATGGCACTACCGGCTTCTCCTGCCAGCCATAATTTACCCTGCGCATAAGCAGGAATACGCCAATCGGCGCTGAGTTGTCCGGCGTGTTCGTCATTCATGGATGCTCTTCTTTTCTGTGTGATTTAGTGTTGTGTTGTCGCTAAGTCTAGCATGGAAGATGAGATGTTTTGCGACAGCGCCTTATGATTTGCTGATACTTCCCTGGTACACTGAACGCATCGGCATAACCCACCCGGCTCGAACGGGTTATGGTTGCTATCATCCAATATTGTAAGGTTCTCCCATGAAATTGCTAACTCGCATCGTGTACGAAATCATTCACTGGCCTCTGCTGCTGATCTGGCGCTTGCTCGGCTGGCGTGTTGTCTCTCAACTGCCAGATGTTCCCAAAGTAGTCGTGGTTGCGGCTCCGCACACCTCGAATTGGGATTATTTTTTCGCGCTGCTGGCAGCCAATGCACTGCGCCGCCGCCTGAATGTGACGGTGAAGCATACGCTGTTCTTCCCGCCGCTGGGCTGGATTCTGACTTCGCTCGGTGGCGTACCCATTAACCGCGACAAACCGGGCAAGATTGTTGACAAAATTGCCAGCAAAATCCGTGAAGCTGACCGTATGATGATGGTTTTCACACCCGAAGGTACGCGCAGCAAACGCGAATACTGGAAGACCGGATTCTACTGGACGGCGCTGCAAGCCGGCGTGCCGATTGTTTCTGCCGCGCCGAATTACAAGGAGAAGCGCGTTTACTTCAGTGAAGCCATCATGCCATCCGGGGATCTCGAAGCTGATTTCGAGATCATCAAAGCGCACCAGGAGGCGCACGGTTACGGCCTCTACCCCGAACGCACCAACGACTTGAAGCTGCGTCCGCGCCACGAACAGTCTACTACAGAGGATGAGGAAAAGGTTACAGCCTGAGAAACTGGCGTACTATTGAGGCATATAGAGGCGATTCATGAATCGCCCCTACGCCCCGCACAGAACATATATTCTACAAGGAAACAGGTATTGCCGTGTCCTTACCAAAGTTCGCCATAAGGCGCGTGGTGCATGTGGCTGGATTTTGTCTCGGAAATTGTCGGACAAAATACGCCACGCCACCACAGTTTGTGATATAATCTGCATGTCGTACAGAAGCAGAATAGGCTCAGACGACTTTTGCAGTATCGGATGGGACGCATCCGTGTTGCATAACGTAGCCCATTGGGGCAAGCGTGCAACAGAAGCCCCCGAATTTATTCGTGGGGAGCGTCACACAGGAACGTGTCTTTTGTAGGGGAACAACACCGCTGTGTCCGCATGAATAAGTGCATCGCATACAGCCAATGCAACGGCATGTCACACATGTGAAGGACCTTGTTGGCGAATTGGTGTAGGGGCGATCCCCACGTGGTCGCCCTGGGAGCGCCCGTGTGCGCTCCCCTACAAAAACACAATGATTCATGGATTCGCCAACAGCATCCGTGAAGTTTGTGTGGGGCATGATCCACGATCAATCATGCCCACACAGTAGCGGAATTAGTCACCCGCCGGGGACGTAGACGGAGCCAACGCGCCGCTGCGTACATCCGGGTCAGGTAGGCCGAAGTGGCGGTCAATGGCATCCAGGTACTGCTTGGACGCTTCCGTACCATAGCCATAGGGGTCTTCGAATGGAATCGGGTCTTCCTCGAAGTTGTAGGGTGGCGGCGGGCTGGTCGTTGCCCATTCCAGCGTCAGCGCACGCCAGGGATTAGCACCAGCGAGCTTGCCATTGTAGAAGCTCCATACCGCATTCCAGACGAAAACCACAGTGCTGAAGCCCAACACAATCGCAGCAATGGTTGCAACCACGTTCAGTGCCTGCAATTCTGGCGTGTGATTGTAAACTGCCACGCGGCGCGGCATCCCCAACATACCGAGCATGTGCATCGGGAAGAAGGTGAAGAAGAAGCCGAAGTACGTCAGGCCGAAGTGCCACTTCGCCAGCCCTTCATCCATCATGCGCCCGGTCATCTTTGGATACCAGTGATACAAACCGCTGTAGATCGCAAAGACGCTGCCGCCAAAGAGAACGAAGTGGAAGTGACTCACGACGAAGTAGGTATCGTGTACGTGAATATCCCAGGGAACGGCTGCCAGCATCACGCCGCTGATGCCGCCGATGACGAACATCGACAGGAAGCCGAGGCTGAAGAGCATCGCGCCTGTATAGTGAATCTTGCCGCCCCAGATCGTACCGAGCCAGGAGAAGATCTTAATCCCCGTTGGCACCGCAATAATCATGGTGGTAATCATGAAGGGAATACGCAGCTCCGGCTGCAAGCTGGTGAACATGTGATGCGCCCAGACGGTGAAGCCGATCAACGCAATCGCCATGCTGGACATCGCAATCATGCGATAGCCAAAAATAGGCTTGCGGCTGTGGACGCTCAACACTTCGCTGAGGATACCCATACCCGGCAGTACCATGATGTATACCGCTGGATGACTGTAGAACCAGAAGACATTCTGCCACAGCAGCACATCACCGCCCTGTGTCGCGTCGAAGAAGGTCGTGCCTGCCACGCGATCCAACAGCATCAGGGTCAGTGCGCCTGCCAGGAAGGGGGTCGCCATCACAACGATGATGCTCGTCGCCAGGATTGCCCAACTCAGCAGCGGCATCTGCCACAGGCTCATGCCCTGCGGACGCATGTTCAGGATGGTCACGATGAAGTTAATTGACCCCAGGATGGAGCTAATGCCCAGCAAGTGCAGGCTCATCGCCCACAGCGTCTGCCCATCACCGCTGTACGCCAGGATCGTGCTGAGGGGCGGGTATGCCGTCCAGCCTGCTTCTGCCTGCCCCACCAGATAGCCCGCCAGCAGCATGATCCCTGCCGGGGGAATCAACCAGAAGGCGAAGGCATTCAACCAGGGGAAGGCCATATCTTTCGCGCCAAGTTGCAGCGGAAGGATGTAATTGCCAAATCCGCCGAACATCGGGATGATAAACAAGAAAATCATCACCGTGCCGTGAATGGTGAACAGCTGATTGTACTGCTGCCCGGTTGCCAGGAAATCCAGTTCCGGGGTCAGCAGTTCCCAGCGAATACCCAGTGCCAGCGAACCACCAATCAGGAAGAAGATGAAGGCGACAACAACATACTGAAGACCGATGATCTTGTGATCAACTGACCAGGTGAGCAAATCGCGTGCGCTGGGGAAGCCATACTTCGGTTCCTCGCGCTGCTGCCCTAACGGGACAGAAATGGTTGCCATGATACATTCCTCACTTTAGAACCACTAAACATGTATTTGCGTTATGTCCGGTTTGTCAGATTCAGGTTTTTGCAAGGACACGATATTGCCGTTGAAATTAATACGGAGAAAAATCTGGTGTAGGGGCGCAGCGCCCCTACCGTGTCCCCTCCCTAAATCCCTCCCCACTTCGTAGGGTGGGACTTGGGTTCCCTTTGCGCAGCGGAGGACAAAAAGGGGGAAACTTCTCCGTGTTTCATTGTGAAACTGCATTACCACATGCGCTTACTGCGCCTCATCTGCGAATCTATTCGTATTCGTCGGTGATATTTTGCAGTTCTTCAACCAATGCACCTGTGTCACCGTCGAAGTTGCCTTCTGCATCGAATGACCAGTTATCCAGGCCACAGGTGCTGTCTTCAGGATCGCCGGACGTAGTCTGCGTGCAGAGGAAGGCCACAATCGCAACCAGATCTTCTTGTGGCATGATGGATGGATCGAAGACCGTCATCTGGTTGGAATAGCCCGGAACCAGATAATCACCCGGATGCCGGATGGATTGTGCGATGTATTCAGCGCCGTTTTCCACATTGTCCAGTTCTGCCGCACGATTCCCAACGATGCTTGCGAGGCCAGTCTGGTTGGGACCGGTGATGCCCTGCCACGAGGGGAATGTATCCAGAACGTGGCAACCGCTGCATGCGTAGTTGTTAATCACGTTGCGCCCGGCAACGATCAAATCTGCCGGAGCCGTCTGGTTTGCGACCACAATCGGATCATAGAATGAGGCGAGATAGGCTTCTTCGCTTTCATAGACCACCACGTTCGTCCACATCTGCCCATGACCGCCGCCGCACAATTCGGTGCAGATCAAGCGATAAGAATTATGGCGACCTACGATGCTGGACGACTGGATATACCCTGTTGCACCATCCGGCGAAATCACTTCCACCCATCCATTACCATCTGCGTCCAGCACTTCTTCCGTGCTATTCACCAGACCCAGGGTAACTGCCGGAGTGAAGTTGTTATCATCTGCCGTCGCCTCATAGATCACTTCAGCGGAGTCGCTTTCTTCCGCGTAAATATTGAACGGCGCAAAGGCGGAGACATATTCCCATTCGCCTGTATTCACCGGGGTGAAACGCACTTCCGTCACACGTCCCGGCAGCAAATCTTGCTTGACTCGCATCGCCGGAACCCAGAAGGAGTGGATCACGTCTGTGGTTTCCATCTGCAATTCCACATCCTGCCCGACGTATACATGCAGTTCGGGATCGTTGATGACCAGTTGCTCGTCGTTGTAGTCAGTATCATTCGTCATGTACTCGAATGACCATGCGTAGCGCTGTGCAGTGGCGAGCATTTCGATTGAGTCGCCATTGACCAGATTGGGTGTTTCCGAGGGTTCGATGTTGGCTCGCCACTGGATGAAGCTGAGGATCGCCAGCACAACCACGATCACGGACGGAATGACCGTCCAGACGATTTCCAGCATGGTATTGCCATGAATGGAAGGGCCATCGCTGGTATCCGTGGGCTTTGCGCGGAAACGGATCGCCGCGTAGAAAATCAAAATCTGCACCAGGGCGAAGACCACGCCGCCGATGAGCATGAGGACTACGAAAAGTGCATCCGTGTTTTGTGCCTGTACAGAAGCTTGCTCCGGCAAGACACCCAGCGCGGGCAAGAGCAGCGCCAGGATCACGCCGAATGCGAGACTGATGACCCCGATTACAATGAAGGGGATCAACCCGGCCTGCTGTTGATTCGGACTTGTATGCATATCCATAAGAGGAAGTTCCTACCTACAACATCATTAGATGGTTCGTGAATGTCGGTGCAAAAAAGTCGCCGAAGAGCGTCCGTCATGGTTGGCTATGACGAACATCCTAATTTAATTGTGCCATTTTACACAAAATCACCCGTATCTTACCAAAAAGCCTATGCGTTCACAAGCAATCGGTTGCGACATGGAGTCCATTTCTAAGCAATCAGCATTTGCTTATCTGCCTCTTAATAAGAAGCTTGTTACAAAATATACCCACCCCGGTATATTTCAGGGGGATAGGCTGCTACCCCAGTACTCCGTCCAGATATGCATTGCGGAATTTGCCCTGTGGATCATAGCGCTGCATCAGTTCACGGAAATCCGGCAACTTCTCGTAAAGCGGCTGGAAGTTTTCGGCAGGCATCGTGAAGAGTTTGCCCCAATGTGGCCTGGGCTGGAACGGTGCTAGCTGTGCTTCGATGGCGGGAAGTACCTTCTGCACCGAAGGCCAATCCGGTTTCCAGGTAATATTCCCCGCCAATTTTTCTGAATATCTGTCATTATGTTTTCCTCAACGAGTGGTACGGACGCGCATTGTACCGTGCGAAAAGTAGCTGCCCAAAAAATCTCTCGCAGTGAGCATATTAGAATTCACATGGTGCGAACACTAAATGCCACTATATTTGATCTAATTGCTTGCCTGAACACCAAATGTGTTTGATAATGATGCGGGGCACATAATCATGTAAGAAACTTCATGCGACTTTTCATCAGTTATGCACATGAAAATCAATCCATTGTCAATGAGTGGATTGTAAATAAACTCACGGCTGCTGGTCATGATGCCTGGTTTGATGACCGTCTCATCGCAGGTCAGGATTGGAAACAGCAGCTAGGGCAAGAAATCCGACGAAGCGACGCATTAGTGTATTGCATCACCCCCGCGTCGGTTGAATCAGACTGGTGCTTGTGGGAGGTCGCAACGGCCGCTGCGCTGGATATCCCGATTATCCCTGTCATCTTACAGGCAAATACTCAGTTACCAGAACAGCTTGGTACGCTGCAATTTGTCGATTTCAGCTATGGTCCCACTGGAGATGCTGTTGATCGTTTGCTGCGTGGGTTGCAACATGTTGCTCCATCACAGGTTCCACCCGCTCCGCAAAATCCTAGAGGAATACCACCACAGGCGAAGAAAATGGATCAGTCAAATCGAGTTGTCCTTTATGCCGCAATGATCGGTGCAGTCGGTGCAATCGTCGCTGCCGTCATCACGATTTTGCCTAATTTCATGAACCAGAATACGGCCTCTACGCTGCCACCCACACCCACCAGTGTCGTGATTAATGAACCGACCACCGCAATACCGGATGAGCCTGCGCTCACATCCGTTCCGCCATGGACGCAACAACCAGCCACGACCAACACGCCTACCGATGTTGCAGCACCAGCCGCAACCGCCACAAGCCCACCCACCAGCACATCCGCTCCTGTACAAACTAGCAGATCATACCCATGTAGTGCGACGGTTGATCCATTTTCTGGTTCCACTGTTCTGAATGTAGTGCGCCAATTCCCCACCCGAACGGCACAAATTGTCGACAGCGTACGGCGTGGGGACGAAGTCCTCGTGCTGGAACGTTCAGCTGGGGCGGATGTCTTTTACCGAATTCAATCCGATGGTCGCACCGTCGGTTGGATAGCAGAAGAGTATCTGCAACTTTCAAATAATTGTACGTAGGAGGCCAAATGCGTTATCTGAAGTTCGCACTGCTGAGTATACTGGTTATAGGAACGTTATGGGTTTCGCCTGTGTTGGGGCAGTCTGTAGAAACCAGATGTGGAGATATTGTTGAGGCATCATTTACCGAACCTGAGTCCTTTGTGACTTTCACGCTAGAAATGTCCGCTGGCGATACGTTCTACATTGAGACTGAGCGCTTCGGTAGTTATTTGATGTTCAACATCGTTCTCAATCAAAATGAGGGGACAGCGATATTTGCGCCATCAGGTTCAGTGATTGTCACGGCTCGTGGTGAGCTATTTAACTTCAACGACTCCTTTCTCGATAATATTCGCTTGCAAACTGAGACATTGGGCGAAACCGGAGAATACACGATTCGCTTGCGTAACAATGATGCCAATGGTGCTTTCCTGCTGAAGGTTGGCTGCACCCTCCGTAACGGCACCGTTGTTGAGCCGGGTGATGCTGCGCCTGCTGATGATGGCAGCAATGCGGATAGTAACGTACAGCCAGAATCAACGTTCTCAGGTTACGGCTTTCCAGGTCTGGCAGCTGTTGATTTCTCCAATGCTTTCCGCACTTCACTGACAGTGGGTACGATGAGTGACGGCGAAATCCCGCCAGGGAGCAGCAACGTATTCGGTTATCGTTTCAATGGGGAAGCCAACCAGCGCTTCACCGTCAATGTCCAACGCACCAGCGGAAACTTGAATCTGGGTGTGACGGTTCTCAGTGAAAATAATGAGGTGGTCTTCTTCAGCATCCTGGTGAATGGCAATGCCGTAACGGGAGATTTTTCGTTACCGAACGCAGGAGAGTATACCGTCGGGGTGTTTACGCTGGAGCTTCTCCCACCCGATTCACCTCAAGCAACTGCATTTCAGGTTCAAGTTGTAGGAGAATAGGTAGAAGATGAAGCAAAAGCAATTCACCATCGGCGCATTTGTCGTTGCAGCGTTCGTACTGACTTTTTTCATACAGCCCGGTTTTGCCCAGAACCAGGCCATCCAGTGTGGGGACATCATTGAGGGTGAATTCACTTCGCAAGCACAAAGATTGAACTATGTGATTACCCTGAATCCCGGCGATAGCGTAGAAGTTCTGGGAAATGCATTTGGTACACAGCTTGGGTTCATGCTGGCAATATTCAATCCTGCTGGTGAAGGGATAGTCGGCTCTGTACGACAAGATGGCAACACCAGACCTGAACCCAGCCCAACTGTGGCGAGTGGCATTCTGTCAGCGACGGGGAACTACACCATCCAGGCATACAACGATCGCCTGTATCTTCTATCGTTTTCAACCGAGATGAATTATCAAGAAGGCTGGAATTCCATTGGTAGCATTGGCGCGTTCACGTTAGGTATTCGATGCGTACTGCGTAACGGCACCGTTATTGAGCCGGGTGATGCTGCGCCTGCTGATGATGGCAGCAATGCGGATAGTAACGTACAGCCAGAATCAACGTTCTCAGGTTACGGCTTTCCAGGTCTAGTAGCCGTTGATTTCTCAGAAGGTATTCAAATCCCGCTGACGTTGGCACAACCACAGACCGTACCCCTCGGTGGTGAGGTTACGCTCTACACTTATGAAGCCGCCGCCGAAGAAACCGCGACATTGAGCATCACGCGTGTGAGCGGAGATATTTCAATTGGAACAACGGTCATCAACAACGATACGAATGAACTGCTCTTCGCGGGTATCATGCCTTCCAGTAACAACCTTAGCGTTGAGCTAACTTTCCCATCTGCGGGAACATATGCCATTGGTTTGTTCCGCGTGGATACCACGGAGCGCACCGGGACTTCCGGCGCAGTGCAAATCACTCTGCAATAACTTCCATGTATTGTGGGGCATTTTCTCTGGCAAATTGCCCCATTCATATGATGAAGCGAACTGTGATGAACCTCAGCATTCACCCCATGACCGCCGCAGATGCCCGCGAAATGCTCTCCTGGCGCTATGATCCGCCCTATGAGATGTACACCGTAACTGCCAAAGACATCGAAGCCGAGGTCGCCTACCAGACCGACCCCGCCAATCATTACTACAGCATTCGCCAGGGTGATGCATTGGTGGGACATTGTGTTTTCCAGGCCGAGGCGCGGGTTCCTGGTGGGGATTACAGCGAAGATGCGCTGGATGTGGGCATTGGGATGTGTCCTGAATGGACGGGAAAGGGGCGCGGAACTGCCACCACTGCGGCGGTATTGGCCTTCGCGCAGGAGCATTACCAGCCATTGCAGTTCCGGGCGACGGTTGCGGCATGGAATGAACGAGCGCAGCGCGTCTGCATCCAGAATGGCTTCCAGGTCAAAAGCCGTTTTGCGCATCCCACAACAGGTATGGAGTTCATTATTCTGGTGCGGGTTTCCTGAAACCGAATACGGAACCATGAAACCGTGACCCACAAAATGAAGCAAGATTTCGTGGGCAAGCAATCTACGTAACCGTCGCAGCTTGAGGTTTGGAATTTTCCCTGACGACCATCCTGCGCCGCTGGCATGTGCCGCAAAAGTGTGTAGAATTGCCAATCAAGTTTTGCTTTGAGTACGCGATTCTTCGAGGGGGTTCTATGCATTTTGCTACCGTGCGCCATCGTCCGGTGTTTTTCGCCGGGGGGATGCTGGTGCTGATTCTTTTGATGGGAGCGCTGCTGCCAGCCATCGCCCAGGACAGCGATCCGTTTGCGACCAACACACCATCAAACCCTCTCTTCGCCACCAATACCCCCGCCGCGCCTGCTGTCGCATCACCAACTGCTGCGCCGATGATGCAAGATTTTGCGACCAATACCCCCAGCGGAGAACCAACCGAAGTTCCCAGCCCAACTCCGTTAGGGCCTGCGCAGGCGGCCTTCAATTATTCGCTGCGCATCTGGGTGCAGGCGGATCTGGTGGAATTGGTTTATCAGCAGATACTCGCCCTGGAACCGGGTGATGAGGTTGCCCAACGCGCCTTGCAGATGACCCTCTATGAATTGGAACGCCGTTTCCCTGGTGCGCCACGGGAGTTGGCGCAACGCCAGCGCTTGATTGAAGTGATGCTAGCGGCACCACAGGGCAGTATTGATATGCGTAGTATCGTTCGCCCCTTCATTGAAGCTGCGGTCAATGACCAGGCTGGCGAGAACGAATTCACAACCAATGGGTTCAACGTTGCGCTGACGACAATCAACCTGGATAACCGGGGCGAAACGGATGCCCTGGTACGCATCACCTATACAGATGAAGAGGGCGCAGTCCGCTATGACGACGTGGTGCTGGCACTGCGTGAAAATGGCATACTGCGCTTTTTACCGGGTGCGGAGGATGTTTTCGCTGCGCCGTTTGGTGGGTTGCGCAGCATCGTCGTAGATCGCATCAGCGATGTAAACCGCGACACACTGGATGAAGTCGTTTTGCGCCTCAACGATGGGCAGGTCAATCAGCGCCTGGTAATCCTGGGCTACCGCAATGGTGCAATTCTCGACCTTGCGCAGCCGGGGCAAGAACTGCGCTTCAGCGAAATCCTCTCCTGGCCTACAGCAGAATCAACCAATACCGCGCCAGAACTGCGGGTGCGGACGCTGCGGGTGGAGAGTGCCGCCCCGGATTGGCCTTGCTACAGCCAGCAGGTTTTCACCTGGACGTATGAACTGAATTTCTACCGTCCTTCTACCGACATCAACAGCCGCTTTGAACCACAGGATAGCCTGGGTTGTTCCTTGCTGGCAGCCGAACCGCTTTTCGCACTGCCTCCGCTGGAAGCCACAGGCATCGTGGAAAATGCCCTGCTCGAATATGGCTTTGAGGCAGCCGGAGCAGATCGCGCCCTGATGACGCTGGCAATGCTCTACGCGCTGGATGGTCGCCTGGAAGATGCACGCGCTACGGTACAGGCCGTTATCCCGGCAGATGCACCGGAAAGCTGGATTGCACAGCAAGGAAATTCCCTGCTGGATGCGCTCAATGTGAGTAGTAATACAGCGCTTGATCTATGTGCGGCGGTAGCAACTGCCAGCGAAGCGCCCGCCTGTGATATGGATGCGGTACTGGGGCGTACCTTCGGCTTCATCACACTGACGACAGATGGGGATCTGGTTGAGCAATTGAACGGCGCAGGACTCACGGTGCTGAATCAAACAGAAGTCAGCGAAGTGGGACGGGCGAATCGCATTGTGGTGAATTTTGCACTCGCGCCGGATAGCTGGTGGGGATTTGTTGCCCAGCGCGACGGCACATACCGGGCAGAACCAGCGGAAGTTCCAGCAGAATTCGCCCCATCTGGTGCGGATATGCCGAATTTGAGCGTGCCACCTGCGGCCTATGACGCGCTGTTCGTGGAAGATGACCCAGCCGAAGTGCTGAATATCCTGGCAAACCTGGAACTGGAAAATGCAGAGTCGGCTTTCACACCCCAGGCGCAGTATTTGCGGGCGCTCAGTTATGATCTGACCTCTGCACGCGAAGAAGCTCGCCAACTGTATTATCAAATCTGGGCGCAGCATCCGCAAACCATCTGGGGAACGCTTGCCGCCGCGCATCTGGAATTGCGCTAAGGGATAGAGGTTCGTGATTCACAAAGGGAAGAATGACCTATGCAAACAGTAGAAATTACACCAATCGGTGTTGTGCGCACTGATGTCAAAGATGCAGTCGATACCGATTGGGGCAAGGCTGTGAGTGAAATTCACCTGCGCGAAGACCTCACAACGGGGCTGCAAGGGCTGGAAGATTGGTCACATCTGGTGGTGATCTTCTTGATGCACGAGACGGAATTTGACCCCGAAGCGCATCTGGTACGCCGCCCACGGGAGCGCGAAGATATGCCGGAGGTGGGCATTTTTGCGCAGCGTGCGCGGCATCGCCCTAACCGCATCGGGATCACGGCTGTGCGCCTGATGGGAACGGAAGGAGCCGTACTTCGGGTGAAAGGGTTGGATGCCATCGACGGCACGCCAGTGCTGGATATTAAGCCTTATGCCCCGGTCTACGATGGTGTGACCGAACCCCTGGTTCCATCCTGGTTCATCCGCCTGATGCAGGGGTATTTCTAGAGGAGTTTCTCTTTTTGTTCATATTTCGGACACGGCATTTGAACATTTAATTGCACAAGCCAATACATTGCCATCAGGTTCGGTGTTTATTGGCGCGGGCGGATCATGCTCCGCCCTTACAAAAGCCAGGTTTCTACCGTAGGGGCACGGCATGTCGTGCCCGAAATTTCCCAAAAAGAGAAATATTAACTGACCTTACGCACAGGCTCCTGCAAATGGGTAGGATATGCAGCGCAGTCGATAAGCGTCTCAGCATTTCAGCTTGCCAGCCATGAAGTGCGTTTTTGGCTCATCTACAGAAAATGTGATTCTTGAGGTTTTCCGCAAATGGCGCAGCACGCTGCGCCCCTACAAATCACACTTTTTACACATGAAGTGCGTTTTTTGAGCACCTCACGATTGCAAAAACGGTTTTGCTGATGGCTGACCGCTGACCGCTTACGTTCGTCGAAGCGGAAAAGGCGGACAGCAAGGGCTACTGCGTAACATCAGATATTCATCCTTACCCTGATGTGTATCCACGCCCCTACAAGATTCATTCAAAGAGCCAACGTCCCCGCGACCCATTGCCAGCACAAACATTGAAACTCCCTGAGCAATCGTACAAGTTTGGCCTGGAAGCTGGTATGATGATGGGGTCAAGAAGGGGCAAGCACGGAGACAACACAGCCGCATGTCGAATAAGTATCTCATCGTTGGCCTGGGCAACCCAGGACGCAAGTACGCAACCACCCGTCATAATGCAGGCTTCTGGGTGGTGGGGGAACTGGCTCGCCGCCATGACCTGAGCAAATTCACCGAAGAGCGCAAAGCCCTCACCGCCGATGGCATCATCGCCAACAAGCGGGTACTGCTGGCGATGCCGCAAACCTATATGAACCTCAGCGGCGAATCCGTGCGGGCATTGATGGATTTCTACCGAATCGATGCAGAAAACCTGATTGTCATCTATGACGATATGGATTTGCCTGTGGGAACGCTGCGGATGCGGCGCGGTGGCGGTCATGGTGGGCAGAATGGCATGCGCAATATCATCCTGCACACCGGAACAAAAGACTTCGCACGGGTGCGTTTTGGCATTGGCAAACCACCTGGACGCATGAAAGCCAAAGATTATGTGCTGCAACCGTTCAGTGGAGATGAGGCAATCCTGGCGCAGCAGGTGGTGGAACAGGCGGCGAATGCCGTAGAAACCTGGCTGGCTGTCGGCATCGAGGAAGCCATGCAGCGCTTCAATGGCGAAGTGACCGAAGGCAAGAACAACACAAAAGACAAGCCCAGCATTGAAGAACAACTGGAACTTGCCGAACGCGCACACGAATTACACAAGAATGATCCGCGTCCCTTGCAGCAGATGGCAGCGCTCTACAAAAAGTTGCGTCGGCTGGATGACGCGGCACGGGCGCATTTGCTGCTCGGTGAAATTCACCGTGCCAACGACGATGATAAGCAGTGGCTTTACGAGTGGGGGCAAGCGGTGAAAGTTCGCCCCGGCCTGGTTGATGTGCGAGAAGAAATCGCCCTGGCATACGAGGAACAGGAAAATCCCAAACGCGCTGTGCAAACCTGGATTGCGCTGGCGGAGTACCAGCAAAAAGAAGGTGATCTCGAAAGCGCAATTGCTTCGTTGGAAGAAGCCCTGCGCATCAATCCACAACATCCCAAAGCGCAAGAACTGCTGCGCAAGTACAGCGGCGCACTGACGCATCCTTTGCAAGATGAATGAACCAGGCCACAGGTACAGGTAGAAGGCCACAAAGAACCCCGGTGCTGTACTGTGCAATCTGACGATTTTCTGAAGATGCAGCGCCAAATGTTTGCCAAGTGCAAGGGTTCCGTGCTAAGGTCTATGCATCGTCCGTAGTTGTGGAGGAATGTAGGTGATGTTCTCCAGGTTACATCCCAATACAAAAACAGCGTTAACACTTATTGCTGGCACACTTGCGAGTGTTGCCGCGGTTGTCTTGCTGTTCAATTTTCATGCAGCACTTATGGCACAGCCGGAACGTATCTTCTTCGCCAATTTTGATGGCAATGATTTTGAAATTTATGTGATGAATGAAGACGGCAGCGATCTCGTTCAGTTGACGGATAACGAATCCAATGACTGGGGGCCGAGTGTCGCACCGAATGGTCGCCGGGTGGCCTTCCGTTCAGATCGTGATGGCACGGCTCGCGTGTATGTGATGAATATTGACGGCACAGGCGCATATGCCATTTCCCCGGCGGGTATCTCCACCGGAACGCCGTACTTCACAACTGCTCCGGCCTGGTCGCCCAATGGCACAGCAATCGCTTATGAAGCCAGCGTGGGCAACATCTGGAACATCTATGTTTCTTCCCTGTATGGCTACGGCGGATGCAGTGATACGACGATGATGCAGGTCACCTATGGCGGCAGCCTGGACGCAGGCCCCGCATTCTCGCCCGATGGCACACAAATCGCCTTCCACAGCTATCGCTATGGCGAACCGGATATTTTCGTGGTAGACCTCGACGGCAAGAATGAACGCCGCCTGACCTTCCACCCGGAAGCTATGGATGTCTTCCCCATCTGGTCACCGGATGGCAGCAGCATCGTCTTCCACAGCGAACGCGATGGCGACAGCGAAATCTTCATCATGGATGCCGATGGCAGCAATCAGGTCAATCTGACCAATAATGACACGCTGGATCGTGTGCCGCGTTACAGCGACGATGGCAGCAGCATTTTGTTCCGCAGCGAACGCGATGGCAACAGTGACATCTACGTCATGGATCTGGCAACGCGCCGCGCTGAACCGATTGTGGATACTGAAGACATGGATATGCACCCCGATTGGTAAGCGGATTATGTGGTGCAATTCTCCCTGAATGCTGGCAGGGCGGGGAACACCTCGCCCTGTTTGATTCTGTTGTAGTGGTTGCTTCGCGGAAACTTCATCCAGTATACCGCTTGCAAGAACCCGCCCTCTCTGCGACAATACCAGTTCTCTCACAGAAGTTCTTATGGAGCAGTACGTTCCTGAGGGGACGATAGTAGACTATTGTCATGGGTTGGGAAACACCATATCCCTCCCTGTGGCTTCAAGCGGAAAACGAGTCTGCGCGAGACCAATCCCAATGCCTGAAAACACTTTGCATCATCTGATCTACGGCTGGCCTCTGGTATCAGATACGCCAGGCGAACAACCAGACGTGCTTGGCAGCAGTTATCCCTTCACCCCGGAGGAGACAGCGGCGCTGCGATCTGTTGCGCTTGATCCTCTGCCGGTGAATGGTCGCTTAGAGTCCCAGTCTGTTGCTTTTTTCCGGCAGCCTGCCAGCGCCCTGGATGCGCCGTTTGTCCTCGCCCGCACCCACTACCAGCGCGACGAGCAAAGGCTGCCCATCTTTGAATATGTGCATGTATCAAAATCGCTGCTGGAAGGCTTGGGCGGGGATATTGTGCCGCTGTTCTCGCTGTTGAACCAGCCCCTGCCAACTTACCCGGTGACCAATGCGCCACTGGAACCCCTGGAACACCCTACGCCTACGACCTGGACGTGGGATCGCAGCGTAGAACTGCTGGAAGAAGTGCTGGACACCCTGAAAGGCAATCTGGATTTGCTCTTCGGTGTTCTGGGTGCAGTGCTGAATAACGGAGCATTGATCCAGCATTATCCGCTGGATTGGCATGAACGCCTGCTATTGGTACGCGGATTGTGGCTCTTGTTACCCTCGCCCCTGCGCAGCGATTTTTCCTTCACGACCCATGTCACCAGCCCGAACGGTTCACTGCCTCGCCTGGCCTTCAGCGAAGAAGCGCCCGCAGGAACAACCTCCATCGTTGATTGGGATGCACCGCGCTTTGATGAGGCGTTGATGGCGCAGCCCTACATCGCGCATTTGCGCAGCCTGTGGCATGGCGACCCGGTGACATTTGTGGAGCAAGTCCGGGCGCTGGATCGCATTGCAAAAGCGATGATGCCGCAGCGTGCGCTGGTCGAAGTCGTGGCACGGCATATGCAGGATTTGCGTTTGCTGGAGGGTGAGTCGCTATCGGTCCCAGAAATTATTGATGTCCTCTACGGCAGTGCGCCACCCAAGAACGGCCTGCGCAAAGTTTATCTGGAACGCTTGCTGGAACATGCGCTGGAAGAACGCGACCCCGATGCATCCGAGTGGGTAGCGACGGCAATGGATGAAGACCCGGCGCTGGATGAAAGCCTCAACCGTAAATTGCAGCAAGAACTCAGCAGCCAGCCGGATGCCGTCTATGCATTCGTGCGGGCGCGGGTGGGCAAAGGTGCCGATGAACCCTGGTTAACTCGTCTGCGCGAGGCGGGCATTGCAGCCCTGCAAGTTGCGCTGGAAACAGGCGACCCGGAGACCGTCGCAAGCTGGCTGACATTGCTAGGCCGCGAACCAGCCCGCTATCAATTGGCAGAGGTGCTGCGTGGTGGCATTCTGGCAGCACGCGAACACATTGGCAAGAGCAGTAAGCTGGCGCAGCACTTGCTGATACTGGCAGTGCGTCGCCAACCGGAGACGCTCAATGTGCTGCTGAATGACCCGGACGTGCTGGAGGCACTACCGGAACCTGTCCTGGAAGCCTTGACGAATTTCGACAGCGAATCGATTGATGCATTGGGGGACGAATCCCGCGAATTGTTCTTGCTGGTGCTGCGCCGCGCTCTTGAACAAGAAGTACGCTGCATCAACCCGGCGGCAGTGCGCCGTCTGTGGGAGTATTACCAGCAGCACCCTGCCAGCAGATTACCAGAACCTTACCGTCCGCTGAATCTCTTGCAAGAGATGACGCAGGACAGCGCTTGCTTGCAGGATGGAGCGCTGGAAATCTTGATCGCGCTGATGTTTGCAAATGAAGAAGATGCGCTTTTCTTTGAATTGGCTCCGGCGCTGGCAGATGACGGGCGCTTGCCGCGTGTGCTGCAATTCGCCCTGGAACAAAGCGGACGCAGTGCAGAAGATGTCCTCAACATCATGGGGACACTGGCGAACCAGAGCTTATTACAGCCGCAGCAGCGTGTGGATATTTACACCATCCTCTTGCAAAAGCTGGCCTGGGCAGAAGAAGCCATGCCCCTGGTGGAACAACTGGCTCGCCTGCTGACCCAATTCCCGGATACAACGGCGGAACCTTCGGTGTTATGGCACATTGCCGAGCTTTCCGTCTCCGTGAAAAGTGAGCAGATGATGCGCGTTGCCCTGCGTCGGTTGCTGCCAGAGATCGAAGCCAAGGTCGCAGAATCGAGCATCATCGAAGATTTGCAGCGGCTGCGCAAAGCGGTGCATTGGAGCAGCAGCGGAACGACGCAGGTGATCCGCTGGTGGCGGCAATATGTGGGTAAGAACCCGCTAGGGACGCTGCAAAAGCTGGATAAAGCACTGGCAGGTAAGCGCGATCTGGCGGAAATGCGCAGCGTGGTACAGACGAGCATCGCCCTGCGCCGCGCTATCGGCAGCCGGACGTTGGCAGAATTTGGGGAAGCGGTACATACCACGTACAACTTGCTGCAAGCCCTATCCGAGAGTTTTGACCCTGGCAGTGGCCTGGGAACCAATGTGGATACGCTGACCCTGCGCCGTGAATTACAGGCTCGTGCGGATGAAATGCCGCCGGAAGCGCGGTATGTACTGGCCTCGAACCTCAAAGGGTTAGCGCAGTTGATTACGGCACTGGCAGAGAATCGCAGCAAACCGGGTATCATCCGGCGCGATGACCATGTGGAACGTTCACTCGCTACCGGCGAACAACTTCCACAGAGCGCAATTGATATGCTGCGTTGGTTCTCTGGCTATCTGGAAGGGATGCAAGGTGAAGACGAGGCGGATTGATCGCGCTTCTCCCAACCTGCACAGCGTCATCGCATCAAATTCATAATCGAAGCTAAAACGCTCATGATGTTTCGTAGGGTCGCAGCGTGCTGTACCCTACTTGAACGCTAGAAACATTTGGGGCAAAGACGAGCAAAACACAAGAGAAAGAGCGGTTCCAAAGCACCATCAATCAACCAGCCGCACAACCTGGCAGCATACCCTACTCCGTAGTACAATCGTTCGCAATGAATGCCAGCACACAGGGCGAGAACCATGCCGAGCAAAGTCGCACGGCTTTCCGCTGTTCACACCGAAATCTTCTACTGCACGCAATGCCCCCTGCACGAAGGACGCACGCGCACCGTCCCCGGCGCAGGCGACCCCGATGCGGAAATCATGTTCATTGGGGAAGCTCCCGGCAAGAACGAAGATGAGCAAGGGCTGCCTTTTGTGGGGCGCAGCGGACAATACCTCGATGAACTGCTGAAGGGTATCGGCCTCTCACGGGAACAGGTCTTCATCGCCAATGTGATTAAATGCCGCCCACCGGAAAACCGCGACCCACAGCCGAACGAGATCGAAACCTGTAACCCCTACATCCGCCAGCAAATCGAAATCATTGATCCGCTGGTGATTGCCACGCTGGGACGATTCAGCATGAATATGTTCTTCCCCAATGCGAAGATCAGCCGCATTCATGGCATCCCGGAATATGGCACGCGCCGCGCATACTTCCCGTTTTATCATCCAGCCGCAGCCCTGCGTGACGCTTCCAAGCGCCAAGATATGGTGAACGATTTTGCGCGTCTGCTGGAAGTGGTGGAAGAGATGCGCCAGCGCCGCACCAATCCTGACCCTGTGATTGACGAACAACCGGACGCAACCCCTGAAGAAGAGATTGCAGAAGCCGAAATCGAAGAAGCTCCCGATGAGGACGCTCCAAAGCAGATGGGACTGTTCTGAGCCTCTGGCGCGATTCCCGATTAAGAACCGAAAAAAACTTCCAACCAACACACCATGAGCCTACTTTTATTGACAAACACGCTCTAAGACCTACCCTGATGAGCAGGTCGCCCCTGGATAATTTATCTGACCGCACATCTGCGGTATGATTTTCGTGATGGCGAACTTTGGTAAAACCGTTCGGAGCAAATGCTTGTGATTCCCGAAACAACTTCTACACTCGAAGGCGTTCATTCCTGGCAGTACGGTGAAGGTGATCTTACGGTGCTGCTGGTACATGGTTGGGCGAGTTCCAGCCATCTCTATGACAACCTGGTGCAGGCATTGGGCGATGTCGCAACCTTCCACAGCTTCGATTTTCCGGGGCATGGGTTCTCTAGCCCGTTCGATGTTCCACCGACGATCAATACGTATGTGGATGTAATGGACGAATTTTGCACGGCGACGGACCTACGCCCGGATGTCATTCTCGCGCATTCCATGGGCGGCTTAATCACGCTGAAGTTCATGCAGCGCCGTCCTGAAATCACGGATCGGCTGGTGCTGGTGTGTCCGGTTGTCTCTGGCGAATACGGCGCTTTCCACCTGGGGAGCTTGTTAGCGCGGACTCCATTCGGGCGCTGGTGGTTGGATCACTCACAGCCCTTCTGGGAATTACTCCAAAACCCGGATTTGCACAGCTTGATGCCTGCGCCCCCGATGAACAGCCGCTGGCTTTCGGAGCGCATCCGCGAAGATTTCCGCAATACGCAGTGGCAAGCAGGCGTGAATCTGTTACAGAGCATGTGTGAGGAAGATGCCTGCCCTCACTTACCGAGCATCCAACAAGAGACGCTGCTGATGGTCGGCGCATATGATACGACGGTTCCGCCATCGGAGAGTTACCTGGCGGCAGAATTGCTCCCCAATGCGAGGTTAGAACGCTTCGAGCATTCCCGGCACATCCCATTTGAGAATGAGCCGGAAAAAGCCATTGCCGTGCTGCGCGAATTCCTCTCATCCGGTAAGCGTTAGCGACACTGTTTTTCATGCTGCCTACAATTTTCCGCTGGTGCATCAACTTATTGGTCACCCACCTCTTGATCTTGCTGCTGGTTCTGGCATGGGGCAATTCGCGCCCATTTCCGCCAGTAGCATATGCCGTGAATATCTCCGGCAGGCTTTCAGCACGGGAAATCCGGCTGCGTGATCTGGAAACGGGGTACACACTGCCGATCTTCAGCCATCCCGCCATGCAAGAATTTGGCTTCTCGCCAGATGGACAGCAGATCATTTACTCGCATCCCTTCGTGGGATTGCATCAAGTGGGGCTTGCGGGACGTGAACCAACGATCATCGCGGAGGGTGTGACGGGTAACCCGCTGTGGTCGCCCAATGGCGAGTGGATCGTCTTCATGGGGCGGTCTGGTGATGAAGCAATTTATCTGCTCCCGGCGGATGGCTCTGCGGAAGCGCGAGTGATTGCGCCGCTGCGCCCTTCCTTGAACTGGTCGCCCGATGGCGAACGCATCCTGTATTCGCAATACGTGCGCGAACTGGATCAATACGAATTGCAATTACAGCACGTTGTCACAGGCGAGACGGAATCCGTACTGCGCGATGACGAATTCTTCCTGGATGCGGCACTCTCCCCGGACGGAAACTGGCTCGCTTACACTCAGGGTGCAGGCCAGATCCTGCTGCGCAACCTGACCAGCAGCGAAGAAATCCCAGTGCAGCTTGATGGCATGCACCATGCGCCGCAGTGGTCGCCAGACAGCCGCTATATCCTCTTCATGCACACCACATCAGGCAGTGACCGCATCATTGAAATTGCCGTAGCCAACCGGGAAGGAAGCGTGCTGCATACTGTTGTGACACCTGGCCTCACATTGGATAGTAACGCGCTCTGGTGGCGCTGAGTCTTTGTCCTTCAGCGGTCAAAATTGTTAGAAATTGCACACCTTATCACACAGCTTTCCAAATTCAATGACAAAAGGGACAACAATCTCGTATGATGAATAGTGGATGAATCCACCATAATACGAAAATTTTCCCGATGAGCGACCAACCTAATGAACGACTGGAGCGGCTGAAACGCTCCCTCGCAGAACTGCGCAGCAACAGACATCATTTCAGTGATGAGAGTTTCGCGCAGATTACCATGCTGCTTTTACAGGCGCTGCGCAAATCCCAGACGGATGCCCTACCGGAAGATGGTCAACTGGATGAAATCCGGCTGGTAACGGTGATGTTCGTGGATGTGAAAGACTCAACGGAGATGATCCAGCGCTTGGATACCAGCGACTGGAAGAATATCATCGCCCAGGCACATGCACGGATCGCAGCCCTGGTCAGCCAATGGGGTGGGCAAATCGGACAATACCTGGGGGATGGCGTGATGTGCTTCTTCGGGGCGCGTCACAGCCAGGGTGCGGACGCTACCAACGCCGTATCGTGTGGGTTGGCGATTCAGCAGTCCATCGCGGAATATTCACGGCTGGTCGCGCAACAATATGAGCAAATTGAATTTTCGATGCGCCTGGGCATCAGCACCGGGAAGCTGGTGGTAGGCTTGATGGGCGAAGACCAGAAGCGGGAATTCCTGGCATTAGGTCCGGCAACCAACCGTGCAGCCCGTCTACAAGGCATCGCAGAGCCGGGGCAGGTCTTCATTGATGAAGCCACCTATGCCCGCGTTCGCCACAATTTCATCATGCTGCCACAAGCGCCAGCCCACCTCAAAGGGTTTGAAGAAGCCATCAAGGTGTATCAGGTGGTGGGGCGACGCTCCCGCCCGTCGCAAGAATTCACTTCAACGGATATTCGCGGGATCTACGTGCCGTTGATGGGACGCGAGAAGCCGTTGACGTTGATTGACTATTTGATTGATCAGAGTACGAAGTCTCACAAAGGACATGTGATTACCCTGATGGGCGATATTGGCGTTGGCAAAAGCCGCCTGCTACATGCCATCAACCAGCGGATCGCGCAGCAGTTCCGCGTGTTTCGCCTGAGTACCACCTATGAAGCTCGCTTGCGCCGCTACAATTTGCTGGTGGAGAGCCTGGGCAGTTATGGTTATGATGCCACGGAAGCGCAAAAACCGGAAACAAAACAGATTTTGATCGCCCGTGCGCAGAGCATACTGGACAATCCTATCTCGGCAGCAGCGGCGAAAACGATGGTGAAATTGGCGGATGGCAGCATTGGCAAAGATGATAACAGCCCGGCAGAGCATACCCTGCAATGGCTGGCAGCAGTCGCGGATCAACAACCGTTATTGCTGCTGGTCGATAATTTACAGTGGGCAGACGATGATTCGGTGCAGTTTCTGGAGTCGCTGGCGCAAGCCCTGGAAAACAAACCCGCGCTGATTGTCGCGGCGGCGCGGTTGGATTTCCTCACAGCACACCCTGATTTTTTGCAAGATACCGCACAGCACACGCGCATCATGCTTGACCCGCTGCTGGAAGACGAAACGCGGCTGCTGCTTGATGCCGTATTGCAGCATGTGAAAGGCGTTCCGGCTGCCCTGGTTGATGTACTGCTGCAACGTTCCGAAGGTAATCCACTTTTTATACACGAATATCTGACGATGCTCTTTGACCAGAACCTGGTTGAACAGGAAGGTGATGGTGGCTGGCGCTTCAATATTCGGCGCTATAACGATGCGTTGAATGCGCTGCCCCATGGCCTGATTTCTATGTTGCAAGCTCGGCTGGATGAATTGGAACCCGAAGCACGGTTGGTTTTGCAGGTAGCCGCTGTGATGGGCAATGTCTTCTGGCAGAACGCCGTCCAGGATTTGATGCGCCTTCCCAGCGTGGATAACTGGCTATCTCTGCTGACAACACAGGGCATCATTACAGCGGACACCGAGAACCAGCTCAACAACCAGATCCAATATCGGTTCCGCTACAAGCTCTATCATGATGTCGCGTATGAGATGATCCCGCGTGGGCAGCGCCTGCGCTATCATCAGCAATTCGCGGAATGGTTACTGCTGCATGCCAATGGTCAAACGTCCGCGTATCCCCTACTGGCGGAACAGTTCGCCCAGGGTGAACAATACGCGGCGGCACTCTATACGTATCAAGAAGCGGTGGAAGATCGCTTACAGCAAGAAGAACCGCAGCACGCCCTGGTATTAATTGACCAAGGACTCGGCCTTGCCAGCCATCTCCCGCGTAGCGAAGCCCTACCGATTGTCAGCAAATTGTGGATGTATCGCGGACGGGCGTTGTGTATGCTGCAACGCTACAACGAAGCCAGCGCGGCGGCACAATCCGCCTTGATGCTGACGCGAGAGATTCCAGATGACCAATTTATGGAAGTTCGCGCAACGGCAGAGATGATCTTATCGAGCGCACATACAGCTACCGGACGCTATACCGATGCACAGCAAGCACTGAAGCGTGCAGATACACTGCTGCCAACAGAAGCAACAGCGCTGCAATCCATCTTGTCGCTGCGGCGGGGCGCACTCGCGGAAGAACAGGGAGAAGTAGAAGCGGCAGAAGTCCATTATTACCGGGGATTGCTGCAAGCAGAATCCGCAGAGAATGCCCGCTATATCACGATGGCACAGCAGTACCAAGGCGCACTTGCTCTGGAACAAGGCCAGTTTGCCGAGGCACTTTCCATTTTCCAGATGCTGCTCTCCGCTGCGGAACAGTCCAGTTCGCAGCCTGCATTGCAGTATGCGAAAGCACATCTAGCACAAATTTACCTATCGCTGGAGCTACCCCGGCAAGCCCTCGAGACGCTGGAAGAATTTACCTTCACCCCCGAAGCAACTCATGGGCGCACGCAAGTGCAGATTCTGCTGATTCGTGCGCTGGCCTATTTGCAGAGTGACGCAGTCGCGGAACAAAAAGAGGGCAAAAAGTTGCTGGCGAAGCTAGCAGAACATTCGGTTGAACATATCAGCTTGCAGCAAGAGATGCAAATTGCCCAGGCGCAAGGGCTTCTCTACACCGCAGCTTATGAAGAGGCACATATGCTGATAAACCCGCTGGTGCAGAGTTCGATGCAGCGCAACCCACGCCTGCAAGGGCGGCGGCTGCGCTTACTAGGCGAAGCACTTTTCCGCCTGGGTAAGCCGGATGCAGTGCGTTATTTCCAGGAAGCCCTCGAAGCGGAAACGCAATACGGAGGGCGCGACCTCTGGCGCTGCCATACCTGGCTGGCGCGGGTGGTCGAAGATGCGGATTTGCGCACCGCACACCATGAACAGGCCGCGAAAATCTTACGTGCAATTGCGGATTCACTGCGCAAACATCCGCAGATACATGCGGCATTCCTCTCCGCTGCGGCGGTACGTGCCGCCATGCAATCTACATTGCAAACCGAATAATCTGGTTCAGTGCTGGTTTTGCTCCACGCCGCGCCCGGAGTTCCAATAGATTTCATGCAATGGCTTGGCCTGCATTCAGCGAAATGTAAGCTTCATACTCTATACTGCATCCTAGTCAATACATCCTGAGGAAAGGAACCCAAACCGATGAGTAAAGAAGTGACGACCCTGGGCGGCGGTTGTTTCTGGTGCCTGGAAGCGGTCTACGATGAATTGCGCGGCGTGACGGATGTTATCTCCGGTTATGCAGGGGGGCACGTCGTAAACCCTACCTATGAGCAAGTGTGCAACAAAACCACCGGACATGCCGAAGTTGTGCAGGTGACCTTCGATAACGAGGTCATCAGCTTTGAAGATATTCTGAATGTCTTCTTCACGATCCACGACCCCACAACCCTGAATCGTCAGGGGGCTGATGTGGGGCCGCAGTATCGCTCTGCTATCTTCTACCACAGCGACGAACAGCGCGAAATCGCGGAACGCAAAATCGCAGAAATCAACGAGCAAGGCTTATGGCCTAATCCTATCGTGACCGAGGTCACAGCCGTGGAGAATTTCTTCCGGGCGGAGGATTATCACCAGGAATATTATGCCCGCAATCCCTATGCAGGGTATTGCCAGGTGGTGATTGCGCCGAAAGTTGCCAAATTCCGCAAGCAGTTCCTGGAACGTCTGAAGGCATAAGCATTGGATTATCGAGGCTGTTGCCGAAGCAGCCTCTTGTTTCTCTTGCTTGATGCGTTAGAATATCCTTGCATCACCACTGGATATAAAAAGTCCATCAGAAAATCCAGACGTTGATAAAGTTCTGAAGTAATCCGCAGTATAATAGCTGTGGTTCCGGCAGCAGAAACATTATTTTCGGTCGGGTTATCTCACGTCATAATCTACATTAGTATCACTCAGGCGCAGATATTCCTGTTTCTGCGTGGGTGAGTCATGAGGGAATGTACAATGCCGATGTATACCTATCGCCGTGAAGACGGCACGACTTTCGAAATCCGCCAGAAGTTTCTGGATGATCCGCTGGAAGTTGACCCGGAAACAGGGCAGAAGGTGAAGCGGATTGTGCAGGCTTCCAGCATTATCTTCAAAGGTTCTGGATTCTACGTGACGGATACGCGGGGTTCATCCAGCACTTCCGGCAGCACTTCCGGGACGAGCAAAAGCAACAGCAAATCCGAAAGCAGCAGCACAGCCAGCAGCAGCACCGCAGGCAGCGCCGCCGATTAAGCTCGGCACTGCCAGAATATAGCCCTCATTGCGCCCACAGTGTTCTGCGGGCGTTTTTCTTTTCAGCGATACCCCAGATGCAAACAGGATATATGGCCTTAAAGTCCATGACATATTGTGGCTGTAGAAGCAATTTTCCCACAATTGCCCGGATTGTAGGTATAATCAGGGTGATGTGGCATTTACATATGAGGAGTAATACCAATGGTTGCAACACTCTCCCCCGCTACCAGCACCAACGCCATCGAAGAATATCTCGGCAGCGATGCTGATTTCCTACTCAACCATACCAGTACAACAATCCCCAAAGAGAGCCTCTATCTGCCAGGCCCCACCTTTGTTGACGATATTTACACGCAGACCGACCGCAGCCCCCGCGTGCTGCGCAGCCTTGCGCAGATGTTCGATCATGGGCGTTTGGGTGGCACTGGCTACCTGAGCATCCTCCCGGTTGACCAGGGCATTGAACACAGTGCAGGCGCTTCCTTCGCCAAGAACCCGGCCTACTTCGACGCAGCAAAAATCGTGGAACTCGCCATTGAAGGTGGCTGCAATGCGGTGGCTTCAACCTTTGGTGTGTTGGGTGCGGTGGCACGCAAATATGCCCACAAGATTCCGTTCATGGTGAAGATCAACCATAACGAACTGGTGACCTACCCCAACACCTATGACCAGATCATGTTCGGCACCATCCAGCAAGCCTTTGATATGGGTGCGGTGGCTGTCGGTGCGACAGTTTACTTCGGCAGCGAAGAGAGCAGCCGCCAGATGATTGAAGTTGCGGAGGCCTTCGCTTATGCCCACGAACTGGGTATGGCAACTGTGTTGTGGTGCTACATGCGCAACCCTGACTTCAAGATTGACGGCGTGAATCACGAAACCAGTGCGGACCTCACCGGACAGGCGAATCACCTGGGTGTGACCCTGGGTGCGGACATCGTGAAGCAGAAGCTCCCCACCAGCAACGGCGGCTATAAGGCGCTCAATTCCGGCAATAGCAGCTACGGCAAGCTCGATGAACGCATCTACACCGAACTATCGAGCGATCACCCGATTGATCTGACGCGCTATCAGGTAGCGAATGGGTACATGGGGCGCATCGGCCTGATAAGCTCCGGCGGCGCAAGCGGCAGCAACGACTTCGCAGATGCCGTGAAGACGGCTGTCATCAACAAGCGTGCAGGCGGTACAGGTCTCATCAGCGGACGTAAAGCCTTCCAGCGCCCCATGGAAGAAGGCGTGAAACTGCTGAACTTGATCCAGGATGTGTACCTCAACGAAGACATCACCATCGCCTAAGTGCCAGAAAAAATTTCGCAACAAAAAACCCCTTTCACGCGAGAGGGGTTTTTGATTCTCCTATTTGCTTCTCAATGAATGTTACCGGCTTCATGTTTCCAGCGGCAAGCCGCGCATCGTCCAGCCCATTGTGCCATCAACCAGATTGTAGAGGTTCTCTCGTTCGTAGCCGTTCATCGCCATGAAATCCCCTGCCATGGCACTGCGACCACCCGCCGCGCAGACCAGTACGATTTTTCCGGCGTTTTCAATTTCGGTGAAGCGTGACTGAAATTCACTGAGCGGGATATTCACCGCGCCAGGGATGCGCCCCGCTTCAAATTCATCGACTTCGCGCACGTCAATCAGTTGGTATTCTGCGTTGTCATTGTCCGCGAACGTTTCACGAAACTGCTGAATACTCAGGTTCTGTACCATTGGTGTTTTGCTCCTTGTTTCGATGCGACTACTGCCATACGGATAGGCTGCATTCTCGCAGCAAGCAGCGTGAATTACCAGCAATGGATTTGGAGAATATTCGATAATACCTGATTTTCTGCGCGTCCTTCGTGGCTTCAAAAGCCACATCATTTTGATGCGTTTGCGCTAATCTATACGACCCATTTACGGTGGTTTTTTGTGATTGTGCTACAATAAACGGCATATTGATGAGGATGGGATTGAGGGTTGGCATGCGGGCTGATTTTGCGTTGGATTACGATGTCCTGACAGTAGAGCGACCGCAGCAGCTATATCTCATGGCGCGTTTCGAGGCGGGAACCGGCCCTCGTGAAGCGATCCGCCGTCCTTTGAATTTGAGCCTGGTCATTGACCGCAGTGGCTCTATGGCGGGTGATAAGATTGATTACACGCGGCAAGCTGCACAATTCCTCGTGCAGCATCTCAACCGCCGGGATATTTTCTCCGTCGTACTCTATAACGATAAAGTGGAAACCCTGCTCGAACCGGAACCTGTCCTGAATAAAGATCGCGTGATGCATGCGCTGGATAAGATGCGCGTGCGCGGAACGACCAATCTCTCTGGCGGCTGGCTGCAAGGATGCCAGCACGTTGCAGAGAATCTCGGTAGAAGTACGCTGAACCGCGTGATTTTGATGTCTGACGGGCTGGCGAATCGCGGCGTTACCGACCCAAGACAACTGGTACAGATGGCACGCCAGAAACAACTGGAAGGCATCAGCACCACGACGATGGGCATGGGGACAGATTTCAACGAAGATTTACTGATTGAAATGGCACATGCTGGCGGTGGTGCATTCTATTTCATCGAAAGCCCAGAAGTCGCGCCAGAAATTTTTGAGGAAGAACTCTCTGGCTTGCTAAATGTCGTCGGGCAGAATCTAATCATTTCGATTATTCCCACGCAACAGGTCAGCAGCATAAACCAGTTGAACGCCTACCCGGTGGTGCAAGATGGGCAAAAAATGAGTTTCCGCCTGGGGGATATATACGGCAACGAGGTGAAAACCCTGATGCTGGAACTCAATATTCCGGCGCTGCCCAACCTGGGTGAGATGCAAATTGCCACGTTGCGCTTTGAATACGATGAAGTCGCCGGGGAATTCACCGAACATCAGGTACGGGAACTGCCCGTATTCATCAATGTGCAGGATGGCGCAGCAGGCATACGACCGCTGCCCAACCCGGATGTGGCGCAGTCTGTGCTGCTGCTGAAAGCGGCAAACGCACGGAAGAATGCTGTCAAAGCGGCAGACAATGGCGAATATCAGACGGCTTCGCAGATTTTGCAGGCCGCAGCCGATGCCATCGCAGAAGCAGATTTAGCAAGCGAGCAGCTATCTGAAGAACGGGTTGCCTTGCTCAAACAGGCAGAACAAATCGAGCGCGGGCAAAGTGGCTACGACTCCTATGAACGTAAGTCGATGTCCACACAAGCGATCTACACCATGTCCAGCCGCCATCAGGAAACGATGAAACTACGCATCCGCGAACGCGAACGCGACCCAGGAGTACCAGAGAAAAGAGGCGGCGAAACAGGTGAATTTGATCTGCCAGAAGCCCCAACCGTGCGCGATGAACCGCCATCCATCGCCAGCGAGCCAGGAATCACGCCGACGCATGTGCGCTGGAAAGACGAAGTATTCGCGTTGCAGGGAGATTTGATCCGGCTGGGACGCGCTTCGCACAACGAAATCAAAATCATCGCACGCGGCGTTTCCCGCTTTCATGCCCAGATCCACCGCAGAGATGACAAGTTCGTAATCGAAGATCTGGATAGCACCAACGGCACAACCATCAACGGAAAACCACTCGAAGGGCAGCATACCCTGAGCGTTGGCGATGTTGTTCATTTGTGTGATGAGAAGCTTGTCTTCTCCCGCGAGTAGAGCTAGACTGAGATCATAACATTTAACAGAGGGCGCAGCGAAAATCTGCGCTTTTTTTGATTGTGCCGTAGGAGGCCACGATGACTACACGCGAAACTCATCCGATTGAGATTGCAGGCGTTCAGCGCGAACTACCCAAGTTCGAGATCAAACCCGGTGTTCGCATTGCCATCCTGAACATTCTTGGAGATACCGAACTGGTGGAAGCCGCTGCGAAAGCGCTGGCAGAAAAATTGCAGCCATTGCATGCAGATGTACTGGTGACTGCCGAAGCGAAGTCGATTCCGCTGGCGCACGCCCTCAGCGCTGCAATGGATAACCTGCCTTATGTCGTGCTGCGCAAAACTCAGAAGCCTTACATGGGCGATGCCCTCAGTTCGGAAACTCTGAGCATCACCACAGGCGAAACGCAAACACTCTTCCTGGATGAAAAAGACCAACAATTAATGAAAGGCAAACGTGTTGTGCTGGTCGATGATGTGATTTCCACCGGGAGTACCCTGCAAGGCATGCGCCTGATTGCGAACAAAGCCGGGGCAAATATCGTCGGCGAATGTGCCATCCTCACCGAAGGGGATCGCGCCCAATGGCATGACATCATCGCCCTGGGTCATCTGCCTGTGTGGGTGGATGAGTGAGTTAAGCCGCAAGCATCAGCAATCAGCCGTCAGCAAGAGCGATTTCTTCAATCTTGTGGCGACCAAATGCTAGCAAATCCTACGCTTACCCTGTGCAATGGATCGCAGCACAGGGTATTTTTGTTCTTGGCTCATGTGTAAAAAGTGTGATTTGTAGGGGCGCAGCGTGCTGCGCCGTTTACAGAAAATGCCAGGAATCACGGTTTCTGTAGATGAGCCTTGTTCTTATGCTGCATGATCGAACCACGCGAGGAGTACATGATATGAACGACGAACTGCGGCAAGCCCTGTTCATGATCGCCGACGAGATGCGCGGCATGGGAACCATCGGCAAACATTTCGCCAGCAATCCCTACGAAGTCGAACGCGCCCACAAGATGAAACACCTTGCCGCAAAACTGATCGCACTGGCAGATGAGCAGTACGACGAGGACGAACTTCGGACGCAGTTTGAAACCATTGATCTATTCCGTGCGTCGCCGCTGATTGGCGTGGATGCCCTGGTGCTGAATCCTGCTGGGGAAGTGCTGCTGATCCAGCGCAAGGACAACGGCAAATGGGCAACTCCCGGCGGCCTTTCGGAAATTGGCGACTCGCTTCCTGAAACAGCAGTCAAGGAATTATGGGAAGAAGCCGGGATGCGCGGACGTGTCGAGCGTTTGCTGGCGGTCTTCGATGGGCATAAGTGGGGATCGCGTTCACCGATGCACCTGATGAATGTAGTGTTCCAGGTCGAGTGTGAGGAGTTCACCCCATCCCCCGGCCTGGAAACGTTAGATGCTCGCTTCTTCGCGCAAGATGCCCTGCCACCAGATTTGCATCCAGGGCATGATCGCCGTCTGCCGCATGTGTTGAATCTGCTGCAAATGCCCCATGCCCCCGCTTATTTTGATCCCGCAGACAGCCGTGCGCAGGAGATGTCTACTCACCAGCGGGAAGAAGAAGCGTAGATTCTGGTGTGGGTCCGATGAGCTGGAAGCCCATTTCTTCACTGAGAAAGATGTCTTTCACCTTATCTACCTTGCGCTTGTCGTAGACGCAGAGGCCGATGGTTTCTACCACCATGCCGTTCTTTCTTGCATTGGCAGTATGGCGCTTGAAGCCTTGAACAATGGCGGAAACCGCTTCCTCAAAGGCATTACCACCCTGCCCTGCGCCAAACACCGGGAACAAAACGCTCTTCACGCTCTGGAATGGCACACCAGCAGAAACAGGGGCGTAGCGTTGCTTATCCTCGTTGAATAGCACACGCCCTTGATGCTGCTCGATTTCGCTCAACCGCCGCAAGCAATTCTCAACGATATCGGTATTCGCCTTGGGGTGCAGGGGAACAATGTCGAGTTCATCATCACTGAGATCAACAGATGCTGCGTGCAGGATAAAGCGGAATCCGGTCTTCACTAGTTCGCTGGTTTGATGTCCCGCAGTAGTAACAACAACTTGTTTTTTGTTGATCGGCAGTTCCCCGTATTCGTCACAATACTTCACCTGATCGAAGAGTTCTTCCTGAATCGTATCCTGCTTAATGCGCCCACCAGAAGTATATGCACCACGTACCCGAATCTGGCGAGAGAGAGTGTGGCGCTCGAAGAAACGTGCCATCTGCATATGCGTGTTTTCCGAGTTGACCAATACCTCATAACCCCTCAAGCGGGTTGCATCCCCGGTTGCAATCTGGAATGTCACCCCTGCGATATTTGGATGAGTGAAGCGAAGATAGGCTGGATTTTCTTCCACTTGCGGAGTCGTCTCAATTACCTGCCGTGCTTCCCGGCGGGTATACCAGTTGTTCCACGCATCTGTTTGGTTTTCCAGTGTCGCTTCGATCAGCGGCACAACGGCATCCGCGACCTTTGCGGCGCTTTCATCCGGCTTCCAGACGTTAAAAGCCATGTATTGAAGATTTTCGAGATGCAGGGCTTCATAGGTTTCTTTAGTTCTGTTGTCGTCCCCCATACCAACGACAACAGGTAAAATAGATACATGCAGCCCTCTTGCAATGTCGACTTCTCGACGTACCCAATTGGATTCGCTGGTTGAGTCCTCAATGACGAGAATCAAGACTTCACACGTTCGTATCCCGTCAAAAATTGCGTCATCCCAGGGCTTGCCAGGGATCAGAGAGGTTTTGTCAAAGAAGACCTCATATCCCTGTGCTTTTAGGGCTTGCTCAATTCTAGCGGAAGCCTGATTACTATTTTCGCTATTCCGGTGGCTGATGAATACTTTGGTAACTACAGTCATCTCCAATTTGCCTTGTGTTTGAAAAACAAAACGTATTATCACATTTTGGCTCATTTCTTTTATGTACGCTAGTCGGCGCAATCATCAAAAAAGGGTATACTACATCACATATCTGCTCACTCAGGAGAATGAGAGCCAATGGCGAAGCGTGTGGTACTTCTCAAACAAGAGGTAATCTTCAAGAAATTCTTCTTCAGTATCAAAGAAGCAGAACTTCAGCACGAGCGCTATGACGGAACTATGAGTCCGACCCTCACACGCATTAGCTTTGAACGCCGCAACGCAGTGGCGGCAGTGCTGCACAATCCAGTTGATGATACGATTATCCTGACAGAACAATTCCGCTATCCTACTGTTGCTGCGATTGGTGGTTGGATCAGAGAGCTTCCCGCGGGTGTGATGGAAGAAGGCGAAGAACCCGCCATCACGATGGAGCGGGAATTGATCGAAGAAACAGGATATGAAGCGGAAGCCCTGCACCACATCAGCACATTTTTCGTCAGCCCTGGCGGATCATCCGAGCGTATCTTTCTCTATTATGCTCGGCTGAAAACGACTGGCGAACGCGGCAAAGGCGGCGGCCTCGCTCATGAGGGGGAAGACATCAAAACAGAAATCCACAAAGTGGATGACGCGCTGAAGCTGCTGCAAGAGGGTAAAATCATGGATGCAAAGACTCTGATTGGTTTGCAATGGTTGCAAGCGAATCGGAACAACCTGCCCAAGTGACCGCCGGGAAAAGTATAAGAAGCACATCAGCAAAGCAAAATGTTCTCTCAGCATTGGTATGATGTTGCTGCATATTTAATGTAGTACCTACGAAATTGCTCTACGGTGAAGATACCAATAACCGAAGGAGCTATTTTTGATGACCTCAGAAGTCCAGGAGCAGGACAATTTTTTCACATATATCCTCCAGCAACTGAACCGCCTCTGGAATCATGTTCGCTCACAGGGGATCTTCTCCGCCATTCTGGCTGGGGCTGACCGCTTGATACGCGAATACACCGGGCTGCCCTATGAACGCTTCAGCCGCATCACACCGCAGATTTACCTGGGGGGGCAGCCACAGGCCGCTCGCTTGAAGGAACTCGCGGCGCGGGGTATCACAGCCGTGGTCAATATGCGCAGTGAGTATGACTATCCCAAGGAAACCCATTGGGGTGCGATGGACTATTTGCACCTGCCCACCACAGACAATACCGCGCCGAGCCTGGAACATCTCTTTGAGGGTGTGAAGTTCATCGATAAAGAAATTGCCGAAGGCGGCAAGGTGTACATTCATTGCTGGGAAGGCTTAGGCCGGGGGCCGACAATGACCGCAGCTTTTTTCATCAGCCAGGGAATGAGTCCGGTAGAAGCTGTGAAGAAGATTCGCAGCGTGCGACGTTTCATTCACATGACCCCGGAACAGGTCGATCAACTGACTACATTTGCGAAGGCGCTGCCTGAATTCGAAGCACAAGGGGCAGACTTTCTCGTCAAAGAATAGAGAACTTCGCCCAAATGATGCCAGCCGCAGGAAGCGCAGCGTAGGGTGTAGGAAGGTTGTGGAAGCGGCAAAAAGAAGGTAAAAGAGAAGCAGCAGGTTTTGTCCTCGATGCATACAAGGAGCGCTGCGATATGGTGTCGTTGATTGGACTCTTGTTATTCTTACTGGGATCGTGTGTCGGAGTCGTCGGTATACGATCCGATGTGCAGCAGCCCGTTCGCCCCATTGAACCGCCTAGCCTGGCACAAGTTGTGATCTTCACGGAAGAGCAAGCTGCACAGGCCAGCTACCTGATCTTTGAAGAAATCGAATCGTACTGGGAGCCGACCTTTCAGGACGTTGCATTGCTGGAAACGTTTGTTGACACGTATTTGCGCGAGGAACTCGCCGAAGTTGATTTAGCCGAGCGCTTCCGGGATTACTATCGCCAGTACTTCGGATACGTTGTGGATGGGGAGCGCTACATCTATGGCAATTTCTTCTGCGAAATACCGTCGGAGTTTAATTGGCGCAATACATTGCTGGATGTCATGGATGGCGGGGACTGTTATTTCCAGGTGCAGTACCGTGTTCAGGATGGCGCAATCACAGCATTGACCATCAACGGAGAAGCCTGATGTTGACTGGGGATAGGGTGGAGATGTCTGCCTCGTGTATGATAGAGGTAGATATGCCATAGAAGGAGTTATCATGCTGCGTAACCAATCCGCCTGGGTACCGATGCTTTTGCTGACCCTGGTACTCATCGCCCTGGCGCTGGTGAATCCGCAATTTGCAACCGGACTGCTGGCGATTGTGATCGTCGTCGGGCTGCCGATGTTGTATTTGGGCTACATCTATTACTTTGGGGAAGCACGTACCATGCGCGGTGATTTGCGCGGCGCAATTCAGCATTATGACCGCGTGCTGGGCTGGAAGCTGCCCATGAACAAAGCCGCTATTCTCATCCGGCGGGCAGCGCTGCGCAATGCCGTTGGCGATGTGGATGGCGCAATTGACGATTACACCGCAGCCATGGAGAAACTGCCGAGGACAGACCCGGCATTATTCGGTGTTCGGGCTGCGCTCTACCTCGGCAAGCGCGACTATCAGAACGCGCTGGAAGACAGCGATAAGCTGCTGGAGATTATGCCCAAAGCTGAAGTAGGCTATGCCAACCGAGCAGCGGCGCGGATGTTCCTGGGGAATACACAGGGTGCAATTGACGATTGCACACGCGGCCTGGAGATGGAAAATTCCCCCAGTGGGAAGGCACTGCTCTATAACAATCGCGGTACAGCATACCGACTCCAGGGAGATTATGCAGACGCGATGGCGGATTACAACGTGTCGCTCAGTGTTGCCCTGCCTGAGCGTGAAAAGATCATGATTCACCCTGCCATCATCACCAATCAGGGCATCGTGTACTACTTGCAGGGGGATTATGAAAATGCCCGCATCTACTTCCAGGAAGCCAACAACATCAACCAGGGATTCTACAAGGCCGTCGCAGCCTTAGCCGCTGCACGCTATAAGCTGGGTCAAGTGCCGGAAGCGCAAAAACTGTGGATGGAACTGCTGCGAGCCGAACCACGCTACCGTGATGCACCTTTCTTGCAGCGCGATTTGAATTTGCCGATGGAGATCATGACCGACATCGGTGATCTGATTGAATCACTAAAAATGTGAGACCTGTTAGAAGTTCGTTGAGCAACCACAAAAAACCAGGTGTTTGGGTCTTTTGTCGCCGGGGATTTTAATCCTTGTCCGGGAATATTATCAGGGTCATTGTAGGTCTTTTCGTGTCTTGACAGAGCCTGTTGTAGGGACGAGGCCTGCCTCGTCCGAAATAACCATAGGCGGACAACACAGGTGTTGTCCCTACTGGTGGAAATCTAACCTAAAAACCATG
>CAYVVZ010000008.1:15708-142583 GCA_964455365.1 uncultured Anaerolineaceae bacterium | reverse complement strand
CTAGATCATTTTCCTCAAAACGTGTAGGACATTTCAACCGCAATTCCGCAGCATAGAATACCCCATCATTTCCCAATTGACCGGAGAGGATGGCTTGTGCGCCGTGCTGCAATAACTCCGGCATCACCATCCCTTCAAGATGTACCGTTATACGCGGTGCATCTGTCGATGTAATGGCTTCATGGAGCGCTGCTGCTAGATTGTCAATGTCATGGGGCAAATTTGCAATTTCAAATTCTATGACTTGTGTCCGTGGGTTGTAGCTGATGGTTTCCCCGATCACTGCGCCAGATAAACGAATCATCTGCCCGATATATTGTGGGTCTCTTTGCAGTTGTTGGATCGTTACATAGTATTGTGTGTTGTGGGAGGTACTGGAGGCAATCAGTAAGATGGCTGTACCAATGAGCAATAAGCTGCTGAAGAACCACGGTATGCTATCTCTCCTGCCGGATTTGAGATTCTGTGTTGACTTAATGTTCGATATACCGGAATGCATTCCCCTCTCCCCACAGATACAAGCCTGATCTTATCGTCTGGATAAGCAAAACCATTGTATCAAGTCTCTGGATATGGCGCACTCTGATGTGTCATGAATTGATGGTGACAAAAATACTAGTTGAGCAGGCAAGCAAATTGAGGGGTGGATGACTGGAATCTGCTGTTATAAGAATATTTCATTGTATAGGATTGGATTACTTGGCATGCCGCTAAAGCTTGATTAACCCCTTGCGAATCGCATACTTGGTCAATTCAATACGGGTGTGCAGGTTGAGCTTCGTCATAATGTTCTCACGGTGGCGTTCAACGGTTTTCACAGAAATACTGAGTAAATTGGCAATCTCCTGGTTCGTATGGTCTTCGGCGATGTGCGTCAGGACTTCTTGTTCGCGTGGTGTGAGGCCATCGTAACTATTACGCTCAGAACCTTCTTCTACACGCTTCAAGTAATCTGTGACGAGCAGCTTGGCAATTTGAGGTTCAATGAAAACGTTGCCCTGACCAATGTGGTAGATCGCTTCAATGAGGATTTCAGAGGCCGCACGCTTCGGTACATAACCCGATGCGCCCGCCTGCAACATCTGGAAGAAATAATCCTCTCCCTCATGGATTGTCAGCGCCAGGATGCGTGCATCCGGGTCAGCCTGTTTGATGCGCTGCGTTGCTTCAACGCCGTTCATTTCCGGCATTGTGACATCCATGATGATAATATCCACATCATGGTTCTGGACGAAATTCAGTGCTTCCTGACCGTTGCCTGCCTCACCAACGACATCTAGATCATCGGCGCTTTCGAGCAGCATGCGCATGCCAGCGCGAACCACTTCATGGTCATCAACTATCAGGATTCGGTAGGACATCATTTTCTCCTGTTTCTACAGCGCCACACATCCGAATACACAATGTCGTCCCACTGCCAGGCTGTGAGTCAACTTCAAGTTCAGCATCAATCAATCTTGCCCGTTCCATAATACCAAACAGCCCCCAGGAAGTACGATCATTCTGTGGCTGCAATGCGGCCTGCACATCAAACCCTCTGCCATCGTCGCGGATCGTCAAGGCACAGTTTTCTGCAAAATCTAGCGTAACATCAATTGTTTTTGCATCGGCATGTTTAATGGCATTCGTCAACGCTTCTTGTGCAATTCGATACAATGTTGTTTCCGCTTCTGGCTTCATCTTAACTGGATTGCCCACTACGTGGATATGAATTGTCGGGGCATCGTCGCGGCTTTGCAGGCGATCCTGCATAGATCGCAAAGCAGGAACTAACCCCATGTCATCCAGTTGAGGCGGGCGTAAATCGTTGATCAAATGACGAAGATCAGCGATAGCACTAGTCGTAATTCTCTCCAATGACAGCAGCCGTTCGATGGATTTATCTGGATTTTTCGCTACATGATGTGCCAGACCACGTAAGCCCATTGCCAATGCGGTGAGTACCTGACCTGTATCATCGTGCAATTCGCGGGCGATGCGCTGACGCTCGGCCTCTTGTGCGTTCGTGATGTGCATTAGCAGGTTGCCGCGCCGGGTGTTGCGCTGCTGTACCTCTTGCAAGAGCAGTTCTGTCTCTGTCTGGGATTGACGCAGTTCTGCGTTCAGACGTTCCAGGTCTTGTTGGCGCTGGTATTCGATGGCTTTGATGTTTTCCTGACTTTCCACCTCCAATGCACGGAGTACTTGCATCAAACATACTGCGATCACACAGGCAATGACAGCGCGAAAAAGTTGTACAGGGAAGCCAAAGACATCGAAAAATGTGCCACTGTTGATGAGATTCGCCGGAAAAATTGGGCTGTGGGGAGTGAAGATTTGCCCGACTACGCCATAAAGCAAGAGGCCAACAACGCTCCAATTCAACCAGACGACAAAATCTGCCAGCTTACTCTTAAGAAAAACCGGGCGCTGTCGCCACAAAGCGAGGCTTGCCAGCAGTACACCAGGTATTGCCAGTAAATACCGCGCCAGGGCATCCATCGCAACCTGCCAATTCGAGTCATCCAGCCCATATACGCGCTGTACTAATACAGAGGAGATGGCATAGAACAGGAGCAGGCCAAAAACAAAATTCCACTGAACAGGTCGTTCGCTTTTGCTATACAGCAGATGCTCGCCGAAGGCAATCAATGCGATGAAGGACACAACCAACATGATCAACCGCAGCCAATCAAACCACGCCGGGAGCATCAAGTTGATGGTATCGCACGAGCAATTGACCATATCCATCCACTCGTGAATACCGTGCAGCAAGCCAAAAGCGGAGAGCAATCGCATCGACCGAGCAAAGCGCAGTCGAGATGCACGCCCCGATTCTACCCAGAGGGCTAAACCCAGGGAATAGAATGCCAGCCCATAGATGAAGAATATCGCCATCATGGCATTTTCCCAACTCATGAGCAATTTGTCTCCCCTGATAAACTGCAATCTTTTTTCATTATATGACTGCCTGCATAGTGTCGATATGGGGTGAACACCCCATGCCACATTTGGGGGACATCTCTAATTACGCAATCGTGCTGAAGATCATAAGATGAGGTCAATCAAGCAGACGAAGCAAATAAGGAGCAGTACCATGGAAAGCATCAGCCTGACAGTAACTGTACTAGTCATGTTCCTGATCCGCATTGGCATTCCGATTTTGTTACTCATTATTCTCGGTACGTTGATTGATCGCTGGCAGACGGCACGAGAGAAGAACATTCACAATCGCTATTTGTCGGATGATCAACAACCTGCTACACACTAGGAGAAAACCTGCAATGAGGAATAGCTTACAACGAAGGTGGTCTACTGGACTGTTCGTCGTGGGCACAATGTTCATAACTATTGGGCTGACGCTTCTGGCATCAAGCCCGATTGTTGCGCAAGAACCCGGCGACTATATGGGCATACGTGACTGCAATGACTGCCACCGGGATACTGCAAATAATCATGAACTCAGTATCCACTCAAATGCTCTGATTGATGCAGAAGAAAATGCAGAGTTGATCCTGGGCGATTTTACTGCGGATAGCCCGCTGCTGATGCTGCAATTCCCTGGGGAAGACGAAGAGCGCCGCATTGCCCTCGAAGATCTTGCATATGGTGTTGGTTTTGGGCGCAACGTACAGGCATATCTAATCGAAGTGGGTGAGAACAATTATCGCGTCTTGCCCGTGGCCTGGGATGTAGAGACATCATCCTGGGTTTCGCTGTCTTTAGCAGCAGACTGGTCAGACGAAGCATACGACTGGAATCAATCGTGTGCTACCTGCCATGCTACAGGCTACGATGCAGACAGCGGAGAGTGGGTGGATAACGGTATTCAGTGCGAATCGTGCCATGGGGCAGGTGGCACACATGTGGAATTAGCAGATGATGCAGGCCGTGAAATCGACGATGAAGAAATGGCTGCCATTCGTGCAAGTATCGATTCTGCACCTGATATGCAGGCTTGCGCGACCTGCCACGATGCCATGCAATTTGACGGCATCCATGAACCGCTTCCGTCGCTCATGGACGGCGAAATGTTAATCGAAGGAATCAGCAGTTCGGCTTCTGCACACAGCACCGCAGAAGATGCACCGGATTGCATTTCTTGCCATTTCCGCACGGGTGTGAATGAAGATGGTGAAGAAATCACGCTGCATGATATGGATATTTCACTGATTCAGCACAGCACCAGTTGCACAAACTGCCATACCGAACTGACCGAAGCATACGCACAGCGCTTCATCGTCGGGCAGCAGGAAGATACTGCACAACGCCTTGCGATTATCGAAACGCACTTCGACCCGGAGAATTTACCATCCTGGGTTACACAATCGATTCAGCTTCTGAATGCGGATAGCAGCGGTGGTGTGCATAACGTTGCCTATACCGAAGCACTCCTGCATTCCGTAGAAGTGTATCTGGGCTTAGTCCAGCCGACGACACTTTTCGCATCTCAGGAAGCCAGTGATCCAGTAGAGTGTATGGAGTGCCATGAGTCAGAATACGCCGAATGGTTGGATTCTTCGCACGCCCTCACAACATTGAATGAGAATTTCCAAGCAGTCTACGCAGAGAACGGTCAACCGACGTACTGCTTGCGCTGCCATGCATCCGGTGTGGATGCCACGAACGCCACAGTTCAGCATGAAGGCGTGGTTTGTAGTTCATGCCACATCATTGAAGGCGAACACCCACCGGCACCAGCGACAATGGGAACTAATGTAACGACCTGTGCCGCTTGCCACAGCGGAGGCCATGCCTCTGCTTATGAAGAGTGGCTCGCCAGCGAACATCAGACAGCAGGCGTTGATTGCGTGGACTGCCATAATGCACACACCAACGAAATGCTGCTAGGGGATGTGAATACTACGTGTGGTGATTGCCATGCAGGTGCGATGGAAGATGAAGTGCATATGGGTGAAGACATGATCTGCACGGATTGCCATATGACTCCGCGTCAGACTGTGACCGACCCAACAATGCTCACACTCACAGGGCATTCGATGGACATATCACCAGATGTTTGTGCGGACTGCCATGGCTCAACCCATGAATTGACTGTATCAGCAGATATCGAAGCTGGTGAAGATGCAGCCGAAATTGCAGCACTGCAATCTGACCTGGAAACCTGGCAAGCAACAGCAGAAGAGAACCTTACCAGTGGTCTGCTTGGTGGTGCGATTGGCGTACTCCTCGTACTTGGTATGGTTTATCTCATCCTGCGTTTGGGGAGATCGTCATGACTGATGCAACACTGACACCAACACATGAACAGAACGAATCCCAATCTCCAACACGCGAGATGACCCGGCGCGAATTTGCCCGTCTTGCGCTAGGCTTAGGCGTAGGGATTGTTGCCGCAGATCAGTTGTGGAAATGGTTTGTGGCGGCGCGTGACCCCTTCGCAATGGCACATGGTAGCCACGATGATCAGCCGTACTGGGCAATGGTCATTGACCTGGAAACCTGCATTGGATGCCAGCGCTGCGCATACGCCTGCCAGGCAACCAATGACACTCAAACTGGGCATCTGTGGAATATTGTTCTGGAAGATGAGACGACATTCGGGGAAGCGGTTTTTATGCCGCGCCCCTGCATGCATTGTGAACATGCCCCATGCGTGGAAGTTTGCCCTGTGGGGGCAACCTACCATCGTGAAGATGGGCTGGTAGAGATGGACTATGATAAGTGCATCGGCTGCCGCTACTGTATGGTGGCATGCCCCTATGGGTCTCGTGTTTTCAACTGGCGTGAACGTACTGATACCAATCCCAACGCGCCGACCTGGGGGACACCTGAAGTCGAACGTCGCCCGCGTGGTGTGGTTGAAAAATGCACATTCTGCTCGCATCGGTTAGATGCGGCTGCTGAACGGGGTTTGCGCCCAGGATACGATGAAGCCGCGACCCCGGCATGTTGCAATGTCTGCCCGACAGAAGCGCGTGTTTTTGGGGATTTGCACGACAGGAATAGCCCCGCATCCCGTGCCTTGAAGGGGCGGCAGGCCATTGTGCTGCGCAGTGAATTGGGTACACATCCTCGTGTCATCTATCTGCTGCCATTAAGCGAGGAGGAAACTGATGTTACGTGAACGACAACTTGGACAAAACCTCTTCTGGGTATGGGTGGCACTGCTTCTCATTCCTATCGCGCTTGGCCTGTACTTCGGGTTGCAGGTTCTATTGCAGGGGCTGGGTGTTACTAATTTGAGCGATGGCGCACCCTGGGGGTTATGGATCGTCTTTGACCTGAGCTTTGTAGCCCTGAGCGCGGGAGCTTTTTCGCTCTCCGCAATTTGTTACTTGCTGGGACGAGAGTCATTCAAGCCTCTGGCGCGGATTGCGGTCTTCATCGGATTGTTGGGCTATACCGGCGCGTTGATGTGCCTGTTCATGGATATTGGGCGCTTTGATCGCTTCTGGCATGGATGGGTATTCTGGAATGTGCATTCGATGCTGTGGGAAGTCACGATGTGTATCACGTTGTACTTCAGTGTGCTAACGCTTGAAGTCTTCCCGCTGGTAGTTGAGCATCGTTTCTTCGACCGTTTCCCGGCATTGCAGCGGCTCGCACATCGAATTCACCATTTCGCTCCTGTTCTGGCGGTGATTGGTCTGTGCCTTTCGCTGCTGCATCAGTCTAGCCTGGGTGGTACTTACGGCGTAGTGATTGGGCGTTCTTTCTTGTTCCGTGCCACAATCCCGCTGCTGTTCATCGTCTCGGCTGTTGCTGGTGGCATCGCGTTCACGATACACGTTACGTTAATCGTGCAGTGGGTCAAGCGCAAGATTCTGGTTCCTTCGCAGGTATTGTTTGAAGCAGGGCAAGTTGCTGGTGCGATGCTATTCTTCTACCTCTATATGCGCTTCTGGGATACGACGGCGGGGAATTACGGCTATGTTCCTGGCACAAGCGAAGCCTTTACCGATCTCATGGTAGGGCCTTTCGCGGTAACTTTCTGGACATGGGAGATTGTGCTGGGTGGTTTACTGGCGGGATATTTACTGATCCGTGCGCGAGGCAAACAGAGTATAACCATGCTTCTAATCGGCAGTGGTCTAGCAATGTTTGGCATCATTGCCAATCGTTGGCATACAACCATGCTTGCATTCACCCAGCCGCTTAGTACCACGCCGCCTGTTACTGATCCACTGGTGACCATTTATACACCTGCTTTCTCAGAATGGGCGGTAGGCTTTGGCATTCTTGCAGGGCTGACATTAGTTTTTAGCTTTGGGATGTATCTCCTTCCAGCTTTCCAGCGGGATGTTCTGGAAACAGCGGAAACTGCTTGAATCTCACGGGGTGTGATCCTGGCATCACACCCCGTCAACTTCTCCTGTTAACGTAGCGGGTTGCCGCAAGTGCGCAACAGAAGCTCACGAATTAATTCGTGGGGAGCGTCACAGAATAATAATATGCAAGTCGGCGGGGCCATGTGCGCCAAGTATCAATTCCTTGCCAATATCTGCTGTGCGGCTGGCACCAGTGATTACAACATGATTGCCTGATTGACGGAAGTTCACTAAATCTGCTCTTTGTTCCTCAACCCATGCCTCGAAGTGGGGCAAAATCTGCTGGTGTTTCACTATGGCGATATGTACGTAGGGCAGCAAGGAAACGCTGCGCGGACGACCCTCTTTAGCAGAAACAATCAGGCTGCCGGTTGCTGCCAGAGCTGCTTCAACGCCAGTAATTCCTACACGCACGGAGCCATCCCATGCATCGGCTATGCGGATACTCTGTGCTGCCAACGCCTTGCTCAAACTTTGCAGCGGGAGATGTGTATCGTCCCAGGCCAATATTTGTTGATCTGCCCCGATGATTTCCAGTATGTAATCCAGTGCTTCTTGCTCAGATGTTGTTTGCCTCACATGTGCAGATAGTGCCTCGGCCTGCGCAATAAAAGCCTCCACTAGCGGCACACCATCCATCGGGACAACAACTGCCCGTTCTTCAATGGGAGCAACATCGTCAAATGGCTGGCTCGCGGCACGCAATCGTTTCAGAATAGTATCTTTTGCGCTCATGATTGCTTCGCTTTCTGGCGTTCGCGCCACTGCTGCCGGAAGGGTTTCTCTGCAAAATCCGGGAAATCACGATGCTTTTTCCACTCACCCAACGGATTGGGAATGAGGTTATCTGCACCTGTTCTCAATGCGATCCGTGCGGCTTTCCCCCCGAACTCGAATAGATCAGGGGAAGCAGTTGCCACCTGCCAGCCTTTGATGGCAATATCCCATTTCAATTCTGTTTCGCGCTTTTCTACAATGTCATGGCGTAAATCTAGCAACATACGCGGTAGGTCAATATCTACTGGGCATGCCTGCTTACAGCTCCCACAGAGGCTGCTGGCATTGGGCAGGGGAGTCGCCTTATCGATGCCTTGTAGCAGGGGGGTAATCACTGCACCAATAGGGCCACCATAGACCCACCCATAAGCGTGCCCACCTACTGAACGGTAGACAGGACAGGCATTCAGACATGAACCGCAGCGGATGCAGGCCAGCGCTTCGGTGTATTTTTCATTGGCATAGATTTTGGAGCGCCCATTATCCATGAATATTACATAATGGTGTTCAGGGCCACCATCACCACAGGAACCATTGATGATATTGGTGTAAGAGGTCATTGCTTGGCCTGTGCCACTGCGCGGGAGAACTTGCGTCAATGTCGCATAATCTTGCAATGTGGCGATCACCTTCTCAATCCCAGTCACTGCAACATGCACTCTTGGCAAAGTTGTTACCATCCGTCCGTTGCCCTCGTTCATTACCAGCGCAACGGAACCGGACTCTGCGATGATGAAGTTCGCACCCGTGATACCCATATCTGCGTTGAGGAAGACGTTGCGCAGTTTCTGGCGCACGAACGCTACCATATCCTGTGTTTCCTCAAGGTAGGGCATACCGATTTTTTCTTGAAAGATGCGTCGCACATCTTCTTTCGTCTTGTGGATCACAGGTGCAGTGATGTGGCTAGGATGTTCATCATTGATTTGCACAATATATTCACCCAGGTCTGTTTCCACAATTTCTAAACCGGCAGCAATCAGAGCATCATTCAAGGCGATTTCTTCCGTCACCATACTTTTGCCCTTGGTGATGCGCTGCACATCGTGTTCCCTGGCAATGCGCAGAATGTGCTGCCGAGCCTCTTCGGCATCTTCTGCCCAGAGTACTGTGAACCCATTTTCCGTCAGGGTTTGTTCGGCCTGCTCCAATAAATCTGGTAAATTGCGCAGGGCGCGGCGTTTGGCTTCTGCGGCTTGTTGACGTAGGTTTTCGCCGTGTTCCTGTCCATGTGCATACATGGCCTTGATACGTTTGTAAAATGCAGTGGTTGTACCTTTGCGGACGGCTTGCTGCACATGGGCATCTGCCAGTGCAATGTCTGCCAGTGCAACAAAATTCTGTGATTGTACTTTCACACCTACTCACCTTTCGCCACTCCGCGCAGGAAAATCAACTTCAATGCCAAGGTGTTCCAGGATTTTGACGACGGACATGCTCGTTTCAGGGTAGATTATATCCACATTGCAGGTGACAAAGAGGGAAATAAGCGCACCTTTAGCGGAAGGTCGTTCTAGCATAAGGATATTCTTTCAATTCAGACGCTAGTACACCATTACACGTTGAGTCAATTGGTCAATCATTCACCCAGAGATTGTCCCTACTGGATCGTTTGCAGTAGGGACAATCTATCAGATGTTCTACGGTTACAAGTGTAACGTGCAATGTGTGTCATTCCCACATTGTTTGTGGTTCGACCGTTAACAACGCGGTAAGTGTTCTTCGTACTCACGTACTTTCTACGCTTCTGCATCCAACATTTTGTTAGCGACACAGTGCCACTTGTCCTAAAACATAAGGGTCGGGGTTGTTGCCAGCGAGTTCAATGTAGGTTAAGTAATTATCGAGTGCCTGGTCATAGTCCTCCATGTCGAAGTAGACATCGCCCAGCGTCCAGTAGGGCATGGAATAATCAGGTGCAATTGCGATGGCGGCTTCGCTATCTGCAATGGCATATTCATACTCCGTCAAGAAGTAGTGAGCAGTTCCACGCACGGCATATGCTGATGCATTGTCTGGATCATTTGTCAGAACATCGTCCAGCACGTCAATCGCCAGTTCATATTCCCCAATCTGTAGATAGAAGATCGCATATGCGAGATCCATATCACCGGATGTTCCCGCGTCCAGACCGTCTGACGTATTCTGTGCAACAGACACGACAGGCGTAGATAGCATCAACAACACTACAGCCAGGATGATTCCCGTTATCAATGCCCATTTCGGGCGCAGCTGTCGCAGCGGTGGTGCAGATGATCCTTGCTTCCCATTTGAATCCGTCGTGTGATCTTGTTGTATAGGTTCATTCTGGTGTGAGCGTTTGCATTCATCTGCCAACCGGACTTTGTGCGAGCGTAGTTCCATTTCTTTCCGATATGCTTTGTCAACCATGTATTGTTTCGTCCAATTTGTAGTCATGATTTTGCTCCTGTGTCCCTGCTTCGTCCAACTTTTCTCTCACTCTACGCTCATTTTCTTCATTGCGGAGGGGGTGAAACAGGAGGGACTAAGGGGGAGGGAGGGGGGGAGGGAATCATTTCAGGGATGTAGGCTTGTACGATATAATCAAAGGTAGTTGCTGCTCCGCATTGTTACCCTATATTACATAATGCAGACCTACGCCGTACCCACCTTGCTACTATGGGATAAGGCTACAAGCACATGACGTTTTTCAGTGATCAGGCAATCAAAGGTTATTTGCTGCATGAGCAACTAGGTTCCGGCGGCTTAGGTGCCGTTTACCGTGCAACACAAGCGGATGTGAACCGCGAAGTGGCGATCAAGGTCATTTTGCCTTCACATGCCAACAAACCGGATTTCATTCGGCGATTTGAAGTGGAAGCCCAGATCATTGCGCAGATGGAACATCCTTATATTGTTCCTCTCTATGATTATTGGCGTGATCCGCAAGGAGCTTTCCTCATCATGCGCTTGATGCGCGGAGGCAGCTTGCGTGGTCTTTTGCGCCAGCACCATTCATGTAATGTACAGTATACTGCGAGGCTGTTGGGTCAGGTTGCCAGCGCTTTACATCATGTGCATCAGCAGCGCGTGATTCATCGAGACATCAAGCCCAGCAATATTCTTCTTGATGAGTCTGGTGTTGCCTATCTCGCGGATTTTGGCATCGCAAAGCGTCTGGTTCATGCGGAGGGAATGACTGAGGCCGAGGCGATTTTTGGATCACTGGATTATATCTCGCCCGAACAGGCGCGTGGGGAACCAGTTTCTCCGAGTACCGATGTCTACAGCCTGGGGATTGTCTTATATGAAATGCTCACCGGGGAGCATCCTTTGCATGATACCCCTTCTACAGAGAGACTATACAAACAAATCCACGATCCCTTGCCAGAGATTACGACGCTTGATCCAGCAATGAACGGCGCGGTGAACGCAGTCATCCAACGTGCAACGGCAAAAGATCCGCAGCAGCGTTATTCCGATGTTCTCAGCCTTGCACAGGGTTTCAGCGAAGTTGTAGAAATGACAGTGGCTCCAGCCCGTTCTCTGTTCGATACCCTCACAGAACGCGAAGTCGATATTTTGCGTTTGATCTCTGACGGACTGACGAATCAGGCTATTGCACAGCATCTGGTTGTTGAACACAGCACAGTGCGCTGGTATATCCGCCAGATTAACCGCAAGCTTGGTGTCCTCAGCCGTAAGGCACTGAAGCGCAAAATTGCTGAATATGGCTGGTTCGCTGATGAAGACAGCACGGAACAGGCAGGTGTTTCCAAAACTGTAGTGCTGTGGGATGAGATCGAGAATCCATACAAAGGGCTGCGTGCATTTGAACGAGGCGAAGCGCAAGATTTCTTCGGGCGTGAGGACAGCGTAGAGCAGATTCTTGCACGGATGCAGGAAACCCATCCCTATGAACGTTTCCTCGCCATTGTTGGCCCAAGTGGTAGCGGCAAATCAAGCATCGCAAAAGCCGGGATGATTCCTGCACTTGGAAACAACGCTATCCCCGGATCTCAGGACTGGTTCCTCCTGGATATGATGCCAGGGGATGCGCCCCTGGAAGCATTGGAAATGGTGCTAACGCGCATTGCAGCCGAACAAGCCTCCAACCTGTATGAGTTTCTAAACCGAAATGAACGGGGTCTCATCCGTGCAGCAGAATTAATTCTCCCGGATGAGACAAGCGAACTCCTGTTGTTGATCGACCAGTTTGAGGAAGTCTTTACGCTGGTGGAAGAGGAAGCAATGCGCCAGCGCTTCCTCGATTTGATCGTCACTACCGTCACCGCACCACACAGCCGTGTCCGCATCGTCATCACAATGCGGGCAGATTTCTATGATCGTCCGTTACAATATCCTGAATTCGGGGAAATCCTCCGTCAACGCATGGTGACCTTGCTTCCTCTCTCAGCAAAAGAACTGGAACGAGCAATCGTTGGTCCAATCGAGAAGAAAGGGCTTGCGTTCGAGGATGGATTGGTCGCGCAAATTATCTCTGATAGCATCCAACAAGCAGGGACACTGCCGCTACTACAATTCGCATTGACTGCGCTATTCAACGCTCGGGACGAAACACGTCTTACGTTTGCGGCATATCAGCAGCTTGGTGGGGTTGGGGGGGCATTGGCACACCGTGCAGAAGAGTTGTTCATCTCGATGGACGCTGACGTACAAGAAGTCATACGACAATTGTTCTTGCGATTGGTCACGTTGGGCGAAGGGGTAGAAGATACACGGCGGCGAGTTGCTTGGCGCGAGTTCGCATCCATCATAGACGATGATGAACTTGTGAAAGATGTCGTAGAACTCTTTGCTCATGAACGTTTTCTGACGCTGGATCATGATCCCACATCGCGCTCGCCCGTTGTCGAAGTTGCACATGAAGCGCTTCTGCGTCAATGGGAACGCTACCGTAATTGGATCAATGCGAACCGGGCAGATCTACAAATGCAGCGCAAGCTCTTTGCACTTGCTATGGAATGGGAGAAGAACAATCATCATACAGATTACCTGCTGCGCGGGACACGTCTACAGCAATTTGAAGAATGGGCGCAGACCACCGAACTTGTACTCCATCCCAGCGAGAACCAATTGCTGGAAGCCAGTATTCGTGCCCGTGCGGAACGGCAGGCAGTGGAGCAGGCACAGCAGGAACGCGAGAAGATGCTAGAACGCCGCGCACGCCAGTTTTTGCGGTCGCTCGTTGTCGTTCTTTTCTTCATGTTGCTCGGTTCTGTTGGTGTAACGCTTTTCGCCCTGGATCGTGAAGAGCAGGCACAAAAAGAACGTGACCGGGCACGTGAGTTGGCTCTGGTTAACGGTGCAAGGGTAGCGCTTGTAGATAACCAGCTTGATACTGCCCTTGCTCTGGCCTTTGCTGCTAATCAGAGTGCAAATCCGTCCCCTGCCGCACAGACCATCCTCTCGCAGGTAGCCTATATGTCGGGGACGCTTTGGCGGGAAGAGGTGTTTGCTGGTTTCACGATTGATGTTAGTCCAGATGGTAAAACTGCCCTGTTTGGCGACACGTCGGATAGCAGCGTTGTTCTGTGGGATATTGAAGCAGGCGAACGCATCTATACGATGGTGGGTCATGATGCCCCTGTACGAACACTTGGTTTCAACCCCGATGGGACGATGGCCTATTCCATCTCAGAAGATCGCACCATCATTCTCTGGGACTTGCAAACGGGTGAGATGCTGCGCCGTTTTGGGGAAGGGATGCTTCTCAGTGAACACTTCCTCGCAGCCGCTTTCACGCCAGATGGCAGGATGCTGCTCTCGAACAATGGGGGGCTGCCCCGTGCAGTTGAGGGGCATGAAGCGAATTTGATCCTTTGGGATGTGGAAACGGGCGAGCCATTACGTATTTTCCGAGGGCATACCACACTAGTTGGACGGTTAGCAATTAGCCCTGATGGTACAAAAGCACTCACTTGTGGGGCGTATGAAGAAATTATCCTCTGGGATATTGAAACGGGGGAGATCATCCGCCAGCGCGATGAGTTGAGTCCAGAGTTTAACTATCTCGCAACAGATATGGTGTTTTTACCAGATGGACAACGAGCGCTGATCTTCTTCCTGGATACTACAGCAATGTTGATTGATTTAAATACACTTGAACCACTACAGACCTATGGTGAAGCAAATCCTGTAAGCTGGGCATTCTTTGAATTCGCCGTTACTCGTGATTACAAGACGCTCTATTTGCCCAACCACGCGCAAAACGATTATGCTCTGTGGGATATTGAAACGGGTGACCGCTTGACCTCCCTGCCGAGCTTGGCTGAAGGTACTGTTGGCGCTGAATTCTTACCCGATGGCGAATCGCTGCTCGTCAATAGCCAAAGCCTTGGCTTACGTGAAATCGCTGTATCGATGGGGGCAGCACTTCAACATATCAAGTTCGACCCGTGGCAACCCATCGGATACAAAATTTCTCCCGATGAGCAAACTGTGCTGATCAATGTGGGAACAGAAGAAACCTGTCAGTATGTTGTATACGACATTGCATCAAATACCGAATTGCGACGGTTTGGAATGGACGAAGCGCCCTTGAATGAAATTGGTTGTATGGAGCGCTATGATTTTGCATTTCTCCCAGACGGTTTATCAGTGCTTTCGTCAGCGAGTGAAGGGGCTGGTATCTTGTGGAATGTGGAAACTGGCGAGGTGCAGATGCGTATACCGGACTTCCCAGTAAGTCCAGAACCAGGTACGAATTGGACCCGCATTGTGATTCATCCAGATGGTCAGAGCGCCTTTACAGCCAGCCTTGATGGAACTGAGATGATCCAGTGGGACTTGACGACAGGCGCTGTCCGTCAGCGATTCAAACCACCTTACGAAGCGAGACCATTTTTTTGGGTTGATTTAAGTCCTGATGGCAAGAGCGCTATTGCTGTACTCGACCAAGGCGTGACCTGCTGGGATTTAGCCACGGCAGAGATCACTTGTGAACTACTTCCTCCATCTGGTGTCTTGCTTGTGGGTTATTACCACCCCAGCGGCGAGCAAATCGTGACGATCAGTGTAGGCGACACAAGCGGTTCGACGGTTACAGTGTGGGATATTGCAACAGAAGAACCACTCTTGACCTTTACACCACCGACTTTAGTGATAGGGGGGTTGGCATTTACACCAGATGGGCGGTATGCAGTGATGGGACAGCCAGATGTTAGCCTTTGGGATTTGACAACAGGTGAAGAAGTTCGTCGTTACCCGTTGGCTTCCACCAGCATCACATTCGCCGCATTCCCGTATGTGTTGTCTGATGGGCGCAGTTTCTTCGTGCAGACGGGGGTCGAGGCGGGTTCGCGGTATTTGTATCGCCTGCGGATTGATACCCATGAGGAACTAGTAGAATGGACAGAAGCCAACCGCTACATTCGGGAGTTGACTTGTGCGGAACGCGAGACCTATGGTGTAGAGCCGTTGTGCGAAGCCGATAGGTGAAGAACATTTTATATCTACCAATACTGATGAAAAGGCAGCGACGTTTCAGCAGGTAGCCTCGCTGCCAAAACTACTCCTGCTCAATCTTTGCCTTGTGCAGAGATGACAATGAGTATTGATAGAAACTGCCTAAAGGGACATAATTTCTCGTGAGTAAGTAAAACTTATTTCCACAAGATTAACCTGAAAGCGTAGATAGATGTCCTCTTTATTCGCTGTGTCTTTCTTCGGCATTACTTGGTGCCAGCAAATCCAATCTTCAACTTCTCAACTGGAGTAGGGAATGGCATTCTTTGAGCAGTGTTCCAATCCTTCTCCAGATTTGTTCTATCAACGAAATGATCCGAATGATATACGGCTGGGCGAAGTGGTTCAGATCGACCCGGACGCTTATTCTGCTGCAAATGTAATCCTGGTCGGTTGTCCGCAAGATGAAGGGGTCAGGCGAAACAAAGGGCGTGTTGGGGCAGCAAAAGCGCCTGATGAAATTCGCCGTGCGTTGTATCGCCTTGTAACCCCAGAGAATACAAATCTCAAGCTCTTTGATGCTGGCAATACCCTCATACAATCCACGCTTGAAGCGACACATGAACGCCATAGTGAAATCGTCCGCAAGATTATTTCAGATGGTAAGCGAGTGATTTCCCTGGGGGGCGGCAATGATGTCTCGTATGCTGATTGCTCAGGTCTCGCAAAGGCAGTTCAGCCAGTCATTGCCATCAATGTAGATGCACATTTTGATGTCCGCGCTGATGAAATTCCAAACAGCGGCACACCCTATCGACAATTGTTGGAAGACGGCTTTGTTCAAGGAGAGCATTTTTACGAAGTTGGCAGCGTAGCAATGGCAAACTCATCAACCTACCGTGATTACCTTGCCACGAAGAACGCAACCATCTACGACCTGAATACTGTTCTAGAACATGGCATTGCACGGATTCTTGACGAAATTCTGGCAGATGAAGCGCAGGCAATTTTCTGGGGAATCGATATGGATGTAGTACGCGCTGCGGATGCGCCGGGTGTCAGTGCGCCGAACGCCCTGGGACTTTCCGCCCATGAAATCTGTCAGATTGCCACAATCGCAGGGCGCGATCAGCGCAGCCGTGTGTTTGAGATTACAGAAGTTAATCCGCAGTATGATATTGACTCGCGGACAGCACGGCTGGCGGCTGCGGTCATTCATCATTTCTTATCCTCATTGGTGCTGAGTGCATGAATGAGGATCTCGCCGGATGGCTGATTTTCGCACTTATACCTTTATATCAATTTAGGAGAATACTTCATGACAAGCCAACCACGCACGATTCAGGCTCCCACGGGTACAGAACTCACCTGTAAGAATTGGCAGATCGAAGCAGCTTACCGCATGATCCAGAACAATCTTGATCCAGATGTTGCTTTCGATCCAGATAATTTGATTGTCTACGGCGGGCGTGGTAGAGCTGCACGGAATTGGGACGCATTGGATGCCATCTTAGAATCGCTGAAAAATCTGAATGTTGATGAAACCCTTCTGGTGCAATCCGGTAAGCCAGTGGCGGTTTTCAAGACTCATGAAAATGCCCCGCGTGTCCTCATCGCCAACAGCAATATCGTTCCTGCCTGGGCAACGCAGGAGAATTTCGATAAGTGGGAAAAAGATGGCCTCATCATGTATGGGCAAATGACGGCTGGTAGCTGGATTTACATTGGAACACAGGGCATCTTACAAGGTACTTACGAGACATTTGGTTCTCTCGCTCGCCAGCAGGGATGGGAGAGTCTGAAGGGGAAGTTCGTTCTATCGGCTGGTCTGGGTGAGATGGGTGGGGCGCAGCCCCTGGCGGTTACCATGAATGAAGGCGTAGGGTTATTTGTTGAAGTGGATCCATGGCGAGCAGAGCGTCGGTTGAATCTGCGCCAGGTTGATAAAGTCACAGACAATATTGAAGAAGCCATGACCTGGGTGACGGAAGCCGTTGAAGCAGAAAATCCGTTGTCGGTCTGCATAGTGGGCAATGCCAGCGAAGTTTTACCTGAGTTGCTGCTGAGAGGCGTAGTTCCCGATGTGGTCACAGATCAGACCAGCGCCCATGATGTGATGTACGGCTACATCCCGGCGGGTATGAGCCTTGAGCAGGCTCAGGCATTGCGAGAATCTGACCCCGCTGCCTATCAACAGCGTGCGCTGGAATCAATGGCAACGCACGTAAAAACCATGCTGGATTGGCAATCGAAGGGCGCTGTTGTCTTTGACTATGGTAATAACTTGCGCCAGCGAGCCTATGACTTCGGGGTGGCGAATGCGTTTGATTACCCTGGATTTGTTCCAGCGTATATTCGCCCGCTGTTCTGTGAGGGCAAGGGGCCTTTTCGCTGGGTTGCGCTTTCGGGTGACCCAGAAGACATCTATGCAACAGATCGCGCAATCAAAGAATTATTCCCGGCAGATATACACCTGCATCGCTGGTTGGATATGGCAAGAGAACAGGTCGCATTCCAGGGATTACCAGCGCGAATTTGCTGGTTAGGGTATGGAGAACGAGCAAGAGCAGGCTTGAAATTCAATGAAATGGTGGCTTCAGGTGAAGTCTCTGCGCCGATTGTGATCGGACGTGACCATCTGGACTCGGGTTCTGTGGCAAGCCCGAACCGCGAAACGGAAGCCATGCGAGATGGTTCAGATGCGATTGCAGATTGGCCTTTACTCAATGCGATGCTCAATGCTATCTCTGGCGCAACCTGGGTGAGCTTGCATCATGGGGGTGGTGTGGGGATTGGCTACAGCATTCATGCGGGGCAGGTCATCGTTGCAGATGGTACAGCGGCAACAGCCGAACGCCTGGAACGTGTTTTGACCTGTGACCCTGGTATGGGAGTGGTTCGGCATGTTGATGCAGGGTATCCCGAAGCAATTGATTTTGCCAAGACACACCAGATCCAGATTCCGATGATGGATTAACACATGAGACAAGTTGATGTAATCCTCAAGGATGTGGCGCAGCTTGTGACCTGTGCGAATGAGAAGCAGGCCAAACGCGGCCTACAAATGCGTGACCCTGGCATCATCGAAAATGGTGCAATTGCTGTTGATGCAGGGAGCATCGTCGCCGTTGGCGAGAGCAGCGAAATACTCCAAAGCTATGAAGCGCAGACCGTTGTTGATGCGAAAAACAGGAGTGTAATTCCGGGGCTGGTTGATTGTCATACGCATGTACCATTTGCTGGAAATCGCTACGACGAATTCGAGATGCGCATTCAAGGTCGTTCCTATATGGAGATCATGAATGCTGGTGGTGGCATCCTGAGTACGGTTCGTGCCACGCGCAGCGCTTCGCAAGAAGAACTTATCCGCGTGGGCAAAACCCGGTTACAGAGTATGCTGCAACTGGGTACAACTACCGTCGAAATCAAAACCGGGTATGGCCTTTCTACTGAGGCGGAAGCCAAACAGATGCAGACGATCCTGCATCTATCTGGTTCTGAACCTATGACCATTGTTCCCACATTCCTGGGCGCACATACTATCGCACCAGAATTTGACAGTGCGGATGACTACCTGACTCTCCTACTGACTGAGTCGCTGCCAAACGTCAAAACGCTGCTAGAAGAGAGAACCGCATTTGTTGATATTTTTGTTGAGGATGGTGTATTCACTGTCGAACACATGAAGACGTATTTTGAGGTGGCAAAGGCGCAAGGTTTGCTGCTCAAAGCCCACCTCGATCAATTTGAACATCTCGGCGGGGTTCCGTTGGCTGTCGAAATGGGCGCAAGTTCAGTCGATCACCTGGAAGTCACGCCGCCGGATGAATTAGAAATTCTGGCAAAATCCAATACGGTTGGCGTGATGCTGCCTACAGTGAACTTCAATCTTGGGATTACTCGTTTTGGCAATGCACGTCATTTGATTGACTCCGGCGGGATTCTAGCGCTGGCGACAGATTACAATCCGGGATCATCCCCGGTGATGAGTTTGCCGCTCGTAATGGCGATTGCCTGTCGTTATCAGCGCCTGTCCCCCGCGGAAGCGCTCAACGCCTGCACGATAAACGCGGCGGCGGCGCTTCACTTGGAAGACCAGGTTGGCTCTATCGAAGTTGGGAAGCAAGCTGATTTCGTGATTCTCAAGACCGATGATTATCGGGCGCTGATGGTGGAACTGGGGAGTAATCTTGTTGAGCGAGTCTATATCAAAGGGAAACCCATATGGACACAGTAATCCTGGATGGTGGCAGCCTCACATTTGATGATGTGTTGGCAGTGGCATATGGCGAACCATCATCGCCAAAAGTCATCCTTAGTGACGAGGCCAAACGAAATGTGAACCGTGCCGCAGACGCTGTCCAACAATTATTGGAAGATGATGTCATTGCCTATGGGATTACAACGGGTTTTGGTGCATTCAAAGACAAAGTAATTCACCCGGATGAGGTCAAGCAGCTTCAGTACAATATTCTTGTGAGCCATGCCGTAGGGGTTGGTGATCCTTTCACCACTCCCATCACACGCGCCATCATGTTGATCCGGGCGAATACATTGGCAAAGGGCTACTCCGGTATCCGGCTAGAAACATTGGAACTACTGCTTGCAATGCTGAACCTGGGGATACATCCCATCATTCCCGAAAAAGGATCACTGGGAGCAAGTGGTGATCTGGCTCCACTTGCGCATATGTCCCTGCCGCTGATCGGGGAAGGGGAGGTGATCTACCAGGGAGAACGGATGAAGGGTGCAGCAGCGCTGCGGCAAGCCGGATTAGAACCGCTGGAACTCGCCGCAAAAGAAGGCTTGGCACTGACAAATGGTACAAGTGTGATGTGTGCCATTGGCGTACTGGAAACAGCTCGCGCTGAAGCAATTAGTGTTACCGCAGATGTGGCGGGTTGTATGAGCCTTGAGGCATTGCACGGAACAGATAAGGCTTTTGATGACCGTATCCACCAATTGCGCCCGTTCCCGCGTCAAATTGAGTGTGCCGCACATTTGCGAACTTTGTTGGAAGGTAGCACCTTTCTACGTCCGCATGATTCCAAAAATGTCCAGGATGCTTACACGCTGCGTTGTATCCCACAGGTACATGGCGCGGCACGTGATGCCATTGCCTATGCCCGTTGGGTGTTCGAGATTGAGTTGAACTCTGTCACTGATAATCCCCTGATCTTCATTGACGATATTTCAGGGGAGATTGAAGTGATCTCAGGAGGAAATTTTCATGGGGAACCCCTGGCGATAGCGATGGATTATCTTGGCATTGCCATCAGCGAATTGGGAAACATCAGTGAACGACGCATCATGCGTCTGATTGATGAAGCCAGCAACACGCATACGCTACCAGCATTCCTAACTCAAAATGGTGGCCTGAACAGTGGTTTCATGATCCTGCAATATACAGCAGCAGCGCTCGCTACGGAGAGCAAAGTGCTGTCTCATCCCGCCAGCGTTGATACGATCCCAACGTCAGCAAATGTTGAAGATCATGTCAGCATGGGTGTCACCGCCGCACTGAAAGCACGGAATATCAATAAGAACGTCGAACGCATTCTGGCATTAGAATTGATCGGCGCAGCACAGGGGATAGACTTCCGAAAGCAAGTATTGCCAGATGCTCAACTTGGTAAGGGAACTGAAGTCGTCTACAAGCTGATACGACAGCATGTGCCATTCATTGAGAGCGACACAGTAATGTATCCGTTTATTGAGACAATCTGGAAGCTCGTGCGCTCCGGGATCGTGGCAAAGAGCATCATTCCAGAGAAGTGACGCAGGAAGTTGTGCTGCTTTCTGTAGATCGGCTCTATATCCAGGTAGCCCCGGTGAATTGAAGCAATCGTGCTGAAATACTACCGTGGCATCGGAACAACCTTGAAGCGGACTTAAATACAGCTTAACAGATGAGCGGTACTACTGTGCTGTATTCATGTCTCTTGCGAGGAAACTATGTCACGGCGTACTATTCACGCTCAAATTTCCACCATTCTTGACACAAAATCTACAGACGTAACAGAAGACACGTACTTCGTGCATCACAACGGGGAGACCATCACTGTAATGGTCGCCGATGGTGCGCCACAGCGCCTTAAAACTACAGGCTCACTGTTGCCCATGCTCCAGCAATATGGACAAGACACCGCTCCGGGACGCTATGCCGCATACCTCACGCGGGATGTCACTGCTGAAGTCAGTACGAACTCCCCAGATACGCCACTGGCAGATATTTGCCTTGTGGCGAACCAGCGCTTACGCAAGGAATTGGAAGCGATCTATGGTGAAATCACCGTAGAAGCGGTCATGGCAAAGGAACCATCGCTCACCAAGCTAACAGAAGATCCTCGCTTTGTTCGCCTCATTTTACCAATTTGCTGTATCACCATGGCGCGTGTGGATCTGTACAACGGTCGCTTGTCATATGCACATGGCGGCGATACGGCGCTCTTCTTGCTCTATAAAGATGGGCGCACTGTGCAGATTACGCCGGATCAGATGGGTCAGCATGACGACAAGATGCGTGCTGAAATTCAGGCGATTGTTGATGAGACAGGCAAGCGCGACCGTGAGACACTGCTGGCGAATTGGGATCGCTTCAAGTCCGTGGATGTCTATAACGGCATCTACCACAACTACGAAGACGAAAATGGTGCTGTCGATCCCGCAGTAGGGGTTGGTGTTATTAATGGTTTGCCGCAATTTGAAAATTATCTTGTGACGAGCGAAGTTTCCATTGATGATCTGGAAGGGATACTCGTTACCAGTGATGGGTTCTTCTGGCCTTCCGCGCTTGGTGAAACGGAAGAGCAAGCGGCAGTGCGTGTCAATGAGATGGGGCAGATGGTTCGCCAGCAGGGTCTGGCAGGGTATATGAAATCTCTGCGAGAGGAAGAATCGTCTGATGCAGATGGTAGCAAATACCTGCGCTTCGGTTCCCATGATGATGCGACAGCGGTATGGCTCCAACTATCTTGAATCATAGCAAACAGTGTGACGCTTAACGAGTAATTCACATGTTTGCTTGCCATCCTTAACGTGCTTTTGACAAATCCTCAGCACAATCACTCCGTCCTTACATTGATATAACCGTGAGGACGGATTATTCCACACAGATTTGAAGGAGCCGTATTGTGAAGAACAAAGTTCTCTCGCTCATCGCTTCCGCAGCGATGCTCGCAGTCTTCGCCATTTCCGCCTTCGCGCAGGATGAAGTTGTCCTCCGCTACTATACCCCCTTCAGTGGTGCGAGCGACGAAAAAGAACGCGCACTGCTCGAAATCTGCGAAGCAGAACTGGGCATCACCGTTGAATACACGGCTGTTTCCGGCAGCGGTATCGGTGAATTGATGGCTGAACTGCGTGCGCTGAACACCGCTGGTGAAATGCCTGACGTGTTCTGGATGAGTAGTGGTTTTGTCGATGAATTTGCTCGTGATGGTTTGCTGCTGAACATTCAGCCCTATGTCGATGAATTCATCATGCCTATTGCTGATGAATACTTCACCGCTTCCTTCAACGCCGGTCGTTCCCCGAACAAAGTGGACAGCGACATGTATGCGTTCCCGAACCATTTCGTGGAAACTGTGCTGTACTACAACATCGACATGTTCGATGCGGCTGGCCTGGAATATCCCAGCGAAGGCTGGACATGGGATGATTTCCTTGCGGCTGCGGAAGCGCTGACCTTCGATGAAAATGAAGATGGTCTGGTGGATCAGTATGGCTACTACTTCTTTGGTCGGTACGCGCATGTTGAAAGCTGGGTTTACCAGAACGGCGGTGCCTGGCTGAACGCTGAACGCGATGAATTTGCTGCTAGCGATGCAGCAATCGAAGCTGTCAACTTCCTGCATGGTTTGATTTTTGAACATGGCGTTGCACCGACCCCGGCTGAGATGGAAGGTATCAGTAACCCATTCCAGGAAGGTATCGCTGCGATGTGGGTTGATGGTTCCTGGGCAATCGGCGGCCTGCGTGATAGCGAGATTAACTTCGGGATTGCTGGTGTTCCGCGTGGCCCGCAGGCTGAAGGCGACACCGCATATGGCTGGAGCGACATGACCTCCATCAGCGCTACCACCGAACACCCGGATGAAAGCTGGGCATTGATCCAGTGCTTGACTGGCCCGAACCGCACCGTTGATCTTGTGGAAGATGGCAAGATGCCGGTGTACCGCGCAACCGCACTCAGCGAAGAATGGCTGGAAACCGACCAACTTCCTGCCAACAAGGAATTCTTGCTGGAATGGGCAGATAACATCGGCCCCACGTCCTTCACACCTGGCTGGGGCGAATGGCGTGGTTATGTGGATGGCGCTGGTTTGCAGGGGCAGCTGGATGAAGCTTTCAACGGCAACCTGAGCATTGAAGAAGCTGTCGCCGCCGCTAGCGAAACTGCAAATACAGTATTGGATCGCTTCTACGGCGAAGAATAATTCTCTGACGCTGATTATTGGGGCAGTCTCTGCGGAGATTGCCTCAATGACTTCCCTCAGTTTTCATTTCAGATGTGGTTTGTCATCCTTACACCAGCCGATGAACGTAGGTAAGCCCCATGCGTTATAGCAAGATCACGCCGTACTTATTCATCGCCCCCATGATTCTGGGGCTACTTTTATTCCGCTTCGGCCCTATTCTGGCTTCTTTCCTCATTAGCTTCACAGAGTGGCGCGGCACAACACCACCAGAATTCATCGGGCTGGGCAATTATGCTGAGTTGTTTTCATCAGATGTTTTCTGGCAAATCTTGCGCAACACATTTGCTTTCGCGGCATTCTTTGTACCCGGTGTTATGATCCTGGGGCTGTTCCTGGCGGTGTTGGTCAACCAGAAACTCAAGGGCATTGCCTTTTATCGTGGGCTATTCTACATGCCGGCAATTACCTCCATGGTTGCAGTAGGTTTGGTCTGGAATTGGATTTTCAGTACGCGATATGGGATTCTGAACTATTTCCTGCGCAGTGTGTTTGATGTCACGCGCCCCCCGGCATGGCTGGCAGATTCCGATACGGCGTTGTTGGTTCTGGTGATTGTCTCCGTGTGGAAGTCTGCTGGTTTCCCCATGTTGATTTATCTGGCAGGGCTGAAGGGGATTCCCAATTATTTGCATGATGCGGCAAGAATTGATGGCGCGAATGCCTGGCAGCGCTTTCGCTTTGTAACGCTACCGCTGTTAACGCCTGTCACTTTCTTTATCCTCATCATCTCAATCTTTGATGCCTTCCAGACATTTGAAGTGACGTTGACGATGACGGGCGGCGGGCCTTTGTATGCGTCTACTACGCTCTCTTTTTCGATTTACAACAACGCCTTCCAGTTTTTTCGCTATGGGTATTCCTCTGCGCTGGCATATGTGTTGATGGTCATCGTCGTGATTATCACAATCATCAATTTCTATTTCCGTCGTCGATGGGTGAGGGCTGATGTCTACTGAATTACAACTGCAACCGATGCCCAAAAGAAAGCGCGAGGAGCAAATCTCCATCGATTGGGTTGTGATACTGCGCCGTGGATTGAACTATGCGTTTCTTTCAGTCATCGCATTTCTGATGGCGTTCCCCTTCATCTGGATGGTCTCGACGACGTTCAAATCATCTGGCTCAATCTTTTCTCTGCCACCCACACTGATCCCGGATAAGCTGTTGCAGCCGGATATGTTCAGCAGCTATGAGGTATTGTTCACGGAACATAATTTCACCCGGTATACACTCAACAGCTTTTACGTATCCTTCATGGCAAGTATCGGACAGCTTATCACCAGTTCACTGGCAGGTTTCGCTTTTGCACGGATGCAGTTCCGGGGCAAGAATATTCTTTTTGGTTTGCTGTTGGCTACAGCACTGATTCCGACGGAAGTGACCATTATCCCAGAATTTCTGCTGGCGATTCGGGTGTTTGACCCGATCATGGAATTCTTTGGCGGTGCGTGGATGGATACCTTCAACCCGCTGATTGTGCCATCTTTCTTCGTAGGCACTACAGGGACATTCTTGCTGCGCGAGTTCTTCTCTAGCATCCCGAAGGAACTGGAAGAAGCTGCTGTTGTTGACGGAGCGAATGTCTTCCAGATTTATTTGCGCATCTACGTGCCGCTGTCAATGCCTGCCATGACTACACTTTTCTTGCTCGCCTTCATCAACAATTGGAATGCGCTGCTGCGTCCAGTGATTTATATCAAGTCACCGGAGTATCGCACGCTGCCTATTGGCCTCACAGCATTTCAGACCGAGTATACTGCGGAGTGGGATTTGTTACTGGCAGGCTCTGTTGTGACCATTGTACCGCTGGTAATCATCTACATTTTTGCACAGCGCTATATTGTTGATGGGATTGCCACAACGGGCTTGAAGGGCTAGCACCTGTGGTGGGGTTAGCGTCAAGAAAATATCCGCTAACCCTCAATTGATGCAAATCGGCTTCTTCTTTAGTTGTGCAGATGCACCGCACGAATATGGGGGAAAAGATACTTCTCGAATGTACTCGTCAAATCATAGTCCGGCTGCCAGCCCCAATCTGCCCTGGCTTGCCTATCATCCAGCGCGGCAGGCCAACGATCCACAATCGCCTGACGACCCGCATCCGGGACAAAGCGAATGTTGGCATCAGGAAACGCGCTGCGCGTCCAGTCTGCAAAATCTGCCGCACTCAGGCTGAAACTAGTGACATTATAAACATTCTGTGTCAGGCGCTGCGGCGGAGCTTGCCACAATTCCACCAGCGCTTTGACTGCATCCGGCATTGCCATGAAGGGCAGCATACTGTCTTCTCGCACGAAGCAGTCGTAGGCTTGTCCTGCCGCCGCAGTATGGATCATCTCCGGCCCATAATCGCTCGTTCCACCCGATGGCACGGTAAACGCGCTCAACAAACCCGGAAAGCGCACACTACGAAAGTCAATTCGCAGCGGCGCATCTGTATCTAGCTGGCGATAGTGTTCCGCATAATAACGCCCAAGATGTTCGCAGTAGAGCTTATTGCAACCGTAGATCGTCGTTGGCATCAAATACGCATCTTCGGAGACAGCCCCGGCTGAATTTTTGGTCTCTACATCCGGCAGACCATACGCCGCTACCGAACTCGCATACATGAACTTAACCGCTTCGCCGCGTTCCTGGCTCACTTGTGTCGCAAGTTCAAGCAAGTTGACCGTTCCCTGCACATTTACATCATGTCCCAAAGCAGGGTTATGTTCAGCGCTGGTCGAAAGCAGGGCTGCCAGATGAAAGATGCTGTCAATCTCATACTCATTTGCAATCTGCGTCAGCAGCTCTTGATCCAGAATATCACCGACAAATACTCGTTTCACGTTCGGCGGCATGTGGTTATCCGTCGCACGCAAATCCAGCGTGACCAGAGCCGGTGCGTCGGGTTGGGCGCTTAAATGGGCAACCAGACCATGACCGACTTCTCCGTTAGCACCCGTTATCAGCACAACTTTTTCACGATTCATTTCCGCCTCCCTCAAATCACGTTCAGTGCTTTGCCGACTGTCTCAAAAGCCGCCAGGGATTCTTCTAAATCAGCCTGACTATGAGCAGCCGTGTTCATCACACGAATACGCGCAGTACCTTTCGGCACAGTGGGGTAGCCAATCGCCATTGCAAAGACCCCTTCATCCATCAAGCGTTTGCTGAAATCTTGCGCCAGCGGAGCCTCGCCCAACATCACAGGGATAATCGGTGTCTGAGAAGCACCCGTGTTGAAGCCCATTTTTGTCAGGCCATCATTCAAAAATGCGGCATTGTCCCAAAGTCGTTTGACCAACTCGTCGCCACTTTCCAGCATATCGACGGCTGCCAGGCACGCCGCGACATCAGGCACAGTCATGGCACTGCTGAACAAGAACGGACGACCACGCTGTTTGATCCAATCAATAATGACTTTTTTTCCTGCGACAATCCCACCAACGACACCAAAAGCCTTGCTCATGGTTCCTACTTCGACATCGACTTTGCCATGCAGCCCAAAATGATCGACAATCCCGCGTCCGCCGTCACCAAGTACACCTTCACCATGCGCGTCATCGACCATCAACAAAATGCCATGCTCATTTGCAACGTCATACAACCCTGGAAGGGGTGCAATGTCTCCATCCATGCTGAAGACACCATCGGTAACAATCAAACGTCGATTGTACTCAGTGGTTTCTTCGATTTTCTGGCGCAAATCATCGACATTGTTATGCTCATACGCAACAATTGTCGCACGACTCAATCGGCAACCATCAATGATGCTCGCATGATTCAGACGATCACTGAAGATCACATCTCCCCGACCGACCAGGGCGGGGATCGTCGCCAAATTCGCCGTAAAACCGCTTTGGAGCGTGACCGTCGCTTCTACTCTCTTGAATTTCGCCAGACGGCTTTCCAACTCATCATGCAAACTCATCGTCCCGGCAATGGTTCGCACTGCCCCGGGGCCAATGCCATATTCATCAATCGCCTTTTTCGCGGATTCTTTCAAGCGAGGATGATTCGCCAAACCCAGATAGTTATTTGCGCAAAAATTCAAAACGCGCCTGCCGTTTATCACCACATGACCATCCATCGCACTCTCAATCGTGCGAATCTGGTTATACAAACCCTGATCCTGTAGATCCGCGATTTGCTCCGCTAAGTACGCTGTCTTTTGATCCGTACCGTGTGTCGAAACCATACGCGCCAGTTCTCCTTAAAAACATAGTTACAACACTCTATTGTGTATAGTGTACGACAATTTCTAGGCAAATGCCATAAACGAGGCGAGCGGCTCATTAGACAACACAGGGTTTCCCCAATGTACTTGTCACAGAACCCCATCACCCCAATTTGGAAAACTGGTGGACTCAAAGGAAGTGTCACACTGAGAACAGCAGCGACTGTAGTAAATAGGACTGTAAAGCACTTGTCACGTCAACATCGTTGAGCAAGCGAAGTGTTGTGACCCAGCTAGTGCCTTCGCCATAATTGCGTTTTAAGAGGGTTGCGACAGGGCGTTGCAACCAGCCAACAAATAGACCTGCATAGACTGATGAATAGAAGTCGTCCTGGGTACCTCCCAGCAGCACACAACGGGGAGCAATTGCTGCCCCGCTCAAGTGTGTGGGCAGATTTTCAGGCAGATTTCCCAACCTGGGGCTTTTCCGCAACCATGCAAAGGTGGATACCCAATCGCCTCCCCAAATTGTCCCGTCCCGCATTGAGAGGCTTAAATAGGGGAATTGTTGTTGAATTACGACACCGGATTGGTAAACGGGCAGGCCGCTGTGTTCATTTGCGAGCAGCAGACTCTTGCCTCCTAAAGCTGTGTGCTTGCGCAAGTCATCTGTGACGGTCGATGTAATCCAGGGAAGGCGATCATCTCGCTGATTGACCAAAAGGCCAAGAGCCGCGAGTTGTTCCGCGAGGATATTTTCGGTCACATAAACAGCCTGCGATAGTGGTTCGAGCGGAGGGAGTACCAGGACTTCAACCGTGTTAATACTGTGTGGTTCCCCGGAATCCAGCATAACGTCAAACGTTAATTGTAAGAAGTTTGGCTCAAGCACAGAGGGAGCTTCAATTGTTAGTGTGTCAAGCTGTATCGCACCCGGTGAAATTGCGGTGGGAAGTTGCAGGTTACCTGCCAGACCTGTTTCTTGATCGCTGTACCAACGGATTTCCCTGATTTTTTCTTCAATTTCTGTTGAACAGGATAACCAGAGATCGAACTGGATGCTGTCACCAGCGTAAACGGCTGTTTGCCGTGGTTTTGGGATTACCAGGATGTCGGCATTGAGGTGAGCGAATTCCTGAGCGAATATCCGAGGGTTGCGGTTCATATCCATTAGACCATTCGCTTCCCAGTGGATGTCGGTCAACTCGGTAACGATATAACCTTGAATTGAGGGCTGCATCCGCATGGACTCTATCTCATATTTTAGCGCACGGAACTGCTGCCATTGGGCGAACTCAACCAGCGAATCGAGTGAGCTAAAGATACGATCCATGTGCCATTGCCGAAAACGTCGTTCCATTCCGTGGGGGTGAACAATGCCTTCGCCCCAATCTTGCCCAGTGTTGAACCACCAGGGATTTCGGTTCTCACGATCCTGCAAACTAGTAAAGTGTGGCAGCCCCCAGTTTCCGAACTCACTGACGATCAGCGGGGGCAGTTGGCTGCGCGTGTTAGCGCCTTCTTCGCTGTAGGTGGGGTAGGTTCGGTTCGCAAATCGTATGACAAAATCATCCCACTCATGAGCATGATCTGGGAAGGCTCGGTAGAAGTGATAATCCTCAATGTGGCTCTGAATATGGAAGTTTGGTGTGCAGGGAGAGTTATCAACGACAAGCCGCGTTGGATCCTGCTGCGTCGCCCATTCAAACATCTCGTTGAGCCAGTAACGGTGGTCAGCATTGAATACGAGGTCTGTTCCCCAGTCCTCATTTACTAATGTCCAGATAGCAATGCTGGGGCGATGATGTTCGCGTTGCAACAGGCGCAAAAAGGCCTCGCGTACCCTTTCTTTCACCTTCTCGGTAAATTGTGTCCAGTTCGGAAGATCCACCCACAGTAACAAACCGAGGCGATCTGCCGCTTCATAGTAGCGTGGGTCAGCGATCTTAATATGACTGCGCAGTGTATTCAGACCCATTTGTTTTGCCTTGCGCATCTGGTCTTCCAGGAAGGCCATGCTGGGGGGTGTGCTGAGAGTGCCAGGGTAATAGTCCTGATCCAATGCGCCTCGTATGTAGAAGGGCTTGCCATTCAACAGCAGCTTTCCATCACGCGCCTCAATGGTACGGAACCCACACGTTTTTTCTAATGAGTCGCCATTTTCGAGTTCTACGCGGATTCGGTACAAAAACGGCCTATCCGGTGACCAGAGCAGGGGAGCATCCTGTAGAGTCAGTCGTACATGCGTAGATTTCGCCTGTATGTGACCCGCTTTTTCCGCCACTACCTGATCGTCAGGATCCAGTGCTTGCGCTCGAAAATTTTGTGGTTCACCACCTGGATGAAGGTCGATGGCAACGTCTATCGCTTGCGACGGAACATGGGGTACAATACCCAGGTGTGCGATGAATGTAGATGCGCTGCGTTCCAACCAGACACTTTGCCAGATGCCACCCCAATGTCCGTACCAACTCTGCTTGCCGTGTAAAATTTCACTGAAGGGATAATCTGGATATTGTTCAGGATTATCCGCCGGGGTTGTTGCACGGACAATCAATTCGTTTTCGTCATGCAAAACATCCGTGACTTCAAACGCAAATGGGAAGTATCCACCCTCATCTTCGCCCAAATAGACCCCATTAAGCCAGACCTGAGCGTGCCAGAAAACTGCGCCGAAGTGCAACATCGTTTTGCCCCCTTCTTGCCAGTCGGGGGGACGACGGAAGTAGAGACGATGCCAGCCTGTGCCCGTACTCTCGCGTAGGTCATTGAACTGTGATTGCCAGGGAGCAGGAAGTTGAATGGAACGCCAGTTCGTTTGTGTCTGCAAGTCTTCTAGTTGTAGGAGGCTTTCAGGTTCATGAAGGAATTGCCAGATCCCATCGAGAGATTTGTGTTGACGCTGCATCGAAGCTACCTTTACTGTGTGATAGATGGGGCACTGACCCCAGGTAGACTGGAGCCAGTGATTTCTGAGTGTTTCAATTAGCGAACGACAAGGATGTCATTGATCCGACTTTCGGCATCAGCCAGAGCCTCTTCCGGTGATTTGCCAATAATCCAAACGGCCTGGAATTCTTCTGCCAGGATGTCTTCCACCGTCTGGTAGCGTAGGACGCGGGGGAATGCAAAAGCAATATCCGCAGTGCCTACATATTCATCACGGTGCGGCAGTGATTGATATTCTGCACTTTCCAGCACAGAAGTCCGCACGGAAACATGGCCTGTCCTTGCCCAATGTACATTGTTTTCATTGATGAAATTGAGGAAGGTCATAGCGGCATCAAGTTTAGCCTGGTCGCCTTCGACAGCGTTGGTCACGGCCCACATATGCGTATCTGACCACGTAGCCGGTTGTTCAAACAGCGTCGGGAAATCTGCCACAACATAGTTGCCCAGCGCGGTTTCCTCATCGGCTGCCTGTTCGGTATAGAAATCAACCACCCATGTACCGTTGATAAGGATTGCGGTCTCGCCATTGATGAAGGCATCTTGCGAGGTCGCGTAATCGTAGGTCGGGTTTGCATATTCATTTTCGAAAAGTGAATTCATTGTATTCAAGGCGTTCAGACCGATTTCGTTATTGATGTCGGCTGCGGTACGATCTTCATTGAGCAAATCACCACCCTGCTGCCAGATCATCGCAAAGACGGCACGCACACCCAGCGGGAATTGCGTCGCATCCATCGCAATGTAGTCCTGACCAGTGGCTTCTTTGACCATTGCAGCATGTTCCAGCAATTCTTCCGGGCTGCTCGGCAGGATGGGATTGCCTTGGTCATCTACCAGACCAGCTTCTGCCAGGATGTCTACGTTTACGTGCCACAGCAGAGTATGCAGGTCAAAAGGCAGGCCGTAAACCTGACCATCCACGGTCACAGCATCCAGTGCTTCTGGCGCAAAATCGCTCACATTGATTCCTGCTTCAGCGAATGCATCACCGACAGGAAGTACCAAGCCGCGTGACGTGTAGTCAATCAACCGCGTACGATGCATCACAGCAATATCCGGCGCATCGCCACCTGCGAAGGTTGCGTTGAGCTGGTCATAGTACGAACCCCATTCGGTACCTTGCACGACGACGGTGATGCCCTCTTCATTCGTTGCATTGAAGTTATTCACCAATGTGGTAATAATCCCACATTCGCCAGAGGCTTCTGCGATGTTTGTGAAATCGCCGTATTCATCTTCGCAAGCGCCGAAGAAACGGGATAAGTCGAGCGTGACACCATCCTGAGCCTGGATGGACGCACTACCGAGTGCCATCACCATTGCAAGGATGACAGCTATCGTCAGAAAACGAGAAGTCTTTTTCATTTCCGTTCATCTCCTAAGAACTATGTGTATACCAAACAATTTAGAAGCGTGTTCCTGTCTTCACTGCCTGTACGATGTACCGTTGGAAGAACAAGAACAGTAAAAGCATCGGCGCACTAGCCACAACTGCACTGGTCATTAGCGAGCCGAGACCTTCCGATTGCGCAAAATTGCCCTGGAGTGAAGCCAGGCCAATCGTGACCGTAAACATCTCCCCACGTGTTGCTGAAACGAGCGGCCAGAGGAAGTCATTCCAGGACAGCACGAAGGTGAAGATCCCTAGCGTGGTCAATGCTGGGATCGTGAGAGGCAGCATAATCCGCAAGTACACGGTGAAACGATTTGCGCCATCAATCGCAGCCGCCTCTTCAATATCTCGTGGGATGGCCTTAAAAAACTGCATCATGATGAACGTGCCGAGGGGGATTGCCATACGCGGTAGCATCAATGCAATATGCGTATTATGGAGATCCCATGCTGAAAACATCGTATGTAAGGGAATGAAAACTGCCTGCTCGGGAACCATGAGTCCGGCGAGAATCGCGACAGTGACGATGCTCTTTCCGGCGAAATCAATACGCGACAGGGAATAGCCTGCAAGAGAAGATAGCGCCAGAACACCGAGCGTCGTTCCAGTAGAGACGATCATGCTGTTGAGGAACCAGCGGGGTACATCAGAGACGCGCAACAGCGCTCCGTAGTTTTCGAACGTGAGGACGCTGGGGAATAACCCACCGATCTCTCTTGCAAGCAACTCGTTTGGCGTGAAAGACATGCTGATTGACCAGATAATCGGCACGAGCCAGAGGAAGGCAAAGGTTCCCAGCACGACATAAAAGGTGAACAGCCAGATCCACTTACGGAAATGAATAGGCTGGCGGTGTTTATTTTGGTGGGGTAATGCATTTGTTGTAGTCATGTGTAAGCCTCTCTTCGCAATTTGTCCGGTCTGATGCCTGCTTATTTCATGCCTGCTTCAATCTCATCTCCGCGAGAACCGACGAAGAGTTGGAAGATGGAGATTGCCAGCATGATGCTGAAGAGGAAGATGGACATCGCAGAACTGTATCCCAGTTCAAATCCTCGGAATCCGCGTTCATAGATGTGTTGTACCAATACACGTGTTGTGCCGGAGGGACCGCCTTTGGTCATTAAGAAGACTTGCCCGAAAATCTGGAAAGAGGCAATGACCTGTAAGATTACTACCAGCAACACTGTGCGCCGCAGCATGGGCAGTGTGATGCTGAAGAAACTGCGAACGGGGCTGGCTCCGTCAATTTCAGCGGCTTCATAGATGGATCTGGGGATGTCCTGTAATCCTGCGAGGAACAAGACAACATTAAATCCCAGCGTCCACCAGACCGTCGTAACAACGATTGCGGGCATTGCCAATTGTGGGTCATTTAACCAGGCGATTGGCTCTAAGCCTAACTGCTGGAAGAATGCGGCAAGAATGCCTCGATTTGGATTCAGCAGCATGAACCAGATTAATGTGACAACGGAGATGGATAGAACGTAGGACGAAAAGAAAACTGTACGGAAGATCCCCATTGCGGGTAGGGGACGGTTGAGCGCGATGGCGATCAGCAGCCCCAGTATAATCAATGGGGGAGTCGAGAGAATGACGAATTCGACGGTATTTCCCGTACTTATCCAAAATGTGTTGTCGCTGGTGAACATCCGCACATAATTATCTAGCCCGACCCAACCCAGATTGCCAATGAGTAAATCCCAGTCGTGAAGGCTGATCCAGACCCCGCGAAAAAGCGGGTACACCAGGAAGATCAGGTAAACAAGCAGGAAGGGAAGCAGGAACAAATAGCCGGAGATCGTGTCTCGGTATTTGTACAGAAACGTACTCAAAGCAGAGGGTTCACTGAAGCTTGGGGCGGAATGCGGTGCAGCCGGTAAAGGGGCTTGCGGTTGAGAAGTCATTTTTTGACACCTAAAATACATTCAGGAAAAACTGAAATATTTCACCATCACTATAGGGTGACCTTGCACTGGTGTCAACTTTTCCACTTAGGTCACCCCAAGAATAGCGACCTGTTAAGACATCTCATAATGTTGAAAAAACCAGAGAAACACAAAAAGAACCGTCACAATAAAGAAGGTTAGAATGCTGTAATACGGCTAACTTGCAGCTTGCTTTGTAACATACTTTTGATTAGCTTCAGGTAAACATGAAACAAACTTGAGAGGGAATGCTTATGGCTTCGATGAATATTGGCCCCACTCTGACGCTAAATCCCAACACTGAACAAGCTCTGAAGGTCATCAAGGCACTTTCCTCTGTCAAGCGTTTACAAATCCTGGAACTGCTCGGCGATCAGCCAAAGAATGTCAGTGAGATTGCATCTGCCATGCAAATGCCCTTGTCCACAGCCAATCTGCACATTGGAGCCTTGGAAGAAGCGGGCCTCTTGTTGACGGATATGCGCCCTGGCGAACGCGGCCTACAAAAGATATGTGCTCGTGCTTACACCAAAGTTCTGATTCAATTCACATTACCAAGCCAGGCTGACACCAACTCACTCGAAGTGTCAATGCCGATTGGTGCGTTTGTAGATAGTGAAGTCATTCCGACCTGCGGCATGGCGAGTGCAGACAATATTATCGGTATGTTGGATGACCCCGCTTCCTTTTATGAGCCTCGGCGCACGGATGCACAACTGCTCTGGTTCCACCAGGGCTATGTGGAATACCGTTTTCCGAATCGGCTCACCCCGCAGGCCAAGGTCGCGAGCCTGCGGTTGAGCATGGAAATCTGCTCGGAAGCACCGCTTCATCACAACGAGTGGCTCTCGGATATCACTGTGTGGATCAACGGTAGGGATATTGGAACCTGGACTTCTCCTGCGGATTTTGGTGGACAGCGTGGCCTGCTCACGCCTCGTTGGTGGGAAACCAACAATACACAGTACGGCTTGCTGAAGGTCTGGCAAGTGCGAGAAGAGGGTAGTTTTGTAGATGGTGAGCGAAACTCCGATACGAATATCGCCAGCCTTAAGCTCATGGAGAAGGACTATATCTCAGTACGGATTGGCATTAAGCCGGAGGCGAAGCACATAGGAGGGCTAAATTTGTTTGGACAAAACTTCGGTAATTATCCTCAAGATATTGTGATGTATCTGGTCTATAGTTGAATCTCTAGAGGTGCGCTCCATACAATTTTCAAGAACCTAGCTTGCCATATGCCTTGTTATCATGGGGAATGTTCGTCTTCGATGTGCAAAGCAGCGTAGCACTATTCCTCAGAGCGCTCTACGGATGGGAAGTGCCTTCTGAAGTCCCACAATCCGACAAACCCAGGAAGCAAAACCGAAATGCAGAATTGAAAGCACGCTATGAAGCTGGCGAAAGTGTGCCAAAACTTTGAGAAACTTATCTTCCACTAAGCGGACTGAACGATCATTCCGGCAGTATCCAATCTCGATTGAATATGTCATAAGCTTCTTCGGATAGATCCACTTCTGGATCAATGTACAATCGGCTAGATCTTCCATTATATGCGACATAGACCTCTGCCCGCACCTCGACATCTTCATAGCCCTGTGCCGCGAATTGCTCTTCCAGGAAAAGGGCGTATTGCAAAATCATATCAGCTTGAAAGGACATCTGCTTCTCTTGCTGGCGAGTCAGGTAATCACCTGGAAAGACTGTCCAATTCTTGCCTGTTTGTGGATCATGGACGAAGAAGGTTGCATAACCTGCTTTCTCCACGAGCATCACGCGCCATGCAAAACGAAACCCTTGTTCGTGCCAGTTCACATTCCCCGGATACAAAACGAAGCGCAGCGGCATCAGCACCTGGAATAGGAAAAATAGCATCAGCACACCTGCAATCAACCGGTGAATTGGCAGTGGACTTTCCAGCGCTAGGGTAGCTGGTTTCGGTGGTTTATTCAGCAAGCGCCGCAATCCATCAAGTACCCGTCGATAGTCGCGTTCATCAAAGAAGATCAATGTAGCTACGATCATGATGTACGGGAACATGCCAATGGGGAACAGGATGGCTGTTACGATGTGGAAGAAAAGAACGGTCAGGTAGGCCAGGTAGCGCGTCCGTCGCCACGAGAGAAAGAAGGCAATCGTCAGATCATAGATTGCACCACCCCAGGACATCAGCAGGGGAATATAGGGCAGGGCGAAAACCGGACCGAGAATGGGAAGATCGGCATTTGCAGGTATCCACAGACGCAGCGGAAGGCCATGAACCATCCAGTCTACATTGAGCTTTGCAAACCCTGCGAAGAAATACACCATCCCCAGTTGCAAACGCAGCGCCCAGATCATCCAGGTTGGCACGGTAGATCGCTTGAGTGAAGGTCTCATCCAGACATCTATAGAGAAGGAACGATGCAGCGGAACGAAGATCAGCAGGAAACTGAGCAGCGAGATAAAGTAATAATGGTTGAGATAGTAGGTTTTGTCGATCAGTTCGACATAGGTAAAGAGCAGGAAGAACGCCACAATGCTGATGCGGTAGAATGCGCCAAAGACAATCATCACGGAGAACAGCGCCAGCAGTGCGAAGATGATGTACATCCCATTTCCTGGCAATGGTTGCACCCAACCAAACCCGAAGAAAGTAAAGTGGAATTGTGGCTCAATATAGAACGTACCAATCCAGCCGTTCGCCGCAAAGCGCAGGGTGCTGATGAGCATCAGCACCCCAAAGGCCATGCGAAAAATAACAAGTGGCAGAATGCTGGTAGGTTCCTGGAGCTTGTTCAATAGCTCTCGGAAATCTACAGATTTCATGGTTTAGTCACCATCATTGTCCGAGAATACGAGCGAGATCGAAAGCTGACTGGTCATATCGACTTTGACGATACGCACCAATTCACGAGTCCCATCATAAGCGGCTTGCACCTGTTCGGTTTGTGTTTCGACGGCAATATGCAGGGGCTGTTCGAGCGCACGTAAACCCGCAAGAATGGTTTCAATTTGCGCATTGATCACAGTATCCAGCGATGCCCCTTCAAAGTCCGCATCCAGGAAACGCAGATGATCATCATAGCCGATCAGATTTTCCTCACCCGAATAGCCATTGAATACCAGTTGAAATCCCTCAAGCCGCGCAATAATCAGTTCGGTTGAGTATTCTGCATAGGGAGATTCAACCAGATCAGGACGTGGATCGCCGCCTGTGCGCGTCCCCAGAGGCCCGCCCAATTGTGTTGCCACAACATCCTCAATGGTATCCAGCAGTTTGTTTGTTGCCATGCGCAGGTTCATTTCGGTCACAACCTGTAACTGATCCGGGTTGCGGCGGTCATCATTGTAAAAGGCGGCTTCTTCTTCCCAGAGTGCAACGTATTCCTCCCCAACAATCTGCAACGCTTCGACGGAAGCCACCAGATACTGCATCCGTTGTTCAGCGCGTTCGCCTGTTGTGAGGGATGCAAGCACGGCTTCATCACCATTCACCGGATCGAAGAGCAGGTATTCGATGACGGGCAAGCCCTTGGAAGTCGAACCTACTGCCGCAATGAAATCCGCATCAATCGTGTCATACTCTGCGATGAACTGCTCCACAAAGTCGATATTGATCGGAGTTTTGAAGATTTGATTACGCCACACGGCGGAGCGATCAAGTCCCATGACATCTGCACGCCGCCATGCATACGTCGTGCGCATCCACTGTGCCTGGAGTGCATCCAGATTTTCCACATTCGGTTCGGTAGAAAATGCTGCTGCGAGTTCCGCCAGCAAATTAATATCTTCCAGGAATTCTTCTTGCAGCGGAAGCATGGAGTTGTTGATGATGCTTCCTATCATTTCCCACCGATTGTAATCATAAGCCGGATGTACTACGCCACCCGGCACACGATCCTGCGCTTGCATGACCAGGGGCAGGGAAGCCAACAGGAAGATCAGGGCAGTAACAAGCTTGCGAACAGGTAATTTCATGGGTTCTCTCCGTTGCATGACACAATAAAATACAACACATCAGCCGAGGATTTACCGTTGGTTGCAGTTGATAAATCCCCGGAAGTATCACAACGATTGCAGGAAGGCGATCAATGCAGCGCGTTCTTCTGCATTCAGTTCGATGAAGGCATCGCGGGATGCCTGCCCCTCGCCACCATGCCAGAGAACCGCTTCCTCAAGGTTACGAGCGCGTCCATCATGCAGATAATATGTGTGACCATTGACTGTCTCGAACAGACCAATACCCCACAGCGGAGGCGTGCGCCATTCGCTGCCGCTTGCCTGGAAATCCGGGCGACCATCGGCTAGCTCTTCACCCATATCATGCAGCAGTAAATCGGTATAAGCATGAATCGTCTGATACGATAGGCCAGGAATTGTGGGATGCACCCCGGTTTCTAGAGTCGCAACATGACAGTCTGCGCAGCCGATTTCAGAAAAGAGCGCCTGGCCTTGCTGCACTTGCGGATCATCGAAATTTCGCTGTGCGGGTACAGCCAGTGAACTGGCATACAGTACAACTTTTAGCAGGTCATCATCAATGAGGTCTGGTTGTGTGCCGTGTTCAGTTTCATTGCAGATGGTTTGTGCAGCGGTACAATTCTGCTGCGGAATCAATGTCGTGGTAATGCCAATATCGCCGTTGAAGGCTTCAGCCACTTGATCCAGCACGCTTGGGTTTTGTGCTTTCCAACCGATGCGCCCGATGGCTAACTGGTTTTTGAAACGATCCCAGACGTAATTCGGCACGCCGGAAATGCCATCCCCATCACGGTCATTAGGATCAGCCAGCGCCAGCAGCGTTTCTTCCGGCACAGCTTCCAGCAAGCCCAGCCCAATCATGTGCGTTGCCAACCGAGGCGACATCATCAATTCCGGGTGCGGATCACCATAAGCGAAGTTGTCCACTTCATAATTCGGAACACGCAGTGAATACGGCGTGCCGTCTGCATATTCTCCGGTCACCTCAGTATAGGTCAGCGTAATCGTCACTTCTGGATCAATACCCATCAGTGCCCCATCATGGAACTGTCCACCATAAACCGGATCAGGCAGATTCTCGCCTGTGAGGTCACGTTCGGGAATGCTGATACGGATGATGAGGCCAGTAGGGGTTTCGCCATCAAATTCCGGTGGTCGCCCACGTCCATCTTTGAAGTGACAACTCGCGCAGGAACGTGCATTGAAGAAAGGCCCCAAACCATCACGGGCAGTCGTCGAAGCCGGAGCCGTCACCCAGTTCTGATTGAAGAACGAATTGCCAACGAAGAAATGCAGTTCATCCATGCGCTCCAGCACAGGTGCAGGATGGCTGAAGGCATTTTCAGTGGTGTTGTAAATTGTCGTCTGACCGCCCAGAAGGTGTGTTGATTCATCTTCCTGGGAAACGGCAGGTTGTTGCGATAATGCGAGGTAGATGATGCTGAAGGCCATTGCTGCCAACAGCAGATAAAGACCTGGGCGTGAATACCATGAACGCCCGTTTCCTGAATTGGTGTGCAACACAATCCTCCCTGACGCTTATGAAAATTCTTTGGATAGGTATTCACGAGAGGGCAACTGCCCCCACGCGAATACCAGATTTGTATGGTGAAATTATTCCGGCAGTGCAGTGTTGATCGGAATACCGAGAACAAGTGCTACATCTGCAAACGAATCGCCCAGGTCAAGCAGGGTGTTGACCGTCTCGAACACCTGTGGACGTGCGTCCGGGCGAATGATTGCTTGATCGAACGGAACATAAATTTCCGTGACCTGTGTGTCTGCCAATTCCAGCAGTTCGAGGATGCGAGCGTTCAATTCAGGATCAACGTTTTCGACAACATCTGCCAGACCTGCACCTTCAATCACACTACCATCAAGGCGAGAATAACTGCCGAGGTAGACATTCTGAATGCCGATGAAGTTAGTCACGATGTCTCGGTGGGTGTTGTCGCTGAAGCAGGAGTGTTCATCTTCCTGATCCTGGTTATCCCAGGCGGTGAACATACGCTCGCCTGCTAATTCGGATTTTGCCAACACGCCGATCCCAGTGAGGATGTTCTGTATAGCCGCATCCGGTTCCAGTGCGACGAAGGTTGCATAATAGTTGTCTTCTCCGTCTGGTTGCCAATCGGCAATCAGGCTTTCCAGATGTTCCACCAGCAGGTCAGACACAATATCCAGATATTGTGCGCGACGTTCTGCATTCGGCGCTTCTGTGTAATCGGTATAGGGACGATTACCGTTGCCATCGCTGCTCAAATCTTGCCCCCAGAGCAGGAATTCTATGGCGTGATACCCGGTGCTGATGTTTTCTTCCGCGCCGTTTTCATTCAGGTCGATCAGGAGTTCGCGGGTGATTTCCGGGTAGTCTTCAACATTGTTGATGATGCCAGCATCCGGTGCGCCTTCGACGTAATCCACGTAGGCTTCATCGAGAGGCCATGCGTTCAGAAGACCTTCAGGACCATCTTCGTCGTCAATGGGGCCACCATAGAAGCGGTAGGCTTCCGTCTGACCATAAGGTTCCTGGGCAGCAAGCCACGCAGCACGGGCAGCTTCCAGCGTTTCTTCGCTCGGTTCAGTGAGAAAAGTATCAATCGCCTCATTCAATTCCACTGCCAATTCAAGTGAATCTTCGTAGCTCGCCAGAACGATAGCGGCATAGGTTTCTACAAATTCTTGCTTCACGGTGGTAAGTTCTTCACTCTCCTGAGCCGCGACTCCGCCGATCAGCAACAGGGCGCTCAACAGTGCAAATACGAACAATCTTGCGAAACGCATCAAACAAATCCTCCGTTAGATTGATAGAGTGGTTCAGGTACGTTTTTAGAATTGCAATTCCTGCGTATGCTACTGGCTGGTCTCAGTTTCTGTCCACAAGGTCTGTTATTCATATTAAGAACAACGTGTTCTTTCAGAAATATCACGTTGAGAATTGCACATCAAAGCTACCGATAATTCAAAGATGAATGCTGGTTAAACTAAACGACATACTGTATTCAGCGCAAACCTGACATCGCACAAACAAACATTAACGCGCCATTGTTAAGGTTTTGGATAGTAGATTTTAAATTGAGAAGCCATTTGAAAGTGATCTGTCAAAGCATTCGAGGAGTGGAAGCTAGGTAGATCATTCCTTCAGTAAGAATCTATCCGAAAAATGGTTGCCACGGATAAAGTCTGTCGTAGGGGTTCGACATGATCGAACTCGCTTTTAGGCCAGCGGGCGCGTCGTGGACACGCCCCTACGCAATTCTCGGATAGACCTACGTTCAGAACCTTGAGATTGCCACACACGCCTTCAAGGATGTAATGACATTTTTGCCTCGTTGTCGATTGAAATTCATCTCTTAACCAAGTCTTTACAGCCAGATGTTTGACGTATAAGCGGATTGCGGTATGATCTCTCTGGGAATAATTCCCGGAATGGAGATCGATGTGGAAAATAATCCCAGATTGTCTGCACCCGAACCCCCCTTACTGATTCGGCTGCGTGCTTTGTACCCCAATATGACGATAGCAGAGCGTCGCGTGGCGGATTATATTCTGGCAGCAGCGCACGACGTTATTCGCTCCACCATTACAGAAGTGGCGATGAACAGCGAAGTTGGGGTAGGTACGGTGGGGCGATTGTGTAGCAAGCTGGGCTATTCAGGGTTTCCGGCATTGAAGATTGCCCTGGCAAGCGAATGGACGCAGACCGATACACGCCAGGTGAATGGCTTGCTGCTGGATGATTCTACGCGGGACATCTTGCACAAAACGATGCAGATCGTCAGCGCACAATTGCAGGACACGGCTGATTTGCTGAACGTGCAAGCCCTGGAAAGGGCGGCAGCACAGATTCGCACGGCAAGCCGCGTGACCATCTACACAGCAACCTCAATCGATCATGCGATTGCCTTGCAGATCTACCAACGTTTTCTACAACTGCGAATTCCAACTCAGGTACTTCCCTACCTCGACCAACAGCAGTTGCACGCTGGCAGTGCCAGGGCGGATGAAGTCATCATTGCCGTCGTGCATTCTGGAGCAGCGCCACAAATGCTGGAGAACTTTCAGGCAGCAGGCGCATTCACCATTCTGCTGAGTAATTCCCTACAGAGTGATTTTGCCCTGGCAGCCGATGTTAGCCTGATTGCTGCGATACGAGACAGCGGCGAACTTGTGCGGGATGTTGCGCAGTTCTCCGGCCTCCATGGTCTGGTCGAAGCACTGTATACACTGCTGGCACTTCAGAATCGGACACCGGATGCAGCCTACAGCCTGCCGAGACGAGGCAGTACACGTGCTGCGCTTGATGAACTGCGGATTGCCGTGCCGATGCTGCCCAATACGATGGATCCACATCGTGTTTTGAGCATTGCCAACGGGCGTATCTATCCTCTGGTCTTCAGTACGCTGATTAACCGGGATTGGACCGGGCGCGATTGGCGGTTGATCCCCAACCTGGCTGCCAACTGGCAGCGGTTGGATGACCGCACGCTGGAAATATTCTTGCGAGACGATGTCTACTGGCATGATGGTCAGCCACTGACAGCAGATGATGTCACCTTTACATTTGAACGCTTGCAAAGCCGGGATTCTGCACTGCAAGTTGCGCGTTCCGATTTCTGGAAGCTCGATCATGTACATAAGCTAGACCCGCATCGTGTCCAGATCATCACAACAGAGCCTGATCCCTTCCTGGAAATGCGCCTGGCCTCGCACCATGTGGCCTTTATTCTGCCTGCCCATCATTTTCATGCCGTCGGTCCAGCAGATTTTTCCGCCGGGAACATTGTAGGCACAGGCCCCTACCAATTACAGGAATGGCATGACAGTGACTCGATGGTCTTTGCCGCAAATGAAGCCTACTTTGGGGGGCAGCCAGCAGCCCGCACGCTCATCATCCGCGAGGAAGCGGATCAACAGCAGCGCACACAGCGCTTACTACACGGCGACTATGACCTCATCACCGATGTGTCGCCAGATCAGTTAGCGGCACTCCGGGACGTGCCCCAGGTGCATACCAAGAGCGAGATCATCGGGCTGGATTATGAACTGCTGTTCAATATGCAGGCTGCCCCCGTCAACTGCCGGGAAATCCGGCAAGCGCTGAGTCTGGCGATTGATCGCCAGTACATCATTGAAGAAATCTGGCAAGGCTTCGCCGTGCATCCACGAGGGCCGCAAATCCCAGGAGAGAATTATTATGACGCGGAACGCCCTAAGATTCCCTTCAATCCAGATCGTGCCAGAGACCTGCTGCAACGGGGTGGCTACAACGGGGAAACGATTATCATCGCCGCCATCGAACCCGATTATTACATTCTGGATCGGGCAATGGTTGAGACAATTGCCACAATGACCATTGCGACTTATGATCGGTAGTAGCAAGTGAGCCATGTGATGAAACTTAAATGACGATCACAATCAAGATTCAGTCAATTGAGCAACCTGAATGGACGTTCACCAGCGAAGAAGTTGAGATCATCGTTGGTCGGCCCAAGTATCGGCCTATTCACATTGACTTATCGCCTGACAAGAAAGTTTCACGTCCTCACCTCCGCCTTTACTACGATATGGGTACGTGGTGGGTTGAAGATTTGGGCAGTGCACACGGAACCATTTTCGAGGGTGAAAAACTGCGCCAGCCTGTCTATTTGTACAATGGCGCAACACTTCGTGCTGGTGATACTCAGTTGACTGTCTTTTTCGATAGTGCGACTGTGGATACTATTGCTCCAACAGAAGGTACTTTTCCCACACAGGTTACCGTAGATGAGTCGATCCCCGCACAGGGGATCAGCGAGAGCGAGCGAATCGCCCTCATGTCACAGATTCGTCTGCTAGAAGGTACAGGCACAGATTTCCTCGAATCCCTGGTCGAGAAATTACTGGCGGCTTTTCCACAAGCGCAGCGTGGCGGCATCGTCTTCCATCAAGATAAAGAGTTAGTTCCTGTAGCCTTCCGTCCGGTGAATCGGGCGACGGTTAGTTTCACGCTGGTGCGGCGTGCCATGATCGAACGGAAAGCCTTTGTCTGGTCGCGTTCCTATGCTTCGTTGCAATCTCTGCAACAGCAGAGCTTAGGTGATATTCTGGCAGCGATGTATGCTCCAATTCTGACGAATCGCCGGGTAAAGGGCGTTCTTTATCTGGATAGCAGTGATGAACAATCCCGTTTCAGCGAGCCACATCTGGCACAGCTCAGTGAATTCGCAACGCTTACTGGACAGCGGATCATCCAGGAAGGTAAAAGCAGCCTGCGCGGAATCCCGACAGCGTTCATTTCCTATTCGCGGCGAGATAAAGCCTGGGTCGAACGCTTCGCTGCTGATTTGCGCCGGATGCCAATTAGCATCTGGTTTGATGAGCGACTGCGGGTAGGTAAAGATTGGGAAGAACAGCTTGCAACCGCCATTCATTCAGTGGATGCTTTCCTGTTGGTGATTTCACCCGATAGCATGGAATCAGAATTTGTACACTGGGAGATCGAACAAGCCCGGAAAGCCAACAAACCGATTTATCCCATCCTGCTACGTCCCGCAGACATCCCCGAAAGTCTACAGAAAATCCAGTATCTCGATGGCAATGATGAGCATTATGCCGCGCTTACGGCTGAACTGACTAACGACCTGTACGAGTTAATCGAAGGGTAGAAGCATCATGCGCCGTTACGAAATTAATGCACGCATCGGCGGAGAATTTCAAATCAATGATCGACGTATCAGCGAAGCAGGGGAAATCTACTTTACACGTACTGTGCAGGATCAACAGAAGTGGCTGCTGAAGACACGCAGTGCAGACCAGACTCTCTTCCAGGAGCAAATCGCCTATTGGCTGCAAGTCCCGCTGCATGCACACCTTCTGGCTGTGGGTCTACAAGTAGAGCGCCACGAAGGACTGCTTTTCATGCTGCAACCGATCATTCAGGATGAAGAAGCGCGACGTGATCTGGGGGAATGGTTACAGGATGGTGTACTTCCGTTAGCTACTGCGCTGAAAATCACACTACAGATTGCGAGTGGATTGAACGCCCTACATGAAGCCGGTATGGTTCACGGCAATATCAAACCAGGCCATGTACTCTTGCGCCATGAAGGCAACATCATGCTAACGGATTTTTGCCCACCAGATCAGGTGACAGTGGATGCCTCAAACGCGCCGTATCTCGCACCGGAGACTTCCCGCGATATTCGCAGTGACATCTATGCGCTGGGTAGCTTGCTCTATCAGATGCTAACGGGCAAATCTGCTTTCGTCGGTAGCACACTGTCGGAAATCCGCGCTGCTCACGAAACCAGCACACATGAAAGTCTGAGTGATGATGTCCCCGCTGCGCTGGTATCCCTGATTGAGCGTTGCCTGCAACATGACCCAATGCAGCGCTACCAGACACCAGCAGAATTACTGGATGATCTTGCGCTGATCTATACCGTATCCGTGGGTGAGATACCTTCGGAGGTTGCACCGCCACAAATCCCTCCTTTGCAAATCCATTGGTCACGGGGTCAGGCGCATATGGCTCTGCAACAAGCCGAGAAAGCCATCGAGAATTTCAACGCAGCGCTGGAAATAAAGCCCGATTATGTCCCGGCGTTGGTCATGCGGGGATCAGCACAGTACAGGTTGGGCAATTATGATGCTGCACTCGCTGACCTGAACGCAGCTGCCAGCATTGATGACAATGACCCGCTGCTGCATTCCCGACGCGGCATGACGCATCTTTCGCTGCACAATTATGAAAACGCGCTGGCAGATTTTGACACTGCTTTGCAACGGAATCCTCAAAATGCTGAAGCACTTTATTATCGTGCCGATACATACCAAGCAATGGGTGAATCGGATAAAGCCCTGATTGACCTGGAGCGCTTGCGAGAATTCATGCCAACTGACATCAAAGGTCTGCTGGCGACGGGTAATGTGCTTCATGATTTGCGTCGCCATGAAGATGCCCTTCTGATGTACCAGCAAGCACACGAGCAAATGCCAGAAGATGCGACTATTTTGACGGCGCGTGGCAGCGCCTATGCCATGCTCGGTTTGATGCAGAAAGCGCTGCAAGATTTTGAGCAAGCACTGGCTTTGAATCCGCTGGCAGTAACCTATGCGCGACGAGGAGATGCCTATGTCAACTTGGGTCAACCTGAAAAGGCATTGGAAGACTACACGCAAGCACTGGAACTTGACTCTTATGAGATCTCTGCGGTGGTGAATCGGGGAGCAACTTTACAACAGATGGGGCGCTATGAGGAAGCGCTGCCGGATTTAACCCGTGCTATTGAACTGTTTCCCGATAGTGCAGTCGCTTATACCAATCGTTCACAAGCTTATCGCGCCTTGAATCGTCTTGAGGAAGCGCTGGCAGATGCGGAAAAATCGGTGGAACTAGACCCCGACAAAGCCGCTACTTATGTCACGCGGGGTATTCTCTATCGCATGTTGGAGCGAGATGAGGAAGCGCTGGCAGATTACCAGAAAGCTCTGGAAATCAATCCGGGTCTGGCGCAAATTCATCATAACATTGCTGTTCTGCACATCCAACGAGATCGCAAAGAAGCAGCTTTGCCCCATCTGGAACAAGCTGCTCGTCTGGGATCCGCGCAATCTGGTATGCTGGCATCCCAGATTCGCGATGAATTAAGCCTCACGCAACCCGATAGCATCCGGCGCAGCGTTGAAGAAAACAATCCACTGACGGCAATGTTCATGCCTGAAAGTGTGTCAGAAAGCACCGCAGCAGAAGCTCCTTCGACGCAATCGGCATCTCAGGAGATGCGCACTGAATCAGCGAATGCTTCCAGAACGTTGCTCGGACGCAGCGTGCAATTCAAGCCAGGGGATCACATCAATGATATCTACGAGGTACATCAAGCCCTGGTCGGAGGCATGGGTGAAGTCTATCTATGCTTGAATCGCCAAACGAATTTACCTGTCGCGCTAAAATCGTTTCAGCGGCGTTTCATGAATAGCGCACAGATACGCTCTCTCTTCGAGCAAGAAGTAGCGACCTGGATTTCATTAGGGAAACATCCGAATATCGTGCATTGTATGCATACCGTCCATGTTGGAGATCGTCCCTTTGCGGTGCTGGAATGGGTCGTTGGTGAGCAAGACGGTATCGCCAGCCTGCGTGATCGCCTTGAACGAGGGTCGCTGCCTGTAGGAAATGCGCTGCGAATTGCCTTACACATCTGCCGGGGTTTAATCCATGCCGCAGAAAAGCAACCTGGAATTGTACACCGTGATCTGAAACCGGATAATGTCTTGCTGGCATCCGGCGGAATTGCCAAGATCACTGATTTTGGTCTGGCGAAGGTTGTCGCGGATGATGCCTCAGAGGGGGCACTCAATCCTACCGATTTCAGCAAATCAAACCAGGGTGGTACGCCGTTGTATATGGCTCCTGAACAATGGGCAGGTGGTGCCATTGATGCCCGTACCGATGCCTATGCAGTGGGAGCGATCCTCTATGAAATGCTCACCGGAAATAAGCTCTTCAACGCGGACTCCCGCGATGAATTGCGTCACCTGCATGAACAGGGGGCTGTGCCTTCTCTCAGCATAGCACAGGAATTCACCGCAGAAATTGATACTGTGCTTCAAACCTGTCTCGCCAAAGATAAATCAGAACGCTACGAGACAATCCAGGCATTATATGAAGCTCTGCATGACATCTATCGACAGGTGAATGGAGCGCCACTCGAAGATATCTCGGACGAGGAGGAGATGACCGTCTACGACTATATTTCGCGGGGGTACACCTACAGCGGTTTGCAACTGCACGAGGCAGCGCTGGCGGATTTGAACAAAGCCGTAGAACTGGCTCCGCATTGGCCTCATGCCTACATTAAACGTGCCGCAGCCCTGAACAATACAGGTCGCTATAAAGAAGCACTGGATGACTTAAACCAGGCAATCCGGCTTGACCCAACCAACGATGAAGCCTACTTTCGGCGTAGTTACAGCTATCAGGGGCAGGGGCAGCATAAACAAGCCCTGGCAGATATGCAGCGTGCGGCGGAATTAGTTCCCCGGAAGCCAGAATATGTGCTGGGTGTACATCGCCTCAGCACACTTGAAAGTATGAATCCTGACCAACTGCGTCCCGTTGTTCAGTCCATGACTCCGCAGTCTGCTATTGAATATGGATTACGTGCCAATCTCTACTCGCAGCTTGGTGATATCGATGCGGCGATTGCAGATTACGAACGAGCTTTGCAGCTTGATCCTCTGTCATCTGTGAATCTTCTGCAATACGGCATGATGTTACTGGTGCAGGAGAAGCCGCAGCATGCATTGGAAGCGCTGGAGAAAGCTGCCGAAGTAGGGCATCCTCGCGCCCGCTTGATGCTCCCTGACTTGCACCATCGCATGGGCTTGGTTGAGCAAGCCCCGTCACCAGAAGATGAGGCGATCCTCTGCGCAGCCTGGGCACAGGATGTGAAGATGTTGGCATTGCATAGCTGGCGCTACCCCTTCATGAATGGTGAGGTTTTCCGCAAGCGCTTCGCTGTAGCGATGACTGAAGATGCTGACCCCAGGCATCGTTACCTGATGGAAAAGCGCCTGGAATGGCTGCATGAATTGCAGCAATATCTTCTCGACCATCCACAAAAACCGGATGCGCAGGTTTATCACATGGCAGGTTTGGCATCTATTAATGTGGGGCTGCATAGTATCGCCATTTTGCATTTGAATGAAGTGATTGACATGCAGCCGGAAAATGCGGAAGTATTCGCTAATCGCGGCAAAGTTTATGCAAAGATTCACAATTTCCCGGCAGCGCTAGCAGATTTAGATCGGTCACTTGAACTGGCTGATAATGCTGATACCTACTATACACGCGCTGTGACTTACGCACGCCAAAATAATCATGAGTATGCACGGCGTGATCTCGAAAAATCGTTGCAACTGAATCCGCAGCAGCAACATGCTCCCTATCTACTAGCCCAGATGATTCACCAGCTAGATGGGCTGGAAGCTGCACAACCTTATTTTGAACAAGCCGCCAGAGCCGGATCAAGGGAAGCCGCCCAACACCTGGCATATTTGCGGTATCAGCATCGCAGTGACTTGCGCCAGCAGATTGATGCGCTGAGTGAAGAAGAAGCTCAATCACGACTTGCCATGTTGCCGAGTAATGCACAGGGGAATCAGGCTTATGAACGCGGCTTACTGCTGCTGCGGATACGCCGCTTTGATGAGGCTGTTGCACAGTTGGATCGTTTCATTGCTGAGAATCCTCGTGCTGGATACGGCTACAGCGAACGTGCTCGTGCACATGAGCAGCGTGGAGAATATGCTGCCGCGCTGGACGATAGCAATCGTGCTATCGAACATAACCCCGGTGATCCCGCACTTTTCGTGCTGCGTGCGCGAATCTACCAGCATTTGAAACAACCGCAGGATGCGCGTTACGATCTGGATAATGCGATTTTGCTCAACCCTGGTTATGCGGTCGCGTATCGGCGGCGTGCCATGATATTGCGCGATCAAGGCGAGCTAGAGACTGCACTGGAAGATTTCATCCGTGCCGCTGAATTGGGGCTGGAAGATCGTGTTCACGAGGATATTCAGACTCTCCAGGCACAACTGGGACAAGTCGTAATCGAGCCGGGGGAATCAACAATTCCACCGGAAGAATCTGGTGGGCTTCCGGTTGTACCGCCTGTCGTACCCGCTGCCCCAGAGGGCGATGCTGAAATGTATTACAACCGTGCCGTATTGCAATTCGAACGCAACAATCAAGCTGCTGCGATGGAAGATGTGAAACGGGCGATTGAGCTTGATCCGAACTTCGGCAAAGCCTACAGTCTGCGTGCCGTGCTCTATAGTTTGCGTGGTGAAAAGGAACGTGAAAAGCAGGACGCAATTCGAGGTATAGATTTAAATCCTCGTTTGAAAGAACTCATGCAGCGCGGTGCACAACTGACGATGGAAAAACAACACGAAGAGGGCTTACGTGTTCTGGATGAAGCCCTGGAACTCGATCCCTATTGCACGATGCTCTATTTCTCTCGCGCTACGGCATTGATGGAATTAGGCCGCGATCAAGAGATTCTTGAAAATGCAAAACGTGCGCGGAAGCTCGGCCTGCCCAATCTGGAAATTATGGCGGCGATGAGTCAGGTTAAGCGTCAACAAGAGAACCCAGGCAAATTTGCATTTGATACCATCCAGGCTGCGGATACGAAGGATGCCTTGCAAGAAATTATGCGCAACAATACCAATTTGCTTGAGCCGCCGATGATTGCGGAAGTGTATCAGTATGCGCACCGAACCATCCCCGCAGAAAACGCCAGAAGCTGGGAAACTTTCCGAGAGCGCATGGAGTGGATGTATCAAATTGGCGCATTCTTCCTGGAAAATCCACGTACAGATCAAGAGCGAGATGAGGCTCTTGAAGCCTTCCTCAAGCTGCGCAGCCCACAGGGTTTGCAGCAGTGGCTCAATCAATATCCGTTTGCGACAGGATTTCAGTTCCGTCAGCAGCTACGGCGCAGAGCAAAGGAAGAACAAACCAGTGGAAGATTGCTCCCTTTGCTAAATCAGTTGGATCAATATAGCGCCAGCCAGCCGCCAGCTGCCGCAATGTATCGTCTCCACCTGGGGTTAGCAGCGTTTCATCGCGCACAAAACCGTGAAGAAATGGTATGGGCAGTGGAAGATCATCCCGTTCTTGCCTCCAATGTCAAAACCATTCAGCAGATGATTAGCCAGCATCACGGTGCGCAGCGCGATCAGCTAGTGCAACAACACAAATGGCTGCGCGAAGTCACCGGAAAGAGGTCACTATGGGATCAGATCACGAACTTCTTCGCTGATTGAATGACAGATGTGAAGTAGAAAAGAATCCTGGTATAGGAAAGTGCCTTTGAGGAAGCACTCTTATACGTTAGAGGTTTACAGGAGCGGAAATAGCAATCTAACATTACCAGATGCTATCCGCTTGGGAAATACTATAGGTGCGCTCCATACGGGTTTCAAGAGCCTAGCTTGCCACATGCCTTGCTATCATGGGGCAAGTATGTCTTCGATGTGCAAAGCAGCGTAGCACTTTTCCTCAGAGTGCTGTACGGATGGGAAGCACCTTCTGAAGTCCCACAATCGGACAATCCCAAGAAGCGAAATCGAAATGCAGAATTGAAAGCACGCTATGAAGCTGGCGAAAGTGTGCCAGAACTTGCGAAGGATTTTGGTATCTCTACGCAAAGGGTTCATCAGATATTGAAAGGCAAACGAAAGTAAGTTATTTAGGGGAAGTTATTCATTCGACTTCCCCTATATGTTGGGGGCTAGTTGGTTCACATTTGGCCTGAAATTATGGTATGCTGAGCTTGTGAATGGTTCGTATAATTACACGTATAGGAATGAATGAAGGGTAGAGCAATGAACAACCAACTTGCAGCAGTGAATAATAACAGTCTGGATCATGCGCAAGTGATACCGCCTGCAATGGATGCATTGCGCGTTCTCATTGCTGACTTCTTCGATAATTCTGTCCTGGCGATTGAAACGGGTAGCAAGGATCATCGCAGCAGAGTGAACTTATATATTGAATGGCTCGATACAATGGGGCTTCATTGGTCACAACCCGCGCTTGCTGAGTATGCACAGCATATGAGTAAAACCTACTCCCCTTCTAGCATTCAAGCGCATTTGTCCACTATCCGTTCACGCTATCGTGAATTGCTTGATGATCCACACACACAAGAGAACCTGCGACAATTGGCAGACCGCGCATTCCCATCCTATGGGGTAGGGGATAAGTTGGGATGGATACAGGTATTCGAGCGCACGATTGAAGCCGGACTGAACCCACGTCTTACCCGGCAGGTGAAAGTTACAAAGGTGCAGGATACCGTAGATAGTGACCATACCCGACTGACTGAAGCACAAGCTGAGAGCTTCTTAACAGCCCCAGGATTGAAGACGTTGCGCGGCTTACGTGATAGCGCGATGATCGCTCTTATGCTCTGCACAGGGTTACGTGAAGCTGAGATTTGCAATCTGACTGTGAACGACTTGCGCCAGAAGTCCGGCGGCGAACTTGGCTTACTCGTTCGCAAAGGGAAGGGCGCAAAGCAGCGTTTCGTTCCGTATGGTGAATTATCCTGGTGCTTAACCTATGTAGATGCATGGCTTGCACAAGCCGGGATTACTGAGGGCTTTGTTTTCCGTAGCTTCATCGGCAAGCAAGCGCCTAATGTTGGGGTAGGGGAGTGGACACCTGCGGAAACTGCCGACAAGCTGACTGAGAACATGACCACTCGAACACTACAGAAGATCATCAAGCAATACAGCGTGATTATTGACGGTGCAGAACAGAAGGTAACTCCCCACGATCTACGCCGCACCTATGCAAATCTTCTCTATCGCAATGGGCGCGATATTATCAGCATTCGGGATAACCTGGGACATGCTGACATCAAAACCACACAGACTTACATCGGTTCGATGGATATGAGCAAACGCCGCGCTCCTGCCGTCATTCGCCCTCAGCGAAGCGATATTGCAACCCTTACCCGGCTTGGCTCGATTTCTTGAGCCGGGTAGATCAAAACCGTTACCAGTGGTAGCGGTTTTGATGATCCACAAGAATACGCAAACTACCCGGCTTTTACCGTACCTCTGCCGTCATTTTTTCAGTTATTTCACACATAAAAAAAGGGGCAAGTTGCCCCTACTTGCACGCGATTTGCAATCTTTTTGAAAGTTCTGCAACCTATAAAAGATGCGAACTGCCGTCAACTTCTATCTTAGCCTTCTAGATCATCGAATAAGGTTCGTTCATGCTGAGCCAGATAGAACACACAGTCCCCAAAATCGGGCGGCTGTAATTGCTCAAACTTCTGCTGCAACACTTTCAAGTATTGCCACGACTTGCCCGTTAACTGTGTCGCACTTTCGCACCACATAGCAGCAGCACGATCTTTGTTTGCAACATTGGTATCTTCTCTGCCTTTTGTCTCTACAATGTAGTTTCTATCGTCTTCATCTACCACGACAAAATCAGGGTAGTAATAGCGCAGGTTTCCTACATTGTCGGTGTAGGGGATGGCAAAGCCAAAGTTCAATGGCAGCTTGCCGAACTTCAGAACATCAGAAGCGTTATCGAGAAACTTTGAAAAATCGGCTTCAAAGTCGTTATCACAGGGAACTTGATTGAAGATCGTTTTGCGGCAATGGACTGTGTTTCTTGACCAGGGAAAGGGTTCAATGCCGGACAACAAACGCCCTTCGTTCTCTAGCACAGGTTGTAATTCTTGTACAAGCTTATCGCGTAGCTCAGTCATGAAGACATCCTTCACGACAAGAAGTGCGATGCTACGGCTCATTGCTTGGATAATTTCTTCTGTATCCAAATCGACTTCTTGACCGAAAGCACGGTACTTAAAGAAGTCTCGGATTTTTGGCGCAAGGTTCGAGAAGTGACTAGGTAGCTTGATTTCATGGGCAATCACCTGCGCAAAGTACGAGATGATTTCACCGGACGTTTGCGGCGTAGGAATGCGGTATTCGCGCTCTACAAGCGTTTCTAGCGTCAGGATGTCTTTACCCTCGTAACGGAACGTTATTTCTTCCTGGCTATCCCTTTTGCGGGGTAGCGCAGGATAGGGGCAATGCATCGTGTGAATGTCGATAGCATCAATTTCTTCTGCAAGCGACTTTGCGCGTGTCATGATGGGACTGAGTACAGGCAAGGCAATATCATACTCGGCTTTGTCGGGGTCTGGCTCGATTGTGGTGATGACAAGCTTGTCTTTGCCAACTTTCCATTGGTCAAACCTGAGACCTTCTTCTTGTTCGAGTTGTTCCACAAAACGGATGAAGCCGGAATTGCCGATAATGTCTACACGCTCTTGATAGGGGGAGTTTAGCCCTCGGAACATGAGCCGCAAGCCGCGCCCTATGGTTTGTTCTGGTAGAATCTCGGCTTTCGATGAATAGGGGCGCAAGCCCACGATTACAGTCACATTCTGAACGTCCCATCCTTCACGAAGCATCAAAACACTAACAATGGCATTGATGGGACTTTCGTTGCTATCGACTTCTCTTGCAGCTTGCCGTGCTATCTCAAGTTCATCCTGCCGAATATCGCCCCTGAGACCATGCTTGCTATTCTGTGCATACACATGGATAACGAGTGTTTTCTTGCCCCCAAAGTCATCTGGAAACTTTGTGCGTAGATAGTCCCCAATTGCATCGGCTTCATTAGTATCGTTCATCATGACGAATAGAACAGGTTTCTTACCTAGCTTTTTCAATTCGTCTCGATATTCGCGCCAGCGCTCCACACCTGCGATGACAAAGGGTTCGTAGCGCACACTCGGAATGTCGCTCTGCACTTCCCCCATATCAGACACGCCCTTCATGGGGCGCTTCACAAGTCCATCAATGATGGCTTGCTTGAGTGTGTAATCGCTAATCACCCAAGCGAACAATGCGCCAGTTGAATGACGCGGCGTTGCTGAGAAATCAAGCTGGATATTCACGCCCTGGGGGTGTTCTTCGTTCACGCTGCGAATGGATTGATTCCATGAGCTGTCTTCTTCGTGCGTATGGTGGGCTTCATCGTTCACGATCATCACAGGAGCGCCAGAACGTTTTGCAATGCGCTCTCTGAACGAATCTTCCTCATTCAAGCTGGTAGGGGGCTTGCTGCCCAGAACCATTGTCATCACGTCCGGCTCATTGTTGGAACGTTCACGATCATCATAAAGCTGCTGAATATTCGTGACATAGACAGCACCTTCTGAGGATGAACGTTCGCTTTCGCCACGAACATAGAACTGCATATCCCAGAAGATGCGAAATTGTTTCGGCACAATGGGGTCTTCTTTGAAGATTTGCCCACCGACAAAATCCGTACTCAAGCGCTCGTAGACGATGATATTAGGCGCAATGATGACAAAGGTTTTGGCATAGTCCGGCTTGCTCTCTATAACAGCATTGAAGTATTGCCATGCTATCGCCAGTGACATGACTTTGGTTTTGCCGCTGCCCGTTGCCATCTTCGTAGCGAAACGCGCAAAGGGATCATAAGACGGCAAGCGCACATTTGCGGCAAGGTCTGCCGGAATGAAGCGCTGAAACAAATCTTTCATGCTGCGAACTTGGGCAATTTCAAAAGAATAGATGATCGCTTCTAGGGCTTCTTGCTGTGCGCTGTAATAGGCGAATTTGCGCCCATTGGGCAAGCGATGATCTGTATGAAACCAATAGTTCAGAAGTGTCTTTGTCGTGGCTGTAGCGCCCTTATAATTGCTTTCGCGCCATTGTTGGACTTCCTGCCGGATGGCTGGCACGGCTGGCGCGGTATGCCCGTAATTCTCAAGGAAGCTCGATTGTATAGGATCGTCTATCTTGCGCTTCTTCTTTGCCATATTTGGAGCCTAGTTTGATCGTATTGTTGTTTACTATTAGCGTTGTGAAACCGAGACGTTGACTTCATATCCTTCAATTCTGACGCTGTTCACCACATTACAGCCGTCAACGCTACAATTTCCCGAATTAGGTTGCAGCATGTTAAAAGATGTGTTTTCTAGCTGCTGGTTTACTGTGCTTTCGGTCGCACAGTTAGTCCAAATGCCATGCCAATTACTTCCGATATTCACATTGGCCATTGTGTATTCGGTTGCTTGACCATTCACAGGTAGCAAGAGAATAACATTTCCCTCACCTGCAATTCCCCTTACCGAATAGACTTCACTTCCCTGATACATGACAGTGACGGGGCCTGCTGACCACACATGAAACTGATTGGGTTCGACCACAATTGTTGCACTTGTAGAAGAAGCAGGTACGCCAGTCTCATCACTCACAATACATCCAGATACTTCTACAGCCTCAACCTCTGTTGGGGCGTCTAAAACTGGTGTATCTATGATTTGACGAACCGCACCACCACCTATTGAAATTACAAGTGTTACTGTAATTACAATCTTCAGCAATATAGATTCAGTCAGCTTGTTTACGACATCAGTAAGAAACTCAAAAAAGCGATCAATGGCTGCTTGACTGATATGAACTTCTTGTTCTTCTACATAGGGACTTTTGTCGTTCTTGCTTTTTCGTGTATCTCTGTTACGCATTTTCTCATCTCCTGAATAAGATCACACAACCTCGATTTCAAACGCTTTTGTCGTGTCATTGCCGAGAATGTCTATTATTTTGACCAGGACGATATAGCGTCCCCCTTCGTTGTATTGATGGCTTGTCTCAAGCTCGATACTGCGATCTTGCCGGGTTCGGTAGCTCTGCCATTCATTGTGGAAGGTATCGTCCCGATAGTTGAAATCGACTGCCCAATAATCTACCCACTCAGACCAATGTTTCACAGCTTTGATGACATCATGAGGAACATCGTCAGGGGAGACCATGAAATCAGTCAGTTTAACGTGAACGCTACGCCCCTTTGTGCTGACATCGGCAGAGAGCGCGGCAAGCTCGAAGAACTGAATATCCCCTTGCTCTACAGCTTTTTCTTCCAAGACTTCACGCGGGATTTTCACGAAGCGAATTTTGATCTGCGCTTCCTGTGCCATCTGCTTTTGCACTTCGTTCAGTTCAAAAGCGAAGTCCCATCCCAGGATGTCTACAGCGGCTTCTTTCGGTGCATCCTTGCCCGTGCCGACAAGCTTACGGAACTCGATAGCGATCTGCCGGACATCGGCTTCTGCAATGGGGCTATCGACTGAGCCAACATGAACGAGCCGTCCCCCTTTTTTACCGTGTATCCAGACATAGCCTTCAATGGGGTCTGCATCGTACAAATCGAGGATGAAGCGCCGATACTGGCGCATGACATGCTCGGCACTATCGCCAAATTGTGCTTGCTGCCAGACTTGCCGTTCATATTTGCCCAGATTTTGCACAATGAAGGGCTTCACACCCTCGATTGCGAGCAAACGCTTACGCGCTGTATGGATGGCAAAACGCCCCAAATCGCAGGTAATCCAGCGACGGCCTAGCTTCTCGGCAACCGCTGCCGTTGTCCCACTCCCACAGAAGCAATCGAGAACCAAATCACCTTCATTGCTCGAAAGCTCAATAATTCTTTCTAGTAGGGCTTCAGGCTTCTGTGTGTCATACCCTAATATTTCGCTTGATTGTGACTGTACAGGTTTGATGTCGAGCCATAGTGTTTGAAGGGGTACACCCGGCATTTCATCAAGATAGCGTTTGTAGCGAGGGACAGAACCTTCACTTGACTGAACAATGCGTCCTTCTTCGTACAAGCGCTGCATATTTTCCTGTGAATATCGCCAATATCGTGTAACACCTAGAAACTCATATCGAGGATTGCCTTTAGAAGCTTTTGCGCCACCAGGTGCGGCAATATCTCCAAGAGTGTATCTACGCCCCTTTTCATCTACATTTCGGTAAAATTTTTCCACATATTCAGGATCGTACTCTGTGTATTGAACATTCCATGTTCGAGTGTCACTTTTGGAATAAACAAAAATAGTATCGTGGATTCTCCCCATGTGCGTTGCGCCCTGAGAAACATCGCTCTTGGAAGACTGCCGTTTCCAGACCACTTCATTTACAAAATTGTTGCTGCCGAAAATTTCATCAAGAATGGACTTCGCATAATGGCTTACGTGATAATCGAGATGAACAAAAAGTGTGCCTGTTTCGTTCAATAGTTCATGCAGCATGACGGCAGAGTTATAGAACCATGCCAGATAGCTATCAAGACCCCTTCCCCATGTATCTCTGTAAGCTTTGGTCTCAAGCATACTCGCTTGCTTTGTAAAGCTTTCGTCTCCAACTTGTGCTTGAAACGAGAAGTCATCTCCTGTAGCAAAAGGGGGGTCTATGTAGATCAAGTCCACTTTGCCTGCAAATTCAGATAGTAGCGACGGCAAAACATACTTGTTATCGCCCCAGATGAGACGATTACGCCATTCGCTTTGTTTGGCGGCATGGGCGAATAAATTGCGCTGGCGCTCCTGCGCTGTCTCGTTCACGGTTTCAATCGTCTGGAAGGGGAGTTCTACACGTAAGGGGGCAATGCGCTTGCCGTCTGCATCGTATTTGCCATCCCATATAAGCTCTACCATGTGGCGTTCCTTTGTCGTGCCGTCATGACGAATATCGAGCTTATACTATACCCCATGTTCGAGCGCAAAGAAGATATGAATTTGAAGCAAAATTTCTGTCCAACATGTTAACTTCGGGGTGTTAACTTTGATTAGTTCGATGGATATGAGCAAGAGCCGCGCTCCTGCCGTCATTCGCCCTCAGCAAAGCGATCTTGCACACCTTACCCGGCTTGGCTCGATTTTCTGAGCCGGGTAGTTCAAAACCGTTACCAGTGGTAACGCTTTCGACGATCCACACAAATACCCACTTTTACTATCTCTTTACCCGTGTACGGCTTTCGGCTTTTCAGTTTCTCGACACTAGCGCCGCAAATACTATGTTGACGGTGTGATTGTAACCATTGTTGTTGAGCGCATCAAATACGATGATGAAGATGGAAAGATCGTTACTGAGAGCTTCCGTACTTACGTGCGAAAAACCTTCCGAAAGAAATGTCAATCGCTTGATGACTTCTTGCAGCGCTGGTCAACAGAAAAGCGTAAATCGGCTATCATTCAAGAGTTAGACCGGGAAGGGCGCTGTGCGATCAACCCGAAGAAGAAGCCATTCACAGCCGGGAATTCGCCGGACGGCTTTTCGATTCAATTGCGTATCATCTGTTTGAAACAACTGAAACACTATAAAAAGGAGCTATGAACATGCCGGGGTTTAAGATCACTACTCACACAACATCAGGCGAAGAAGATTTCATTGAATTCCAATCGCCTAACACCGTTTCCACGTTCTGGAATTCGCACATGACAAAAGATGCTGTGTTGAAGCTCATTCACTCAGCAGACTTTAGCAAATGGAATGACAATCCAGATAAAGAGTTATCATCCTACGAATTCACAAAGCAAATCATCACCGCTTTAGCTGAGGCATGGTACTACGAGAATCCGGCAGCAGAAGACGACAGCACCGTAAAAGAGCAATTGCTTGAAATGATTGAAGCTTTTGAACTGGATAAGGTCGCACTCAGCTTTGACGATGAAGATGAAGACGAATAATCCTCTATCGGTGGGGTAGGCCATGCATGAGAATGTATCGCTAGACGCGCAAACAATCGGACAGCGTATCAAGGAATCTCGTGAACGCCGGGGAATGCTTCAGAGCGATCTTGCGCAGCGCATTGGGCGTAGTCAGCGTGCGCTATCGGATTATGAAACGGGGCGCTTTCTCATCAAGCTGCCGGAATTGGTCGCCATTGCGGAAATACTGGAAACGCCCATCCTGTATTTTCTGCAAGGGGAAACGTCACCCGCTGCTGCATTGGATGAACAATCCATCGAAATGTTGAACCAACTTCGCAGATTATCACGCTCAGAAGATCGCCACCGCGCAATTGAGCTTGTGCGCATCCTGGGCGATGCAATCGAGCAAAATTCCACGTCCTGACATCCACAAATTGTAAGCCAGCTTGCTTCATACCGAATAAATGGATACAATTTGCTTGTGTATCCATTTAGAGGTTGTACACACTTATTGCCAAATACTGCAAAATTTGTGTCGAAAGTGTTAACTTCCTAGTGTTAAGTTTGTAGGGGATACAGACTTGGATTAGTGTTTAAAGGAATCAATGAGCGTATCACACTAGTATGTGAAACTGCGTTAGAAATCTATTTAAAATGCTCTCCAAAGCACATTTAGAACCGAAGTTCTGGTATAATGGTAGGTGTAGCAGCATAGCACTATGTTAGTGCAGTGACACACACAAACTGTCCGTAAAATGGTAACCCTATGGAAACGGGGTAACCCCATGAACATGCTGAGAGCATCGCATGAATGACTGTACAAACACCACACCCCATATCACACTACCGGACGACAATCCCCCACTCCCGACTGTCGAACTTTCCATCTCTCGCAACTTCTTCAACAAGCCACCGAAAACCATGAAGAAAGCGAACTACAAGCATTTTGATAATGCTTGTTTCACTTTAATGCAGCTTGTAGAGCATATCGAGCAGGGCTTTCCAATTTGTGTAGCCAAGCTGAATGGGACGCGCAATGAAGCGAACTTCGTTTCGTCTCAGGTGATCTTCGTTGACGTGGATAACGGCAGCATTGAAGATATGCTGGCGCATCCTTTCGTGCAAGCCTATGCTGCCTATCTCTACACAACCCCAAGCCACACAGATGAAAATCCACGTTGCCGGATTGTGTTCATTCTGGATTGTGTTGTAGAAGATGCATCGATCTACAAAACCAGTGTTGTGCGCGTTCAAAACACACTAGAGGTTGTCGAACCAGACACATCTACAAAGAGCGCGGTAAACATCTTTTACGGCTCAAAGAATGCGAAATTTGTTGTACCCGGTAAGCTGCTGCCGTTGTCTGTTCTCGATAACCTGCTGGACATCGAAACGAAAAAGCCCAAGCAGCAGTCCAGCAAGAAACAACCTACTCGGCAAGTCGGGGTGGGGGAGACTTCGGTTGATTCAGTATACAAAAACTGGCTCAATGAAGTTGCTGGTCGTGTAGCCGATGCGCTGGGAGCTACAGAAATCTATAGGGGTGGATGGAGCAATAAAGTTCAATGCCCCTGTGGTCAGCATACCCATGACGATGCAGACCCAAGCGCAGGATGGAATTTTCCTGGGCAGTTCCTTCATTGTTTCAAAACAGGAAATAACTACAACACGCTGCAAACTGCAAGTTTTCTAGGGCTTGATGTTTCTGTATCCGGCTCTTATCCGTGTCTGCATCATTCAACACGCAATTTCTTTATGTGGGACAAATCGCTACATAATTACCTACGATTACTAGATGCTATAATTCTGAATGGGTATCATAGCAATTGGTATTCGGAGCAAGAATTGCTCAAAGCAATCACAGACCGAAATGGCAATCAGATTATGCACAAGAATACGCTGCGAAAAACGTTGTTAGCCTTTTTGCGCAGCGACGAATGGGAAGCATTCGAGCGCGGTGACTTGTCTGCAGCCCTCGATGCTGTAGCACGCCGTAACACGCAGATGGGAATTGATCACAAAAAGGACACCCCCTTCGGTATCCTTACTACTTTGTTTAGGGCGATACTTTTTGTGAAAAAACCGTTCAAACCCATTCGCCCACCAAAACGCAAGAGCAAGCAGGGTAGGCCAACACACTACTACTTCATCCCGACTGAGCAGCAAATTGCGGAAATGTTCGGCTTTGAAATCGAATGGCGGCGTTGGTACGCCTGGGATGATCTGCAAAGCCCAAAAGCGTATCGACTAGCGCACCTCAAAGAGCAGATAGGGAATAATCCTGGTCAATTCCCTATGGATAAGCTCAGCAAAGATAGGGGAGTATCAAGAAGCCAATTTCGCCGTGACATCAAGAGTGATTCATCCATCATTGTTACGGCAGTGTGGAAGTCACTAGGAAAGCTCACTGAGCCGCACAAAATCCCGAAAGCTGGCGAACCAAATTCATATATAGGGTATCGTCGTCTTATGGTTATCGGCAAAGAATGGAAGTTTCCTTATATCCGTGAAGTCGCTTACGACCTTCTAGCGCAATATAAGGGAGAAGTCGAAACGGTGCAGCAGCAATGTAATCATTTTGCGTTAGTGGATGAAGCGCTTGCCATTGAGCCAGCATCGACTACAGCAGAACCACAGGAAAACAACAGCAAAGCAGCGTGATCACGCAAGAATAGCCGTATATGTGCTGAGGGGAGTTCACAAGCTATGAGCCAACATAAAGTTATCCAGATCGTGTATACGCCACCAGAAAAGCGCGAAATTGATGCATTTGCGCGGCGTTTTTGCAACCGTTGCAAAATCGAAGATACAGAAGTCATCTATGGTTTTGCCGATTTCATGTACGCCGCTGCACGCGCTCAGGCGAATTACTTAAATACCCAAACTACACAAGAGAAGAAAGCCGCATGAATGACCACAAAGAAGGCAAGATCGCTCTATGTTATATCCGACTGTCGTTAACTCGTGACGATAACGACAAGAATAGTGTTGATCGCCAGAAGTCCAACATTGAAGCCATCTGCCAACAAAAAGGATGGATACCGGAATGGTATGAAGATGCAGACGGTCACAAGTCAGGCCGTAGTGAAAAAGGCCGTCATGCTTGGCTTTCTTTGAAGAAGCGTTTTGGTGATCCTGATGTTGTGGCGCTAGTGGCGAATGACCTTTCGCGCTTGCATCGTAAGGGCTGGCGCGTAGGGGATTTAATCGAAACGCTAGATCGTCACGATATTGCGCTTACGCTTGCTGCACCTGGTAAGCAAGATATTGACACGTCTACTCAGCAAGGGCGCTTGCTGGTGCAATTTGGCGCGATGCTAGACGAATACTATGCAGAAGACGTTGCACAAAGAGCGCGGGATAGTGTGCTGTATCGCAAAGCGCAGGGTATTACGATAGGCCGTCCCCCATTCGGTACGGTTCGAGATGAAAACGGCTTATTGATCCCATCTGATGAAGGGGCATGGTTGCTCTCAGATGGGACGTTCATTGCTGGAAAAGAAAACGAGCAACCTGAAGACGGTGCAATCTGGCGCGGGTACTATGACGCTGCAAAAGCCATCCTCGAACGCTACAGCAAGGGCGGTATCGGTGCTGAAAAGCTGGCATACGAGATGAATGAAGAAGGTTGGGCATTCCGTACCCGTAAGGGTAAACCACGTCGTATCAATCGAGACGATGTTCGCCGCGTTGTGGCAACGTGGCCTGAATATGGTGGGCTGGTCACAGATGGCAAAGCCATTGCTAGGCCGGGATACGAGCAAGAAGATATTGACGAAATCGCATTCGATGAAGAACGTGCTGTCTTCCCTATTGAGCTTTTGCGTTCTGTTGCTAGAGTTCGGGAGAAACGAACATTCAAGCCATCGAACAATGGAATCAAGCGCAAAACCCATCCTTACCCGCTTGCAACAATAACCTATTGCGCACATTGTGAAGCGCTGGCGCGTAAGCACAATGATCCGAGCTTGCGTTCAACCTTTGGGGGTGCAAATGCAAACGATGTACTTCGCTATCACCACAAGCGCGGGATCAAGTGCGGCGTTCAGAATCGTTCAGTTCGGTGCGAGAGCTATGAAGAAGACTTCTATCGCCTGCTGAAACTCTTTACGATCAAGCCTGAAGCCATTGAATTGATGACTGAGCTTGCGATTGAAAGTGAAGTCAAAAGCAGCAAATTCAAGAATGAAGCGGATGTAGAAAAGCAGCGCCAGAAGTCGATTGCACTTTCACGCCGCAAGATTGAAGCTGCAAAGTACCTATTCCTTCAAGGCGAAATCTCACAGCAAGAATACGAGCAACACAAGCAGCAGAATGAACGAGAAATAGGCCATTGGCAGGCATATACGACTGAACGGCAGCAAATGGCGCTCGAACTAACGATGTGTGTTGAAACAGTAGATCGTATTGCTAGCTTGTGGGATTACTCAAGCGATGAAGATAGAAGGGGGTTGGTTCACAATCTCTTTGAATATGTTGTCTACAATCTAGACCAACGCCGCATTGTCGATTTCCGGCTCAAACCCTGGGCAGAACGCTTCATGGTATTGCGTGCCAAACTGTACCAGGATGAACATGGGATTGTAGAAGAAGTCTTTATTGATGCTGATGAAGATCAAGGCAGTGTTGTAAGCTACGCTCCATACGGGGTTCGAACCCGTGTTTCCGCCTTGAGAGGGCGGCGTCCTAGGCCTCTAGACGAATGGAGCTGATAGTCGTCAGTGTATGTTAGGAGAGGGGCAGAGTCAAGCCTGGTGGTGACTTCAATATTTTGAGCGTTTGCGCCGTAAAATAGCCAGATTCTGCTTAGTAGCAGCTATACCTACCGGATCAGAGAAGTTGCTTTGCACCTGCTGCGCATCAGTCAACAACGAGTGTGCTTTGTCGAGTTGATCTATTTCCAGCAGCGCACTGGCGAGATTTGTTTGGGCGCGGGCAGTTAGGAAGGAGTTTTCTGCCATGATTGCACTGTCTAATGCAGATGAGAATGCAACGATAGCATTATCAATTTCCCCATGCTGAAAATATGATCGTCCTAGTGCGGTGAAAGTGGCAATCCTCTCTGGTACATCCAGCATTTCTTCAAATTGTGAGTACGCAGCATTTGTAAAGGTAATAGCGGATCGGAAATCACCGAGCAGAATGAGCGATTCCACATGCTGCTGATGCCAGCGGAAAGTATCTCGATTGGTGATTTTTTGTAGGTAGTGGTTGGTCATGTTAAGTTCTTGAATGTCGAGAGAAATATCTACAAGCGTATGATAGATGCGATCTGTGAATGCAGAAGGCTCTTGCGACGTGCGTTGCTGTTCAAGAAGGCGATTCAGCGTGTGTAATGCATCTGCATATTTACCTGTTCGATGCAGCAGAATTGCATGCTCCAGTAGTGCTTGCCTTTGAGATGAAAAATCCCCCAATTGTCCTGCACTGGCAATGGATCGTTTGAACAGAGATTGTGCTGCCTCATAATCATGCAACTTGCGAGCGCAAACTCCGAAGGCAGTAATAGTCGATGGTTGTAGTTGTATCTTCTGATACCGTTCATAAGCTTTCCACCATAATGGAGCCAGGTGATCAGGGACTTCTATCCTCAAACAAGCTTCAATGAGTTTTCTGGCTTGTGTATCAGGCAAAGTTAGCCACTCACATGTGAGGATTTGCACTCCAATCGCTCCCAGTGAGGGTAGGTTTTCTGGCGTGATGTGCTGGATCAAAGAATGTACCTGGGAAAAAAACTCCTGTCGCAGTTGGTTCTCTTGTTGTGCCTTTTGTGCGATGTACTGCACAGCGGACTGCGGAAGTGCGTAGCGGGTTGCGTTGTGGTGAGAGCGCAGCAGAAAGGAATTGAGCAAACTCACGAACCCGGAGCGCTCTATAAATTCACATCCGAACAATGTCTCCAGGGAAGCCACATCCAGGCCAACTGTTCCCAGCATGCTGAAGAAATGCCAACAATTTTTAGAATCCAGCGTAAGACCGTCGTACAGCACACGATACACTTCATGAAGGCTCTTGCCCGTTAGCCGGTTGTCATCCCCCTCAATCCATTGATGCATATAAAGATGGAGCGCTGTTGGATTACCACCAACCTGTTTATAAACCCGGTCAATAAGGGTAGTTTTACCTAACTCTGGCGGAATGTGTGGTCCATAAAATTCCTCAATGAACTCAGCAACACCTTCATATTCTAACTCAGAGAGATGCACATGTGTGACAGAGTGGGGCAGTGGTTGATAACGTGTCGTCGTGAGGATCGTTGTAGTATTAGCTAACAGTGACAAAAGTGAAATTACATCGCCTGATGAAGATGGCTTTGCCTGATAGTCGTCCAAAATCACCAAGCAGTTCAATGTCAAGAAGATTTCTTGTAGTTCTACGTCTACATAGTCTGGGGAAATTTGAGACTGTAGAGTTTCTACCACAAATGCGTAATCTTGTGCTTGGTCGATCCAGAAAACATAGTCGTATTCGTATCGATTTAGCAGTTGATGAGCGACGAATCTGGTCATTTCAGTTTTTCCAATGCCAGGAGCGCCCGTTATATAGATCGTCTGAAAACGATCCTGTTTAAGCGTTAGAAAGATTAATTCAATTTCTTGTGTGCAACCAATAATTCTAGGAACTGGTTTGCCTGGGATGGCTGCTCGCAGCCTACGAGTATGATTGCGTTCGCGTGCTTGCCACTCACGCTCAACAATCTCTTCATAGAGCTTTTGAACAGCGTGATGGCGATAGCGCCGGATCGTTCGTTCTTCGATATTGCTGTGATGTTCGAATTCAGTGTTATTGATTCCAAGATCGACTCGAACATAGCGGTAATACAAATAGCTCCATCCCAAAAACTCAGGATTGCCACTGCGACTATCCTCGACAATCCTGGATATGGCTTCAGCTTTTGGGGATTTTGGTGCAACGGGAGGTAATCCAGCAATCTCACGGAAATGATTGAGCTTCTCTGTGATAATGTTACAAATGATGGCCTTAACCGCAAAGTCACGCAAATCACGAGCTGGAGGTCGTACAGGGCTTTCCAGATAACTATCAACCAGAGTTAGAAAGCGCAAGGCTGCTGCCGCCCTGGTATCCGTCGTGGTATAAGTTAGCGAATTCAGCGCTGCCTCGACACTTTTTATGGAGATTGTAGGCTTACGCTTACCAGGCTGCATTGAGGGCTGTTCTCACCCCTGCGTGATGACCGATGCGCTTATACATCTGAAAGCCTGTGAAGGGATGTCCCAGGATACCGTCATGTATTGCCCAGGATCGACCACGAACTGAATTCCATGCAGTAGTAGGGCGGAAGGGGTTCTCGTCACTGAGCTTGCGAAATAGCTCACCGCCTTCCTGAAATTCCTGGTGAATTTCCTTCATATCTGCCAAACCACGAATATAGTTGAACCCATATCTTTCGAACACGATGGCATTGTGATAGGCGAGCGGTTCAATCAAGAACAAGTCATGCCCCATACGAGAGACAAAATTCTCGAACACGGGTACAGATCGGCGAAATGCACGCAAACCTGGACGAATTTGTCCTGGCGCGAGGCCAGCCCGCATCGCGGCTAACTCCGCCGGGATGTTGCGTCCTGTGGTGCCATAATTTGTGCGATTGCCATGCTCATCGACATCAACATTGTAGCGCTCTGCTTTAGGGTCATTCACTACCACCAGCAGCACCAGAAGCTGATTATTGAAAGTATCTGCCATATTCATATACAGGATAGGATCACGGTCTGCTGGATGGAGACGGATACTAATCTCCATCGCACGGCTTCCCGCCGGGCAGAGATACCGCATCTGCCCATGATCTGCGGCAGTTTCCGGGTTGATGCCAAAATCTTCCCACACCCAATCCGGAACGACTAAGCGATAGATCGCTTGCTTTTCTTCAAGGTCAAGTCTATTAATATCTCGGATTGATGACGGAAGGTCTGGGATCATTTCTATTCCTCACCTAGCGGTTTTTCAAGGCACGACGAATTTGCCGCTGCGCATCGCGCTTGGCAATATCGGCACGCTTGTCGTACTGTTTCTTACCACGAGCAATGGCAATTTCAACTTTCGCATAGCCACGCTCCAAATACAACTTCGTCGGCACAGCGGTATACCCAACATCACGAATACGAGACAAGATTTCGTTGATTTCTTTGCGGTGCAACAACAACTTACGCGGACGCAGCGGATCATCATGCCCAAAGTGAGAAGCCTGCACATACTGAGCAATGTGAACACCCATCAACCAGAGTTCATCACCACGTTCCTGAATAAAACCATCGCGCAAATTGACGTGACCACCTCGGATTGACTTAATTTCCGAACCCATCAAGACTAAACCTGCTTCATATGACTTCAGAAGCTCGTAGTCATGTCGTGCTTTACGATTCGTAGTAATCACACGATTACCACGTTTGTGTTCAGTTTCTTTCTTTTTCTTAGCCATTATCTTCGCTATCTAGTGCTTGCTGTAACGTGCGAACTGCTTCTCCTAATTCAACATCACGTCCGTTTTCGTCCGGGATCATCTCAATATCTGGAACCAATCCTTCACCAGCAATAGGAGATCGATTAGGTGTAAACCATTCGGCGTAGGTAATATGAACCGATGAACCATCAGACAAAGTAAAGATTTGCTGGACAGTACCTTTACCATAGGTGCGCTGCCCAATCAGGATACCACGTTCCTGATCCTGAATCGCACCGGCCACCAATTCTGATGCACTTGCTGTACGATTATCAACCAATACAATCAGCGGAATATCTATTGCATCACCACCTGCATCAGCCTCAAATATCTCCTCAGCCAATCGCGTGACCTGTATTGTGACGATACCACCATCCAGGAATTCGTCGGCAACTTCGATTGATTCCTGGAATAACCCTCCGCCATTGCCACGCAGATCCAGCAGCAAGCCTTCAACATCCTCTTCAAACAATTGAGCCAGTGCTGTGCGCAATTCTTCTGGCGTTCGGCTGGTGAAGCGAAGGATTTGCACATAGCCCAATCGGTTGTCTTCTTCAAGAATCCGCCACAAAACAGAGGGTACATTGATGACATCAAACACAATGAATATCTCTTGTGTCTCTCCACCTTGGCGGAACCGTATCTCTACGCCGTTATCATCTTTCACCTCGCCACGCAATTGCTGATCAATCGCATCGGGGTGATCTTGCAATGTGATCTCTACACCGTTGATTGCTAGCAACACATCCCCTGGTTGGATTCCTGCTGCTTCTGCAGGGCTATCGGGGTAAGGGTGCATGATAAATTCACCCTGTTCATTGCGTTGTAGCAAAACACCAATACCACCATACGTACCAGCCAACACATCTACTTCACTTTGGGCAACTGAGGGTTCGATAAAGAAGGTGTTTGGTTCCTGAAGTGTACTCAGTAACCCACGGATCGCACCGTATTCCCGCTCTGTGGTATCGGGTTGCTCCCGTAGGTAGGCATGATTGAGCAAACTCTGCACTTCGCTCAACAACGGATATTCACCAGAGCCACTTGTTGAAACGGCAATCGGTATTAGATCGTTCCCGAAATATGCATGCGTCAAGAATCCTGCGATGAACATCACCGCCAGGATGGCACCTGCAAAAAGCCCGGTCAACAGATGACGGATTGCAAACTTTTGATTTTGCTTCTCGTTTGATTTCATTAAGCGTCACAGCTACAGAATGCGTATACCATAGATATAGACCAACATAGCAACCTTACCTGACTTACCAGCCCAAGTGTAGGGGATAAAGAATGCCAGAACAATATCCGAAACCCACTGTATTAGTGGTTGATGACCACTTGCCCGCCGCAGAGATGGTGAGCAATTTGTTTTCGCTGCGCGGGTATGAAGTTGTCGCCGTCCACAACGGACCCGATGCATTACAGGCTGCCCGCCAACAAGATTTTGACTTGATCCTGCTGGATATTATGATGCCCGGTATGGATGGCTACGAAGTGCTGTCTGAACTTCGATCCAATTCGATAACCGCAGAAATCCCGGTGATTTTCATCACGGCAAAAGACGCTGCTGCTGATGTGGAACAAGGGCTGAAGTTGGGAGCTGACGACTATGTGACAAAGCCCTTAAAGCCACGTGAACTATTTGCACGTGTACAGGCAAAGCTAGAGGCTCGCACTCTGCAACGTGCGTTGAAGCGCCGCACAACTGATCTAGAAGCGCTATTGCGCGTGTCTGAGGCATTGAATAACCAACTCGAGTTAGATGAATTGCTCAATGTGATCCTCTACCTGGTGTTGGATCTGGTTCCGAGTAGTGCGGTGATTCTGTTCCACCAAATAGATGCAGATGAAAATCCCCAGATGTATGTGCTGCGCCGTGATGAGCAGGAACAAGTGTCCTTACGCCTGAATACGCTATTGCCAGCATTTGAAGATGATTCGCAGTACCTGCGCTGGCAGTTCGGTGAGTTCCCGGAACTGACTCCCCTCGGTGGTATGGCGGCGAAATTGCAGCATGGCGAGCATTTGCACGGTGTGATAAGCGTTCTTGGGAATCAGGACTTTGATGAGCATCACTTGCGCATTTTTGAAGCAATTTGTCGGCAGGTCACATTAGCAATTCGCAATGCAGAACTCTATGCTCATGAAGTGGAATATGCAGAACGCCTTGAGGAAATGGTAGAAGAGCGGACTGCTGAGTTGCGTTCTGCGCAAGAATTGCTGGTGCGTGCAGAAAAACTCGCGGCGGCTGGTCGCCTCGCAGCAGGAATTGCCCATGAAATCAACAATCCTCTCCAGCCGATTCGCGTTAACCTGGAATTGATGCAAGAAGATGTAGAAGCCGGAAACCCCATACATCTGGAAGACATCACGGAAGCACTACGTAGTGTGGGGCGTATTTCGCGGATTGTGGAACGCCTACAAGAATTTACGCGCAAGCGCTCCGATGAGACACCTGATATGGAGTCTTTGCCTCTTGCTGGTGTCGTGCAAGATGTTGTCACCCTGAGCCGTACCTATGCACGAAAGAGTGGGGTGAACATCCAGCTACAACTCGACGAAAACACCTATATCTATGGCAACCGAGATCAACTGGAACAAGTGTTCCTGAATCTGATCTTGAATGCGCAAGCCGCAATGCCGCATGGTGGCTCCATCCATATCTCAAGTCGTATAGTAGATGAACAGGTGGTAATGCGCTTTACCGACACAGGGGTGGGGATTCCACCGGAGCTTATTACGACGATCTTCGAACCGTTCTTCTCGACCAAAGATGATGGCTCCGGCCTGGGCTTGTTCATCAGTTACGGAATCATGCAGAACCACAACGGCACAATTGATGTAGAAAGCAAACTCGGAGAAGGTACAACGTTCTCCCTTACGTTTCCGTTGATCCCTGAAACAAAGGAATAATTCTGTGAGTTGCTGCTCGTGGTATGTGGCTCACCCATGCTTGATGTTGGTTCCACCAAGATCAAATACAATTGCATCGTCATCCGATGTCACATAGCGAACAAGAGTCTTTGTCCCATTTCAAAGTCATACTCATGAGGTTGTGCAGGCAGTATTGAAGCTCTGCCTGCACATGTATTCAAGTAGGGTGGCCTCAATTGATAGGGCGCAGTAATGCTTGCGCGTCTTCCACAGTACCCTCAGTTTCGTCCAGCGCTTCCCGGCTGAAACCTACTGTGCGGGAAACATCTCCACCATTGCAATCTGTAATGCCAAAGCCGAACGCTTCAATGTCTTCTGGCAATTGTTCTTCGCCATCAAGAAGAATATTAAGTATATCTCGGATCGCAGCGCTAGCTTGTGGCCCTGGTTGCGCACAAATTGTAAATAGCAGGGTATTCCCCAGAGACGAGTCTACGACAGCAATTTGATCCGCTGGAATGCCGATGGATGCCAGGGCATCACCGTCGAGTCCATAGAACGGGTCTTCCGTGGGGATTACTGTAGCTGTTGGCAAAACCTCTTCTTGTGTCGGAGTTGCCAGAATCGTTTCATCAGGCGTATCCGTCGGGGTATTGGTGTTCTGTTGTTGGGCTGCTGCGTCTTCAGTTTCCGCAACTTCCGTGTTTGCTACAGGCGTTGCTGAAGCAGGTGGCTCATCTGTATCTTCTTGCGTAGCCGTATTGGTCGGCTCAACTTCTTCCTCAGTAGGGGTAGCTGTGCTGAATAAGGATGCTGGGCTGTCGTCTGTTTCTTCTGGCATTATCTCAGTTTCTGAAGGTTCGTCAGTTGCAGTACTCTGTACAACCGCTTCATCTGTTTCCTCAACCTCAGGCTCTGTGGTTTCCGTCACATCATCAATGATAGGGCGGGCTGATGGCTGCGATACGATGCTGGTTGTCGGTGTTGCATCAGGTTGACCACCGCCTAGTAAGCTTGGGAGTAAAAGAACTGCCAGCAGCAGAATAATCACGATTGCTGTTACACCCAGCAGCAGAGGCATTAGCGACCGACGTTGTTCTGGTTGGGTTTCCGCGAAATCATCGTCGGAAAATTCTTCGAATTGATCTTCGCTGAAAGCCGTCTCTTCGACCAGTGGTGGCGGGAGAGGCGTAGTTGCTGTGGCTGGCGGCGATACCTGGGAAAGCAACGTTCGCGCACCAGGATATTCCGGGTCAAGCTCTAATAAGCGTTGTAATGCCGCACGACCTTCTTCATCTGTTTCAACCGCATGGGCATACACCCACCAATAATCCGGGTTATTCTCATTTTCAGCGCGATGTTCTTCCAACAATTCTCGTGCTGCCTGGAAATCCCCATCTTCAATGTGCTGATATGCATCGTTCAGAATCTGGCTGGTATCAGCCATAGCGTCTATCTCCTGCGGTTTGGTGAAGAAAAAGTCACGATCCTTATGAACGGAGTGTACATCCAAGTACACAGCGGCGCAACAGAAGCTGTATCTCAATACTGAAGCAAAAAAGCACATGGACACGCAAGCCATGTGCTTTGTACAAAGTGCCCTGAAGAGGACTCGAACCTCCACCCCGTTAAGGACACGGCCCTCAACCGTGCGCGTCTGCCAATTCCGCCATCAGGGCAAGTAGGATTTGCTGAAAATTATAGGGAATCCCCACACTATGTCAATGATGAGATGTTCAGCGTAGTGGTTTACACAGGATCGTGTACACTTCAAAATAGCATCTTGATCGTTTTTTTGAAGTCTGTAGAGGGAAATATGCGTATAGTGCTAGATGCCATGGGTACCGATGCAAGGCCAAAACCCGATGTCGAAGGTGCGGTACTGGCGGCTCGTGAATACAAAGATACGATCATACTGGTTGGGGATGAAGCGCAGATTCAGCCAGAACTTGCCATACATGATACTGCCGGACTGTCGATTGAAGTTGTCCACACGCCAGAAATCATCGCAATGCAAGAGAAGCCTAGCGAAGTAATGAAGAGCAAACCAAAATCCTCTATGCACGTTGGGATGAATATGGTGAAAGATGGGGAAGCAGATGCCTTTGTGACGATGGGTAACACCGGCGCGGCACATGCCATCGCGACACTTAGCACCTTGCGTCGGATACCGGGTGTCAAGCGTCCAGCATTGACCGCCATCTATCCTGTTCACGGCGTAGAGACGATCTTCCTGGATGTCGGCGCGAATGCCGACTCGCGTGCTGACTGGTTGCTGACCTTTGCACTTATGGGCAGCATCTACGCAGAACGAGCACTTGGGCGCAATCGCCCGACAGTTGCCACCCTTTCAAATGGGGAAGAAGAAGGCAAAGGCAATAATCTGGTACGTGAAACACAGGGGCTACTGCAAAACTCTAACTTGAACTATATCGGTCATGCAGAACCGAAAGAAGTACTTGCAGGCGGCATTGATGTGTTGGTGATGGATGGATTTGTTGGCAATGTATTCATCAAAACATTTGAAGGTGCTATTCAATATTTAACAGGTGTCATTCGTGATGAAATCCGCAGCAACCCGATCAGTACCGTGGGTGGCGCACTTTCTCGCGGCGCATTCAACCGTGTGCGTAACCGAATTGATCCGGGCGAAGTCGGTGGTGCGCCGCTGTTGGGTGTGAACGGAATTGTCATCATTGGTCACGGTGGTTCTGATGCAAATGCAATAAAGAACGCAATTAACCAAGCTCGGAAGGCAGTCCAAGGGAATACGGTAGTTGCAATTCGTGATGGGCTGGCGAGTCTTTGACCACAACAACTGTGAACTGTGTTACGATATTTTTGCACGCTCGTTCGGACAAGTCTGTCATGAGGTGAACGATGCAAGGTACACGAGAGCAAGTGCGCCGTTTAATTGAAGACCGCCAGATCAAAAAAGCGGAAGTTATGATTGCGCGGCTACTACGGGCAGCGCCTGGAAATATAGAACTATTGGAACTACGTGCGCGACTACACTTGCTTGCCGGGCGACCGCAAAATGCCCTTGAGGATATTTCTACAATCGAACAAAAGGTCGTAAGCATACCAACGCCTGAATTAAATCAGATCAAGGCAGATGCTTTCCTGGCACGATATGAGCAGTCAACTGTCGGTTTTGTTCAGAAAAGCGATCTTCAGCAGGCACATACGATCTACAAACAGCTTCTTCACGAAGCACCACAATCCATCCACAAAGCCTGGGTTCTCTATCAAATCGGGCGTTTGATGTTGATTGATGATGATGTGGATCTTGCTATTAAGCATTTCAAAAAAGCTCTGGCTCATGCAGATGCTGAGACACAGCCAGAACTCCCCGCATTGTGCTATGAACGTTTGGCTTTTATTGCACATTATGAGCAGCGACAACCACAGCAGGCGTTGAATTACCTCAAGCAAGCAGTCGCAAACTACCCGGAATCAGAGCCGCAAAGCTGGTTGATACAGGTTTATCTGATGCGAGCGCGAATACTGCGTGAACAAGATTTGCCAATGGCTTATGCAGCGGCAGAAGATGCATTACGAATTGCAGGGGCGGAAACGAGCAAATCTCGTGCGGCAATCATTGAAGTATTGTTTACCCAGGCAGAGATTCTTGCAGAGATGCCGGGGCGGGAAACTGAGTTGGTATCGGTACTGAAGCGATTCATTCAATTGGATAAAGCTCCTGTTGGCGTTGATGTGACGTGGTCGCGGGTGTATGAGATGTTGGGAAATGCCTATATGGCCTTGCTAGAATATGGTCAAGCCATCCCTTCATATGAGGAAGCCTTGCGTTTCAATCCCTACCATCCATGGGGCGAAACACTGCAATATCGGATTGCTGTCTGTCAGTATCAGCTTGGGATGTTTACGGAGACAATTGCTCATCTGCGCGAGATTTTGCAAAAAGGTGTCGAAACAGAAGCCTATCGGATGTACGCACTGCTAGGGAATGCCGAATTTGCAATGGGGCTTTTTAGTAATGCGCATGCTAGTTACGAACACGCACTGAAGGTCGCTCCAGCGGGTATTGATACCTCTACTGTCCAGGCGTACTATGATGCGTCAAGTCGGTTAATTGTACCGTTATGATTTGTCTTTAGGGGCAACCATGAATGAATTTGTCACTGTAATTGGTGGTGGTCTTGCAGGAACGGAGGCGGCCTGGCAGCTTGCAGAACGCGGTCACACCGTGCATTTGTATGAAATGAGACCCCATAGGTCAACGCGGGCGCATGTCAGTGATCGCCTGGGAGAATTGGTTTGCAGCAATTCTCTGGGTTCTAAGCTGCCAGACCGCGCTACAGGACTCTTACAGAATGAGATGAAGATGCTGCGTTCACTTCTACTGCGTTGCGCTGAAGAAGCACAGGTTCCGGCAGGAGGAGCGCTGGCGGTGGATCGTGAGCTATTTGCGCAAACGGTAACGCAGGCCATCACGTTACATCCCAAGATCACCGTATTTCGTGAAGAAGTGACATCTCTTCCGACTGACTCTCCAGTAATCGTTGCGACTGGACCACTCACTTCCGAGGTACTCGCGCAGGATATTGCAAGGCTTTCCGGGCAAGAATACCTGTACTTCTATGATGCTATCTCGCCCATTGTTGAAGCAGACAGCATCAATATGGACATTGCCTTCCATGGTAACCGTTATGACCGTGGCGAAACGGAAGAGGGCGATTACATCAATTGTCCTATGAATAAAGAGCAGTACGAGCGCTTTGTTCAGGCACTGCGTGAAGCAGAGACTGCAACGCTGCGAGATTTTGAGCTTGAAGATCCACATTTCTTTGAAGGCTGCGTGCCGATTGAGCAACTTGCTAGCAGGGGAGATGATACTCTGGCTTTTGGCCCCATGCGGCCTGTTGGGATTCGTGACCCGCGGACGGGTAAACGCCCTCATGCGGTTGTACAACTTCGTCGTGATAACCTTGCCGGAAGCCTTTACAATATTGTGGGCTTCCAGACAAACATCCGATGGGGTGCGCAAAAAGAAATTTTGCAGTTAATCCCTGGTCTGGAGAACGCTGAATTTGTACGAATGGGTCAAATGCATCGCAATACGTTCATCAATTCACCAACGCTGCTTCATCCGACGATGCAGTTCCGCCAGCGGGAAATGCTGTATTTTGGTGGGCAAATCACCGGCGTTGAAGGCTATGTGGGCAATGTTGCAACGGGGTTACTTGCTGCTATCAATTTATCCCGTCAATTGTATAACCTGGAGTCCTGGGTTCCCCCGCGTGAAACGATGCTTGGTGCGCTATGCCATTACGTCACCCACGCCGCACCGGAAGACTTCCAGCCGATGAAGGCCAATTTCGGGATATTGCCGGAGTTAGCGAAGAAAATTCGCAATAAGCGCGAACGCAAACAACACTATGCTAGACGTGCGCTCACTGCAATGAGTGAGTCGATTGAAGCTATGCAAGATCCATATCTGCAAGAAGTGGCTACCCCAGAGGTCAACTTTACTTAAATCTGCCAGTTTTTGGATAGGAGTTCACAGAATGGTTCCCGAATCAGCCACACGGCTGCGAAATCTTCCTCCCTACATCTTTGCTACCATCAGCCAGAGAGTAAGCGCGATGCAAGCACAAGGGCAGGATGTCATCCGGCTGGACATAGGTAGCCCGGATATGCCGCCCGCCGACCATGTGGTAGAAGCATTAGCCGCTTCTGCCTCTCAACCGGGTAATCACGGGTACGCAGGCTATCGAGGTACGCCAGGTTTTCGACAGGCAGTTACTCGCTACTACCAGAAGCGTTTCGGTGTGGCGCTTGATCCAGATACAGAAGTGTTGCCCTTGCTTGGCAGCAAAGAGGGCATCGTCAATTTGATGCTGGCTTACCTCGATGAATCATCTGCTGCATTGATTCCCGCGATTGGCTACCCGGCTTATACGATGGGCGCTCAACTGGTCGGGACACAAATCTGCTATGTTCCGATGCCTGCTGAAAAAAACTTTTTGCTGGATTTAGATGCTATCGAACCTGCTACGTGGGACGCAGCAAAGATCCTGTGGATCAATTATCCCAACAACCCTACCGGGGTAGCTGCTGACCTGGCTTTCTACACCGAGGTAATCGAAGCATGTAAGTCGCATGATGTACTCGTGGCTTCAGACAATCCGTATTGCGACGTGACATTCGACGGATATGTGGCGCCGAGTGTATTACAGGTTCCCGGTGCGAAGGAACATGCTGTTGAATTCATGTCCTTCTCCAAGAGCTTCAATATGGCGGGGTGGCGTTTAGGCGCGGCAGTTGGTTCAGCAGAAGCTTTGAAGCAGTTATTGAAGGTGAAAAGCAATGTCGATAGCGGGCATTTTAGAGCGGTTTATGACGCTGGAATCGCCGCGATTGATGACACAGAGCCGGAATGGTTCGCAGAACGCAATCAGGTTTACGCAAACCGTCGTGATATGCTACTCGCAGCGCTGCCAGAAATCGGCCTGTCTGCACAACCCTCAATTGGGACTCTTTATGTATGGGCAAAAGTTGAAGAGATGCCTGCCCTGGAGTACGTAGAACGGGCGCTCACAGAAGCACTCGTAAGTGTCGCACCTGGGACAGCCTATGGACCTGGCGGGGAAGGGTATGTGCGGCTGAGTTTGAGCATCTCTGATGAGCGTGTCGCGGAAGGTATTCAACGATTGAAGGCATGGTACAAGCAATCATAAAATGAAATTCTTTGAGTGAATATGACAACTCCAACGCATCAAATCATCAATCATCAACCTGAAAAAGCAGTGCTGGTCGCGGCTGAAGAACGGGGTAGTCGCCCTGTTCTCTCTATGGAAGCATCGCTGCAAGAACTCGCAATGTTGGCAGATACGGCTGGCATGGTCGTTGTTGGTCAAATTACGCAGATGATGCACAGCATTGATCCAGCAACCTATGTTGGTTCTGGCAAGGTTCGGGAGATCATTGAAGCGGCGCAAGCTGCTGAAGCGCAAACGGTGATCTTTGACGATGAACTATCACCAAGGCATCAGCGCGAACTTGGGAAAATTTTCGGCGATGAGATCAAACTGCTTGATCGTTCTGCATTGATTCTCGACATCTTCGCACAGCATGCACGCACACGCGAAGGCGCATTACAGGTTGAACTTGCACAGTACGAATATCGTCTGCCGCGTCTCACCCGGCAGTGGACGCACCTTGCGCGGCAAGCCGGTGGTACAGGTGGAGCAGGCGGTGTCGGAGTACGTGGACCAGGTGAAACACAGCTGGAAGTCGATAAGCGTGAAATCGGGCGCAAGATTACAAAGCTCAAGGAGGAGATCGAAGGAGTTCGGATGCATCGTGCGCAGCATCGTGCGCAGCGCCGTAAATCTGGTATCCCCACAGTTGCTCTGGTCGGCTATACCAATGCTGGAAAATCGACTCTAATCAATGCACTTTCGGAGTCGGCTGTATATGTTGCAGATCAGCTATTTGCAACGCTTGACCCCACAACGCGCCGAATTCCACTACCTAGTGGGCGTGAGGTGCTGGTGAGTGATACCGTAGGCTTCATCCAGAAACTACCAACAACGCTGGTTGTAGCCTTCCGTGCAACACTGGAAGAAATTCTGGAAGCGGATGTGATTCTGCATGTCGTTGATGTTTCACACCCGAATGTGCTGGCGCACATTGAAACTGTCGAAGATACATTGGCGGAGATTGATGCCAGTCATTCCCCTCGCATCCTCGTCTGGAACAAATTGGATAACTGGGGTGATGAGCCACTGCCAGAAGTGGATAAGGAAGCGGTGAGCTATGTAGCACAAGTTGCCGTTTCAGCCCGCGAAAGCAGGGGACTAGATGGGTTACTTCAAGCGATAGAAGAAGTTCTCTCAGCCCGCTTGAGGCGTGTGCGCTTGCTTGTACCCTATGAACGGGGGGATATTGTTTCACTCTTGTTCCAACAAGCTCATGTTATCAATCAAGAACACATCTCAGAGGGCTTCCTTGTAGATGTCGAGGTTTCCAATGAATTATATGAGCGCTACAAAGATTACGAGCATTTGGAGTTCATGTGATGTTCAAGCACATTGATGAATCACCGCTGTTGATCCGCGCCCTTGCGCGATTGTCGAACTACCTCGCACGACACAAGGGTCTGCCAATGATCGTAGGGATCATCATGATTGTTGTGGCGACGATACTGGAATTGTGGAACATCTCTGCTGGTTCTGCTGCCCTGGCAGTTATTCAGGTGTTGCTACGGAATGGCGGGATAGTGGTAGCACTGATTGGCTTCTTGCTGGTGGAACCGTTGGGGAAATAATAATCTGAAGGGGCAGTTCAACACTGCCCCTGAGCCATCTCTCATTCGTATAGCTGCACCCAATAAATCTCTGGTCGATAGATAGTGTGTACGAAGAGACGCATATCATCTGAGATGGTCAACCCTGCCAGTGGTGCTTGCAGTTCAGTGAACAAGACAATTTCCACCTGATCATTCGAGCAGCCACCATCCTGGCACGCAACAGGGTCAACACGACCGACAACACCCCTCGTACCCAGCGCATATGTGAAGTACAGATAACCGTCCGCTGCTAAGAACAAGTTGGATACATTCTGCAAACCACTGACAAGCGGTTGGGCAATGCCATTTGCGGGTTCCGCCGCCTCATCGGAGAGGGATAAGTCACTGGTTGTAAACCATTCGATTGCACGGCGAGCGCTACCATTGTTGGCAATGTAGGTTGTCTCGCCATCAATCACAATCCCAGTCGGTGAACGGAAACCCTCTGCGACGATTCGAGTTTCACCTGCTGAGGTGAGATATACCACTGTGTTTCCACGCGCATTTGTTACCAGTGCAGAGTTATCATCTAGCAGGGCAATACCCCAGGGGCCATCAAACTTGTCTTCAGCAATGATTGCAGGCGCGTTCTGTGTCTGGTCAACCATGAATACCTGGTCAGTATCAAAGTCAGGAACCCACAGGTTAAAGCCTGTTTCTGTGTCCTGCACAGCCAGGCTATGAGAGTCGCGGATGCCAAAGACAAATGTAATTGTTGCACCAGTTTCGGATTGAATACGGTAGAGTGTCCAGTCGCCAGAACACACAGCGTAAAGTTCATTCTCGTACCATAGCAAACCGTTGGGAAGTTGCACATTGCCGACCAGTACGCCCAGGTCTTCCTGGGTGTACGAACGGGGTAGGGGGCTTTGTGCTATGTTGCTCTCAATATCCGGCTCTTCAGTTGCTTCCTGTTCTACACTTTCCGTTGCAGGCGTACTACTTGCTGGTGGTAGTGGCGTTTTCGATGGGGCAGGAGTGGGGCTTGCAGGTTCATTTTGAGCAAGACTGCTTCCAACAAAAGACATCAGAACGACGATCAAAATACCGACAAAAATCTTTCTATGCATCACGTTAACCCTTTGCATTGTTCAGCTTTGTTTCCAGACCTTCAAGAGCTGGTTGATCCACGGCAGGAATACGAATGGAGAATGCAGTACCACTGCCAGGAATGCTCTCCAGCCAGATTTGTCCAGCATGATTGTCTACGACTGCTTTTACAAGACTCAATCCCAGGCCAGAACCACTGATATGCTCTGCACCGTGCTGATGACCCCGGAAGAAGCGGTCAAAGATCTTTGGTTGCAGTTCAAAAGGGATGCCAATTCCTGTATCGCGCACTGTCATCAAAATGGCATTACCATCATTTCTCGCAACGATATGCACTTCACCATCAGGATGGTTGAATTTGATCGCATTCTCAACCAGATTGATGATTGCTCGTTCGAATTGCTCTATATCACCCACAAATGAGCGAATGTCTGAAGCAACATCAACATGCAGCGTAACGTGTTGTTCAGCAGCCATCTCACGCTGTTCAGCAGCAGCATTCGTGATGATCTCTAGCGGATCACACAGGTCGGTATTGCGTGTCCCCAGGCGAATGCGTTCAAGGTCAAGGATCGAGCGGATGATGCGCTCCATCTTAGTCAATTGACGTTCTATGTTATTGATAGAAAGAGCAATTTCGTCGTCTTCTACCGCTCGGACATCGTCTCGCAACAGTTCTAGATTCGCCATAGCTGCCTGAAGGGGATTCTTCAGATCATGGCTGGTCATGCGTACCATTTCACTCTTGATGCGATCTAGCTCTTTTAACTCAGTTACATCATTGAGTACCGCTACAAACCCTTCAATGCGACGATCACCGAGACTAGCAACATGACAAAGGTAAGTCTTACCCTGCCACTCTACTTCGTAGTTATACACGCCATCCGTACGGATCTGTCGCAAAACAGCTTTGTTACTATGCGGAAGTACTTGCATTGGCAAAGCGCGTGTTACATTATCGCGGCGGTGAATCGTGTCGAGCATGAAAAGTTCTACCGCTGCCGGATTTGTGAAAATCAGTTGTAATTCACGGTTTACTGCTATCACAGGATTGTTCGTGCTGGTCAACACGGTATGCAATTGGTCATGAGCTGTGGCAAGTCGCTCAGTGAGTGTTTTCTGCTCATTGAATAGTTGACCATGTGCAATTGCAACAGCAGCCTGCGCGGCTAGCAGTTCCAGCAAATCTACATCGTCCCGGTCAAATAGATGCCCATGTACTCCGGCGATAACTAGCAGCGTGCCGATCACCGCGTCGTCATAAATAAGCGGTACACCGATCAGAGAACCGAAAGTTTCATGTGCCAATAGGAACTCAGCTTCTTCAGACCAATCTCGTGAAAAATTCTCTAGAAAGATTGTCGTTTTCGTCTGTGCGACGGTTCCAGAAACGCCCTGACCGAGTTGTACCTGTAGATTCATAACGCTGATTGGCATGTTGTGAATGGCAACTAGCGTAAGTTGTTCTTGCTGTTTGAGGAAGATACATGCTGCATCCGCTTCAAGCCAGCCAGCTGCACGCTCCGCAATCTCATTGAGAACTGCATTGGTTGCGATCCGGCTTGTGATAGCAATGCTGACTTCGTGCATGGCTTCAAGCTGCGCCCGGCGTTCAAATAGGGGTTGTATAATTTGCTGCTGGATCAATGCTGCACTGATGACCAACACCCCGACAGAGCTAATCGTTGCAGAAGCAGCATCAATTCCTAGATTTGGGTTCGCATACGTAATTGCCTGCCCTGCGACGAAACCAAGTATACCAACCATTGCCCAGGAATTTCGCAACTTGCGCCTATAACGCCACATCAAATAAAGAGCAAGGCTATCAAACACAACGAAGAAAAAGGTGACAACTGAAAGTGTTTCGGGGGTGGCCTGTGCTGACGAATAGAGCGAGATGATATAGCCAATGGCAATTGCCAGATACAAACCAATGATCAGCCGAAAGCGGCGAGGTTGCACGCCGACCAAAACAGCCATAAGGGCATAAAGGCCAATGCTAGAACTGACAAAACCCGTCTCGGCAATTCCCCTGGATAGTAGCAAAAAACGACTGTCATCAATGAAGCGTGAGATTTGCTCAAGCAGAAACCCAATATTCCAGATTTGTACGAGGATCAGAAAGAGTGCGAAAAACTGATTGACAGTGCGCCTAATGTCGTACCATAAGACAATGAATAAGAAGGCCATCGCCAACGCAAGGGTGAAGCTGTTGAAGATGAGGGCAAATGGTTCGATGAATGGCATGGCGAGTCAAGAGCCTGGTATTGCAACCACGTTCTCACTCAGAGAGTGTACGTGGCTGCTTTTCGAAACGGTAGCCCACTCGATGTTCCGTCAAGATGTAGATGGGATTTGAAGGATCTTGTTCAATTTTGCGGCGTAGCTGGCTGACGTATACACGAGGGTAGTACACATCATCAATGTATTCACGTCCCCATACCTGTTCCAGTAAGTCACGCTGCTGCACTACACGTCCAGCATTCTCCATAAGAACCGCAAGCAACTTAAATTCAGTAGGGGTAAGATGAACTTTTTTCCCGTTAACGTGAACTTGCCGCCGATGCAGATCGACCTGTAAGTAACCGTCATCGTAGTTCTGTTCTACTTCTGTTGAGGCGATTTGTGACCGTCGCAGCAAAGCATTCACACGTGCCACAAACTCATTGAGGCGTATTGGTTTGATGAGGTATTCGTCGGCTCCTGCGTTCAAGCCCTCGATGACATCATCTTCTGTGATGGCATTTGCTGAGAGCATCATGATAGGAGTATCGGCAAGCTCACGAATACGGCGGCAGACAGTGAATCCATCCATACCCCCAGCCATGACAATATCAAGTATCACCAGGTCAGGACGTTCGGAATGAAAACTACGAAGTGCAGCCGTACCATCCTCAGCTAGAATCACATCGAAGTTTTCGCGCTGGAGCTTGCGCCCAAGTGCTTCTCGGATTGCTTGTTCGTCATCTACAATCATGATCTTCATGTTTTTCAGTGTAGCACCGAACTACTTCATCTGACAAGTTGAGACAAACACGCAACAGGATGACACTATCATACTTCGCCGCGCAACAGCATCACAGTGATCTGTGCAAGCAATATCGCGATCTCCTGGGTTGGTAATGGCACGGCTTATTTGCGATACGCAAGATATTAACAAACTTTTAATATAGCAGCGGGGCATCTCGAACTCATGCACCGGTGTCGATTGGGGAGAAAGAAACTCAAATTAGTTCCATCAGACGATGCTACGAACCTGCAAAAAACTACAATCCATGCGGTTTGGCATACTGCAAAAAGCACAATGACGCGGATTAGAGCCATTCCAACTGTGCGCTACAGAAAGGCTCTGTCAGTTTGCATCAATGAAATCATATGGATTGCACAACGCCATAGTGTTTGCTGTTTGGGGCTGAATGTGTTAAAAACTCTGACACCCCATTTTAAGGGTGAAAGAAAATACTTAACGAAGGAGATGGTTTGGTTATGAAAATGACCCGTATCGTAGCAGTCCTGCTCATCGCAGCTGTTCTCACCGTTGGTGTTGTGGGTATGTCCGCAGCCCAGGAGACAGAAGTTGGGCCGATCACATCGGCAATCATGGAACGTGGAGAACTGATCTGCGGCGTTAACGCAAATCTGCAAGGTTTCGGCTTTGTCAACGATGCAGGTGAATACTCCGGCTTCGATGTTGACTTCTGCCGTGCAGTTGCCGCTGCCGTTCTGGGTGATGCAAATGCCGTTGTCTTCCGTCCGCTGATTGCAGCAGATCGTCAGGCTGCGATCCAGTCGGGTGAAATCGATATGATGGCTCGTAACACCACCTACACCCTCAGCCGTGATGTCACCTGGGGCGCAATCTTTGGCCCGACGACGTTCTACGATGGTCAGGGTATCGGCACTCGCGCATCACTCGGTGTCAGCAGCGCCTTTGAATTGGATGGCGGCAGCATCTGCGTGCAGCAGGGTACCACCACTGAACTGAATATCACCGACTTCGTGGAAGCAAACGGGCTGGATATTGAAATCCTCGTCTTCCCGGATGCAAATAGCACCTGGGATGCATTCCTGAGTGAAGCTTGCACTGCATGGACCACCGATAAGAGCGGTATCGCAGCATTCCACGCTTCGTCCGAAAACCCAGCCGAATTCGTCATCCTGCCGGAAACCCTCAGCAAGGAACCTCTCGGTCCGCTGTCCCCGCAGAGTGACCCGCAGTTTGCTGAAATCATCGCATGGGTACACTTCGGTATGGTGAATGCTGAAGAACTCGGCATCAACAGCGAAAACGTGACCGAATTCCTCGATAGCGAAGATCCTGTTGTACAGCGCCTGCTCGGCACCAACAACAATGACAGTGGCAATTACCTCGGTATTGCAAATGACTTCATGGTCACTGTTTTGCAGCAGGTTGGTAACTACGGCGAAGTTTACGAACGCAACCTGGTTCCGCTGGGTCTGTCCCGTGAAGGCACGGTGAACGACCTCTGGACTCGTGGTGGTTTGATCTACGCACCGCCGTTCCGTTAAGTCTAACGCTGTAACTTAAGTCAGTAATTCTTCAGCGGGATGCAGGGTTTCGTGCCTTATCATCCCGCTGATTCGTTCAACCAAGTAACCTACAGAAAGAATTGCAAGTATGAAGCCGGAACCTATAAATTCCATCCCGGCGGCTCCCACGTTTCTCGACTATTTCCGCGATTTGCGGGTCATCCGTGTGATTGCACAGGTGATTTTCGTTGCAGTTATTGTGGTGGCGCTGGGGATCATCTGGACGAACATTCTCAACACGCTTGCAGATCGCAACCTTCTCCCCACATTTACATTTCTGGAGCGCAGAGCAGGCTTTGCCATTGGGCAAGCTCCGAGCTGGTACTCACCTGACAGCACCTATGGGGAAGCGTTCCGCGTCGGGGTGGAGAACACCTTGCAAGTCGTCGTGTACGGGCTGGTGGGAGCTACTTTTCTGGGTGTTATATTGGGAGTCACACTCCTCAGCAACAACTGGCTTATCAGAACGATTTCTCGTGTCATTGTGGAAATCCTGCGCAATACGCCGCTACTAGTGCAGCTAATCTTCTGGTATTTCATTGTATGGCTCAGTCTTCCATCTGAAGACATCAATTTACCGAACGAGCAGGTATTTATCCTCTGGCTGCGCTTTTTCATCTATCTCGTGGTCATACTAGGTGTTTGGGTTTATGCGGCAAATCGAGAAGAAGCCCCACGCAGATTAATACTTGGAGTATTTGCTGGTATTGTCCTGGCTGAGGTTGTATTTGCACTTGCCGGAACAACAACAACAGTCATTTTGGCTCTTGGTATTGTTGGCGCATTAGCGTTATTTGCAGGCTTGCGCACGACCTTGCCGGAGCAGGCTAGAGGTTTACTCCTTGGCGCTGGGTTATTGGCAACAATGCAGCTAGCAGGGCATGGCCTGTTGGATGTACTGTACCGTATAGGCTGGATTTCGCATCCTCAATTCTTATTCAACGAGGTGCGACCTGCATTCATTCTAGCACGTACTGGGTTCATAACACCCCGAATTGTCCCAACCGTCAATTTTACAATTCTGGCGATTGCACTTGGCATCGGGTTGCTCATAGCCTACCTGCTCTTCCGCTACCTCACGATAGTCGGTGAACGAACGGGACGCACTACGCCACGAGGCTGGATTGCAACCGCAGTTGTCGTCCTGGCTTTTGTGATTGGATGGGTAACTGGAAGTGCGCAACCACTACCGGAAACGATCACAGTTGGGGAGGGGGAAAACGCCGAGGTTGTTCCACTGGAGCAAGCACGGGCTGAAGAATTACTCTCCGAAACAGAGTTGCAACGATATGAGCAGGCTCCGCTGGTCGTCATGATTCCAGAACGCAATCGTTTTGGGCGGGTACTCACGGGGATCAATCTCTCGCCCAGTTACATGGCAGTACTGCTTGCGCTCGTGGTGTATACGGCTGCGTTTATTGGCGAGATTGTCCGTGCAGGTATTCAGGCTGTTCCGTATGGACAGATTGAAGCAGCGCGTGCGGTCGGGCTGTCTCAAGGGCAGACATTGCGCATGATTGTTCTACCCCAGGCTCTACGTGTGATTATTCCACCAATGGGCAATCAGTACTTGAACCTCTCGAAGAACAGTAGTCTAGCAACGTTCGTCGCGTACGCGGATACATATCAGGTCGGGCAGACAATCATGAATCAGTCTGGGCAATCCATCACAGGATTTTTCCTCATTTTGCTCGTCTACCTGACAATGAGCCTGGTCATTTCGCTTGCGATGAATCTAGTCAACAGCCGTTTCCAACTGGTGACACGATAGGAGCCGCAAATGGATGAAAACCCACAATCACCAGTGAACAACAATTCTGATGGTAGTGAGTACATTTACGTCGCACAAAATACTCCGCCGACCAAACCCCCACCGGTGCTAGAAACTGGGGTCTTGGCCTGGATACGCGAGAACCTATTCAGTTCCCTGTTGAACTCATTCCTGACTCTGGCAGGGATCGCAATTGTCATTGCATCTGTCATCAGTTTTGTAACCTGGACAGTGCAAGATGCTAATTGGTTTGCTGTGACGTTCAACTTCCGGGGCTTCATGATTGGGCGCTATGAAGCCCCATACGAATGGCGTACAACTTTGACAACACTCATTGTCGTATTTGTGCTTGGGGGTGCCGTTGCCATCTGGTTGCGAAGGGTTACTAGAACGTTCTTAATTGCGATAGTAGTGATCTTGCTCACAATCTGGGGATTGCCAGTTGTCGTCAACAGCGTCTATGACCTGCCGCCGCTTTATCTTGGGGCAGGGGAAGCCACCATTGAACAGGGCAGTGTGATTGAAGAAACCATCCCGCAGCTGGGTTTCCTGGGCAGGGAAGGCGAAGTAATTACTATTCGTTTTGCGGATGCTGCTGTACAGAACGAGATTTCACTTGCGAATCTTGCGGGTTTTGCAGATGTAATCTCGAACACGTTGAAGAATGCAGCGAATGATCGTCTCACAACGCTGGCAGAACTTGAAGAATATGAAACCCTGCTGGCACAAGATGCACAAGCTGAAGTGCCAATTCTGACAGCAAACCAGCGAAGTATCTATGAGAATCTCCTCGAGACAACTGAGGTTGCTGAACCTGTTATTGAGCAGTACGCCATCAATCAAATCAATGTGCGGGTTGATATTCTTGATGGCGAGACAGGCGAATCAATTGCAAGTTCCCAGGTACTCGAGGATGCGTCGGATAGTGCGCAGTACGTCCTGCCACATGATGGTTGGTTCATCATCGAGAAGGTTGACGCAGATGCTGTTGCACCGTTAGCGAGCGAAGAAGCCGAAACCCAGGAAACAAACCCGCTGGATGTGCGAGGTGTGACAACCATTCGCCCACCAGAAACTACAACAGAGACAGCAGATGAAGAAATCGAGGAGAGCGGTACGGGTCTGGCGGTTCTAGAAGTGGATGGCATCTACCCAATGCTACAAAGCACCTCATTCGTTACTGAAATAGGTTCCTTTGTCGATACGTACATTCGCATGACGGATCGCTACAGCACACTAGAACCTGTGCCGCAAGTTGATGGCGAAGAATATCCTATCGTCAATGTGATTCGCAATCAGTATCGTGGGGATCGCCCATTCTCGGACTATATCCGTGTTTATGTCACACCATTCCTGGAACGGATCAGCTTCCATACAACCGTGGTACTCCTGGTCGGTGTGCTGGGTTATGCAGCTACAATCATCCTACACAGCATGACATCGAAAGCCACGGCTACTCAGGCAGCCAGCTATGCACTGATCTCGCTTCCGGTCATCATCTGGCTCCTTGTTAACGGGATGTACGCAGCAACAGCATTCTTCTGGTTGGTGTTGTTAGGCGTTGGTCTCCTCAGCTTTGTGCTGAATCGAATAGGTCAGGTTCGAGGTTTTGCAGAGTGGCGATTGCAGAAGGGGATTCCGGTTGCCCCCTTGCTGGTCATTATCGGCACAGTAGTTGTTTACGCATTGCTCTTAACCACAGAGGATGGTGGTATACCTGCGCTTCTCTTGTGGTTTACACCGTTGATCCTCGCCGGTGCAGCTCTGGCTGGTGCATCCATTGAGACGATGGATGATGAATTGCTCCAAGGCATCGGCTTCTGGTTGCCTCTCATTGCCTCTGTAATAATCGGTGGGGTAGCTCTGGCAGTTACCCAGCTAAATCTAGTTGATCTCCAGGCTGAATGGTTCCTGGAACCATCGGATCCACGCAATTGGGGCGGCTTCTTGCTCACAATGATGCTCACAATTTATGGGATTATCATTGCATTCCCGATTGGTGTTGGACTGGCATTGGGTCGTCGTAGTGATCTACCAGCCATCAAATACCTGTGTACAGCCTACATCGAATTGGTGCGTGGTTCGCCATTCATCACGGTTTTGTTTTTCATGCAGTTGCTTATCCCGCTAATCAGTGCTGATTTAGCCGAAGTCCCGAACAGCTACCGTGCATTGATCGCAACAATTGCATTCAGTGCTGCCTATCTCGCCGAAAATGTACGTGGTGGGTTGCAATCCTTGCCGCCGGGGCAGGGGGAAGCCGCAAAAGCGCTGGGACTCAGTCCCTGGCAGGCAACCTTGCTCATCACGCTACCGCAGGCGCTGCGTGCGGTGATCCCGGCTTTGGTAGGGCAGTTCATTTCACTCTTCAAGGATACATCGCTCGTAGCAATCGTTGGCTTGATTGATCTGACGGGCTTCGTCAATTCAATGGTTGTGCAGGCGGAATTCATCGGAACACGCTCGGAAGGTCTGTTCTTCATTTCCGTGATTTACTTCGTGTTCAGCTACTTGATGTCATATATCAGCCGCTTGCTTGAAGCCAGTGGTTCCGGCAGCGCTCGGCGCGATACTGTATAGCATAGGATGGGGTGGGGCGATCTCACCCCCGCGAGTTTCACCAGGAGAATTACGATGTTAGGTACGCAAGATAAACCCAAATATGAAGGTGTAGGGTCTGAATCCGTCATTGAAATTGTGGGGATGAATAAGTGGTTTGGTGATTTTCATGTGTTGAAAGACATCAATTTGCATGTGAAAGAGCGAGAAGTTGTTGTTGTGATCGGACCATCAGGTTCAGGAAAATCAACCTTAATTCGCTGCATCAATCGTCTGGAAGAGCACCAAGAAGGCGATATTGTCGTCGACGGCATTCGTCTGACAAATGATGTGCGCAATATCAGTGCCATTCGGCGTGAGACTGGCATGGTGTTTCAACAGTTCAATCTGTTTCCACATCTTACTGTGATGGAGAACGTCACTCTTGCACAGCGTCATGTGCGGCATCGTCCGAAGGCTGAATCTGAAGAAATCGCATTAAGCCTTCTAGAGCGTGTGGGGATTCCAGAGCAAGCGAAAAAATACCCAGGGCAACTTTCTGGTGGTCAGCAGCAGCGCGTAGCAATCGCGAGAGCACTAGCCATGCAACCGAAGATCATGCTGTTTGACGAACCAACTTCGGCACTGGATCCAGAGATGATTAAAGAAGTGCTGGACGTAATGAAGGAATTGGCTCGTAGTGGTATGACCATGATCGTTGTGACGCATGAGATGGGGTTTGCACGAGAAGTGGCGGATCGCGTAATTTTCATGGATGCAGGACACATAGTCGAAGTAGGTACGCCGGAGCATTTCTTCGAGAACCCGCAGCATGAGCGCACCAAATTGTTCCTGTCGCAGATTCTGTAGCGAGGATTCAGGGTGGGGCGCTAGTGCAAACCGTGAAGGGGTATCTGTGAGATGCCTCTTTTTGTTTTGTCTGTTCATCAAGAGCCACTAACTACCTGGACGTATCTCTGTTGTTGACATTGTTGATGGCTATCCCTACAATGTCGTATAACTCAAATAATACGACGTTGAGCATGGGCGAAACTTTATCATGAGTAATCCACCGAGGGACGACTATGAGATGATGGCTTCCGGGTTCCAACTAAGCCTGGAGGATTACATCTCTGACTCTAGTGAGCTATCACGCAAAAATGAGCTATCACGTATACGCCAATTTGAAGGTTGGTTGGCAACACAGAGTAGCAACTTGCTGCATGCTGACCTCACAGAGTACTTGAAATATCTGATGAGTGAAGGACGCAATCTCAGCGCTACCTCAGCAAATGCACACCTCAACAGCATCCGAGGGCGCTACAGACGAATGATGCGCAGCGACGAATATCGTCATGCACTAGCTCAGTTGGTTTCCATGTCGGCAGAACGTGGTGATGTGGTAATTACGTCTGTAGCAGATCAAATCGCTCTTATGAACGAGTTAGAACGCAGGATCGAATATCGCATCTTTGGTGGCGATATCCGTGCAAAAGAGGTTCAAAAGCAGGATGTGTCTGATGAGGATAAAGGTATTCGGCTAAGTGAGTCACAAGCTCGCTTGCTCTTACAAATGCCAGATGTGCGCCAGTTGCGTGGATTGCGTGACGCAGCCATGATTGCGCTAATGATTTGTACCGGGGTTCGTGAGCATGAACTGGTAGCGCTTGAAGTTAATGATCTGCGCCATCACTATGAAGGACTCCTGGCGCTCCGCGTGAAGCAAGGCAAAGGTGCCAAGCAGCGTCTCGTAGTGTATGGCAATTTATCCTGGTGCTTGAACTACGTGGATATGTGGCTGCAACGTGCAGGTATTACAGATGGCGCAGTTTTTCGGGGGTTTTGGGGAGCGAGTGATAAGCTCCGACCAAGCGGGATGAATGTGCGCCAGGTAAATAGGATACTCAATCACTATCCCCTGAATATCAACGGTGAACCAGTTGTCGTTCGACCACATGACCTCCGACGAACCTACGCTCGTATACAGTTTGATAGTGGTATGGAACCAGAGGCTTTACAGCAAAACATGGGGCATGCATCATATGACACCACATTAGGCTACATTGGCAACCTGAATGCAGACAAACGTGCTAGTAAATCGACCATGCCCATGCCGCATTCACTAGCTGATTTTATGCCAGCGAACAATTGATCAGGGTTGGTGGGATTTGTAGCCAAGAAGATTGTGTTTAGCTACAGATCCCACATATTTTCGAATGTGACAAAGGCCATTATGTCTCGAAACTAAATGGGTTAAAGCGTGTGTTGTAATCGTAGTAGTCTTCTTGCTCCGCCCGCTTCAGAAAGCGCACAATCTGTAGAGTCAGTGGCGTGAAAAAAACCTCGATCCCAACCTTGATCAGATAATTAGTTGCGATAAGTGAAAGAAGCAATTCAACTGGGAATACTCCGAGAATTGTCGCAATGATAAAGAATGTCACAGTATCGAAGCCTTGACCAACAAGTGTGCTGCCAATGGTTCGTAGCCATACCCAGCGCCCCTTCGTTGCAATCTTCATTTTCGCCAGCACAAAGCTATTGCTGAACTCTCCCAACCAGTACGCAATCACGCTGGCGATGACCAGTCCGCTAATACCACCAAGCACACTATCGTATGCAGATTGCCCAACAGTATCCAACCAGTACGACTCACCCGGCAGAACCCCAGCCAGCCACACAAAAAGCGCCATAAGCAATGTTGCGCCGAAACCAACCCATATGACCCTTCTTGACCTCTTATAACCATACACCTCAGTCAGGATGTCTCCGAAGATGTACGAAATCGGAAACACAAGCGTGCCTGCATCAAAGATGAATGCGAAGCTGCCAAGCGCGATTCCTGTGTCAATAATCTTGGCACTACTGAGTAGATTACTCAGTAGAAGCACCGTGACGAAGCCCGCCATAACGACATCATAATACCGATATTGACGCTGTTCTTTCGCATTTTGTTCTGCCATGTTGAGTTCCTAACTAAAGAATGCACGTTCATGAACCTTTTAGTATAATGACCAAGGAGACAATGACTAGATTGATCTTAGCCGAAAGCCCACCCCATGAGAAAACAACCGATCGAGTTCCGCCGGGATGAAGTGCAGTATGTGACGCAACGTTGGCAGCACAGTGAGTCATGCTCGTTGGTCGGTGTCGGCAGTGTTGGCAAATCAAACCTGCTCCACCATCTATCGGACGATGATGTCCAGATTCATTATTTGGGACAACGCGCCTCACGTTTCATTGCAATTACAATAGACCCCAATTTGCTTGGACCCCTTGACCCAAGTGATTCGATTCCTTTCAAGTGCTGGGCTGGCTATGAAGTGATGATGCATCGCTTGTACGTTGCATTCTATCCGCTAACTGTTCTGGAGGAAGATGCCGAGAACTTCTTCGATACTTACCAGGCTTTGCAGGATGGTAGTAATCCGCTCTATGCCTATATGGGTTTGCGTTTCTTTGAGTTGGGGCTGGAATTTTTTCTGCGACGCGATATTCAAATTGTTTTCATGTTCGACGAATTTGAAGAAATGCTGCGCAAAATGCCAGCGAAATTCTTTCAGACGCTGCGCGGATTGCGCGACAATCACAAGACAAGTCTTTCGTACCTTACCTTCTCGCGTGAGCCGCTCCCTGTGTTGATTGAGAAGATGGATCTACCAGAAGAAGAATTGGAACCCTTCACTGAATTATTCACCGACAACATTTATTACGTCGGGCCTTATAACCAGGTTGATGCGCAGGCGATGATCGAACGTTTGATAAAACGCAATCCGCAGGCCAATTATTCGCCCTACGCGCTAGATTTCTTGATGTACGCCACAGGACGCTACGCGGGTTTGATGCGTGCAGGGTTCCGTACGCTGGACATGATTGGTGAGATCACGCCGAGCGAAGTACGAAATCCCTATCTCGTGGAACGATTGGCCTCACGCCGCCCCGTGCGAGCAGAATGCGAGACAATCTGGAAGGGATTGACGGATGTTGAACAGCGTGTGCTGAAAGCGATTTCGCAGCGGCACTCGGAACGTATCGACACAGAAGCAGAACTGGCGATTTCACTTCTCGTGCAAAAGCGACTGCTACGCATTGACAAAGCACGCCAGGTTTTGAACATCGAACCGCCCGTATTCAGTGCATACGTCGCCAACGATCAGTAAACCGCATGAGCCAAAAATATTACCGACCAGCAGCCCGAAATCGCACCGAAATCGAAATCTTGCGATCCCGCTTTATTACTACGGTGGAGCGTACCGAAACAACCGAAGAAGCCCGTCACTTCATTAGTGAAATCCGTGGAGAGATGCCAGATGCTTCTCACCATGTATATGCTTTTCGTGTGGGCTACGGTAACAGCGTGATTGAGGGTATGAGCGATGATGGAGAACCTTCCGGCACATCAGGCCCGCCCACCCTGGCTGTCTTGCGTGGGAGTGATATTGGTGATGTAGCCGTTGTGACGACACGCTATTTTGGGGGGACAAAGCTAGGTACGGGTGGCCTGGTGCGTGCCTATACAGAGTCTGCAAAAGAGGCACTTGCGACCCTTGCGCTGGATCAGAAAGCGCCCAAACTTCAAATCGGCCTCGATATCGCTTACAGTACATATGAGAATGTGAAACGACTAGTTGAGGAATACCATGGCACATTAGATGATGAGGCTTTTGCTGCTGAGATCTCGATGATTATCACATTCCTGAAGGAAGATTATGAGCCATTCGAGTCAGCACTTGTTGAGCTAACAGCAGGACAGGTAGAACCTATCCTGCTTGCAACTATCGATGAAGATTAAATTACTCCTCAGCAGCTTTCCGCGCCAGTTCCGGGTTATCCGCGATCTGACGTGCGATCATCATTTTCACGTCGCGCAGGACTGGATTACGTGGCTGGATTTCTTCTGCAAGTGCCAGGTATCGCCGCGATTCTGAATACTGCTCATTGATGAACAGCAAATGGCCTGCTTGCACCAACAGCGGAACATCAAACGGGAACGACTCCAGACCTTTGTTCAGGTATTGGAAGGCGATTTCCCGCTCGCCAGAATCCCACAGAATACGGGTTAACATCCGCAGCACTTCTGGGTGATCCGGCAACTTTTCATTTGCATCTAATAGCACTTCTAATGCCGCATCCTGGTCATCCCAGGCATCGTAAGCCTGTGCAAGCGTGAGATGCGCCTCCACAAAATGAGGGGCATTTTCGACTGCTTCCTCCAGAAATTCCACATCATCTGCGTTAAGCGAGTTACCAGCAGCAACGATGGTCGAGCATTCCCCAAAGCGATACTCAAATTCAGGATCATCCGCCCTCAAGAGCAGATTTTCGATCTCCGCTAATGTGGGAATATCTTCAGTTAGTGCCTGTGCTTTTTCGAGCGTTTCCTTCGCAGCTGCTTCATCCTCAGCGGTTAGGTGTATCAGCGCGAGGTTGATATACACATCTAGACGATCTGCCTGTTGCTGCTGCAATTCCCGTAACGCATTGATCCCGGTTTCTAGATCGTCAAAATCATAAAGCTCTTCAACGAGTTCTCGTGTATATTCTCCCGAAGAATCAAGCGGAAGCAATTGTTCAAAGCCGTCCCAGAATTTCTCCTCCTCTCCCAAGAGGGCGAGTTGCTCAAGCTTGGCATACCACACACGCGGGTTGTCTGCATCCAGTTGTAGTGATTCATCGTAAGCTGCAACAGCTTCATATACCAATAAATCTGCCGGAGCATAGTCATCAGGGTCAATGAGTACGAATTCTTCTACCACAGCATCCTGATACTGTTGCACCAGTTTCAGAAGATTTCCATAACTGTGGTAGAGATGTTGATCCACTGCTTCTTCTTCAATCGCTGATTGAAAACGATCAATTGCCTCCAGTGGACGACCACCACGAGCGTATAAGTCACCTAATTTGAGCCAGGACTTTGTACTTTTTGGATTGTTGTTGGTGTGATTTTCCAGGAGGCTGTAGGCCTGTTGTGCCTGTCCCATCGTGAAGACCGCCTCCGCAACAATCGGAATTGCATTCGGCGCATCGGCAAAGGCAGCGTAGAACTTTCCTATATGGTCAACTACCAAATCTCCGATGACACTGTATCCTGGGCGCATCGTCTGGGAGACGCATTGCGCGACAAACCAGGCTGCAAAGTCCCCCTGCCCCAATCCTGCTTGACCTGCTTCAATCAGCGCCTCGTAATCTTCCAGAATTTCCGTGTCGTCCCATTCTATGTCCCAGAGATGTCCAAGTAAGCGCGTTTCCCATCGCAATACGTGGGTAAAGAGTGCCTCCGCTTCGGCCTGGTTCAAACCGCTGCTCTGGGTGTATGTTGGCAATGTTTCGTCTAAAAGCGTGGCTCCGAGTAGACCAGCGATTTGGGATGCAAGACCGGGAAGCAATTGGATGAGTTCGCCTACACTGGCAGCTTGAATAGCGATTTCCTGCGTCTCGTTGTCTTGCCCGGTTAGTAAGTCATTTTCAATGAATACGCGCAATTCCACGCCAGAATCAACAGTCTTGTATTCTCCCCAGATTCCAATGTTCTCATCCAGCGCCTCTACCTCCCAATCTTCTACTGCAAATTGCATCTGGGAAATGTTCCATGTGGCTAGCGCCTCCTCGTCTTCCTCAAACGTTGTAAACAAACGATAGACTTCAATATCGCGCCAACGTTCCAGCAAATAAGCCAATGCTGCCCAAAGCCCCATTGCATGCAGAGGGGCTGCTTCACTGGTGCAAGGCCACAGCCCAACGCGGTAATTCGGGCGACCTGTCAAATTTTCGGAGAGGCTAGCCAGCTTACCGAAGATCGCAGTAGGAACATTCTGTACACTGCCGCGCTGGTTGATGCGCATCATGCGTTTCGCAAAACTCGTCATATTTGTCATATGGATCCCTTTTCAAGTTCAAAAAGAAAAACGCCCCATCACAGGGATGAGGCGTAATTATACGTATCTGTAGCCGGTTTTTCAGTGCAGACTAATTGCCCACGACTGGCACAGAGTTATATGCGCCTCGGAAGAGGACAAACTGACTGTTCACCCAACCCTGACCGAAACTGCCTTCGACAAAATACCAGATGCCATCTGCGCTACGACCAGCAACGGCGAGTTCAGTGCCACCGGGCACGGTTGCCACAACGGAGAAGCCAGCGCTGGGGCCACTACGGATGTTCAGATTACCAGTGTTCACAACAACGCGGTTACCTGTCACGGATGGCTGCGTGACGATTTCGGTGTTTGTGTCCGCTGTCGTGCCCGTTGTGTTCGCGCTTGTCGTTACACCAGGGAGATCACTGCACATCGACACAACCTCATCTGGGCGAGGTGTATACGCATCGCGGCTCACGAGGCCAACTGTGCCATCAAGCAATTCAAACAGCACAAAATCGTCGCGAATACCTACGAGATAGCCTTCTGTGCTGACTGGTAACAAGTACGAATCTTGTGTTGAAATGCCGTCAAAAGTGATTGGCGTTTCACGGTTGATGAACCCGACTTGATCTGTGCCACATTCCAGAGCGCGGAACGCTACAGCATCCATCCAGCCCATGCCGATGTTCGGAACGTTGACCAAGTACCAGGTCGTGCCCGCACCATCCGTAGATGCGCCGAGCAGTGGCAGAATGGTATTCGGATCATTCGGTACAGCACGGCTGAGGATCAGCGAGTCGTAACTGGGAGATTGATGAAGGTCTTTCCCGACCAAAGCTACACCTGTCACTTGCCGACCGCTTGAAACACTGGTGGTACTGGCTGCCACCGCACCACCACCTTGTCCATCTGCTGCGCCAGTTGTTCCGATGAAAGTGGCTTCATCAACAACCGGGACAGTGCTGAATACACCACGGAAGATGGTGAACTGGCTGTTGAGCCATGCTTGCCCGAAGCTGCCTTCAACCAGATACCAGACATCGTCTGAGGCACGCCCAAGGACTGCAAGCTCAGTACCTCCCGGTACGGTTGCTACAACGGAAAACCCAGCGCTGGGGCCGCTGCGCAAATTGAGGAAGGCTGTATTCACAATCACGCGATTGGTTGCCAATGTCGGCGGTGTGAATGAGGTCTCACCAGTAGTTGCGCCACCACCTTGCCCCTGCGTGGTATCGACAACTGTCGTCGTTACACCGTCACAGACCGATTCAACTCCTGTGCGCACAGCAATACCTTCTATCGGAACAAGCCCTACTGTGCCATCCAACAGCTCGACACGCCAGAATTGATTACTATCACCAGCGAAACCCAGGATATAGACTTCTGTACCAAGCTCAAGCAAGAACGGCTCGCGGTTGGCAATGCCGTCAAAATTAATCGGTTGCTGGTTCACAACCACGCCGACATCAATGCCACAAGCCAAGGCACGGAACTGAATACCATCGACCCAACCAATGCCAACACCTGGCACATTTACCTGATACCAGGTTGTGCCATCATCACCTTCTGTGAAGCCCAGCAATGGATACACAGTATTCGGGTCATTCGGCACAGAACGGCTGAGGATCAGCGAGTCGTAGCTGGGTGCAGCATGCAGGTCTTTGCCGGTTAGTGAATAACCTGTGATGCGCTGACCACTGACACTGGTCACAGCAACTGCTCCTCCGCCCTGCCCCAGGCCTCCATCAAAATTTGGAGCACCGACTTCGCCCGGTTCGACAAAAGGTACATTCGTAAAATCACCACGCGGCAACGTGAAGCCGACGTTCACCCAACCAGGACCACCGTCGGTAGCTACCTGATACCAAACACGGTCTTCTGCAACACCAAGAACTGGTAGTTCTGTGCCGCCCACGACAGTTACCAGAATGCTGTATTCCACACCCGGCCCTGTACGGACATTCAGAAAGCTCGTATTCACGACGAGGATCGGTGTTGCAAAAGTTGATTGCTGCGCTGAGGTTGCAGCACCACCGAACACCATCGTAGATAGCAAGACGATGATCAAAATAAGGCCAAAAACGCGATTGCGAGGTTTCATAGTTTCCTTCCTCAATTAGGCGTGCCTGCATCCGCAGATCACGTACTAGCGTTGGTCTCTACACAGTCAAAGTATAAGCCTATGCGTAATATCCGGCAACTAGTCGATCTCACGTTAAGTGAACATAGGTGCAGCGTAGGGTTCCCATCTGCAACAGTCAAACAAAAACAGGCATACTGAAACAGAATTGATTTGTTTGAAAGTCGAGGTTTTCAACGGTGAGAAGCACATTATATACATGTATCGTACTGGTACTGCTACTTGCGGCTCCCACACTGGCACAAGAGCAGCAGGGCGCTTCAGAAGCAGAGATTGAAGCATATCCGCAGCCAGAGGTCACCCCTCTGCAAGTTGACAATAATTTGCTTTACGACCGGATTTACCGCCGTGTCGAAGGGAACCTGGCCTTGTACGATGCCCCAGGTGGAAATATCGTAAATGAGCTAGGCGATGGCTATAACTATGTCACGTTAGCTGGCGCAGGAACTCAGGGCGATTGGACACAGGTTAGCGCGGAACACTGGTTGCCATCGAGTTTACTCAGCGAAGATGTAGCCATCTCACGTTTTGCAGGCGTACTGTTGCCGGAAGACGGCACACCGTATCAAACGGCCTGGTTACTACGGCATACGTATCCGTCACTCGAACCAGGTTCGGAAGACTCCGGTGAAAACGGTATGCTATATCGCTATACGGTCGTAACGATCTATGCGACGCTTGTTATAGATGGATACAACTGGTATCAGATTGGCATGGATAAATGGGTGCATCAATTCGATGTTGCGAAGATTATCCCGGTGGGAAAACCTGACGATGTGAATACCGAGAAATGGGTTAGTGTCGATCTGTACGAGCAAGTGTTGATCGCTTACGAAGGCGAAACGCCTGTTTTTGCGACACTGGTTTCCTCTGGACTTCCTGAATGGTCAACCAACGAAGGGGTATTCAATGTATACCTGCGACGCGAGCGTACCTTGATGAGTGGTGCATATGGTCTGCCGGATTTTTACTACCTGCAAGAAGTCCCCTGGACGATGTTTTTTGATGATGATATTGCGTTGCACGGGACGTACTGGCACGACGGCTTCGGCTATCGACAAAGCCATGGCTGTGTCAACCTCAGTATCATGGACTCTCATTGGTTGTATAACTGGTCATCTGATGTGCGTGATTTCACCGTAGAAGACAGCCCAGATCTCAGCGTCTATGTCTACAGCAGCGGGGAATATGACTAATGAGCAAGCAACATCTACCGTTCGCATTGTTGTGAGTTGGGGAACGGTTGGTGAAGATTTCTATTCGCTGGAAGAAGTTCCCTGGACGATGTTCTTTGACGAAGGACGCGCCCTACACGGCGCATACTGGCATGATAGTTTCGGCTATCGACGCAGTCATGGCTGCGTCAACCTCAGCATCACAGATGCGAAATGGCGGTGAGTATGTAGACTGACTGTTTTAATCAACAGGGCTGGATAGGCGTTTTCAGCCCTGTAAGTTCGTCCCTCCAAAATTCAACTGTTGCACCCCAACGAAACCCCGCTACTATATGCAGTCGAGAGTAAACGACACCATTGCATCAGGCACATCCATGACTGCACAACAAAAAACACAACTCGCACATCAGCTTCGCTATGTTTCGCAAGTATTGCATGAACATATGGCGATCTTCGGCTATGAAGAGCTTTTACTACCTATCATCGAACCTGCGGAGATTTTCTTGACGCGGGCTGGTGATACCATCATTGACCGTCTTTTTACGTTTGAGCGCAGCGGAAAGCAACGAGCGCTCCGGCCTGAATTTACTGCCTCAGCCGCATATCTTTACGGGCAGCAGGCTGAACAAAAACCTGTGCGCTGGCAATTCAGTGGCGCGATTTTTGAAGATCAAACCGTGAGTGGCGCGAAGCAATACGAACGTACAAGCATTGGCGCGGAGTACATCGGGCAGCCGGGAATCGCTGCTGAGGCCGAGATTATCAGCATGGCGATTCTGGGCTTAGAAAAACTTGGTATTCAAAACTGGAACCTGTCCATCGGGCATGTTGGCCTACAAATGCATCTTCTAGCACAACATCAGCTTGACAGCCGTATGATCCGGGCAATTTTGTCGCAGCGAGAAATCTTGCGTACAGAAGATGGCATTCAGCAAGTCGTCGAAACTTTGCGCTCCACACTGCCGCAGTTATCTGAGGATCACGCATCTGAATATCACGCAGATGATGTAGAACTTGAGCATATGCTTGATGTGTTGCTGACTTCTACTGGGTATGGCAACACACTCGGCGGACGCACACGTCAGGATATTGCGCAGCGCATGATTGATAAACGGATGCGTATTCAGAGCCTCAGCAATGTCGAAGAGGCTTTACGGCAATTCCAGCAGTGGAGCCAGATTCGCCAGGATGCGCCAGCGGCATTTGATCAGGTTGAGTCGTTGATTGCGGCGGACGATGAAACGGGAAACGCTTGGCTAGACGATTGGCGTTCGCTCTTTGATTTGGTGAAGACGCATGGAATTTCGGAACGGCAAATACAAATTCAGGCGGATTTAACGCGCCACTGGGAGTATTACACCGGTATCGTTTTCGGCATCTGGAGCGCAGACGGTACACTACTGGCAGCAGGAGGGCGTTACGATGACCTCGCACAATTGCTCGGCAACGACAAACCTATCCCGGCAGTGGGTTTCGCTTATTATGTCGATGCCTTGTTGGATGCACTTTCTGTAGTACCGCCCTACCCCAATGTATTGACATTCGACCCTGCTGATTTGCCAATGGATGCGGCGATTGAATCTGCAATGATACTACGCAAGCGTGGATTTTCGGTTGCAATCACACATGGGAATGCTGAAGCCACGCTTATAGGGGAAGAAGATAACATTCGTTATCACGGCAATCGCTACACACCGAATAATATTGACGCACTGATTACTGATTTGAAAGCAGCACTGGCATGAGCAAACAGTACACTATCGCTTTACCAAGCAAAGGCGCAATCGCAGAGCCGACACACAGTTTCTTGCGGGATTGTGGCCTCAAAGTCCATAAACCAAACGAACGTCAGTACGTGGGTACGATTCCTACACTGCCAGGATTGAATGTGTTGTTCCAGCGTGTCAAAGATGTGGCCTATAAAGTCGCGGATGGTACTGTCGAGCTAGGCATCACCGGGCTGGATGTCGTCCATGAGCAAGATCATGAAACGATCCACATTATTCACGATAAGTTAGGGTATGGGCATTGTGACCTGGTGGTTGCTGTGCCGGAGTCCTGGGTTGATGTGGAAACGATGGCGGATTTGGTCGAAGTAAGCCACCACTTTCGGGAAGAAAAAGGCCGTAATATACGTATAGCGACCACATTTACACATTCCACCCGCAAATATTTTCACCAGCAAGGCATTCACCACTTCAACCTTGTGAAGGCCGAAGGTGCTATCGAAGCTGCGCCAACCATCGGTTATGCAGATTGTATTGTGGATTTGACCCAAACAGGCACGACATTGCGCGAGAATCACCTGAAAATGCTGCGGGATGGCGTTATCCTGCAATCGCAGGCTGCATTGATCGGCAACCGCTCTGCATTGGAGAATGACCCGGAATTGCGTGAAATTGTGCGTGTCATGTCAGAATACATGGATGCCGCGCAGAATGGTCGCCAGTATTATCAGATGACTGTCAATATGCGCGGGAATCAACCGGAAGAAATTGCAGAGCGCATTGTTGCCAATCCCATCACGCGAGGGCTGCTAGGGCCAACTATCGCCCCAATTTATGGCAGTAATTTACCTGACGGCGATAGCTGGCACTCGGTGACGATTATCGTGGGACAGAGAAATCTTTTGTCGGCAATGGAACATCTTCGTGCCGCTGGCGGCAAGCAAGTTATTGCCGTTCCGGTACGGTATATCTTCCTGGATCAATCGCCCACATACACAAAATTGCTAGAGGGACTGGGTTTATCATAGTGCTTCATTCGCTGCTTCAAGCATTTCATCGATGAGGCTGCGTCCACTGCTGCTGGTTGCCCCCATCTCCACTGCCATTACCAGCCCAAGCAGGCTAATTTCTGGCGGGAATTTCTCATGGTCTGCGAGGTTCATCGTCAGCATGGGGCAGCAGTACAACGCAGCTTTTAGATATTCGTGCCAATCACTGCGTAATTCACCGTGATTTTTCAGTTCTCGCAGGGTCGGGATCAGTACACGATCAATTTTGCTTTGCAAGAACATCTTGCGCACCGGATGCAGGGCGTAATCCACCTCAACATGCACGGTATTTCCTCCAAGCTGCATGGAAATTTGCGTGCTGTCGCGTTTTTCCTGTGGGTAGTACATCCACATGGCGAAGACGTTGTGAAAAATGGGTTTCACCAGATCAAGCAACGGCGAATGTGTCCCGGCGAACGCTGGATCAAAGTACAGCAGGGATGGCGGATCGTTATTCACGCGGAAAAACACATTGCCATTGTGTGCATCGCCATGTCCCACAATGCAAGCTCCGGCCTGGGAAGGGGTCAGTAACTCGGTAGCTCGTTCTGTGATCTCTGCCAGCGAGGTGCTATAGTCGCGCCCATTGATCTGCCATTGCCAACCGAGTACCTCCCGCATGGAATGTTCTTCATCCGGCAGCAGAATGTACGAACCATTGCCATAGAATCGCGCAAAACGGCCTTTTGTCAGGCGATGATGAAACAATTGGTGAATCGGTGCTTCGGCGGATCCTTCTGCGCTTTGATGCTGCCATGTTGCACGATAAAGCCGCATCAGATCATCATCCGCCCTACCCTGTGCAGCGGTCAACTCCGGTAGAAGATGCTCTTCCCCATGCTGCTCAATCTTCCATGCGACTTCAAACACTGAAGGATCACGGATAACTTTGTATACGAGCAGTTGTTGCCCCGGTTCTGTGGATTGGAACACGGGTTGGATGATGGGATACCCGGCCTTCGCCAGCAGTTCGGTGTTGTAATACTCATCAATGACAGTATCGGTTTCAGTATGGGTCTTGAAGAAAAGTTCGCTGCCATCGGATAACGTGATAAAGCCATTGAATGAATTGAGTGATACTGCTGAAGGGGTCAAGCGGACAGTTGTGATGTCGTAAGGTAATGCATCTTGCAAAAACGGGAGGAGTAGTGCTTCTGCACCACTCCGGTCTGTATGCTGCAAGTCACGGATTTGTTGAAGGAGATCGCCGTTCATAAGCCCAGGATTTCGTTACGGAGCCGGATCGCCTGTGCATGTGCCGGGAAGCCCTCGTAATCTGCCAGCCGTGCAACATGCGCCTGAAGCTGTTCGTAGCCTTCCCGCGAGAGATAACCTACACCGCTACGTTTGAGGAAATCCCAAACACTCACAGAAGAAAAGGTTTTCGCAAATCCACCCGTCGGCAGGATGGCATTCAAACCCAATGCATAGTTTGCTGTGGGAATAGGGGTGAGTTCCCCAAGCAAAATTTCACCTGCATTCTGAATTTTGTTGAGCGCGATGAAAGGGTCTTTCACCAGTACTTCCAGATGTTCCGGTGCGTATTCATTCACAAAAGCAATCGATTCTTCCAGGCTACTCGTGAGCATGACACCGCCATAATTCGATAGCACCGTCTCCACGAAATCACGCCGCCATTCTGGTAAGTTCTGGATGTACTGTGGCAGGGCTGCCAAAACACCATCAGCAACTTCGCGGCTGTGGGTGACGAGCAGCGCCGCCGAGTCTTTGCCGTGTTCAGCTTCTACCAGTAAATCGAGCGCCGCCAGTTTGGGGTTCACATGTTCATCCGTCAAAATGATGGACTCACTGGGGCCAGCCGGCAAACCGACATCGACAGTGCCGTACAGAAGGCGCTTCGCGGCGGAAACGTAGCTGCTGCCGGGGCCAATGATCTTATCCACTTTCGGAATCGATTGTGTACCGTAAGCCAGTGCAGCCACCGCTTGCATCCCACCCACAACATAGACCTCATCGACCCCTGCGACCTCTGCCGCGACAAGAGAAGCATCATCCGCTTTACCTTCTGGCGTAGGGGGGGTGACAACCACGATACGCGGCACGCCAGCGACCTTGGCAGGGGTTGCCAGCATCAACATTACAGACGGGAAAGCCCCTTTACCACGCGGCACATACAAGCCCGTGCTGGCAATGGGAGACACTTTTTCGCCAGCCATGATGCCGGGTTTCACTTCTGTGAACCATAACTGCTCCGGCATCTGTTCTTGGTGGAAGCGCAGAATGTTCTCGTGAGCCGCTTCGATCCCGGCAATGATCTCTGGTTCCAGGTTGGCACGCGCACGGCTAAAATCTTCGGGCGATGCCTTGAGCATATGTGCTTCAAAATTCTCCGCGTCGAACTTGCGCGTATAGCGAACAACAGCATCATCACCATTGTCTCGCACATCTGCAGAAACTTCCTGCGCTAGCGGTAGCAAATCACTGATGTCTTGCTCTGCACGGCGTAGGATCTTCTTGCGATCTGCATCACTCAGGGATCCAAGCTCCCAGAATTGGATTTGTAGTTCTTGGGTCACAACACAATCCTCCTGATTGTCATGTAGTGCATCAACGTATCAAAATGAAAAGCGCAGAGCATTTATTGGACTCTGCGCCTGGGTCACCTGACCGTGTTTCGCTCATTCACTTGACAGGGTTTGCCTGTTCAAGTTCTTCGGAGCGCCTGCGCGAGCCATCCCAGCGAATATCCGGCACCAGGATGTCTTTGAACTTTGCAATATGCTCCTGATGATGCAACAAATCCTGGATCATCAGCCGCATTTCGGATTTCACATCAGTAGTTGGTTTATAGCCAATACGATCCAAACCCTCACGAATCGGGTTGTAATAATGATTTTCTTTCTCATGGCGAGGATTGTCGTAGTGCTTCACCTCAACATCCAGCCCCAATTCTTTGCCGACTTCCTGCACCATATAAGCCAGGTCACGAACGCTGTAGGACTCCGCAAATTGATTGAAGACACGAAACTCGCCAGCTTCCGCTGGGTTCTCAACGGCAAGGGTGAGGCAGTTCATCGAATCTCGCAAGGGCAAGAATGCACGAGTCATGGTTCCAGTGCCATAAACTGTAAGAGGATGACCAGCGACAGCTTGCGCACAGAAGCGATTGATTGCTGTGCCGAAGGACTGGTCAAAATCCAGGCGGGTACGCAAACGCGGATCATCACCCAGACCAGGGAACTGCGTGCCAAAAACTACACCCTGCATGATGTCCGTCGCACAAATGCCCCAGATCTTTGTCGCAAACCAGGTATTGTGCGAGTCGTGGACTTTTGTCTGGTGATACCAGCTTCCAGCGGCACGCGGGAACCAGAGGCGATCTTTGCGTCCATTGAATTCCACCTCGAAGAAACCTTCTGGAATATCGACATTGGGCTGCCCATATTCGCCCATTGTGCCAAGTTTTACCAGATGAGCATCCGGCACTACTTCCTTGATCGCATAGAGAATGTTCAGATTAGTGCTGATGTTATTCGTATGTGTCCAGACAGCTTTATGAACATCCTGCATTGAGTAGGGAGCAGAGGGCATCTGCGCCAGGTGTACAATGGCTTCTGGCTGGAAATCCTGAAAGAAACTGCGCAGAAAATCATAATCCGTCAGGTCACCTACGCGGAAATCTAGTTCCTTGCTGAAATGTTCTTTGAATGCGCTGAGTCGATCCTCCCGAGAAGCAATCGGAATTGCGCTGTCGCTCCCCATTTCTGCCACCCATTCGCGGCGCATCAGTTTATCCGCACCAGCAACCTCATGACCTTTACTAGTCATGTACTGCGCCAACGCCCAACCGAGATACCCATCAATCCCGGCAATAAATATTCTCATATGGCTCTCCAGCGTGGTTTCGTGTGCTTGTGTTTCCTAGCTTACATAACCCGCAGACCGAACAAACGCTACGGGTTTATTGTGATTTGTATGACGCTGAAGTTTACAAAGCGTTAGACACAGTGTCAAGCAAGCGTACCCGCATGAAGTTTCGGCTGGAAACTGGCAATGTAGCCACGCACAGCCAAAAGTTCGGCATTCAAGATACTACAGCCCGCAGCTCCCCGAATGGTATTATGAGAAAGCGCTGCGAACTTATATCCAAGTACAGGGCACTCACGCAAGCGTCCGATAGAGGTTGTCATACCATTGCCAGCCATCCGGTCCCTACGCGGCTGCGGACGATCAATCTGCGGCAAATATTGTACGGGGCGCTCCGGTGCGCTTGGCAACTGGGCAATTTCCTGTGGTGGCAGGAAACCTTCCCATGCTCCCAGAATTTCATCGAGGCTCGGTTGTTCTTCCAGCGTCACGGAGATATTCGCCAGATGACCGTCAATCACAGGAACGCGGGTTGCTGTTGCACTGGTAGCAAAATCACAATAGGCAATCGTATCACCATTCAGCTTGCCGAGCATTTTCAGCGTTTCCGTTTCCATCTTGCCTTCATCGCCAGAAACGTAGGGAATAACATTATCCATGATGTCCAGTGAGGCAACTCCGGGATAACCCGCGCCGCTGATCGCCTGCTCGCTGACGACGAGCATCTTGCGAATACCGAACTGCCGCAGTGGAGCCAATGACATTACCAGTGGCATCGTCGTACAATTAGAGTTTGCAATTAAAGCGCCTGTCGTCCACCCGCGATTGCGTCGTTGCACATCCACCAAAGCAACATGTTCCGCGTTGACTTCCGGCAGCAGCAGCGGAACATCTTCGGTCATCCGATAGGTTGAAGCATTAGTACAAACGACATGCCCTGCCCCAGCCAGCGCTATTTCACGGTCAACGGCTGCTTCTTTTGGCAGTGCGGAAAAGACCAGCGCCGATTCTAGTTTGCTGTCAAGAGGTTTCACTACAATATCGAGTACATCCTGTGGGGGGCTGCCATCCAGCACCCAATTGACCGCGTCACCGTAACGTTTGCCCGCACTGCTCTTGCCAACTAATTCCGCGACCTGGAACCAGGGATGATTTTCTAGCAATTGGATGAAACGCTGACCAACTGCGCCTGTCGCGCCCAGGATGGCTACATTGAGTTTTTCCATGATACGTTCCTGATCTGTATTCAAATACCAACAGAGTTAGATTTCACAGCCGGGTATGAACCCAGCATTTTGACGAACGATGCTTTTTGCAGCAGTCGCGTCAGCGCTTCCTGGCATGCCACATCTTGCCAATGCCCCTCAAAATCGACATAGAATACCGGCTCCCAAGGGCGATTGCGCCGGGGACGGGATTCAATTTTTGTGAGGTTCAACCCACGCGATGCAAATTCGCCCAGGCACTCATAGAGCGCTGCGGGTCGGTTGCGCGTTGCGAAGACCAGCGACGTTTTGTTGTATTCGCTGCGCGGCGGGTCTTCGTTACCGAGCAGTAGAAAGCGAGTGTAATTGAATGGCTCATCTTCAATGTCTTTTGCCAGGACTTCAAGCCCATATAATTCAGCAGCCTTTGGTGGTGCCAGTGCGCCGGTATTTTCTGGCTTTTCTTCTGAGAGATCTTTTGCTGCACCCGCTGTATCGTACCAGGGAACTGGATTTAAGCTGTTCCGTTGCAGGTAGCGTGCGCATTGTGCTAATGCCTGCGGATGACTCTGGACATACGTCAAGTCCTGGAGGGTGATGCCGGGTGGAACCATCAGTGCGTAGTGTACATGCAGGATTACCTCTGCCTGGATCAGCAAATCATAATCCAGCAGGAGTTCATACGCGCCGTTGACTGCACCCGCCAGTGCGTTTTCTACTGGAACGAGTGCATAGCGCACTACGCCAGCATGCAGCGCTTCGAAGATTTGAGAAAGTTGGTCAAATGGAACCGGTTCAACGGTGTCCCCGAAGTGCTGGTATATCGCCAGTTCACTGTTTGCACCGGGAATCCCCTGGAAAGCTACACGATCAAGCACATTGTACCCTTTAGCTTCTGCACATTGTTTGGATAAAGATTGCGGAAATCCTAACACTAGTTCCCAGGATTTGACAATGAGTAGCGGCAAAGCTAGACTTAAACAGACCAATATCTATTAAATCGATCCCTCCGAGCGAACGCAATGCAGGAAACAAGGCAGTATATCTTAGCTATCCTAAAAGAACGTGGTGAAGCGACCGTGGATGATATTGTGCATGATCTCTCTCAATCACGAGGATCTATCACCGCTGTTACCGTGCGGCACCATCTGACCAAGCTGCAAAAAGATGGCTATGTTGATACGCCTCAAACCAGGCATCGCTCTGCACCGGGTCGTCCACGCCATGTATTCACGCTGACGCAGCAAGGTGCGGCAAGGCTGCCAAACAATTATCAACAACTGGCTTCTACATTGGTTCAGCAATTGCAGAATTCGCTTCCACCAGCGCAAGTAAATGTCATTTTCGAAGGCATTTCTACAGAGATAGCGAATGGTGCTCACATCCCGGATGGGACACTGGAAGATCGTGTGCAGGCCGCCGTAGCCTATATGAATGAGCATGGCTATGAAGCAAGCTGGGAACCACACTCAGAAGGCTATGTCTTGTATACACAAAACTGCCCCTACCATCAGATCGCACAATCTGACCAGGTATTGTGCAACATGGATATGCAGATTGTTGCGAAGATGCTCGGCGTAGTACCTCGCCTGTTGTCGCGGATTTCTGAAGGTGGTGAAAACTGTGCCTATCTGATCCCGATGCAGGGTTCGATCCGTTAAGATGATTCCTGGATGATTAAGGAAAATGAGTTTCTGTTTAATTGACCGCTGAATTGCAAATGTGGTATAGTTTCACGAGACATCCACAGGAATGAATACGAGTGAGGAGCTTTTGTGATGGCGCTTGCACAACAACCCATCTCCCAACCAACCACACAGGAAACAGTGCTGACCGTAACCCCGGCTGCTGTCGCTGTTATTGATAATCTTCTGCGCGAACGCCAGATTCCGAACCACGCACTGCGCGTTTTTGTTACAGGTGGCGGTTGCTCTGGTATGCAGTATGGCATGGCTTTTGAAGAAATCGCACGCGACAACGATCAAGTTGTAGAAGTCGACAGCGTTCGTTTGCTGATTGACCCCACCAGCCTCGTTTACTTGAAGGGCGCGACAATCGATTTTGTCGATAGCTTGATTGGCGGTGGCTTCCGCATTGATAATCCCAATGCAGTTTCGAGCTGCGGTTGTGGGCATTCCTTCAAGGCTGAAGATGGTGAAGAAGCCGCAGAGGGTGGTTGCAGCACTTGCAGCACCAGCTACTGATCCTCCTTCTGAGATAGTGATCGACATGAGAACGGTACACACTGTGTGCCGTTTTTTGTTTCTTATTTAACAAAGTGCCCGTTACGAATCATTCTGGCCTGAAGCCTGGTTATTTTGCGTGAGGCGTGGTTCAGGCAAACTACGCCAGTGGCTTCATAACTTAGCGGCGAAGAGAAGCAATGAATAAACCCAACAGCCCTGCCCCAATCAGTCCGATAATGGGTGCAATCGGAGGCAAAGAGGTACGAACATCCAGGTCGCTGAAGAACTGTGTGGCAAAATTAGCGCTGTCGGGCGTGGGGGTCTGATCACTCGCTACTTCAGTGGGCTGACGAACAGCGACATCCGGCGGTGGTGTAAACGTTGGAGGAAAACCATCTCCGCCGCCCGGTTCCTCAGCAGGCAACGTCAAGATCCGTGCATCAGCGGTAGCACTGGCGGCGTTATCAGGCGTGAGTAATAACGCTGCGGCGGTGGCTGTGCCAAGCTCTTCAGGTGATTCAGCCGTGGGCTGCACATTGGGGTCAACGACTGGAATCGTCGTCTGATCGCCAGTAATGCTGACAAGCTCGGCAAAGACCCAACCGCGACCCGTGGGCGATGCTGCGTATTCGAATTGATACCACTGAAAGTAGACACCTGTCACAGCATATTCCTGCTCCGGTTCCAGTGAACCCAATCTTGTCCCCGTTACGTCTGGGAAATCACGCACGTTAATATCGGCAGCAGGGGCAGCGGCTTGTAATGTCACGAGTGGTGCCTCTGGTGTCATGGTGAAGGTTGGTGTCGGAGTCAGCAGAGATAAACTGGTTGGGGGTGCTGTATTCTGCGGAATCACCACAGGAAGTGGTGTATCCGTTATGAGAGGTTGCGCCTGCACGACAGTCACCAGTGTAGATGCACCCAACGCGATGCCAATGCAAACGATGATACTTGCTACAATCCACTTCAACATTATGATCGTCACCATGAAATCAGATTAATCGTAGTGGTACGCCCCTGTTCGGCTGTCACGCGCACACCATCTTGTTCCAGGTATCCCTGGTACTCCTGCCCCACCAGTCCAAACGTTTGCCAGCCCCCAAGCAGAAACGGCGGAATTGTAATCCCTGGCAAGCAAGCCTGGCAATCTGCGGGTAGCCATTCCCCGTTGAAGCGCCTGCCGATATGAACGTGTGTCGCCGTAGAAAACCCACCAGCACAGGATGGCCTTCCCAGGCGCTGCCCCGTTAGCACCGTTGTTCCGGCTGTAATGCTTTCGTCAATCTCCAGATGCAAGTAGTTGATTGTCCAACCTGTGGATTCGTCACCATCACCATCGAGATCAAGCACGACTACACCGCCACCGCTGCGAGCAATTATTCCAGGAGCAACTGCGGTGATCCAGCTATCTCCTACAAAACAAAATGAACCTGATACCGGGCGATCCTGGTCAGGTGCGAAATCCAGCGAAGCCCATGCACTCCCAGAACCCCAGCCACCATGCGGGCCTCCGGTGAATCGCCACGTAACACCCGGCTCGAAGGGCAAGATTAACTCTGGCTGCTGGATGCTCTGTGGAACAAGTGGGTCGGTTGCACCAGCAAATGGATCCCCAAAGTATTGGGCATAGGTCGCGTAGAATCCGTTGAAACTCACATCGTACAGCCAGTTGTCGTAGGCTTGCCCGGCGAGACTGAATAGATAGTGCAGGCCAATTGTTCCGGGGTTCAGTGCCGGATTATACTGCGCCAATGTGCCGTCAGTGAATTCGATGACCGTATTGCCGCGATACTTCCAGCCATAATAGCCACGATTCAGTTCATTGGCAGCCCAGGCTAGTTGCTTATACAAGCCAGCCCGGTCAATCGGTTCGGATTGCTCAAGGCTGATGAACGGGTGTGACAGTAAGTCTTCACGCGGCGCAGGATTACTCAGCCAACCAGCACGGAATTCCAGTAATGCAAGCAGTAAGCGAGCGTCAACACTGTACTCCAACGAAACACGTTCAATGATTTGTGAGCTGGTCAGAGTCTGTGTGAATGTTGCGCCATTGCTCAAACTGGTATCTACATCGTCTGTAGCAGTACGGATGTAGCCCGGTTGCTGCGCAATGAAGGCCGCAATATCGAAAGATTGGCTCCCCGGCGCACGAACAAGGCGGCTGTCTGGAATGATTTTGAATTCAGGTGTGTATACCTGCGGCACTTCTGGCAGGGCGATTACTTGCCCAACAGACAAGATATTTGGATTTTCGAGTTCGTTCGCAGCCAACAGTGCATCCAGGCTCAGGTTGTAGCGTGCGGCGATGGCACTCAGGCTTTCACCGGGTTGCACGAGATGTTCATCAGGAAGGTTTGGTAATTCCAGTGTTGCATTTGGCGTAGGATTGCTCAGTGGCTGCGCTGGAATCGGTGAGAGTACGAGCGTTTGTGCGGGTGGTGCTGATGTTGGCATTGACGTGGGAATGGGTGTGTTATCTGCGTCAACAACGACCTCCGCAGGCGGGAAGGTTGCCGTGATAATAATGATCGTTGGCTGCTCACGGGTGCAAGCAGCCAATAGAATGATCAGACAAATACTGATAAAAGCCGTAAACAAACGTTGCGTCATGTGTTCCTGTTATTCAAAGCTCCACACTGCAAAGACCCCATCCGTAATATCACTGACTGCATTGGCTGGGGTAGCAGTGGTATCCAACACACTAATAACCGGGCTTGGTTCTACAGCAACATCAGCGACATGGCTGAAAACCAGATACTGACTATCGGGCGACCAGATACGATGGCTGGGTGTGAATTGGTCAAAATACAGCATCCAATACGCCATCTCGTAGGTTGGGGTGAATGTGTTGTACTGTGTATTCTGCCCCGTCTCAACATTCAGCACAGACCACAAGAAAAGTGGTGCAGCATTATTTTGGACGAGAACCGGCCTTGCGTAAACACCTGCTTTTGCTTGTCGCCCCTCAGAACTAATCGTTGTGACATAGGCAATCTGCTGACTATCGGGCGACCAGTAGAAAGAAATGATTCCCTCGAGACTGCTGGACGTGATTTCTTCACCCGTTTCTGCATCAACAACCACGATACCGCCATGCCCCTCAGACGAAATCACTCTGTAAGCAACCATGGTTCCGTCTGGTGACCATAAGAAAGAAATGAACCCCTCTAGTTCACTGACCAGAACATGCCCTACCCCATTTTCATACACTACCAGGTCGGTGCGCGAGGTCGTTGAACCTGTCACACCAAACAGAATTCGGTTATCCGAGGGAGACCAGGCCGGAGCCTGATACAAACCAGATGATTGCTCTTCAATGTTTTCGGTGATGTCCCCACTTGCGAGAGTGAAAATTTCAAGCTGGCTGCTATTGCGATGAAACACCAACTGGCTACCATCTGGACTCCACTGATAATAGAAAGGAGAACCCACATCCACGCGCTCGCTGGTTGTTTCCGCTGCGTTATGTACCATCTCAACCGAGAGTGTCTGCTCTGCAATTTCGTTAATCAGCAAAGCAAGGTCACGGCATTCAGGATCATCCGCACATGCGACAGGCGACCAATTGGCATAAATGATCGCTTCGCTCTCACCTTCGTAGACGAGTTCTCCGGGTGCAAGTCCATCCGGGGATACATAGGCCGCAGAACCGTTCGATCTGGCTACGCGCAAATCACAGCAGAAGTATGCAAGACGACCATCATTTGACCACGTAGGCCACTGATAGCGGCGGTTAAACGTGCTGTCCTCTGTCAGGGCTGTTTGTGAATCATCGGCAAAATCATAGGTGTAGATATTGAAGTCACTACCAACAATGGCAAGACGACCAGAGAGATTGGTTTCTTCACCGATGGCCTCTACAATCGTCAACGTGCCAAACAAGCATGCCAGAGCTACCACTAAAACACGGAACTTATTCACGAAATACTCCTCAACTCACCATTAGCAGAAGGTTTTTTGTTAGTATACTGGTCGCTTAGGAAGTTTTGTCTGAAAAGAGTCTATGAAAAAGGAGCTTCAGTCATGGCAACGCAAGAAGAAGTAAACAACATCTTCCCAACGATGGTTAGCAATTTCCGCCCAGAGAAGGCAGAGGGCGTGAACGCGACCATTCAATTTGAACTGAGCGGTGACAATGGTGGGGTGTACTGGGTCACAATCAATGATGGACAGGTCACACACGGTGAAGGTGAAACAAATTCAGATATGACAGTCAAAGCTGATGCAGATGCCTTCTACGATATTGCCACCGGAAAATCCAACCCGATGCAGGCTTTCATGGCTGGCAAAATCAAAGTCAGTGATATGGGTCTGGGCATGAAGATGATTTCCATGTTTGGCCTCGCCTGACCGAAGAAATAGAAGGGGTACATTGACGTACCCCTAACTTCAACGTCAAGCATCAACCTCAAAATCATCCGGGTCAATATCCAGCAACATCCAGTCACCATCTGCGAGACTCGCGCTGCCCAATGCATCATCAATCAGCGCAGCAAATTCCTCATCACCGCTCTCCTCTGCGTCATCTGCCAAAGATTGCAGCACACGGGTCACTTCTTTGCCACCAATTTCACCCAATGACCAGATCGCAACTTCTTGATCCCCACGATCCCCCTCTTGCAGGAAACGAATGATTGCGGGAACGGCATCACTGAGTTGCAATTCACCAGCCGCACGGACGGCTTCACGACGCATATCCACATCGTGGCTCTCTAACTCGCGCAAGACATTATCTTCCCAACGGTGCATATCGCACGAACGCCCCATTGCAACGACTGCACTCATACGGAATGAGTCGTCATCGCTGCCGTATGCCTGTTGGATCAAACCGGGAAGTTCAGGATGGGTGCAGTTCGCCAGCGATTCCAGCGCAAACCGCCGCACATCCAATGCTTCTTCCTGCGTCTGAAATACTTCAAAGAGAAGTTGCTGTACGTCAGGTTCGTACTTCTCGATTGTATGTCCCATCTCGCCGGCGTAAATGAAACGCCCCAATGACTTAACGGCTTCGGCACGAACTTCTACTGCTGGATCATTTTTCGCAGCCCAGAAAAGATGCTGTAGCAGTTGTTCGCTCTCATCTTCCCAGAGCATTTCAATGGCTGCCTGCCGCACCTGTGGCTCCGGCGCATGCAAGTTTGCCAACCCAATCGCATCATAGTTCAGGCGGTAATTGGCCTCACTGGCATCCACCAACATCTGCATAAGGACTCTGCGATAGGTGCTATCCAGCGTATCCCAAACTTCCTCGAATTGTGTGAGTTGCTCTTGGTTCAACGCCGAGAGGCCATACAGTACGTCTGGCCCCGGCAAATCTCGGCCTGCTCGCAGTTCTTCGAGTGCGACCTCGAATGCAGCCCGTTGTTCAATTTCGTCGTAGTGTGTCTGTTCGCTCATGCGAATCCCTCTGTTATTCTCCTTGCGTATGCTTATGATCCCAGGTTCAGTGGGTTGATGATGTCATAAATAATTACGATCACGCCGAGACCCAACAACAGCGCAATCCCGATACGATACACGAGATTCTCTACCTGAATGGGAACGGGTTTGCCGCGCACCATTTCAATCAATACGAAGACCACTCGTCCACCATCCAGCGGCGGGAATGGCAGTAAGTTCGTGAAGCCCAGGAAGATACTCACCAGCCCCAGGAAATCCAGGATAATTGATGGTGCGCCATTCTCGATGCTGCTTTGCAGGAACTGCGACCCAATTTGGCTAATGCCAACCACACTCACAGGGCGTGCTTCTTCTGGCGAGATTGCCCCGCTAATGAGCTGCCCCGGCAATGCGATGATCATCCCCAACACGTCACCAGTACGCTGAAAACCATATACGACCGCATCACCAACGGGCAGCGGAATAAATTCCACCTGTGGATTTGCCGTCTGATAAACTACACCGTCCGCTGCTTCGTACTGCGCGATCAATCCAAGTCCGATACGCCCGCGACTCGGTGAAGCCGTCTCGGCAGGGGTCATGAAAAATTCTAGCTCTTCACCATCCCGCATTACCGTTACGGACATTTCACTGCCAGCATTCTCCAGGATGGTCGCGTGTAAATCAGCCATTGGATCAATGTAATCCAGTGCTTGTCCATTCAAGGCCATAATGCGGTCGCCAGGCAACACTCCTGCAAGATGTGCTGGCATATCTTCAATGACTTCCAGCACCAGGATATAGGCGTTGGCCTGAGCATCTGATGGTGAAAGGGACACTTCATACGACTCAAAATCATCATCAAAACGGCGCATAGATAACGTGACGGTTTCGCCTGCGCTGCTGCGTAGTGCTTCTAGCATCTCACCTGTTGTGGCAAATAACTCCCCGTTCACACGTTCGATTGCGTCGCCTGGTGCAATCGCATCGATATTGAAGGCAGACTCAGCCGGAATTTCAAGTACTTGCACACGCGCACCAACTTCCGTAGGGAGGCCAAGCAGCGCCGCAATGATAAATAGTAGAATCGCTGAAATGAAGTTTGCCCCCGCGCCAGCCACCATGAAGAAGATACGATGTATGGGTTTGGCTTCGTTTACAGAGACAAGCTTATCTTCTGGAACACCACGCGCTATCAGTTCTTCGCGTTCGCTGATGTACTCGATAGCTTTTGGTTTGCCATCTTCTTCATAAACAACATCTTCTTCTACCACGGGGCCTATCATATCTTCACCAAGTGGGCGAACGAACCCGCCAATGGGCAGCCAATTCAGGGTAAATTCTGTCTCTCCCCACATGAAGAGGCGCACCATACGCGGTGGGAAACCGATGCCAAATTCCAGCACATTGATCCCGACCATCTTCGCCGCGAAGAAGTGACCAAGTTCGTGAATGATAATCGCCGGGATGAGAATAATCCCAAACGCAATGACCGCCGATAGAAAGCTATTCCCTAACAACAATTCCAACATTGGAGTGACCCTTTGGATTGATTTTCATGGAAGTGTGATATTGGCATTATAGAGGGGTTTCGGAGTCCATCGCAAGGAGCCACAGGTAACGCTCAACCCACGCTCAACTTGCTTATGAGATTATTTTAGCTCCTGTGCCACAGGAAGCAGTACGGATTTCCAGTATACCGGACACTTGTTCCAGGCGAATTCTTACCTCATCCGCACTTTCTGGGGTACAGATGCAATGGACATTCGGCCCTGCGTCCAGCGTATAGCAAACCTCCAAACCATCCGCACGCCATTCGCGCACAAGCTCCATGATGGTCAGTGTGGTTGGCTTCCAGTAAAACAGCGGCGGTTTACTCGTCATCATAACGGCATGCATCAAATTGCTATCGTGTTCTACCACCTCCGCAAATGTCGCAAAATCCTTATCCAGAATGGCTTGTTTGCAGACTTGGACACGTTTGGGAGCGCCCGCCACCCTCGCTTCTTGTAGATCACTGGTATTTGCCGTCGTGTGTCCCTGGCGCGAGCCAACCATCTTATGTTGATCGCTGACAATCCCAATAACATCGACCAACTTCCAATGATCCGGCGCAGCAAAACTCTCTGCATAAGAAGTTTCATGAGAGTTCCCTTGATACCACAGCACGAAGCCATCCGATACCGAACGGGATGCAGAACCAGAGCCACAACGTGCAATCGTTGTCAGTTCACGTTCGGATAGTTCTGCACCAGCCGCCACAGCGGCTGCAATCGTAAGTGCTGCGAAGGCTGCCGCCGAGGAAGCGATCCCCGTTCCCATCGGGAAATTGTTCTGCGAAGTAACATGCGCTTTGCTGGAAATCCCAAGGCGTTCGCGGATCAAATCCAGATGCTGGCTCACTCGTTCCAGCGTTTTCCCTTGCTGTGCTTCGCCAGCAAGGATCAATTGATCCGCGCTGAGTGCTTCATCCCAGCGTACTGTCGTCTCGGTATACAGGCTATCCAGGTTCATGCTGATTGAGTCATTGACCGGAATGCGCAATTTGTCGTCCGCATTGCCCCAGTATTTGATAAATGCGATATTGGAATGGGCGCGTGCTGTAGCTTGCTGCATGATTTCATCCTCACAATAGAACTAAACAGCAGTATTCTACCTGCGGCTTCACAGCCGATATAGGGCATTGTGAGCGTGCTTTGCTGCGCTATACTCATCCTGCGAAGAACATTTCACACAGGAGTAGAAACCCACTGTGTTTCGGGGAACTGCACCAGCTAAAATTATCCTCTTTGGCGAACACGCCGTCGTTTATGGGCAACCCGCGATTGCTGCCCCGGTGAGCAGCTTGCTTGCAGAAGCCATTGCAAAACCTGTGGATCACCCCTTTCACCTGATTGCGCTCGACCTGGACAGCCAGCAAATCAACCTGGAAGCGGAACATTCGTTGGCGCTAGCGGCTCGCCTTACATTTGAGACATTAAACATCCCCCCACCCCAGGCCAGCATACAAATCCGGTCAACGATTCCGCTAGCAAGCGGGCTGGGGAGCGGAGCCGCCATTTCTGCTGCAATTGTGCGAGCAATTTGCGAAATAGCTGAAAACCAACTGAGTGATGAACAGGTAAACGAAATCGTCTATGAAGTTGAAAAAATTTATCACGGTACACCGTCCGGCATCGATAACACTGTGATCGTATACAATCAGGTCGTTTACTTTGTGCGCGGAAAACCCATCCAACACATTGACGTAAAGAATCCACTTCACCTACTCATTGCGGATACTGGACGAAAAGCACTCACAAAAGATGCAGTTGGTGATGTACGCAAACTCGTTGAGAGTAATCCAGACAAATACCAACCCATCATTGAACACATTGGCATCATTGCGAAACAAGCTCGTACAGCCATGGCATCCGGGGATATTGATTATCTCGGCGTGTTAATGGGTGAAAATCATCGTCTATTGGATAACTTGACAGTTTCATCGCCAGAGTTGGACGGGCTTGTAGCGGCTGCATCCGATGCTGGCGCATTAGGCGCAAAACTATCCGGTGGTGGGCGTGGTGGCAATATGATTGCTCTCTGCACGGAGGAAACGCTGGAACCAATACAAGTTGCGTTAGAACAAGCAGGAGCGCAGCGGGTCATCCAAACAACTATCGCAGCAACGGAGGATATGGGCGAATGATTACATTGCTCAAGCTGGGAGGGTCACTAATTACGAATAAGCGGAAAAGCCGCACCTATTTGCCGGAAGTCATGCAGCGACTGGCACAAGAGGTTCGGCAAGCATTGGTAGAAAACCCCGACATACAACTGATCATCGGGCATGGCAGCGGATCATTTGGGCATGATGAGGCGCACAAACATGGTACGATGACAGGTGTACAGACTTCCGCGCAGTGGCAGGGATTTGCGCAGGTGGCAGTCGTAGCCGCGAGCCTGAGCCAGCTCGTCACTGAAACCTTGCTGCAAGCTGATGTACCCGCCTTTCGGGTACAACCTTCTGCTTCGGTGGTTGCTACCGATGGTGTTGTCACGCAGATGTCGATTGACCCCATACAGCACAGTTTGCGCGTGGGTCTGGTTCCGGTGGTATATGGCGATGTTGCGCTGGATACCGTGCGTGGTGGTACGATTACCTCAACCGAAACCATCTTCACGTTCTTGACAACAAATCTGCCTGTTTCGCGGATCATCCTGCTTGGAAAAGAAGATGGAGTCTACGACCAACAGCAAAACATCATCCACAAAATTACTCCTGATAATTTCTCGGAAATTCGCTCTGCATTGGGTGGTTCGGAAGCCACTGATGTAACGGGGGGAATGCTCACCAAAGTGCAGGATTCGTTGCAACTGGCGACCAATCCACCCTACCCTATAGTGCAGATCGCCAACGGATCAATGCCCGATTTGCTCAGAAAGGCTCTACTTGGTGAACAGGTTCTTGGAACAACCATTACACGCGGCTAGAAACTGCGAGGTGTTGCACAGAGAGGATGGTCAGAGTCAGTGCCAGCCCTGGCGCAATCACCACCCAGGGAGCATTTCGAAAGCCAGTGCGACCGTCCAGTAGCATCACACCCCAATCTGGCTGAGAAGGATCAGCACTCAGGCCAAGTAAACTGAGGGCTGCGCTGTTGATGATCGTGTAACTGAGAATGATTGCCGCGTAAGCGAAGTAGGTCTGCTGAATATTTCGCCATACATGCACCCGTAAAATCCAGATATATCCTGCTCCCTGAGCATGTGCCGCTAGTACATATTCTTCGATCAACACACTGCGAATGAGCGTCAGCACCACGCGGGCAAAGTAGGGAATCTGTGCAAATCCCGTCGCAATAATCAACGAAGTTGTTCCACGACCTAGAATCGTCATGATAACCAACGCCAATATCAGCGATGGAAAGGCCAGCAGTGCATCCAGCACGATTTCTGTGGCAGCATCTGATAATTGGTTTTTGAATATCGCCGGAATAGCCAGGGATGTACCCCCAATGATCGCCACTACCGCAGCAGAAATCCCGATCAGCAGCGTTTGTTGCCCACCGTAGAGCGTCCGGCTGAAGACATCGCGCCCCAGGTGATCGGTTCCGGCGGGATGCTGCACACTCGGAGGGAGATATTGCTCAGTTGGTTCTGTATCAGTGGGGTCGAACATCGTCAATGCAGGAGCCAACCACAATACAATGACAATAAGCAACAGCGGGATAAAACGTATCATAGTGTGGAAAGACGTGGATCAGCCATCACGACAAGCCAACGAGAAGCCACATTGACCGTAATATATAGAACAGCAATCAGCAGTACTACCCCTTGCACGACTGGATAATCGCGCTCCAAGACAGCTGTTAGAAGCAATTGACCTAACCCTGGCCTGGAGAATATGCTTTCCGTGATGACAGTTCCGCTGAACAATATCCCGGCTTGCAAGCCAGCTACGGTAATCGCAGGTAATAAACTAACACGCAGCAGATGCCGCCATGTAATTGTATGGTTCGGTAAACCTTTTGCCTGCGCAGTGATGATAAACGCCGCCGCCCTGTTCTGCTGAATTTCGACCTGGATCACCCGCGCAATTGCACCAGCACTGTGAAATCCTAATACCAGTGCCGGGAGCAAAGTCTGACCGTATTGTTGCATCCAGGATAGCGCGAAGAGAAAAAGTGCGAGAGTCGCCGTCCAGTAGAACGGGATGGCGAAAGACATATTGGTGAGCACCTGCGCAGCGCGAGACAGCACCCGGAGTTGTAATCCACCAAGTACCCCTAATCCTACCCCTATGAGAAGTGCAAATACAAATGATGATCCAGCGAGTTGTACTGTCGGTAGCAGATTCTGCAAGATTGCTTCTTGCACAGTGCGTCCATCATATAGAGAAGAACCCAGGTCACCGCGCACCATATTCGTCATAAAGTGAATGTATTGCAGCAGTAGCGGATCATCCAAACCAACGGCTGCTTTGCGTGCCTCAACGACTTCTTCCGGCAAACCCGATCCGGCTAACTGCGCATCAATGGCATTCCCTGGCAGCAAGCGTAAAGCAACAAAGCTGATCGTCACAGCCAGCCAGATTGTGAAAAGCGTTCGCAGCAGAAAGTGCATCTCACACCTTTACGAACCACGACGAACACTGACATCATGCAGCAGCGGGAACCAGCCGTATGGATCAAAGCGTAAGCCTTGAAGATCACGGTTGTACGCATTTAAATTGACGTATTCGCGGACGGGCAAAATCAGCGCCTGCTCCATAATGATGGCTTGCGCACGACCGTACAGCAGCCGACGCTGTTCAACATCACTCGTCTGAGCTGCTTCAATCAGCACGCTGTCCAGTTCTGGATTGCTATAGTTTGTCCAGTTATCCGGCGCATCGCTGAGATAACTCTGATTCAAAATGTAGGGATCCAGCCCCGGTTGGTCGAACGGCACGAGGTTGTAGACACCTTCTGCCACAGCTTCAATCAAGGCAACATATCCCGGCACAGACTGCAAATCTACATCAATACCGATAGTTTCCCATTGGTCTTCCAGCAAGATGTTTATATCTGGCAGTGAACTCCAGGGAGGTTGTAACACTATAATTTGCAGTGGTTCCCCATTCCGTTCACGGATGCCATCGCCATCCTCATCAACATATCCTGCTTGTTCTAGCAGCAATTCCGCTTGTGCGATGTTATAAGCATAGACCCCTTCTACGCCGCGATTATAGTACAGTGTCGAAGATGCTAATGGCCCCCATGCGACAGGAGAAAATGCACCAAAGACCGCATCCACAATAGCATTTCGATTCGCAGCGTAGATCAACGCTTGCCGAACGCGAATATCATCCGTTGGGGCAACTGCGGTATTCATATAGAACTGCACCGGCTCACCGGGAATATTCACAGGCAACAGTGCAAGCTGTTCATCACTTGCCAGGGAACGTGCATCAACGGGTGGGATCTCTCCCATGATCTCAGCAGCACCATTTTCCAGCGATAACAAGCGTGTTGCTTCATCGCTAAAAAAGCGAAATTCGACTTCCTGCACAGCGTCTTCGCCGGGATTACCATAGAATTCCGGTCCCCATGCGTAGTCTGCATTACGCCGGATCACGATACGGTCTTCTGGCAAGTATTCCACAAATTTAAATGGGCCTGTTCCTACTTGATGATACTGGTAGCGCAGCGGTTCGGCAGCATATTCTGCGAGCGCGGTGGGACTTGCCATTGCTAGATATATTTGGCTTAACGCATCCAGGAACGGCTCAAAGGGTTGGCTCAATACCATGCGGATAGTGTATTCGTCAACGACTTCATAACCCACGATTGGCCCAAGCAAAAACCGGGCGCGTTGTGAAGCGGTCTCCGGCGCGAGGATGCGAGCCAGATTCGCCGCGACTGCATCTGCATTGAAGGGCGTACCATCATGAAAGGTGACATCTTCCCTCAGAAGAAAAGTATACGTCATGCCGTCATCGGAAATTTCCCAGGACTGCGCCAGCCCCGGCACGAATTCACGGGTATCCGGGTGACGATACACCAGCGTGTCGTATACTTGACGCAGCACAATACCCAGCTCCGTTGAGCGATTGATATGCGGATCAATCCCACTCACATTTAGTGTCAAACCGTAGACAATTTTAGAGTTCTGTAATTCATCTGCTGGATTCGCTGTGCAAGCAGCTAACCCAAATAATCCGACCAGAACCAGCCGGAGCCAATGCTTTGTCAAGGAGTTTCGCCTTTGCATACACGCGGTCATCGTTTAGGATGAACATTCATTATCGTCAAATCACTTGCCACAGTGGTATCACTGGATGAGCAATTACACCAGCCCTCAACTTGTACCACCACCCAAAGAAGAAGATGTCTACCCATATCGCCCAGCGTGGCGAAGTATCGCCGTTGAAACTGGCATCTTGCTTGTATTATCCAGTGGGATCTGGGTGCTGTATAACTTCCTCGGCTTCAGGCTGCCCGAAAATGTTCGCGTACCAGCAAACGTTTTACTTGCCCTGTTACCGACCCTGTTGTGGCTGCTCTTCTCGCGCCTTGCTGAAAATACTGCCCCTGCCCCACGCCGCCGCTTATTCACCACATTCGTTGTGAGCGCATTAGCGGCAAACGCTGTTGGAGTGCCGCTGGTGGAAGATTTTCTACAGCCAGGGCGCTGGTTGGCACAGGCTTCTTCAGTTGAACGCATCATCGGGTTCGCAACGACAACGGCAGTTGTGCAGGAATTCCTCAAGTTTCTTGTGCTGCGCTCGTTGATCTGGCCTGACTTCATTCGGGTTCGAGGCGACAGTATAGCATATGGTGCGGCAACAGCAATCGGCTACGTGACGGTACTTAACCTGCAAATTGTCTTTACCACACCGGAGATTGCTCTGGATTCACTTGTACTGCGGGTTCTGGCGTTCACCACCGTACAGATTACCGCGAGCGTCATTGTTTCTTATGGATTCTCAGAAACGCTTCTTAACAATGCGAATGCGCTGCTGTTACCCACCAGCCTGGTGCTTGCTACATTTTATGCAGGGTTAGCCCTGGCGCTGCGCTCTTCGTTCATGAACGCCGCAGTTGGCACGTTTGCCAGCCCACAGCGCGACATATTCGGTCTGGCATTTTCTGGCGTAGTTTATTTAATTCCCATGGCAATTATGATCTTTTTGTTCCAGGTCGCTGAAAACCGCCAACGCGATAAAAATACGGAAGAGGCTTGAGCGATGCAAGTCATTGAAGTACTCAGCGAACCTTCAGGCCTAACGCTTCGCCAGCGTTGGGCAACTGTATTCACAGTGCTTGTGGCAATCGTTCTGTTCCTGGTGGGATTGAACTTTCGTGCGCAGATCAACAGCGCTACTAGTACATACGAGAGCGCCGAGGCCGGGATTTCTGCCCAGTATCCGGCTGGCTGGTTGCTGGATACTACGTCAGAAGACTATGTTTTCCGTGTGAGAGATATGTCCCAGCGCGGCTTCAAGACCACATTCCAGGTATCTGCCCTGCCGATTGGCCCCGATGCAGTAGAGCGCAACATCGCTGATCGCCTGACGCTGGATCGCATTCAGGAACTCATCAACTACCAGGTACTGTCAGAAGATGAATATATATTTTCAGACCGCATCTCCGGGCAGGCCATTGGCTATACCTACGTCAGCAGCGATGTAAGTCCCTTCCTCGAAGGGGTTCCGAATGTGGTTCGTGGGCTGGATGTACTCATCATCAGCGGTGGACAATCCATCGTCATCACCTATCGAGCAGATGCCGATGTGTTCCAGCGAGAATTCCCGCGTTTCGAGCAGTTTTTGAGAGGTCTACAGTTCTGATGCTATTCCGCAGAATCATTGCGCTCGTTAGTTTCATCGTCCTGGGTGGATTAATAGCGCTTCGCGCACAGGACAACCTTGATGACACCCTACTTGACCTGGAACGAATCCAGCGGGCGACTGTGTTTATCATGCAAGCTGATGCCGAGAACCTGAATACCTACTGCATCGGCTCAGGGACGATTGTCCGCTACGATGGCTTGATTCTGACCAATGCCCATCATACCGTGCCAAGCACTGAATGCCCCGGCGAAGAACTCATTATCGCCATGACAATTGACCCCACCCAGCCGCCAATTCCGAAATACCGTGCGGAGATTGTACAGGTCAATGAAGGTGCAGATCTTGCATTGCTGAGGATCAACCGTGAGTTGGATGGTCGTGAGGTTGACTCGGAAACTCTGCCAATCCTACCCTTTGTCGAAGTGGTGGATGCAGGCAGCGTTGAGCTAGACGATACACTAACCCTGGTCGGCTATCCCAATTTTGAGAACGACCCGGTTGCCACTTATGTCACGACAGCGGCAGCCTTTCTATCCGAGCCATCTGGCGGTTCTCGTTCCTGGATCAAAGTTGCCAGCACCAGCCCTATTCCGGGTTTAATCTCCGGTGGTGGTGCTTATAACCAGGAAGGACAACTCGTTGCGATCCCGACTTCTGCCCCATTGGATGCGGATCAAGCGATAGAATGCCGCTTGCTGGATGACACCAACGGGGACGGTTTCATCAACCGCAATGACTCCTGCATCCCCATTGGCGAACCAATCAGCGTACTGCGCCCTACCAGCTTTGCACGTCCCTTGATCCGCAGCGCATCGTTGGGTTTGCAAATCAATTCAATCACTGTGCCACAATTCCAGGCCGCTGCAACCGAATCGCCAAGTGTGTCGCGTGAATTCTTCGCCACCTCCATCAACAATGGCATTCCAAACCGCGTGGTTGGTTCTGTTCCTACAGGTGCGACCAGCCTGTATTTCTTCTTCGATTATCAGAATTTCACGCCACAAACCGTGTACGAAGTGCAAGTCAGCATTGATGGTGTACCCAACCAGACTTTTTCACTCCCGCCTGTGCGCTTCAGTGGCGGCACAAACGGCATCTGGTATGTAGGCAGCAGCGATCAGCCCTGGCCTAATGGTACGTATGAGTTTCGCCTTTTTGTGGATGGAGTTGCGGTGGTCAGCCGTCTGGTTACTATTGGCGGCGCGCCCCAGGACGCACCGGAGTTCTCGAACGTCGCATTTGGCTTGCTAGATGAACAGGGAAATTTGCAGGGTGAAAGTTATGTGCTTCCTGCTGGGGATATCGCATCAGCGCGTTTCGTCTACCGCAATATGCAGCCGGGTCTCAGTTGGACATCGCGTTGGTACTATAACGGTATTCCCATCAGCGAACCGCCCGTGGATGTCTGGACAGCAGATGATGGTGTGAATGGTTCACGCACCGATGTGAGCATCCGCCCGGATGGTGGCCTGCGCCCTGGAAACTATCGCGTAGAGCTATATTTGCAAGAAGCAGATACCTTACGCCTGAAGACCACGGGGGATTTTGTCGTGGCAGGCGAACAAGCCGGGGCGCTCCCCGTGGTTTTCACCAACCTGGAATTTTTGCGCTCAGATAGCCCTACCACGCTGCCAGAGGGTTCACCATCAACGAACTTCCCGGATGGGGCAAATACGCTTTTTGCTCGGTTCGACTGGCAGCAAATCGCACCCGGCACACGCTGGACGCAGCAATGGTTAGTGGATGGCAGAGTTTTCTATGAGGAAACCTCTCTGTGGAACACTACGGAAAGTGGTGAGGATTACACACTACGTCTCACTGCTCCAGGTGGCCTGCCAGATGCTACCTATACATTGAACTTGCTGGTGAATGGCGTTCTGCTTGCATCCGAAGAGGCTTCCGTAGGAATAGGTCAACTTCCCATTGATCGACTTGAACAGGTTGGTGGCACACGCTTAGGCGGACAAATCATCGATGCAGAAACGGGCATTGGTGTTCCCGGTGCAACCTTCGTCCTCATCAGTGAAGATTTTTCGGTAGCGGATTTTGTGTGGGATCAAGAACAAATCTACGGCCTTGCTGTGACTGATGAGGATGGAAATTTTGAAATTGATCGTCCCATTCAGCTAGATGCGCCCTACAGTGTCTATGTTCTTGCAGAAGGTTACTTGCCTGTGACCGGAGATGGCTACATCATTGATGCAGAAATCCTCGCGGAGCAAGATGGCGGCCCGATTGAGATGATTGTTTCACTGACGCGGGATTAAGGCGAAGTATGGCAGCAGATAAAAAACAACGTCTGGATGTTTTGTTAGTTGAACTTGGCCTATCTTCCACCAGGTCAAAAGCCCAGGCGCAAATCATGGCAAGAGAAGTGCTTGTTAACGGTGAAATCATTACCAAAGCTGGTATGAAAGTACCATCCAATGCGGATATACAAGTGAAATCTTCGCCGCGATTTGTCAGTCGCGGAGGCGAAAAATTGGCGGGGGCATTGCACGATTTTAGCTATGATGTCAGCGGTAAAATTTGTGCGGATGTTGGAGCCAGCACAGGTGGTTTCACCGATTGTCTTTTGCAGAATGGCGCGGCGAAAGTCTACGCCATTGATGTTGGTTACGGACAACTAGCACACAAGATACGCGTCGATGAACGGGTTGTCGTCATGGAACGTACCAATGCCCGTCACCTGCAATCCCTTGCTGAACCTGTAGAACTCGTTGTGGTGGATGCCTCTTTCATCTCGCTGCGGTTGCTGCTCCCCGCAATTCAGAAGTGGCTCACACCTACCGCAGATGTCATTGCGCTCATCAAACCACAATTTGAAGCCGGACGAGACGAAATCAGCAAAGGTGGCTTGGTGAAAGACCGCGACGTGCATGAGCGTGTCATCCGTGAAGTAGCAGCGTTTTCCACTGAAGCAGGCTTTCACATTGCCGGGTTAACCGTCTCCCCAATTCGCGGCCTCAAAGAAGGCAACGTGGAATTTCTCATCTGGCTGCATCACGGCGCAAAACTCGAAGCTGAAGTGGCTTTTGAAGCGCAACTAACTGCTGTGCTAGACTACTCCTGAGCCATCCACT